>DATMKZ010000029.1:0-86802 GCA_035570795.1 Rhizomicrobium sp.
GAAGCCCTCTTCGTCGAAGGCGTCGGCGGTCTTCTTCGGATCGTTGTGATAGCCCGAGGTGACGGTCGGCCCCTTCACCCGCACCTCCAGCTTGGTCCCGTTCGGCACCAGCTTCAGCGTGATGCCGGGCAGCGGCAGGCCGACAAGGCCGACGCGCTCGGTGATCCAATGCACCACAGTGACGCCCTGGGTCTCGGTGGCGCCGTACATCGTCGTCATCGGGATGCGCATGCCGACCGAGGCGATGGCGAGCGCCTGGAATCGCTCATAGATGTCCTGGCTCAGCGTCGCGCCGCCATAGCCGGCCATGCGCAGCTTGGCGAAGACGTGGTCGCGCAGGCCGTCGTCGCGCTCCATCGCCTCGCACAGCCAGCCGAAGGCGATCGGCGCGGTGCCGATGCCGAGCGGGACGATATCGCGCAGGTTGCGGATGGTCTCGTCGAACATCCCCGGCAGCGGCTTGCCGGCATCGAGATAGATCGTGCCGCCGGCATTGATCTGGCCGTTGAAGCCGATATTGCCGGCCGAGATGTGGTTCCACGGCATCCATTCCAGGCTCTGCGGGATCTCGTTCGGATCGGGCGCGTCCTCGCGCAGCGCTTCCTGCGCCGCGATCACGGCGCACATCATGCGGTGGGTCTGCACCACGCCCTTGGGCATGCCGGTCGAGCCGGAGGTGAAGAGATATTTCGCCGTGGTGTCGTGGTCGACCTTGTCGAGGGCGCGTGCGACGTCGGGGCCGGCATTGGTGCGGATGAGGTCGTCATAGGATGTCGTCCTGCGATCCGCGATCGGCGTCACCGTGACGATCTCGACGCCGTCCAGCGGCAGTGCGGCCAGCGCGCGGGCATAGAGGGGACCCTGCTCGGCGAAGATCATCTTCGGGCTTGCGACGCCGAAGACGTGCTTGAGCTTGGAATGGTCGCCCGACATCAGCGAATAGGCGACCGAGACCGGCGCCACGGGCACGCCCGCGATGAGAGCGCCGAGCGTCATCGTCGCGTGGACGATCGAATTGCCCGAGAGGATCATCAGCGGCGTCTGCGCATTCATGCCGCGGCTGAGCAACGCCTGGGCGATCGCCTGGGCGCGCGCGTAAGCCTCGCCATAGGTGATGAAGCGCCAGTCGCCGGTCTTGCCGCCCTCGAGCGGGATGCGCTCGCCGATGAAATTGCGCTCGGGATGTTTCGCGGCGCGGTCGGCGAAGAGATGCGCGATGGAGCGGTGCATGCCGCCGAGCTTGTGGTTCGAGTCGATGTACACCGTGCCGTCGGGCTTTCGGCGCACTTCGATGGATGGCGGCTTCTGCGGCAGCGGCCGGAACGGCGGTAGGTCGGTGTTTTTCACCTGTACATTCATGGCTTTGCTCCCTGAAGCGCCGAACTACACTTCCGCGCCGTAAATCATTATATTTCCCCGCGAGAACCGGTATAATTGCCGGGCTTCGGCGAGGACGTTCCGCATGCGCGGCAAAAACGTGTTGCTCATCATCGGCGGCGGGATCGCGGCCTACAAGTCCCTTGAGCTGATCCGGCGCTTGAAAGAGCGCGGCGCGACCGTGCGCACGATCCTGACCGGAGCCGGCGCCGCGTTCGTCACCCCGCTTTCCGTTGCGTCACTCAGCGGCGAAAAAGTGTTCCAGGACCTGTTCAGCCTGACCGACGAAGCCGAGATGGGCCACATCCAGCTGTCGCGCGCCGCCGACCTGGTCGTGGTGGCGCCGGCGACGGCAGATTTGATGGCGAAGCTGGCGGGCGGTCTGGCGAACGATCTCGCCTCGACCGCGCTTTTGGCGACGGACAAGGCGGTGCTGATGGCGCCGGCGATGAATGTGCGGATGTGGAACCACGCCGCGACGCAGCGGAATTTGCGGACGCTGAAGACCGACGGCGTGCTGTTCATCGGGCCCAATGACGGCGACATGGCCTGCGGCGAGTTCGGGCCGGGACGCATGGCCGAGCCGAACGAGATCGCAAATGCGGTCGAGAGCTTCTTCGGCGGCACGCACGGCACGCGCGTAGATGTGCGCGCACCTGACGGCACCCTCAGCGGAACACGCGCGCTGGTGACGGCGGGGCCGACGCAGGAGCCGCTCGATCCGGTGCGCTTCCTCGCCAACCGCTCGTCGGGCAAGCAAGGCTATGCCATCGCCGATGCGCTGGCGCGGGCGGGTGCCGAGACGACGCTGGTCTCGGGGCCGGTCGAGCTCGCGGCGCCAACCGGCGTGAAGCTCCTGAAAGTCACGACGGCGCGCGAGATGCTGGCGGCGTGCGAAGCGGCGCTGCCGGCCGACGTCGCGGTGATGACGGCGGCGGTGGCCGACTGGCGGCCCGAGATCGCCGCCAACAACAAGATCAAGAAAGAGGCCGGCGCCGCGACGCCGGCGATCCGGCTGGTCGAGAATCCCGACATCCTGGCGACGCTGGCGCGGCACCGGCAGCGGCCGCATCTGCTGATCGGCTTCGCGGCGGAAACCGAGGACGTGGTGGCGCACGCCGTGGCCAAGCGCGCGCGCAAGGGCTGCGACTGGATCGTCGCCAACGACGTGTCGCCGCATACGGGGATCATGGGCGGAGATCGCAACACGGTGCACCTGATCACCGCGGACGGCACCGAAGACTGGCCCGAACTGGACAAGCGCGACGTCGGCACGCGGCTGGCGGCGCGGATCGCGACGGCGCTGAAAGGGCATGCGGCGTGAAGATCGGCATCCTGCGCCTCGCCCACGCCCGCGATCTCGCCCTGCCCGCCTATGCGACGGAGGGTTCGGCGGGGATGGATCTGGTTGCGGCGATCACCGAGGACATCGAACTGATGCCCGGCAAGCGCGTGCTGGTGCCCAACGGCATCGCCATCGAATTGCCGGTGGGTTTCGAGGCGCAGGTGCGGCCGCGCTCGGGCCTCGCGGCCAATCACGGCATCACGGTGCTGAACACGCCCGGCACCGTCGACAGCGATTATCGCGGCGAGCTCAAGACCGTGCTGATCAATCTCGGCGAGGTGCCGTTCCGCATCAGCCGCGGCATGCGCGTGGCGCAGATGGTGATCGCGCGGCATGAACGCGCCGAACTGGTCGAGCGCGAGACGCTTTCCGACACCGTCCGCGGCGCGGGCGGACACGGTTCCACCGGACTCCACACAGCGAAGCGCGCCTGACCATGCTGAAACTTTCCCGCAAGACCCTCCTGGCGCTCGAGGCGGTGATCGACATCGCCTTCAACGCGCGGCCCGAGCCGGTGCAGGCCAAGGAGATCACGGCGCGCCAGGGCGTGCCGCAGCGCTATCTCGAGCAGGTGATGCAGCAGCTGGTGCGCGCCGGCGTGCTCAAAGGCGTGCGCGGCCCGCGCGGCGGCTATCGCCTCGCCAAAGAGCGGCGGCGGATCTCGGTGGGCGACGTGGTGCGCGTGGCCGAGAGCCTGGAGGACGAGGAGAGCGAGGCCATCGATCCGCGCTCCGAACTCGGCATCCGCATCGTCTCGCCGCTGATCCAGACGCTGCAGGACGAGGTGATGGCGCGGCTCGACGCGATCTCGATCGAGGACCTGTGCCAGCGGGCGCGGACCGCGGGGGTGGATTGCGGCGGCGGGACGAACGCGGATTTCACGATATGAGTTTCGACAAGAAACAAGTTGGGTGGCCGGGTCGCGCTCGCGATGCTCGCTGCCCGGCCATGACGGAGGTTTAAGTGCAACAAGGCAAACCCGGACGGGGACGCATCTACGATTCGATCACCGAGACCATCGGCGATACGCCCCTGGTGCGGCTGCGGCGGCTGCCCCAGGAGGCGGGCGTCAAGGCGGACATCCTGCTCAAGCTGGAGTTCTTCAATCCGATCTCGTCGGTCAAGGACCGCATCGGCGTCGCCATGGTCGAGGCGCTGGAGGCGCAGGGCATCATCGCGCCGGGAAAATCCACCCTGGTCGAGCCGACCAGCGGCAATACCGGCATCGCGCTCGCCTTCGTCGCCGCGGCCAAGGGCTACAAGCTGATCCTGGTCATGCCGGATTCGATGTCGCTGGAGCGGCGCAAGATGCTGCTGATCCTCGGCGCCGAAGTTGTGCTGACCGAAGCCGCCAAGGGCATGAAAGGCGCCATCGCGCGGGCGCACGAGATCGTGCAGGCGACGCCAGGCGCGATCATCCCGCAGCAATTCGAGAACCCGGCCAATCCCGACGTGCATCGCCGCACCACGGCGGAGGAAATCTGGAACGACACCAATGGCAGCGTCGACGTGGTGATCTCCGGCGTCGGCACCGGCGGCACCATCACCGGCATCGGCCAGGTGCTGAAGGCCCGCAAGCCGAGCGTCAAGATGATCGCGCTGGAGCCCGAGGATTCGCCGGTCCTGTCTGGCGGCCCGCCCGGACCGCACAAGATCCAGGGCATCGGCGCGGGCTTCGTGCCGGCGATCCTCGACCGCAAGGTCATCGACGAGGTGATCACCATCTCGAACGAGACCGCCTTCGAGACCGCGCGCAAGGCGGCGCGGCTGGAAGGCATTCCGGTCGGCATCTCCTCTGGCGCGGCCATCGCGGCGGCGCTGGAGGTCGGCGCACGGCCGGATATGGCGGGCAAGACGATCGTGACGATCATCCCCTCCTTCGCCGAGCGCTATCTGTCGACGGCGCTGTTCGAAGGCCTCTGACGGCGCCCATGGCGAACGAAGCGTTTTTCAAGCGGGATGGGGAAACCTATGTGCCGCAGCCCGCGGCGCGCGGTCCGTGGAGCGCCAATTCGCTGCATGGCCGCGTCGTCATCGGCCTCGCCGGTTTCGAGCTCGAGCGCTGCCATGGCGGCGCGGAGTGGATGCCGGCGCGGCTGACGGTGGACATGTACCGCCTGCCCGATTTCTCGCCGATCACCGCGGTGACGCGCGTCATCCGCGGCGGCCAGCGCATCAAGGTGGTGGACTGCGAGCTGATCAGCGGCGGGCGCAGCGTGGCGCGCGGCACGGCGCAGTTCCTGATCCGCGGCGAGAACGCGCCGGGCAAGACCTGGAGCCCGCCGGCCTGGGAGGCGCCACATCCCGACACGCTGCCGGCGCCCCCGGCGGGACAGTTCGGCGAGCGCATGTGGAAGATGCGCAACGTCTCGGACTGGTTCGCCAGCAACGGCGCGCGGCGCGGCGCCTGGATGGCGGAGATCCGCGAACTGGTCGAGGGCTTCGCCCTGACACCGTTCACCCGCGTCGCGGTGGCGGCGGATTTCGCGAGCCCCCTGGCCAATCGCAGCGAGAACAGCCTGGGCTACATCAACACCGACATGACGGTGTACCTGCACCGGCTGCCGGTCGGCGAATGGATCGGCTTCGAGAAGATCAATCACGGCGCGACCGACGGCGTCGCGATGGGCGAGTGCTTCCTGCACGACATCGAGGGCCGCATCGGCTCGGCGAGCTGTGCGGCGCTGCGCCAGGCGCGCGAACCGCGCGAACCGGCGAAATAACCCCGCCGCGGCGGAACTTGCGGAAACGAGATGAGGCTGGCGCGTTGCCACTTCGTCTTCCCGGAGTTCTCCCCTGATGAAACTCTATTACGCACCCGGCGCCTGCTCGCTGTCGCCGCACATCGTCGCCGCCGAGGCCGGCATCGCGCTGGAGCTCGAGAAGGTCGACCTCAAGACCCACAAGACCGAGCGCGGCGAGGATTACTACGCGGTGAACCCGAAGGGCTATGTGCCGGCGCTGCGGCTCGACGACGGCAACGTGCTGACCGAAGGCCCGGCGATCGTGCAATATCTCGCCGACCTGCGGCCGCAAGCGGGGCTGGCGCCGCCGAACGGCACGCTCGAACGCTACCGGCTGCAGGAGTGGCTGCATTTCATCGGCACGGAGCTGCACAAGCAATTCGCGCCGATCATCGGCGGCAAGGGCTCGGATGCGGCGCAGGCCGAGGCGCGCGCCAAGATCGCCAAGCGCCTGGAATATATCGACGGCCAGCTCGCCGGGCGCGACTATCTGCTGGGCGCAACGTTCAGCGCGGCCGACGCCTATCTGTTCGTGATGCTGACCTGGGCCAGGCTGTTCAAGATCGATTTCGCGTCTTACGCCAACGTCAGGGGCTTTTTCGAGCGCGTCGCGAAGCGGCCCAAGGTGCAGGCGGCGCTGAAGAGCGAAGGCGTGCTCGAGCGCGCGGCCTGAGTGCCACGATCGTGCGGTCGCGTCCGCCGGCGAAGCGCTGGAGCAAATTGATTTGATTCACCCCAAAAACCGTCGTCGCCCGTCCGACGCTGTCGCTCGGACCATGCGGGCGACCCAATTTGTTTTGGCCGAACAAAATGGGTTGCCCGGACAAGCCGGGCAATGACGATATGGGAATTGAATAACATCAAGCCCAAACGATTCTAGAGCGGCCCCAACGTCTCGTCGAACAGCTCGCGCATCGCGGCCCAGGAGCGGCGGTCGGTGTCGGCGTGGTATTCGAAGTTCGGCATGTTGAACTGCGCCACCGATTTGTCGGTGAAGCTGTGACCGGCGCGCGCGTAGGTGATGTACTGGCAGTCGGCGTTCGCGTCGGCCATCAGTTTGAGGAAGCGCTCGCGCGCCTCGGCCGGGATCAGCGGGTCCTTCTGTCCGGCGCAGATCATGAGCTTGCTCACGACCGGGCGGTCGTCTTTCTCCGGCAGGCCCTGCAGGCCGGGATGGAAGGCGACGAGGCATTTCATCTGCGACGCCCAGCGCGCCATCTGGATCATGGTGCCGCCGCCGAAGCAGAAGCCGATGGCGGCGAGGCGCTGCGGATCGACATTGGGCTGCGCCTTGAGCGTGTCGATGCCCGCCTGGACGCGGCTCTGCCACAGGGTGGGATCGGCGCTGAGTTCGTTCATCAGCGGGCCGGCCTCGGCCATGGTCGATGCGACGGCGCCGTACATGTCGATGGCGAACGCGACATAGCCGAGCCCGGCCAATTTGCGGGCGCGTTCCTTCTCGTGATCGCGCAGGCCGCCGCCCTGGTGGCAGATGACGATGCCGGGCGCTTTCTTGCCGTTCGCGCCGTCGGCGAGATAGCCGGTGAGCGTCTTGCCGCCGCCCTGGTAGACGATGTCCTGGGTCTTCATGTCTGCCTCCCTTGCCTGGGCAGACTCCATCGCATGACATGCGGTGCAACGGGAACGCGGCCGAATGCCAAATTGACCTGGCGCGCATTTTCGTCCGATGCTGGCGTCCGTTTCGCGAGGCCTAGCTCAGATCGGTGAACGGGTTGTAGGCCACCTCCCATAGATACCCATCCGGATCGGCGAAATAGCCGGAATAACCGCCCCAGAAGACATCCTGCGGCGTCTTCACCGGCCTAGCGCCGAGCGAGACCGCGTGCGCGAACACCGCATCGGCCTCGGCCTTCGACGGTACGTTGTGCGCCAGCGTGATGCCGCTGAACCCCGCGCCGTCATCTGGCACCGTCGCGTCGTCGGCGAGCAAGCCGCGCGGATAGAGCGAGAGCCATGAGCCTTCCAGCCTGAACATCACATGCTCTTCGCCTTCCTTGTGATTGTGCGGCACAAAGCCCAATCCCTCGCGATAGAAGGCGAGCGACTTCGCGAAATCGCGCACGCCCAGCGTGACGATGCTGATTTTCGGTTTCATGGGCCTCTCCTGCGAAGTCGAGGTCATGTTCACCTTTTGTTCCAGAAGAGTCAACCCAAAGTCATTGCCCCGCCTCAATTCGAATCCGGCCCCGGGCAGATGCCGGGCTGCTGCAGCTCCTTCGCCATCGCCGGCTTGTAGTGTTCGATCTGGTGACAGACATCGGCCCGGCCGTCATCGACACCGTTGTGATAGCCGACGAGGTAGTTGGGATCGTCGGTCGGCGCCCGCGAAGCGTCCTGCCGATTGCAGCCGCAGAGCGCCAGCACCAGGACGGCCGCCAAACCCGCAGCCACCGCTTTCCTCGGCCTCATCGGATCATCCCCGAAGCGTTGCCGCGCGACGATAGCCCCGCCGGGGAAATCCGTCAGCCCCTGATCCAATGCGCGTAGGGCGCCGGCAGCGTCCATTTCGCGTTCTCGACGCTGAGCGCCTTGGCGGCATGATACGGCCATTGCGGATCGTCGAGCATGGCGTGGGCGAGCATGACGAGGTCGGCCTTGCCGTCCGCCACGATCTTGTCGGCCTGCGCCGCCTCGGAGATGAACCAGCCGACGCCGACGGCAATGCCGGCTTCCTTTTTGAAGCGCTCGGCGAACGGCACCATGAAGCCCGGACCCCACGGCACGCCCGAGACGTCGGGGACGTTGAAGCCGATACTGACGTCGACGAGATCGAGGCCGAGCGCTTTGAGGCGTCGAACCAGTTCGATGGATTCCTCGACCGTCTGACTGCCGTCCTTGAAGTCGGAGATGCCGAGCTTGGCGGTGAGCGGCAGGTTTTGCGGCCACACCTCGCGCACCGCGGCGAAGGTCTCCAGCATGAAGCGGGCGCGGTTCTCGAAGCTGCCGCCATAGGCGTCGGTGCGATGGTTGGCGAGCGGCGAGAAGAAACTCTGCGCCAGATAGCCATGCGCGAAATGCAGTTCGAGCCATTCGAAACCGGCGGCGTGGGCGCGCCCTGCGGCGGCCGCGAAGTCGCGGGTGACGCGGTGGATCTCGTCCGTCGTCATGGCATGCGGCGTGCGCGGCAGGTTGCCGCCGAAGGCGTCGGCGGAGGGGCCGATGGGAGTCCAAGCGCGCGGATCGTCGGGCTTCATGTGATCGTCGCCTTCCCAGGGACGATTGGCGGACGCCTTGCGGCCGGCATGGGCGATCTGGATGCCGGGCACGCTACCGTGGGATTTGAGGAAGCGCACGACGCGCTCCCATTGGCTGCCCAGATCGTCGGACCAGATGCCGGTGCAGCCCGGCGTGATGCGCCCTTCCGCAGACACGGCGGTCGCCTCGGCGACGATGAGCCCTGCCCCGCCGATGGCGTGGCTGCCCAGATGCACGAGGTGCCAATCGCTGATGCGGCCGTCCGCGGCCGAGTACTGGCACATCGGCGCCACGACGATGCGGTTCTTGAGGGTGACGGATTTGAGCGTGAAGGGGGAAAACAGCGCGGTCATGCATACACCAGGTGATCTAATTTGACTTAGGGAGGTCGAGACGAACGACGTGCGTTTCGAGCGGCAAGAATGAAAGCACGATTCCGAAAACGACGAACAGAACGACGCCAAAACCTAACGCCGACCTCCATCGCCAACGGAATATGAAGCGCAAGACGAGGGCGGCCAGCAACCCGACCAGAACGAATACGGCGTCGGGAAAAAGAAAAACGAAGGGGATCGATGCCATCTATCCTCCTCGGCTCGTCGCGTCGGCAGCTTTCAGGGCTCGTGCGAGCAGATCCGGCCTATCCGTGCAGAGTCCGTCGAGGCCGAGCGCGATCAGGCGCTTCATGTCGGCGGGTTCGTTGACGGTCCAGGCGCCGACCTTGAGGCCGAGCGCTTTCGCTTCCGCGACGGCCTCAGCTGTTGCATCGGGGAAATAAGGAAACCAGCCGTCGCCACCGGCGGCCTTGATGGCGCGCTGGATCGAGCCGCCATATCTGCTGGGGTCGAAGCCCGCGGCCCAGGGCGAGGCGCCGGTCTCGTTCCAATGGCGCAGCATCTGCACCTGCGGCCGCTCGCCTTCTTTCGCCGGCGCGCGCAGGAAATCGAGCTCCATGGTGGTGAACCAGCATTCGACGCCGGGCTCGATCTTCTTGGCGTGCAGCAGGCCGGCCCAGTCGAAGCCGACGAAGATCGTGCGGTCGAGATAATTGGCCTTGCGCAATACCTGGGCGGTGGCCTCGGCGAGCGCGACGGGATCGCACGAGACCTCGCGGTCGAAGAACGAGGTCTTGAACTCGACCTGGAGCGTGAATGGTTTCCTCGCCTGGGACGTGACTTCGAGGATTTCGGCGAGGGTCGGGATTTTTTCGCCGTCGATCGGCATCATGTGCGGCCGCGCCTTGGCATAGTCGCTGGCGGGATCGTGGCGGCCGACGTCGTAGGCTTTGAGTTCGGCGACGGTGAGGTCCTTGATGCGCGGCGTCGGCTTCTGAAGCCATGCGCCGGCCAGGCGGCAGATCTCGGGCTTGAGCTTGTAGTCGTGAAAGACGACGACTTCGCCGTCCTTGCTAAGCTGGACGTCGAGTTCGCCGCCGTCGCAGCCGCGCGCCACCGCGTCGCGGAAGGCCGCCAGCGTGTTCTCGGGATAAAGTCCGGCGCCGCCGCGATGAGCGAAGTTCAGGGTCGGCATGTCGGGTCCTGTACGGGCGGCCACAGGCGCGGGTTTAGCGGGCCGGCGGCGGGTTCGCCAGTCGGGATGCCGTCCAGCCAGAATTTCTGGTCGTAGCGGCGCATCTTGGAATCGATCGGCCCGACGCGCGTGCCGTCGGCGTAGTAGATGATCGTCATCACCGAGCGCAGCAGCGCCGTGGGATTGGCCGGGGCGCGGTGCAGCGTCCAGCCCTTGTGGAAGGTGGCATCGCCTGCCCGCATGGCGCCGTGGCTGTGGGTGGGAAGTTTCTCGCGCTCGACCAGGGCGGCGAAGTTCGCCTCGCTGTCGTCGCCGATGAACCACTGGCCGATCTCGCCGCGCTTGTGGGTGCCGCTGCCGAAGGTCATCGAGCCGACTTCGGCCGGCACGTCGACCAGCGGCATCCACAGCGTGATCGTCTTGTCGGTGTCGAGCGGCCAGAAATTCTGGTCCTGGTGCCACGGCGTGTGGCCGCCGCCGGGCTCCTTGCACAGCGCCTGGTCGTGATAGAGGCGCACGGCTGGCACGCCGAGCAGATCGGCCGCCGCCTTGGCGAAGCGGGCTGCGAAGACGAACCGCTTCACCGTCTCGTCATACTGCCAGATGTTGGTGACCTGGAGGAACGCCTTGCCGTAAGTGCCGCGTTCCGCCAGCGGCACCTGGTTCTGCGCGTGGCGCTGCACCGCGGCTTCGATGGCGGGGCGGAAGGCCTCCACCTCGTCCCGGCTGGCGAGCCCGCGCATGACGCAGTGGCCGTTGTCGCGGATCGACGCGATGGCCTCGGCAGGCGTGTCATGGGGGTCGTCGAGCGCGGGCATCCGGCAAGGCTGCCGCAACGCGCCGCCAAACGCCAGAGCGCGATCGCTTCAGTTGAAATAGAATATGCCGACGAGCAGCCAGTCGGTTTGCAGGTCGCCCGATTTGACGGGCAGCAGCAGGACCTCGGTGTGCAATTCCTCCACCCCGCCGCGCTTGAGGCTGGAATCGAGGATGACGGGCTTGCCGGTGCGGACAGCTTCGAAGGATGCGGCCACGTGATGGCTGAAATCCTCGGGCGAAAAGAGTTCGGACAGCTTATGCCCCCTGATGTCGCCGCCGAAGCGCCGCCGCACCGACGTGCCGGCGAGCCGCACGCGCATGTCGGAGCCGTCGGCCAGCGGCTCGTTGATGACGATATTGCACAGCAGGTTGGCGATCGGCCTTGCCGGGACGTCGCGTCCCACCACGAAAATTCCCCGCGCCGCGACGCAGTCCCGCCAGTACGCGAACAGCCGGTTGGCGCTGGGATGACGCGGCGCGTCGACGCGGGCGTAGTAGCCCACCAGCTCGGGAAGATTTTCGGGGGCGCGGCGAAGAGATCGGTGCGGCAGGGTCATATGGTTCCAACGGCGTGCGCGGCGGCGTGTTCCGCGCGCGTCGGAACCTAGCGGCTTCGCGGCTATCGGGTTGTTACCGCGATACGTCGCATTCTAGGCAGTTTCAGCTCCCCTCTTTCCGGCCGCCCCAGAATATCCAACGTTTGCGCGCCGCGATCAGGGACACGCCGTCCGCGCTACGTAGAAGTCCGTAGACCGCGTAAACCAAGCGGACGTCATTGCACGATGGGGATGGCGCCGGATTTGGGGCGGGCGCCGGCGGGGACTTCGGTCAGGCGCAGCGCGAGGCTGCCTTGCACCTTGCCGATGCGGGCAACGCCGTCGGCGATGTCGAAGAAGCCGCCGGCATCGAACATGCCGGGCGGCGCGCGATGGCCGACTTTCGCATCGAGCCGCGCCAGCATGTTCTGCCAGCCTTCGCGGCCATAGGAGGGCCAGATCACGCCCTTCTGCATGTAGGAGATGTCGATGAAATAGCGCGTGCGGCCGCCGCCCGGCCTGGGCCTGCGCGCTATGTCCCCAACTGGGTGGCCCGCAGTCGCGGGCCATGACAGGTGGTTTTAATTTCAACCGATACTCTCAATCCGGTTTCCTATTTTTGCCGATGAAGCCGAACATGTGGCCGGCGACGTTGCGGATCTGGATTTCCTCGCTGCCCTCGGTGATGCGATAGCGGCGGTGGTGGCGGTAGATGTGCTCGAACTGCTTGTGGCGCGAATAGCCCCAGCCGCCATGCACCTGCATCGCCCAGTCGGCGGCGTCGCAGACCAGGCGGTTGCCGCGATAATTGCACATCGAGACCTTGTCGGAGAGATAGAGCTGGATCTCCGGCCCGGTCATGCGGTCCATCTCCCAGGCGGTGCGGTAGATCAGCCAGCGCGTCATCTCGGCATCGGTCTGCAGCTCGACCAGCGGCCACTGGATGGCCTGGTTGCGGGAGAGCGGCTTGCCGAAGGGCTTGCGCGTGTTGGCGTAGTCGATGCTCTCGTTGATGCAGTATTGCGCGGCGCCGACGCCGGAGGCCGCCTGGCGGATGCGGTTCTCGTGCACGAAGTGGCGGGCAAGGACGAGGCCGTTGTCGACCGGCCCGAAGACGGCGCTGTCGGGCACCCAGACGTCCTTGAACGAGACGCGGGCGTGGTCGGTCGGCATGTTGAAGGTCCACATGTATTCTTCGATCTTCACGCCTTCGGCGTTCATCGGCACGATGAGGCAGGTGAGGCCGCGGGCGTTGCCGTCCTCGCCCGAGGTGCGGCAGAACACCATGTCGTGGGTCGCGGCGTGGACGCCGGTGTTCCACATCTTCTCGCCGTTGATGCGCCAGCCATTGCCGTCCTTGACGGCGCGGGTCTCCATCCAGGTCGCGTCGGAGCCGTGCTTGGGCTCGGTGAGACCAAAGGCGATGCGGATGGTGCCGTTCAGCATGCCGGGCAGCAGCGTCTTCTTCTGCTCCTCGGTGCCGAAGTCGCGGTACATCAGGATCTGCGGGAAATTGCCGACCACCGAGGTCTCGTTCTGCAAATCGTTGAACAGGCCGAGTCCCTTGGCCGCGAGATGCTCGCGGATGATCGCCATGGCGAGGTTGCCGATGTTCTTGCCGCCATATTCCTCGGGCAGCGCGAGGCGCAGGAAGCCGGCCTTGTCGGCACGGATGCGCATCTCGCGCAGCAGCGCTTCCCAGTCCTTGCGCGGCAGGCCGCCATGCTCGAAATCGGTGCGAGCCCATTCGCGGCGGTGATCGAAGAAGCGGTCGTTGTCGTCCTGGTGCTGCAGCGGCATGATCTCGGCATCGATGAAAGCATCGATCCTGACCAGCAGGTCCTTGACGCTTTGCGGGATCGTGAAGTCCATGAGCCGTATCCTCTCCGAGCTGTTCTTTTGCCACAGTGTAGCGCCTGACGATGCGGAAGGCGCAAGGGCGCGTGGTGCGTCAAGGGTTGAGGGTGGCGAGGTGTTCCCGGCACGGTGCCGCAGGATGCCGCGCCGTCCCCGTGTCCAAAGTAACGGCGCAGAGTTTTGGTAGTATAGAACGCGGCCAGGCCATATATTCGCTCCCGATTACAGCCGGGGGCGGCAATCGCCATGAACCGCGGGGCCAGGACCAAGCCGTTCCTTCTCGTGCGCGACGATTTCTATCGCGATCCCGACGCGGTGCGCGCCCGCGCCCAGGCGATGGCCTATGCGATCCCCGAAGGCATCACCGGCTATTCCTCCAACCGCGTCCATCACGAGCCCGGCATCCGGCGGCGGATCGAGCGGATCCTCGGCGCCCGCATCACGCGCTGGGACACCGATCCGGACGACGGCAACGGCATTTTCTACATGGGGCTGTCGCGCGGCGCGCGCAAGGAGACGCCGGGCGTGCACACGGACGAACCGGCCGACGACGTGACGATCGTCGTCTATCTGACGCCCGGCCTGCCGGCGGCCTATGGCACCTCGCTGTGGCGGCACAAGGCGACCGGGCTCATCTTCGAACCGGATCGCGCCGACGCGCGGCGGCTCGGCACCACGCTGCGCAAACTGCGCGAGCGGCTCGAGCGCGATTCCGAACGGCGCGCGCGCTGGGAGGAAATCGACCGCGCCGGCTACAAATACAATCGCATGGTCGCTTATCCGAGCGGCATGCTGCATTCGGCGACGCGCCATTACGGCGGCAGCCTCGGCGAGGGCCGGATCTACCAGACATTCCGCGTCGGCGTGGACGCACGCCGCTGCGGGCTGTTCAAATAGAGCGCGCGCTTTGTGCATTGCAGCAGCGGTGGTGGCGTAACGGGCACAGCCCGCCTACGAAGTGCAGCCATGCCGCGGGGATGTGTTGACTTCATTTTGCCCCAGGCGTACCCAAATTCCGCGTTCGCGGGCATCGGGCCAGCGGAGCGATTCGAGCGAGATTGATGCACAGTTCGTTGCGAAAGACCGTAACTGCCGCACCCGTCGCCCTTCCGGGCGGGGGGACCGCTGCATCCGCTCGAGAGGAGAGCGCGCTCTAGGCTTGCCTGGATCCGCGTAGGTTTCGACCCTCCGAGCGCTGCTCTGGAGGGTTTTTTGTTGCTTGCTGACACCCTCAGGCCGCGCTCGGACTTAAAAGACAAGTCCGTATCATGACCGACATAACCGAATTCGATGTTGCCACCGCCGGTGCCCGGGTTGCGGGCCATGGCGCGCGGGCATGGGCCGCCGAGACCCGCGAGCTGCTAAAGCTCGCGGGACCGCTGATCCTCACCCAGCTGGCGCAGATGGCGATCGGCACCACCGACACGCTGATGCTGGCGCGCTTCTCGAGCATGGCGCTGGCGGGCGCCGTGCTGGGCAACACGATGTTCTATTTCTGCTGGCTTTTGGGCTCGGGGCCGTCCGCCGCGGTGGCGCCGATGATCGCGCACATCCTGGGCGGCGATCCGGGCGACCGCACGCATGTTCGCGTCGTGGTGCGCATGGGCTTCTGGTCGGTGCTGATGGTGGGCGTGCCGCTGGTCGTGTTCCTGCAGTTCGCGCGGCCGATCCTGATGGCGCTGGGGCAATCCGAGCAGCTCGCGACGGCAGCCAGCGCCTTCGTCGTGCCGCTGTCGTTCGGCCTGCCCTTCAGCCTGGGGTTCCAGGTGCTGCGCAACTACGCCACCGCGCTCTCCAAGCCCAGGGCCTCGCTGATCGTGATGGGCATGGCGGTATTCTTCAATGCACTGTTCGACTATGCGCTGATCTTCGGGCATTTCGGCTTTCCGCGCCTCGGTCTTCTGGGCTCAGGCGTCGCCAGCGCGATGTCGTTCGCGGTCAGCTTCGCGCTGATGCTGGCGGTGGTGCGCCTGACGCCCAAGCTGCACCTTCACCGCATCTTCCGCGACCTGCGGACGCCGGACTGGGCGAAGCTGAAGGAGATCTACGTCCTCGGCCTGCCGATCGGGCTGACCATGATGTTCGAGGCGTGCCTGTTCTTCTCCTCGAATTTCTTCATGGGGCATTTCGGGCTCGAATATCTTGCGGCGCATACGGTCTCGATGAACATACCGTCGATCACCTTCATGGTGCCGCTCGGCATCGCGATGGCGGCGACGGTGCGCGTCGGGCTGGCAGCCGGTGCCGCCGACCGCGAGGCGGTGCGGCGCGCCGGCTGGGCGGCGATCGCGGTCGCCACCGGCTTCATGGCGGTGACCTCGGGCGTCCTGTGGACCTGGCCGTTCGAGATCGCCTCGCTGTACCTGCCGCCGACGCCGGCCAACATGCCGTCGCTGCTGCTGGCGGTGACGTTCCTGCATGTCGCGGCGGTGTTCCAGATCGTCGACGGGGTGCAGGTGACGGCGGCGCTGTCGCTGCGCGGCCTGAAAGACGCGCGGGCGCCGATGTGGATCGCCGGCGCGAGCTATTGGCTGGCGGGCTTTCCCACCTGCATGCTGTTCGCCTTCGGCTTCGGCCTCAAGGGCCTGGGCATCTGGTACGGGCTGGCCTTCGGCCTGGTGGTCGCGGCGGTGCTGATGTGCTGGCGGTTCTGGCGGTTGTCGAGGGATTAGTCTCCCCCTCCGGTCTTCGCCGCTGACGCGGCTACGACCACCTCCCCCGCCAACGCCTGCGGGGGAGGACGCCAAGATTTGTCGCGGTTTACCAAGAACCGCTATTGGGAAGTCCACACAACCGGGTTATAGTGGATTCGACGGAAGGCAATGGGGAGCATGCCATGCGCGCTTTGTGGATCGGCTTCGCGGCTCTGCTGGTAACGAGCGCTCCGGCGGCCGCGGCGGGCGTGATGGCCACGCCGGGCCACATCATTCCCTACGCCACCATGGACACGGGCGGCGCCGGGGTCCTCACCGTCAATCGCGGCGACCGCTTCGCCATCGCCTGCGACGACATCAAGGCGCAGAGCGCCAATGTCAGCGTGGTGATGTCGCTGGCCAATCCGCCGGGCGAGGCGCCAACCGGCTACTCTTCGGTGCTGGTGACCAACCAGACCGTGGCGCGCCACGCCGTGCATGTGCAGGTGCCCGACACGCCCGACCTCGCCAATCACACCGTGATCGTGAAGGTCTACGTCACCGATGCCAAGGGCACGCACGCCTGCGACGCCGGCAAGGTGCATATCGCCTAGGCGAAGCCCGCCCGCACCGTGCCTTTCCGCGATGGCTGCTGGGCCGTCGTCCGAAATGCAACCTATTGTTGCATGTCTCGAAGACGCGTCCTAGTCTTCCCCGACAACAGCCAGAGGGGGAAACGATGGCGGCGAGTGCACCGATGTTCGACAACGAGTTTGGCGCGGTCTATCCGGATCGCATCGCCTTCTATGCCAAGAAGGGCTGGTTTGGTGGCGGCGTCCTGGAAGAGCTGCCGATGCGCCACGTCACGTCCGTGCGGCTGGAGACCAGCCGAAACGTGTTCGGAGGCCTGGTGCTGACGCTGATCGGCGCCGGCTTTCTGTACAGCGGCGCCGCCATTGCCATGCTGTTCGGCCTGATCGCGCTCGCACTGGGCATTCTTTTGCTGATCGGCTGGCCGGCCGTCACGATCAATACCGCGGGCAACGACCTGCGCACCTCGACCGGCGGCGTCTGGCAAAAAGGCAATGCCGAATCGTTCGTATCCGCCGTTCGCAAGGCGCTGTTCGACAAGCCCTGAGCTAGCGTCGTTTTGGTTTGAATTTATCCAATCCAATACGTCATTGCCCGGCTTGTCCGGGCAACCCATTTTGCTCGGCCAGAAACAAATTGGGTCGCCCGCGTGAAGCGGGCGATGACGGTTTTGGGTGATTCAATCCTACCCAAATCAACGCTAAAGAAACGGCGCCAGCGCGAGGAGGCCCAACGCGCCCGCGGCGATCCAGATCGCGATGCGGACGTGGCGGGTGCGCGAGACCTGCGCGGCGGCGATCAGCGCCACCGACTCCGGATGCAGGCGGACGCCGCCGTCGGCCAGCATGGCGGAGATGATCTCTGCGTTCTTCAGGAGCTGCGGCAGGTTCTGCGCCACGCGGCCGAGCGCGCTGACGCTGTCGGCGGCGTCTCGCAGGCGCCCCTCGGGGCCCATGCGCTCGATCATCCATTTCTCGACCACGGGGCGGCTCGCCTCCCAGATGTCGAACTCGGGATCGAGGCTGCGCGCCACGCCCTCCACCACCATCATGGTCTTCTGCAGGAGAACGAGCTGCGGCTGCGCCTGCATGTCGAAGCGGCGCGTGGTGTCGAACAGCTGCGCCAGCAGCCGCGCCATCGAGACGTCCCGCGCGGGGCGGCCGAAGATCGGCTCGCCGATGGCGCGCAGGGCCTGGGCGAAGGTCTCGACCGGATGATGCGCCGGGACGAAGGCGACGTCGTAATGGATCTGCGCGATGCGGCGATAGTCGCGGGCGAGGAAGCCGGCCAGGGTCTCGGCCATGAAGCGGCGCATGGCGTCGTCGAGCCGGCCCATGATGCCGAAATCGACCGCGACCAGGCGGCCTTGCGCATCGACGAAAAGATTCCCCGGATGCATGTCGGCGTGGAAATAGCCGTCGCGCAGCGCCTGCGTGAGGAAGCTGCGGATGACGAGGTTGGCGATGCGTCTGGGGTCGTGGCCGGCGGCGATGAGCGCTGAGCGGTCGCGGATGGAGATGCCGTCGATCCATTCGCTGGTCAGGACGCGGTCCGCGGTGCGGCTCCAGTCGATGTGCGGGACGCGGAAATCGGCGTCGCCGCGGGTGCGCTCCTCGAGCTCCGAGGCGCCGGCGGCCTCCATGCGCAGGTCGAGCTCGAGCGCCACCGACACGGCGAGGATATCGACCATCGCCCTGGGCCGCAGGCGCCGCGCCGCCGGCAGGTGACGCTCGGCAAGGCGCGCCGCCAGCGCGAAGGCGGAGATGTCGCGGCCGAACTGCACCGCGATGCCGGGGCGCAGCACCTTGACCGCGACGCGCACCGGCGGATCGTCGGCCGTCATGGCGTCATGCACCTGCGCGATGGAGGCGGCGGCGACCGGCTCGGACAGCGAACTGTATAAAGCGTCGGCGGGACGGCCGAGGCCGTCCGCGATCACCTGGCGCGCCTGGGCGGTCGGGAACGGCGGCAACCGATCCTGCAACTGCTCGAGAGCGGCGGCGACCTCTGCGCCGACGATGTCGGGACGCGTGGCGAGAACCTGTCCGAGCTTGATATAGGCGGGGCCGAGGCTCTCCAGCGCCCGCGCCAGCCGCACGCCGGGCGGCGCGGGATCGTGCACGGCGCGGCCGCTGCCGAGCAGGCGGCGCGCCAGCCGCGCCGACCGCGGCAGCAGCGCCTCATACTCCTTGGGAAACAACGCGTCGTTGCGCGCCAGCACACGCGCGGCATGCCAGAGGCGGCGGAGGTCGGCGAACCTGCTCATATCTTCCACGCCGAATGCATCGCCGCGACGCCGCCGGTGAGGTTGCGCACCTTCACCTGGCCGAGTCCCGCTTTCTCGATCATCTTCGCGAACTTCGCCTGCGGCGGAAAGCGGCGGATGCTTTCGGCGAGATAGCGATAGGCGTCGGCATCTCCGGCCACCATCGCGCCCAGCCGCGGCAGGACGTTGAGCGAATAGGCATCGTAAAGCGCATCGAGGCCCGGCGCCTCGACGCGGGAGAATTCCAGGCACAGGAACCGCCCGCCGGGCTTCAGCACGCGCCGTGCTTCGCGCAGCGCCGTGTCGATATGCGTCACGTTGCGGATGCCGAAAGCGATCGTATACGCGTCCATGCTGGCGTCGGGAAACGGCAACGCCTCGGCATCGCCGGCGACCCAGGCGATGGCGCGCTCGGCTTTCGTCTCGGCGCGGCGCACGCCCTCCCCCACCATGTCCACATTGATGTCGCAGACCGCGATCGCCGCCTCGCCGCCCCGCGATCGGACGAGATCGGCGATGCGGAAGGCGACGTCGCCGGTGCCGCCGGCGACGTCGAGCACATGCCAGCCGGGGCGCGGATTGAGCCATTCGACGAACGCGTCCTTCCACAGCCGGTGGACGCCGCCCGACATCAGGTCGTTCATCAGGTCGTATCTGCCCGCGACCGAGGAAAAGACCTCGCGCACGAGACCTTCCTTGTCGGCCTCCGGCACGTCGCGAAAGCCGAAACTGGCGGTGGTGTCAGCAGTCATGGGCGGGAGAATAGCCGCTGGGGATTCGGTGGGCTACGGTCGCCTGCTGCGACTCTTAATGGTGTCCTTTTGCCCGAATTGCCCGAAGTCGAGACCGTGCGGATGGGGCTTGTTCCCGTGATGGAGGGACACCGGATCACGCATGCGCAGACGCGGCGCGGCGACCTGCGCGTGCCGTTCCCCAACGATTTCGCCGGGCGGCTGACCGGGCGATTGGTCAAGACGCTGCGGCGGCGGGCGAAATACATATTGGGCGATCTCGACAGCGGCGAGACGCTGGTCATCCATCTGGGCATGAGCGGGCGGATGACGGTCTATGCAGGCGCGGCCAAGAAGAAACTCGGCAACTATGTCCACGACATGGGCGAAGACGGCGCCGGCGACGGCAAGCACGATCATGTCGTGTTCGATACCGACGCGCCGGCCCGCATCGTGTTCAACGACCATCGCCGCTTCGGGCTGATGCTGCTGATCGAGACCGGCGAACTGGACGAACACAAATTGTTCAAGGGGCTGGGCGCCGAGCCGCTGTCGGCGGCGTTCGATGCCGCCAGCCTCGCCAAGGCGCTGAAAGGAAAGAAGACGCCGATCAAATCGGCGCTGCTCGACCAGCGGGTGATCGCCGGGCTCGGCAATATCTATGTCTGCGAGGCGCTGTATCGCGCCCGCATCTCGCCGAAGCGCATGGCTGCCAAGGTGAAGCCGGCGGAGGCCGCTGCACTCGTAATCGCGATCAAGGCGGTGCTGCGCGAAGCGGTGAAGGCCGGCGGATCGTCGCTACGCGACCACAAACAGGTGACCGGCGAACTTGGCTATTTCCAGCACCACTTCGCGGTCTATGGCCGCGAAGGAAAGCCGTGCCCGGACTGCAAAGGCACCGTCAAGCGCATCGTGCAGGCGGGGCGTTCGACGTTTTACTGTCCCAAGTGCCAGAGGTAGCGGTCGCGAGCGCCGTGCTCTTTCCACCCCGCAACAACGGGAAAGGAAAATTTCATCAAAGCCCCTCCGGCCATTTGTCGGAATTCGGCAGCGGCGTGCCGGTTTCGAGGAAGGTCTTCAGACTCGACAGCACCGACGGCCAGCCCTGCGACACCGCGCCGATCAACTTGGAGCCATCGACGTCCATTTCATGCGTCAGCGTGAGCTGAACGCCAAGGTCGACATCCTTGAGTTCATAGGTCAGCTTGCTGAAACCCTCCGCGTGCATCTCGGCGAGGAACGGCTTGTCGGCGGGCTCCTTGCGCCAGCTGAGCACGAGCTTTGCCGGATAGTCGCTCTCGAGGATTTCGCCGCTGTCCCAAAGCCGGCCATCGGGGGTGTAGACGCTCCAGGACGAGCCCTTCGTCCATGCCGATTTCTGCGTCGTACCGGCCCAGTATCGCCGCGTGAACTCCGGCTTGGTCAGCGCCTCCCAGATCTTCTCGCGGGTCGAGCGGATGACGATGACGTAGACGAATTTGCTGTGCGCCATCGCCGCCTCACGTCGCCGGCGTGTTGTGCGTGCGCGGCAAGGGCGCGCCGCCTTCCAGGAACGATTTGAGGCTCGACAGGATCTTCGGCCAGCCGCCGGAAACCGCTTCGATGAGCTTGGCGCCGTCCTTCTCGATGCTGTGCGTGACGGTGAGACGCACCACGTCGCCGTCCTGCGCCAGGTCGTAGACGCAGCGCGAAAAGCCTTCGGCCTTCAGCTCGGGGCGGAATTCGTTGCGCCATTTTAGCACCAGGCGGCGCGGCGGATCGCTCTCCAGCACCTCGCCGGCGTCGGCGACGCGGCCATCGGAGAATTTCATCGCCCAGGCGGCGCCGGGCTTCCATTCCGATTCCTGCGTCATGTCGAACCAGTACTGCCTGATGAATTCCGGCCGGGTCAGCGCATCCCACAATTTCTGCGGCGTGGTGCGGATATAGGTGACATAGATGTACCGGCTGCTCATGGCTCTTGCCTTTCGAGGTTGCGTTTCAGGTTGCTGAGCGCCTTCAGGCGGCCGCGCTCGTATTTGCCGATCCACCGTTCGGCGATTTCGTTGATGGGGACGGGGTTGAGGAAGTGCGCCTTCTCGCGGCCGTTCTTCACGGTCGAAAGAAGATTGGCCGCCTCCAACAGGACGAGATGCTTGGTCACCGCCTGCCGTGTCATCTCCATCTGCTCGCACAGATCGTTCAGCGTCTGCCCGTTGCGGGCATGCAGCCGGTCCAGAAGTTGCCGCCGGGTCGGATCGGCAAGCGCCTTGAAAACCAGGTCCATGCTCATGGCCCTAATATGCAACCATTTGGTTGCATGTCAAGAGCGGCGCTATGGGAAGCGCCGGATAGGGAGATTTCGATGAACCACCTCAACATCGTCGCCACCACCGACGGCGCGGTCGGCGTCGTCACGCTGAACCGGCCCAAGGCGCTCAACGCGCTCAACGCCGAACTGCTCGGCGAGCTGGTGACGCAGCTGGAGGCCTGGGACCGCGACGATGCCGTGCGCTGCATCGTGCTGACGGGCTCGGAGCGCGCTTTCGCCGCCGGCGCCGACATCAAGGAGATGGCGCCGCAATCCTACATGGAGATGTACAAGTCCAACTTCTTCGCCGAGGCCAACGACCGCATCGCCAATGTGCGCAAGCCGATCATTGCCGCGGTGGCGGGCTGGGCGCTGGGCGGCGGCTGCGAGCTCGCCATGCTGTGCGACTTCATCATCGCCGCCGACACCGCCAAGTTCGGCCAGCCGGAGATCACCCTGGGCGTGATGCCCGGCATCGGCGGGACGCAGCGCCTGACCCGCTTCGTCGGCAAGTCCAAGGCGATGGAGATGTGCCTGACCGGGCGCAACATGGACGCGGCGGAAGCGGAGCGCGCCGGCCTCGTCAGCCGCGTCGTGCCGGCGGCGGACCTGCTGGCCGAGGCGATGAAGGCGGCGCAGAAGATCGCGCAGCAATCGCTGCCCATCGCGATGATGACCAAGGAGACGGTCAACCGCGCCTATGAGACGACGCTGGCCGAAGGCGTGCGCTTCGAGCGGCGGCTGTTCCACGCCATGTTCGCGACCCAGGACCAGAAGGAAGGCATGGCCGCGTTCGGCGAGAAGCGCAAAGCGAACTTCACGGACAAATAGGCGATGGCGAACCGATTGGTGCCCTTGGCCATTTCTGCGCTTTTCTGCTCGCGATCTTCTGGCAGTCGCGGGCGGGAAAGTCGCTCATACGCTTTCCATTTCCGGCGACACGCGCCGATGACCCATTTTGGTTCTGGCTTGGCCAGATTTTCTTCGGGGTATTCGCCGCTGGCTTCCTGTATGCGGCGGTCGTCGGCTGATCGGCGATCGCCGAAATAGCCCATTTGACCCCTGCCCCTTGCAGGGGTATACGCCCGGTCCGATTTACCGCAGGAAGACCCATGCCCAATATCGCCTCGTCCAAGAAGCGCGTCCGCACCACGGCCAAGCGCACCGCCATCAACACCTCGCGCAAGACCCGCGTCCGCGGCTATATCCGCAAGGTCGAGGAAGCGATCGCGACGGGCGACAAGAAGGTGGCCCAGGCGGCCCTGAAGGCGGCGGAGCCCGAGATCATGCGCGGCGTGTCCAAGGGCATCCTTCACAAGAATACCGGCGCCCGGAAAGTCTCGCGCCTCAGCAAGCGGGTCGCCAAACTCGCCAAATAGCTGGCCCGTTTGACCGATTCGGCGCGGCTGTAGACGGCGGGCACGGCGGCCACGCTTTTATTGTCCGTAGACTGATATTCATTGTACCGTCGCATTGCTGCACTGCAAAATCACGGAACCTTCACCTAAGTGTCTGATTCGGCGGCGCAACACGGTCCAAACGAAAATCCTTATACGGACAAACGGGTTAGCGTGAAATAGAATCGTCATGTTCCGCCTTCGTTCACTTGCCACTGATTCGGAAATGCGTGACATTAACCTTCGTTCGGTGGGCATGAGAAAAAGATGTCGAACACTTCCAATAACATAAGAACAGTATTCGATGCCTTGGTCCGGTATTCGGGCCTCACCTGTAAATACAGTACCCACTGAATCCTTGAAATTGCTGGCCTTGCAGACTGGGAGATGCCCCGGTCGGCGGCACGCTATGCCGGAACGACGACGCCATGACCGCCAATAATCCTTCCCCGCACTATGCCGGAGACTTGAGCGCCACAGAGGCCTGGGCCCTGCTGAAAAGCGATCCCAGGGCGCGCCTGGTGGACGTGCGCACCGCGGCGGAGTGGAATTTCGTCGGCCTGCCCGACCTCGGCGCGCTCGGCCGCGACGTCCAGCTGGTCGAATGGCAGGTCTTCCCGACCATGCAGCCCAATGCGGCCTTCGTGGCCGACACCGAGCAGGGCGCCGGCGCCGACAAGGACGCGCCGGTGCTGCTGCTGTGCCGCTCGGGGGCGCGCTCGCGCAGCGCCGCCATCGCCCTGACGCAGGCCGGCTACACCAGGGCCTACAATGTCGCGGGCGGCTTCGAGGGCGACCTCGACGGCGCGCGCCATCGCGGCGGCAAGAACGGATGGAAGGCCGCGGGCCTGCCATGGAAGCAGACATAACCAGGGGGGAGACACGTATGCGACGAGGAGTGGCGGCCTGAAAAGCCGCAAGGATTTGCTTAGGAACCGGACGCAAAGTCCGGACGAAAACAAGGGCTCGCCGGTGCCGACGCTTGGCGCGGTACCGGACATGAAGCGGGTGTGGCGATGGGACAGATGACGAGTAAATCGGTGCGGCCCGACTGGGCCGCGGCATGGCTGGGCGCGCGCGAAAGACTGCGCCGCGAATTGGGCGATCCGGTGTTCGACGCCTGGATCGGGCCGCTGACGCTCGACGGCTTCGACAAGGACGAGCTTCGGATCGGCACCAGCAAGCCGTTCGTGCGCAACTGGGTGTCGAACCATTATGTGGCGCGCATCGAGCGCGCCCTGCGGGCCGAGGGCGGCGAGCCGGCCTCGATCTCCATCGTGCTGTCGGCGCCCGTGCCGGTGGTCGGCGGCGGCCTGGCGCGCGAGCCCATCCGCCACGAGCCGGCGACGCCGGCGTTCGGCGGCGGCGCCGCGGACGACGAGCCTGGCGGCGAAGCCGCCAAGGGCCTGTGGACGCGCATGCTGCATCCCCAGCAGACCTTCGAGAGCTTCGTCTCGGGCCCGGCCAACGAGTTCGGCCTCGGCGCGGCGCGCGCCTTCGCCGAAGGAGCGCAGAGCGACGCCACCCTGCTCTACATCCATGGCGGCTTCGGCTACGGCAAGACGCATCTGCTGAACGCCGCGGCACTCGAATTCCGCAAGCGCGGCAAGCGCTCGCTGTTCCTGCGCTCGGAAGATTTCATGCGCCATTTCCTGGGCGCGCTGTATCGCAAGGACACGCTCGCC
Source organism: Rhizomicrobium sp. (assembly GCA_035570795.1). GTDB lineage: Bacteria > Pseudomonadota > Alphaproteobacteria > Micropepsales > Micropepsaceae > Rhizomicrobium. The sequence goes on from DATMKZ010000029.1 coordinate 25,018, forward strand.
TTCAAGGAGGAATTGCGCACTGCCGAGGTCCTCCTGATCGACGACCTGCAGCACATCTGCCGCTCGACGGCGACGGCGTCCGAGTTCCTCTACACCGTCAACGCGTTCGCCGACCTCAGGCGCCGGGTGGTGATCGCGGCCGACCGCGCGCCGGCGGCGCTCGAAGGCCTCGGCGCCGACGTGAAGTCGCGCCTGGCCGGCGGCCTGGTGGTGACCCTGGACAAGCCCGACCGCGTCACGCGGCTCGCCATCCTCAAGGCCCGCGCCGCCGACTTCGCGCGCCACAAGCCGCAGGCGCTGCTGCCCAACGACGTGCTCGAGCACATCGCCGACATGGAGGACGCGAGCCCGCGCGAGTTGATCGGCGTCTTCACCAAGCTTGCCACCTACACCGACCTGACCAAGAAACCGGTGACGCTGGAGACCATCGAGGACGTCGTCGGCCTCAGGAGCGCGCCAGGCGCCAAGACCTCCATCGAGGACATCCAGCGCAAGACGGCCGAGTATTACGAGCTCGACGTGCGCGACTTCCATTCGCCGCAGCGGGCCCGGCGGGTGGCACGGCCGCGCCAGGTCGCGATGTACCTGTCGCGCAAGCTCACCACGCGCTCCCTGCCCGAGATCGGGCGGCGCTTCGGCGGCCGCGACCACACCACGGTGCTGCACGCCTGCCGGCGCGTCGAGGCGCTGTGCAAGGAGGACAAGGCGTTCAAGCAGCAGGTCGAATTCCTGCAGACGGTGCTGTCGCGGTCCGGGTGATAGGGCGGCCCGCGTCATGAACGGCGGCGCTCCCCAAAGGGGCGCCGTTTTCATTTGCCGCGTTCGCGGCGGCGCGAATTGGCGTAGGCTGGCGAAGGCAACAATGCGCGGCTTCGATGAAACACCTTGTCCTGCTGGCTGCCTTGAGCGCGGTGCCGAGCCAACCGGCACTGCCCGCGCCGGACACGGCCGTCGCGGCCTGCGGCGCGGCGACCGACCTCACGCGTCAGGCCGATAGCGCCGGCAAGGGCGCGGCGGCGCTCTATGCCAAAGCGCTGGACGCCGCCAATGCCTGCGTCGCGCAGGGCGCCGGCGCCGACGCGCTGATCGTGCGCGCCCAGGTCCAATATGCGCTGCACCACACCGATGCGGCGCTGTCCGATCTTGGCGACGCGCTGAAGCTGGCGCCGTTCTCCGGCATCGCGCGGTTCGACAGAGGCATGATTCATCTGCAAGCGAAGACTTACGCGCCCGCCATCGACGACTTCACGGCCGCCATAGAGGTCAATCCGGACGATTACGATTCGCTGTATGAGCGGGGCCGGGCTTACGAGATGTCCGGCGAGCATGATGCGGCGATCCGCGATCTCAGCGCCGTCATCGCCAAATTTCCCGCGTTCGAACCGGTTTGGCGCCTACGCGGCATGAGCTATGCCGCGACCGGGGCCTGGGACAAGGCGGCCGACGACGACGACAAGGCCATCGCGCTGGCGCCCGACGACGACGAAGCGTTCTTCAATCGCGGCCTAGCACGCGCCAGCGGCGGCGATCACGAGGGCGCCATCGCCGATTTCGACCTGGTGCTGTCGCGCAATGCAGGCCACACGGAGGCGCTGTACCAGCGCGGCCGCAGCCGCTCGGCGCTCGGCGACTTCGCCGGCGCCATCGCCGATTTCACCGCGAGCCTGGCGGGCCGACCGGACGCCGGCGTCTACAACGACCGCGGCGTAGCGCGGGACCGCAGCAACGATGCCGCCGGCGCGTTGGCCGATTACGCGAAAGCCGCGGCGCTCGATCCAGCCGACAAGACCGCGCTGCGCAACCACGCCCTGTTGTCCGAGGCACAGGGGCACTATGCCGACGCGCTGACCGATAGCGGCCAATTGCTGAGCGCCGATCCCCACGACACAACGGCGCTGCTCGTGCGCGGCGACGCGCATTCCGGGCTGGCCGACTGCACCAAGGCGGAGGCGGATTTCACCGCGCTGATCGCGCTGCAGCCCAATTTCGTGCCGGCCTATCGCAACCGCGGATTCTGTTACCGCAGCGCGGGCAATTGGGACGGCGCCATCGCGGATTTCAGCAAGGCGATCTCGCTCGCCACGAACGCGGGCTATGACCATTTCGAGCGCGGCCAGACCTTGGAGATGAAGGGCGATTATGCGCCGGCGCTTGCCGACCTCGACCAGGCCGTGGCGCTGTCGCCCGGCATCGGGCGCTATTGGACCGAGCGTGGCGTGCTGAAGGACCGCGTCGGCGACAAAGCGGGGTCGCTGGCGGATTTCGACCGCGCCATCGCCGCGCTGACCGCGCAGATCGCGCTGTCGCCGAAGGACGATCTGCTTTACATGCACCGCGGCTTCGCCAACATGGACCGCGGCAATCTGGATGCGGCCGTCGCGGACGAAACCGCCGCCATCGCGTTGCGCCCCGACAACACCACGGCTTACTACGACCGCTCGCGGGTCTATTCGCACCAGAAGAACTATCCCGCCGAGATCGCTGACCTCACAACCGCGATCGGGCAGAGCCCCGGCGTTGCGAACTATTATTCCCGGCGCGGCACGGCGCAGATCCTGCTCGGCAAGGCCGATGCCGCCATCGCCGACTACGACCGCACAGTGGCCTTGTCGCCGGGCAACGCCGTGGCGCTGAACAACGCCTGCTGGGCCCGCGGCCTCGCCAATCGTGACCTTGCCGCGGCGCTGCATCTTTGCCGCAAATCGCTCGATCTACGGCCCAAAGCCGGCCCCACGGTCGATACGCTGGGCTTCGTCCAGTTCCGGCTCGGCGATTATGCGGCGGCGCTGGCGAGCCTCGATCAGGCTGTCGCGCTGCAGCCGGCGGTCGCCGCCTCGCGCTACATGCGCGGGATCGCGAAATTGCGCCTTGGCCGGACGTCGGATGGCGAGGCCGACATAGCCGCGGCGCTAAAGGCCGATCCGGCGGTTTCGGACCTCTACAAGACCTATGGCGTGACGCCCTGACGGTGCCGGTTTGGCCGTCCGCGCGGAGCGTTGCCGGCGCATTATTTTCTACTTTTCAGGGGGCTATTTGATATAGTGGGAAACCTGAGTCTCGGCCGCCTGGAAACTCAAGGAAATCAATAGGTTACCGGCCCGCTCGGGTGGGTTGGGCCTGGGGTTTTCAAACGGCTCTCAAACGCTTGCGGGAACGATGAAAATCAACGTCGAACGGGGTGCCTTCCTGAAGGCGCTGAGCCATGTGCAGAGTGTCGTCGAACGCCGCAACACGATCCCCATCCTGTCGAACGTCCTGATCGAAGCCGGCAAGGGCCAGCTCAAGCTGACCGCCACCGATCTCGATATCGAGATCGTCGAGGCCATCCCCGCCGACGTGCTGCGCAACGGCTCGGCCACGGCGCCGGCCCACATGCTGTACGACATCGTGCGCAAGCTGCCCGACGGCGCCCAGGTCCAGGCCGAGCTCCTGACCAGCGAGGGCGGCAGGCTGGCGGTCTCGGCCGGTTCGGTGCGGTTCGAGCTCGCCTGCCTGCCCAAGGAGGATTTCCCGCAGATGGCGGCGGGCGCCCTGCCGCACCGCTTCCGGCTGGCGGCGGACGACCTCAAGCGGCTGATCGACAAGACCCGCTTCGCCATGGCGACCGACGAGACACGGTTCTACCTGATGGGCATCCACATCCACGCGGCCAAGGACGGCAAGACCAAGGTGCTGCGCGCCGTGGCAACGGACGGCCACCGCCTGGCGCGCTTCGAGCTCGACCTGCCCGAGGGCGCCGGCGACATGCCGGGCATCATCGTGCCGCGCAAGACGGTGACGGAGCTGCGCCGGCTGCTCGACGACGCCGACGGCGCGATCGAGATCTCGCTGTCGGACACCAAGATCCAGTTCAATTTCGGCGGCGTGGAGCTGACCTCCAAGCTGATCGACGGCACCTTCCCGGATTACCAACGGGTGATTCCCAGCGGCAACGACAAATCGCTGGCGCTGGAGTCCAAGGAGTTCTCGCACTCCGTCGACCGCGTCTCGACCATCTCGGCGGACAAGACGCGCGCCGTGAAGATGGCCGTCGCCAAGGACAAGGTGACGCTGTCGGTGGTCAATCCCGAGAGCGGCACGGCGACCGAGGAGCTGGGCGCGACCTACAGCGCGGCGGGCATGGAGATCGGCTTCAACGCCAAATACCTGCTCGACATCACCAGCCAGATCGAGGGCAAGGAAATCCGCTTCCTGCTCTCGGACGCCGGTTCGCCGACCATCATCGAAGACGCAGAGGACGGCCGTTCGCTCTACGTCCTCATGCCGATGCGGGTCTGAGGTTGGTCACCCTTCCATCCTTCGGGGCGCCCGAATTGGGCGCACCTCAGGATGACGGATTCATCCGTCGTCATGCTGGGGTGCGAGCAGTCGATAGCGACAGCGTATCGACAGCCCCGAAGCACACCTTGGCCGTGACGCGGCTGACCCTGCGCAATTTCCGCTCCTATGCCGAGCTCGACGTTTGCGTCAGCGGCACGCCGGTGGTGCTGGCGGGTCCGAACGGCGCCGGCAAGACCAATCTGCTCGACGCGATCTCGCTGCTGTCGCCGGGCCGCGGCCTGCGCGGCGCCCGGCTCGGCGAACATGTGCGGCGCGGGCCGAGTGCAGCCCCCAGCGACGCGCTGTGGGCCGTGGCGGCGCAGGTCTCGCGCGGCGGCGAAGTCTACGACGTCGGCACCGGCCTGACGCTGGGGCCGGGCGGCGGCGAGCGGCGGGCGGTGCGCCTGAACGGCGCGCCGGCGCAGAACTCGGCTGACCTCGGCGAACTGGTGCAGATGCTGTGGCTGACGCCGGCGATGGACCGGCTGTTCATCGAGGGCGCCAGCGGACGGCGGAAATTCCTCGACCGGCTCGTGCTCGGCTTCGATGCCGGCCATGCGCGGACCACGACGCGCTACGAGACCGCGATGCGCGAGCGGGCAAGGCTGCTGAAATTCGGGCCCCGCGATCCGGCCTGGCTGGACGGGCTGGAGGCCGAGATGATCGACGCCGGCATCGCGATGGCCGCGAGCCGGGCGCAGACGGTGGAGCGGCTCAATCGCGCGCTGGCGGCCCGCGGCGAGGCCGGGGCGTTCCCGGCAGCACAGCTGGCGCTGGACGGCGAGACGGATCTGCTGCTCGCCGAACTCGGCGCCGGGCTGGCCGAGGCGATGCGCGAGAAGCTGGCGCGGGCGCGCATCCGCGATGCCGAGGCCGGGCGCACGACCTTCGGCCCGCATCTCACCGACCTTGCCGTGCGCCACACGCAGAAGCGCGCCGACGCCCGCGAATGCTCGACCGGCGAGCAGAAAGCGCTGCTGATCTCCATCGTGCTGGCGGACGCCTGGGAACTGCGCGAGGCGCGCGGCGGCCATGCGCCGCTGCTGCTGCTGGACGAGATCGCCGCGCATCTCGACGCGGTGCGGCGCGCCGCCCTGTTCGCGGAAATCCTGGCGCTCGGCGCGCAGGCCTGGATGACGGGCACCGACCTGTCGCTGTTCGACGGCCTGCAGGCGCACGCCGACGTGTTTCATGTCAACGACGGACAATTCGTCCGTCAGGAGTAGACAGTCAGCCGATGTCCGACATTCCCAGCAACACGCCGGACGAGAGTCCGTTCGGCACGCAGAACAAGAAGGTGACCGAGGAATACGGCGCCGACAGCATCAAGGTCCTCAAGGGCCTCGACGCCGTGCGCAAGCGGCCGGGCATGTATATCGGCGACACCGACGACGGCTCGGGCCTGCATCACATGGTGTACGAGGTCGTCGACAACGCGATCGACGAGGTGCTGGCCGGACATGCGACGCGCTGCGACGTGACGCTGAACGCCGACGGCTCATGCACCGTGCGCGACGACGGGCGCGGCATCCCGACCGGCATCCACGAAGGCGAAGGCGTCTCGGCGGCGGAGGTCATCATGACCCAGCTGCATGCCGGCGGTAAGTTCGAGCAGAACGCCTACAAGGTCTCCGGCGGGTTGCACGGCGTCGGCGTCTCGGTGGTCAACGCGCTCAGCGAATTCCTCGACCTGCGCATCTGGCGCGACGGCAAGGAGCACTACATGCAGTTCCGCCACGGCGACGCCGTGGCGCCGCTGGGGATCGTGGCCGACGCGCCGGGCCGCAAGGGCACGGAGGTGACGTTCCTGCCCTCGCCTGCGACCTTCACCAGGACGGAGTTCGATTTCGCGACGCTGGAGCACCGGCTGCGCGAGCTCGCCTTCCTGAACTCCGGCGTCACCATCGTGCTGACCGACAAGCGCGGCGTGGAGCCCAAGGAAGCGACGCTGCACTATGAGGGCGGCCTCAAGGCCTTCGTGCAATATCTCGACCGCGCCAAGTCGTCGCTGATCTCCGCCCCGATCATGATCCAGGCCGAGCGCGACGGCATGACGGTGGAAGTGGCGCTGACCTGGAACGACAGCTACCACGAGAGCATGCTGTGCTTCACCAACAACATCCCGCAGAAGGACGGCGGCACGCATCTGGCCGGCTTCCGCGCGGCGCTGACGCGCGTGGTGACGAAATACGCCGACGAGATGTCGAGCGCCAAAAAGGACAAGGTGCCGCTGACCGGCGACGATTGCCGCGAGGGCCTGACCTGCGTGCTGTCGGTCAAGGTGCCGGACCCAAAATTCTCGTCGCAGACCAAGGAGAAGCTGGTCTCGTCCGAGGTGCGGCCGGTGGTCGAAAGCGTCGTTATCGACCAGCTCGGCCGCTGGCTCGAGGAGCATCCGGGCGAAGCCAAGGCGATGGTCGGCAAGGTGCTGGAAGCGGCGCTGGCGCGCGAGGCGGCGCGCAAGGCCCGCGAGCTGACGCGGCGCAAGGGCGTGCTCGACGGCGCTTCGCTGCCCGGCAAGCTCGCCGACTGCCAGGAGCGCGACCCGGCCAAGTGCGAGATATTCATCGTCGAGGGCGACAGCGCCGGCGGCAGCGCCAAGCAGGCGCGCAACCGCGAAAACCAGGCCGTCCTGCCCCTGCGCGGCAAGATATTGAACATCGAGCGCGTGCGCTTCGACCGCATGCTGACCAGCGAGAGCATCGTGTCGCTGATCACCGCGCTCGGCACCGGCATCGGGCGCGAGGAATTCAACGCCGACAAGCTGCGCTACCACAAGATCATCCTGATGACCGACGCCGACGTCGACGGCTCCCATATCCGAACGCTGCTCCTGACGTTCTTCTATCGCCAGATGCCCGAACTGATCGAGCGCGGCCACATCTTCATCGCCCAGCCGCCGCTCTACAAAGCCTCGCGCGGCAAGTCGGAGCGCTACCTCAAGAACCAGGACGAGTACGACGAATATCTCGTCTCCGAGGGCTCGGACGGCGCCGCCTTCACTTCGCACAGCGGCGAAGTGCTGACCGGCGCCGACTTCGACGCGCTGGTCGCCAAGGCGCGCAGCGCGGTGGCGGCGCTGAACGGCTTTCCGATCCACTATCCGCGCTTCGTGCTGGAGCAGGCGGCGATCGCCGGCGCACTCAATCCCGAAATCCTCGCCGACAGCGCCAAGGCCGCGGCGGCCGCCGCCTATATCGCGACGCGCCTCGACCACCTGTCGGAGGAGTTCGAGCGCGGCTGGCACGGCGAGCCGACTTCGGATGGCGGCCTCAAATTCTGGCGCGAGGTGCGCGGCGTGCGCGAGGCGGTGGCGATCGACGGCGCGCTGATCGACAGCGCCGACGCGCGCAAGCTCGACCGCATGGCGGCCGACCTGCAGCTCGCCTATCTCAAGGCCGGCCAGCTGCGGCGCAAGGACGACACGGTCGAGGTGCATGCGCCGACGCAACTGCTCAACACGGTGCTGGACTGGGGCAAGAAGGGCCTGTCGCTGCAGCGCTACAAGGGCCTGGGCGAAATGAATCCGCAGCAGCTGTGGGAGACCACGCTGGACGAGAACGCCCGCACGCTGCTGCGCGTCAAGGTCGAGCATGTCGACGAGGCCGACGACCTCTTCACCAAGCTGATGGGCGAAGTGGTCGAACCGCGCCGCGAATTCATCCAGGACCACGCCCTCAACGCGACGCTGGATGTGTGATAGGCTCCGTCGGCCATGACTTTCATCGACACATCCGCACTCAACGTCGTCGAACGTCGCCCCGGCTGGCGCGGGCGGTTCTTCGATTCCGGCGCCATGACCTTCGGGCACTACGAATTCGACACCGGCGCCGACATCCATGCGCACGCCCACGAGCAGGAAGAAGTCTGGCATGTGCTGGAGGGTCGCCTCGCGATCACCATTGGCGGTGAGACCGTCGAGGCCGGGCCGGGCTTCGTCGGCATCGTGCCGCCGAACGTGACGCATTCGGTCGTCGCGCTGAGCGACGGCAAGGCCACCGTGGTCGACACGCCGCGACGCGCGATTCCGGGCGTCGGCTAGACGCGCGCGCCCACCAGCCAGCAGGCGATGGCGGGCCGGATGCCGTCGGGGGTGCGGATGTCCTCCAGCGCGGCCTTGACCGCGACGCGGACGCGCTCGCGCGCGGCATCGTCGACGCTGGCGTCGCCGAGCGCGCGGCTGAGCGGACCCAGATTGGTCATCTGGAACGCGGCGTGATCGGCGTCGCGGCCGAGATCCATGTGGCCGTCGAGCTTTTCGATTCGCACATCGCGAAAGCCGGCGGCGGTCAGGATCGCTGCGACGCGCCCCGGATCGGCGAAGGCGAACGGCCCCGGCGCCAGCGGATCGGGCGGCGGCTGCGGCGGCAGCAAGCCGCGCGCCGCGCCGGCGGGGAGCGCGACCCACTGATTGTCGGGCGCGGGACGCCAGCAGACGAAGGCGAGGCGGCCGCCGGGCTTCAGGGCCGTCCTGATATTGGCGAACGCCGCCGCCGGCGCGTCGAAGAACATGACGCCGAAGCGCGAGAAGACGAGGTCGTGATCCGGCGCGAAAGGATAAAACGCGGCATCGGCCTCGACGAAGGCGACATTCTTCGCGGCGCCGGCGCGGGCGCGTGCGAGGCCCAGCAAAGGCGCCGAGACATCGACGCCGGTAACGCGGCCGTTCGGCCCCACCGCCTCGGCCAGCTTCAGGCTGGTCTCGCCGGCGCCGCAGCCGATGTCGAGCACGCGCTCGCCGGGCGCGGCCTTGGCAAACGGCAGGATGCCGGCGGTCGCGGCCGCGAGATTGCGGTCCATGTCGGCCTGGAACTGCGTCCATTTAAGGCCCGTCGGGCCGTTCCAGAACTTGATCTGGTCCGCATTGGCAGGTTCGGTCATGCGCTTTCCTCGTGCTAATCGAGCAGCTGTGGCGGCAATGCGATGGCGATCAGCTTCCAGCCGAACAGGCCGCGCCGCGCCAGCATAAAGGACAGCTGACGGTCGGGCGACCGACGATCGGTCAGCGTGACGCGAAAGCGGTCCGGCGAGACATAGCCGTAATGGGTTTCGATATGCGCCGAATCGGCGTCGCCCGCGGTTCGCTCCGCATCGGGCTTGGGCGCCCTGGCATGGACGATCATCGCGCTCACCGCCTGCGGCGTGAGGTAACTCTCCACCATCTTGTCGATCAGCGCCGGCGCGATCAGCAGGCCGAGTTCGGCGAACGGATTGTCGCGGAGCTTGGGATCGGACTGCATCTTGGCGAGCAGCATGGCATTGAGCTGGGCCTTGAGGTCGCTGCGCACCGCCGAAAAATCGATGACCGATTCCAGCGCGGCCTGATCGCCCGAGCGCGCCGCGCCCTGAAGCTCGCGATACGCCCAATAGGGCGACGCGACATAGGCGGCGACGAAAACGACCATCGCGGCTATGGCCACGCCGAACATGAGCCGACGGCTCATGGCGCCCTCGCGGCACGGACGCGCGCGGCCTGGGCCACGCTATTTCCGCTCCAGCTTGCGCTTGCGCATGGCCAGCGTGCGCAGGCGCAGGGCGTTGAGCTTGATGAAGCCGGCCGCGTCTTTCTGGTCATAGGCGCCCTGATCGTCCTCGAAGGTGACAAGATCCTGGCTGTAGAGCGAATTGGGCGAGGCACGGCCGATCACCATGACATTGCCCTTGTAGAGCTTGAGCCGCACCGTGCCGGCGACGAATTCCTGGCTCTTGTCGATCAGCGCCTGCAGCATCTCACGCTCGGGCGAGAACCAGAAGCCGTAATAGATCATCTCGGCATAGCGCGGCATCAGGTCGTCCTTGAGATGCGCGGCGCCGCGGTCCAGCGTGATGGATTCGATGGCGCGGTGGGCGGCGAGCAGGATCGTGCCGCCCGGCGTCTCGTAGATGCCGCGCGACTTCATGCCGACGAAGCGGTTCTCGACGAGGTCGAGGCGGCCGATGCCGTTGGTGCGGCCGAGCTCGTTGAGCCGGGCCAGCAGCGTCGCCGGCGACAGCGCCTGGCCGTCGACCGACACCGCGTCGCCGCGCGCGAAGCCGATCTCGACGACGGTCGCCTTGTCGGGCGCATCCTCGGGCGCGATGGTGCGCTGGTAGACGATGCTGTCGGCCTCGACCGCGGGGTCTTCCAGCACTTTGCCCTCGGACGAGGAGTGCAACAGGTTGGCATCGACCGAGAACGGCGCCTCGCCGCGCTTGTCCTTGGCGATCGGGATCTGATGGGTCTCGGCGAATTCGAGCAGCTTGGTGCGGCTGGTCAGATCCCATTCGCGCCACGGCGCGATGATCTTGATGTCGGGCTTGAGAGCATAATAGCTGACCTCGTAGCGCACCTGGTCGTTGCCCTTGCCGGTGGAGCCGTGGCTGACGGCGTCGGCGCCGAGGCGCTCGGCGATCTCGATCTGCTTCTTGGCGATCAGCGGCCGCGCAATCGAGGTGCCCAGCAGGTAGACGCCCTCGTACAGCGCATTGGCGCGGAACATCGGGAAGACGTAATCGCGGACGAATTCCTCGCGCACGTCCTCGATGAAGATGTTCTGCGGCTTGATGCCGAGCAGTTCGGCCTTGGCGCGCGCCGGCGCCAGCTCCTCGCCCTGCCCGAGGTCGGCAGTGAAAGTGATGACCTCGGCGCCATAGGCGGTCTGCAGCCATTTGAGGATCACCGAGGTGTCGAGGCCGCCCGAATAGGCCAGCACGACTTTCTTGACGCCCTTTTGCACCATGACTTATCCCATATCGCCGAGGCCGCCGGCGCGGCCGAAGGTTGCGCAGCCCTCCCCTGGCGGGGCTCGAAGGGCGGCAGAACCGGTCCGGTTAAATAGCCCACGCGCCGGAGCGTCAAGCGGGCATCGCCGGATGACGATGCCCGCAGAGGACCTATGACGCAAGCCTGGCGAGGGCGGCACCCATACCGACCATTTCGGACGGCATCAGCACGATGGTGGTCGTGTTGTGCTCGGCGCCGATCTCCGAGACCATCTGCATGCGGCGCAGCTCCAGCGCCGCGGGGTGGGCCGCGACCATCACCGCCGCCGCGGCCAGCTTCTCGGCGGCCTCGGACTCGGCCTCCGCCTTGATCAGGCGGGCCCGCTTCTCGCGGATCGCCTCGGCCTCGCGCGCCATGGCGCGCTGCATCGCCTCGGGGATCTCGACATCCTTCATCTCGACCATCTCGATGTGGATGCCCCAGGGGCGCGTCGCCTCGTCGACGATCCGCTTCAGCGTCTCGTTGATCTGGTCGCGCTCCTTGAGGACCTCGTCCAGCACGTGCTGGCCGATGATGTTGCGCAGCGCCGTCAGCGCGAGCTGGTAGACGGCGGTGCTGTAATTCTGCACCGCGACGATGGCGGCCTCGGGGTTATCGATCCGGTACCACAGGACGGCGTTGACCTTGATGGTGACGCTGTCGCGGGTGATCGTCTCCTGCTGCTCGACGGTCACGGTGCGGGTGCGCAGGTCGAGCCGCCATTGCCGGTCGAACAGCGGCGCGATCCAGTACAGGCCCGGTCCCTTGACCGAACGGAAGCGTCCGAGCCGGAAGACCACGCCGCGCTCATATTCCTGCGCGATGCACAAACCCAGCAACGCGTAAACGGCCGCCGTGACGGCAGCGACTTCAAGATAGAACATGGGAAAACCCTTCTATGGCCGCGGAGAGCGCGGCCTGCCCGGCGGCTTTCCAGCAAACCGCCCGAAGGTGGACGGAAGGTAGTGCGGCGGTGCGGCGCTTTACAGGCCCCGCCCATGCCGGCGCGGCAGGGCGGCAATGCCGAATACGCATTTGAAAGCCGGGCAACGCCGCGGCTCCGCATGGTGTTTCGGCGTTACCCGCCAATATGACCCAGCACGAATGCCACGCGATCTTCGACGGTGGCGCGCGGTACGTCCACGATGCGGTAGCCGTGCCGGGCATATACTTGCGACACCAGCACATGAACCTCGACCGCATGGGCGAAGCTGTGCTTGCGCAGCTCGTCATGGACGTAGATCGCTTGCCACGGCGGAAACAGAAAGACGGCCTGATTGTAGCGGCAATCGGCGATGGCACGGGTGAGCGCCGGCGGATCGTCTTCTCCCGGTGCGTTGCCGTACCCGGAGAGTTCCGGGATCGCGCGGTCGAAGAAGACCGGCGCGGCGACCGCGGCAACGGCGCGATAGTCGTGCAGCGCCGTCTGGAGCATCAGGTCGCGATACGCCGCGCGGTCGCCGTCATGGGTCGCATTGCCGCCGCTGGCCGCCTGTCGGCGCAGCACCTGGCGCGCGGCTTCATCGACGCAGCGATACCCGCGGGCGCGCAGAGCCTCGAGCAGCGTGGTCTTTCCCGCGCCGGGGCCGCCGGTGAAAATGTGGAAATTGTCTCTGTGCACGATGCCTCACGGGTTGCGCGGACGCGCGGACGCGCGACGGCGATGGGAAAGACGGACGGGTGTGGGGAGGGAGGCGATTTACGCCGCGCCGGGGCGCAACGTCAAGCTACCAGCTGCCGCCGTCGACGCGGATGACCTGGCCGGTGGTGTAGCTCGACGCGTCGCTGGCGAGATAGAGCGCGGTGCCGACGATCTCGCCCGGCTCGCCGAAGCGCTTCAGGCCGAGCGCGTTCTTCGCCGCCTGGTTGTCGCGCCAGGCGGTCGAGACGTCGGTGAGAAACGGGCCCGGCGCGATGCAATTTACCCGCACCTTGGGCGCGAAGGCTTTTGCCAGGGCAACCGTCATCACATTCACCGCCGCCTTGGCGCCGCCATAGGGGATGGTGTGCGGCATCGGCAGGAAGGCGGCGGTTGAGGACAGGTTGATGATCGCGCCGCCGGCACCCGCCATCATCTTCTCGCCGACCAGCGAGGAGAGCCGGAACGGGCCTTTGAAGTTCACATCGATGACCTTGTCGAACAGCTCCTCGGTCGTCGCCGTCAGCGACGGCGCCAGCGGCGACATGCCGGCATTGTTGACCAGGATATCGACTCGGCCGAAATGCTTGTAGGCAGCTTCCGCCAGCGCGTCATTGTCGCTCCACTTGCCGACATGCGCCGCGACCGGCAGCGCGCGGTGGCCGAGCTTCTCGACCTCATGCGCAACCTCCTCGCAGGCCGCGAGCTTGCGGCTGGCGATCACGACATCCGCGCCGGCGCGCGCAAAGGCGAGCACCATGGCGCGGCCGAGACCGCGCGAGCCGCCGGTGACGACGGCAATTTTGTTGGTGAGGTCGAAGAGATTGGTCATGGATCGATTGTTGGGTGGCGGCACGCGTCCGGTCAAGCATTCCCAGGCGGAAGTTTGGGCTGGGGCACGACGAGCCCCTCGATTATCCCAAGCGTCACGGTGCCAAGCGACAGGAGATCGTCGACATCGGCGACCATCGAGAAGCTTCTCTTGGCAAAGCCGCTGCTGCAAATGTCGACCGCACCGATCGCGATATTGCCTTCCGTTTCGATTCCGGCGACTACGCGCTTGAGATGCGCCGGAAGATATCGTTGGTGGTTCGCCATGATGGTAGAGTCGTCGACAGGCGCACCATCACTCAGCACGAGTAACACCTTGCGGGCCTCGGGACGCCCGGCCAGCCGCCGCGCCGCCCATTCAACCGCTTCACCGTCGATGTTTTCCTTGGGTAAATCGGGGCGAAGCATCTGACGCAGGCTCCTAGGCGCATGGGGATCGATGCTCGCGGCCTCGCGATAAACGATGTGCAGCAGCTCGCAGAGCCGTCCCGGACCACGAGTGCGCCAGAGTTTCCAGTCTGCCCGCGCTCGACCGCCTTTCCACGACACGGTGGTGAAACCCAATATTTCGACCTTGATACCGAGCGAGACCAGGCTTTCCGCCAAGCCGGAGATCATGGCGGCCGCTACTAGCAAGCGTTGACCCTTCATTGAACCAGAATGGTCGATCAGGACCGAGATCACCGTGTCGCGTCGCTGCTCGGGCTTCAATGCCAGCGCAAGCCGATGCGCAGCCTCGATGCATTCGATGTCGAACGCCGTGCGCCAGCCGGCAAGTCCTTGCTCGAACGCTTTGTAGGCGGCATCGAAGGCTTCCCGCTGCGGACCAGTGAGCGGACCGAGCACGTCGTCGAGCTTCGCCGCGTCAATCTCGACGTCGTACTTCTTGGTGTAGACGGTATATGCCGGACGCGTATCGGTACCAGCGTCGCCGCTCGCGACAAACCGCAACCAGAACGGCTTTTTGCCGTCCGCCATGGCTAACCCGGCATCCGCGCCAGCGCCGCGCTTTCGATCTCCGCCATGCGGTCCTTGGCGCGCGTTTTCACGCTTTCGCTCTTGAGCTGGCCGCATGCCGCCATGATGTCGCGGCCGCGCGGGGTGCGCACCGGGCTGGCATAGCCCGCGCGGTTGACGATCTCGGCGAAGTTCTCGATCTGCTCCCAGTCGGAGCATTCATAGGGCGCGCCGGGCCAGGGGTTGAACGGGATCAGGTTGATCTTGGCCGGGATGCCCTTGATCAGCTTCACCAGTTCGCGGGCCTCGCCGAGGCTGTCGTTGACGCCTTTCAGCATGACGTATTCGAAGGTGATGCGGCGTGCGTTGGAGGCGCCGGGATAGGTGCGGCAGGCCTCGAGCAGTTCGGCCAGCGGATATTTTTTGTTGATCGGCACGATGACGTCACGGATCTCGTCGCGCACCGCGTGCAGCGAGATGGCGAGCGACGAGCCGATCTCGGCGCCGGCGCGGCCGATCATCGGCACGACGCCGGCGGTGGACAGCGTGACGCGGCGCCTGGAGAGCGCGAGGCCGTCGCCATCGGTGACCAGCGCCAGCGCGGCCTTGACGTTATCGAAGTTGTAAAGCGGCTCGCCCATGCCCATCATCACGACGTTGGTGAGGCGGCGGTCGGGTCCGGTCGACGGCCAGTCGGCAAGCGAATCCTTGGCGATCAGGATCTGGCCGAGGATCTCGGACGGCGTCAGGTTGCGCACCAGCTTCTGCGTGCCGGTATGGCAGAAACGGCAGTTCAGCGTGCAGCCGACCTGCGAGGAGACGCACAGCGTGCCGCGGCCGGGCTCGGGGATGAACACGGTCTCGAATTCGATGCCCGGCCCGGTGCGCAGCAGCCATTTGCGCGTGCCGTCGCCGGAGAGCTGCTCGGTGACGATCTCGGGCCGCGCCAGCGTGAAGCGCTCCGCCATCTGGGCGCGGAAGTCCTTGGCCAGATTGCTCATGGCGGCGAAATCGCGCGCGCCATGGACATAGACCCAGTTCCACAGCTGGCGCATGCGCATCGGCGCGGCCTTCGCCGGCACGCCGGCTTCGATCAGCGCGGCCGTGAGGTCGCGGGGGGCAAGGCCGAGGAGGTTGGTGGGGGACATGGGGTGTATATAGACGATTGCGCCATGTTTTCCTCCCCCGTTGTTACGGGAGAGGGGGCGACGCCGCGGAAATCGAGCCCAATCCCCCTCCGTCTCGCCCGAAATGGGCGAGCCACCTCCCCCGTAACAACGGGGAGGACAAAGGATCACATCCCGCAACCGGCGTGAATCTTGTCGAGGGCGTCGGAGAGGCCGGCCAGCGAATAGGTGTCGCGGGTGAGCTTGCCGCGCAGCGAGGTGCCGGTGACCAGGATCTGCTGGCCGCGCTTCATGGTCTCGATCATGCGGATTTCGTCGGCGCGCTGGCGCACCCAGGCGGCGCCGGCGCCATCCTCGTTCTTGGTGAAGAGCTCGAACTTGTCGGAGCCGACCGCAACGGTGACGGTGCTGCCGTCCTTGTACTGGTAGCCGGGCACGACTTCCGGCTCGGACTTGGTGCGGCGGCCGGGCCAGTCGGTGATCAGGAAATAGATCGGATCGCGCTTGGCCTTCGGCGACGTCGCGGTGGGCTTGGAGATCGCGTAGCAGATTTTCGCCGAGCCGCTGCCGCTGGTGAAGGCGGACCAGGCGCTCGACACGCCCAGCAGGGTCGGCGTGTCGGCGGCCCAGGCCGGCGTCGCGGCAGCAAGGGCGAGAACGGCGCCGCTGAGCAGTGCGCCCAAGGCGAAACGGGACGGTCGGATCATGAAAAGACGGCTCCTGATGCTGGCCTATTCCCCTTCTGCCAGCGGAATCAGGCACTTCTATGGTGGCAGCGAAGGCCGCGCACAGAATAAGGGCTGGCCGCCCGCCCGTCCACGACAAAAGTCAAAAAGATTCGGCGCGTCAAAGCGTTAACGCGCGGCGGCGATGGCCTCTTCGACGTCGCGCAGCCGGTCCTTGCCGAAGAACATCTCGGTGCCGACGAAAAAGGTCGGGATGCCGAAGGCGCCCCGCGCGACCGCGCTTTCGGTGTTGGCGATGAGCTTCGCCTTGACGTCCGGCGCCTGGGCGCGCTCCAGCAAGGCGGGGTCGAGGCCGGACGCTATGAGCGCCGCTTTGGCCACGTCCGGGTCGTCCATCTTCTTGGGCTCTATCCACATGTGACGGAACACGGCATCCATGTAGCGCGGCAGGATGCCCTCGGCCTGCGCCACGACGGCCATGCGCATCAGGTTCAGCGTGTTGACCGGGAAGAACGGATTGAATTTGAAATCCGCGATGCCGTGCCGGCGGATGAAGCGGCTTGTCTCGAGCTGCTCATAGGCCATCTTGCTCGCGATGTGGCCGAAGGCCTGCATCGGCGACTGGTTGCCGGTGGCCTTGAAGATGCCGCCGAGCAGGACGGGGAGGTACTCGAATTTGGCGCCGGTGCGGCGCTCGATCTGCGGGATCACGCGGTGCGCGAGAAAAGCGTTCGGACTGCCGAAGTCGAAGAGGAATTCCGCGCGGGCGCTCATCACCAGGTCTCCTTGTAGGGCCGCATATCGAGCTCGAAGGTCCAGGCGTCGCGCGTCTGGGCGTGCAGGTACCAGTAGGCCTCGGCGATCGAGTCCGGGTGCATCAGCTGGTCCGGCTCGATTCTGGCGACGGCCTCGTCGCCGCCGCGCGCGCGAATCCGCTCCTTGACGAAGGCGGTGTCGACGCCGGCGTCGATGATCAGGTGCGCGACATGGATGTTCTGCGGCCCGAGCTCGCGCGCCATGCTCTGCGCCACGGCGCGCAGGCCGAATTTGGCGGACGCGAAGGCGGCATAGCCCTTGCCGCCGCGCAGGCTCGCCGTCGCGCCGGTAAAAAGGATCGTGCCCTTGCCGCGCGGCAGCATAAGGCGCGCCGCCTCGCGTCCGGTGAGGAAGCCGCCATAGCACGCCATCTCCCAGACCTTGCGGAAGACCCGCTCGGTGGTTTCCAGCAGCGGGAAATTCACATTGGCGCCGGGATTGAAGACGCAGACTTCGAGCGGCGCCTGCGCGTCGGCTTCGGCCAGGAACTGCGCGACGTCCTCTTCCTTGCGGGCGTCGAGGGCGCGCGCCTCGCAACGTCCGCCGCCGGCCTCGATGTCGGCCTTGAGTTGCGCCAGCTTGTCGGCGCTGCGCCGGCCGGCGAACACGGTGTAGCCCTCGGCCGCGAATTTTTTGGCGATGGCGGAGCCGATATAGTCGCCGGCGCCGATGATGGCAGCGGTGGCGTTGCGGGGCGGCATGAGAGGCCTCCGTGGATTACATGATGGGCATAATATAATAAACAAATTCGTTTGTCATGGCGCAACTGCGGGCCATGACACCGGTGGTGGGACAACTACTCCCGCAAACCCCAGCCGATCGCGTAAAGCCGCCAGACGATGGCGCCGAGGACGGCGGCGAGCGCGACGGTGAAGATCGCGCCGAACGCCATCGGGCCTTCGCTGAAGCCGATCATCGCGTGGCGCAGGCCATTGATGAAATAGAACAGCGGATTGCCATAGGCGAGCCAGCGCAGCCAGGGCGGCAGCATGCCCACGGTGTTGAAGACGCCGCCGACCATGGAGAGCGGCTGGATGAAGAACACCATCAGGACGTTGAGCTGCTCGAAGGTCTTGGCCCACAGCGCCACGATGATGCCGAGGAAACCGAAGATCATCGACACCATGATAACCCAGAACAGGAACTCCGGCAGCGAATGCATATGCACCGCACCGAAGATCGTGCCGATGACGAGAATGCCGAGCGCGGTGACCACCGAGCGCAGGATCACGATGGACACCGCGCCGCCGATCATCTCCACATAGGAAAGCGGCGAGACCAGGATTTCCTCGATGCTCTTCTGGAAGCGCTGGAAATATATCTGCGAGGTCGCCTGCAGGAACGAGGCGCTGACCACGTTCATCATCACCACGCCGGGCAGGACGAATTCGAGATAGCGGTAGCCGCCGATGCTGGCGATGCGCCCGCCGACCACGAAGCCGAAGATGAAGATGAAGAGCAGCGCCGAGATCAGCGGCGCGACCACGGCCTGGATCGGCACCCGCCACAGGCGCTGGATCTCGCGCCGCACCATCGTCCACAGGCCGATCCAGTTGACGGTCATCGCGCGGCCACCTGGGCGTGGTCCGCCGTCTTGCCGGTGGCGGAGAGATAGGCGCGCTCGAGGCCGCCGGGTTCGGTGAAGAACTCCTCCTTGGGGCCGTTGCGCACGATCCGGCCCTTGGCGACGATGGCGATGGTGCGGCAGAGCCGCTCGATCTCTTCGAGATAGTGCGAGGTGAGCAGGATCGTGGTGCCGTCGCGGTTGAGCTCCTGCAGATAGCGCCACAGATCCATGCGCAGCTCGACGTCGACGCCGGCCGTCGGCTCGTCGAGGACGAGCAGCTTTGGGTTGTTGACCATGGCGCGGGCAAGGATGACGCGGCGCTTGAGGCCGCCGGAGAGTTCGCGGAAGGGCTTCTTGGCATGCGGCACCAGCTCGAAGCGCTCGATCAGCATGTCGACGCGCTTGTGCCGCTCCTTGGCCGGGATGCCGAAATAGCCGCCCATCCAGTCGACGATGTTGCGGGCGCTGGCGAAAGGATCGACGTTGAATTCCTGCGGACTGAGGCCGACCAGCTTGCGCGCCTCGCGGTAGTCCGCGACGGCATCGACGCCGAAGATCCTGATCGAACCGGAGGTCGGATTCGAGATGCCGGTGACGCAATGGATGGTGGTCGACTTGCCGGCGCCGTTGGGGCCGAGAAAGCCGAAGAAATCGCCCGGCTGGATGGTCAGCGAGACGTCTTCGACGGCGACGGTGCCGCTGCGGTAAACCTTGCGCAGATGCGATATTTCGAGGGCGGGTGTCATGAGCGGGGCGGACTATACAGGCTAAGAAAGCCTTGTCACTTTCTTGTACGCATGATCGGCGCACCCCATTTATGCGGCGGCGGAAGGTCGGCCGCCGCCCCGCCCGGCGCCAGCGGCCGGCTGCCGTAGCCGCCGGTGCTGATCAGCCGGTCGTAGAGCACGATGGCGCCCGCCATGCCGACATTGATGGAGAATTTCATCGGAATCCGGACCACGAACTCGCAGCGCGAAAGCACCGCCGGCGACAGGGACATTCGCTCGGCACCGAAGACATAGGCGGCACGCTGGGGATGGCGGAAGCGGGGCAGTTCGATCGCATCCTCGGTGATCTCGACGCCGACCAGGCGGCAGCCGGCCGGCAGGCGGAACTCGTCGGCGCTCTTGTAGGAATAAAGCGGCAGGGCGCCGTCGCTCCGCGCGGTGTCGGATTGCGCCTCCGAAAGCTTCACCTGGGCATTGATGGTGAAGAAGAAACTTGCGCCGAACGCATTGGCGATGCGCATGAGATTGCCGAGATTCATGGGCTTGGAGATGCCGTCGACGCCGGCTGCAAAATATCCGCGCATTGCTTGTTTCCCCCTCCGCCTTCGCACCTGACGGTGCTACGGCACCTCCCCCACAGCTCGCTGCGCTCGCGCGGCGGAGGCGGGCCTGTTCTTGCCGTCCGATACCCCGGTAATGGTATAGAGAGTCCATGACCAATCCCATTCTAGTCGAAATCACCCGCGGCGAGCTGGTCGAGAGCGTGCATCGCGGTTCCATCGCCGTGGTGGATGCGGCCGGCGTGGTGAAGCTGGCGCTGGGCGACGTGACGAGCGCGGTCTATTCGCGCTCCTCGCTCAAGCCGATACAGGCGATGGTGCTGGTCGAATCCGGCGCCGCGGAGGCATTCGGCCTCGGCGACGAGGAGATCGCCCTGGCCTGCGCCTCGCATTCGGGCGAACCGATGCACACCGAGCGGGTGGCGGCGTGGTTGACGCGGATCGGGCTCGGCGAGAGCGATCTCGCCTGCGGCGCGCATCCCGCGCGCTACGAGCCGGTGGCGGAAGCGATGATCCGCGCGGGCCAGAAGCCGACGCAGATCTTCAACAATTGCTCCGGCAAGCATGCCGGCTTTCTCACTGTGGCGCGACACTGGGACGTGGCGACGGCGGGCTATGAGCGCGTCGACCATCCGGTGCAGCGCGCCGTCGCGGCGGCGCTGCGCGAACTCAGCGGCGCCGGCGAACTCGCCTGGGGCATCGACGGCTGCACGGCGCCCAATTTCGCGACCTCCCTGACCCAGTTCGCGCATGCCGCGGCCCGCATGGCGGCGCCGGACAATCTCGCCAAGCGGCGCGCCGACGCGGCGCGCCGCATCCTCGGCGCCATGACCCAGCATCCCGAGCTGATGTCAGGCACGGGCCGCGCCTGCGCCGTCCTGATCCGTTCGAGCGGCGGGCGCGCGGCGGTGAAGACCGGCGCGGAAGGCTTCTTCGGCGGCTGGCTGCCGACGCTCGGCCTCGGCGTTGCGCTCAAGATCGACGACGGCGCCGGCCGCGCCGCGGAGACCGCGATCGCAGCGGTGCTCGACCGGCTCGGCCTGCTCGGCGACGATCCCAAGGCGAAGGCTTTGCTGCGGGCGTCGATCCTCAACACGCGCGGCACCGTGGTCGGCGAGCGGCGGCCGGCGGCAGCGCTGAACGAGCTGCGGATACGGCCCTGACCGCGCGGCAAGAAGGCTTTAATAGCTGTTGTGACCGGAAGTGCCGTGGCTGTCGCCGGCGTCGTGATGCGCTTTCATGTCGCCCGTATAGGCCGTGACCGAGACGATGGCGCAGCGGCCGCCGATGCCGGTGCGCGTGACGACGCTGTCGCCCGCCTGCACGCAGCTGAGCCCGCTCTCGCCGCGGGCGCGAATCTGCAGCGCCTCGCTGAATTTGAAGCCCGAGCAGGTGCCGATCAGCTTCAACAGCACCTTCTGGTGATGATAGCTCTCCAGCACGATGTTCTTGTCGTCGAGCGCGTTCCAATTGCGGATGTCGTCCTGGCGGACGCAGGGCGCGTCCGTGGCGAACGCCGGCGCGCCGGCTAGAAGCGTGGCTGCGGCAAGGGCCGCCCCGAGCAGTCTGCGCATGTCAAAGGCTTCCTTCACTGAGACGCCCGTCCACCACATTATACGCGCGAGAGGCGCGTTCCGATCCCTACATCACCAGATGTCGCTGGCCCTTGGGATGCATCTCGCCGGTGTACGGCGTCACCGACAGGATCGTGCAGACGCCGGGTTCGCCGGCCCAGTGGGTGCGGACGATGTCGCCGGCGACGATGCAGCTTGCCGGCGCCGCCATCAGGCCGGTGACCTGGAACGAGTCGTAGACGCCGAAGCCGAGGCAGGTGCCGTTCATCGTCAGCAGGATTTTCTGGTGGGCGTAGTTCTCCAGGACCAGCGTCCGGCGCGCCGGGCTGTTCCAGTCGCGGATGTCGTTGCGGCGGACGCAGGAATCGGCGAGCGCGGGCGTCGTGCCCAGGAGCGCCAGACCGCAGAACGCCAGAAACAATTTGCGCATGGCGGATCGTCCTTCGTAAGCGTTGCCCCGCCATCCACTATACGCTTTCCGGCGTGGTTTTGATCCCTTTGCGGGCGGCCGAGCATCGCTTAAGGTCGCAGCCAATAGATATTAAAACACTGTAAGCCATCGGGAGAACGCCGTGAAAGCCATGCTCTGCACGCATTACGGGCCGCCGGAAGAAATGGAATTGCGCGAGCTGCCCTCGCCCACGCCGGGCAAGAATCAGGTGCTGCTGACCGTCAAGGCATGCGGCGTGAACTTCCCGGACGTGCTGATGCTGGCCGACAAATACCAGTTCAAGCCGCCGCTGCCCTTCCCGCCCGGCGGCGAAGTCGCCGGCATCGTCAAGGCGCTGGGCGAAGGCGTGACGAACATGAAGATCGGCGACCGCGTCGCGGTTTCGGTCGGCAGCGGCGGCTTCGTGGAGGAGATCCTGGCCGACGCGCGGCGCTGCGTGCCGGTGCCGGCGAATGTCGACATGAACGTCGCCTCGGCCTTCATCGTCACCTATGGCACCTCGTACCACGCGCTGAAGGACCGCGCGAAGCTCAAGCCGGGCGAGCACCTGGTGGTGCTGGGCGCCGCCGGCGGCGTCGGGCTTTCCGCCGTCGAACTCGGCGTCGCGATGGGCGCCAAGGTGATCGCCGGCGCCTCGACGCAGGAGAAGGTCGACCTCGCGATCAAGCACGGCGCGGCGGCCGGCTTCGTCTATCCCAGGCTGCCGCTGTCCCGCGACCAGCAGAAGGCGATCTCGGACAAGATCAAGGAGCTGACCGGCGGCCAGGGCGCCGACGTGCTCTACGATCCGGTCGGCGACCAGTATGCCGAGCCGTGTCTGCGCGCCATGAACTGGGAGGGGCGTTATCTGGTGATCGGCTTCGCGGCCGGCGAGATCCCGAAGATCCCGCTGAACCTGACGCTGCTCAAGGGCTGCGACGTGCTGGGCGTGTTCTGGGGCGCCTTCACCGGGCGCAATCCTAAGGCGGCGAACGACAGCCTGCGCGAGATCATGGAGATGATTTCGCAGGGCAAGCTGCACCCCGACGTCTCGGCGACCTTCCCGCTGGCCGAGGCCGGAAAATCGATCCGCATGCTGATGGATCGAAAAGCGATGGGAAAAGTTGTCGTAACGATGTAGACGCGCGCCAAGCGGGGGATCATGGCAGACAAGACGCGCGGGCCGCGCGAGGAAACGCCGTCTGTGGGGCGACGGTTGCGCGCGGCGGCGCTGTTCGCGCAGCTCGGGCCGGGGCTCGTCACCGGCGCGGCCGACGACGATCCTAGCGGCATCGCAACCTACAGCCAGGCCGGGGCCCAGGCCGGCTTCGGCCTGCTATGGACGCTGGTCCTGACCTTTCCGCTGATGGCGGCGATCCAGCTGGTCAGCGCCCATATCGGACGCGTCACCGGCCGCGGCCTCGCCTACAACATGATCAAGGTCATGCCGCGCTGGCTGGTGGCGGTGCTGGTGGCGCTGCTGTTCGTCGCCAACACCATAAACCTCGGCGCCGACGTCGCGGCGATGGGCGAAGCGGCGAGCCTGCTCGCCGGCGGCTGGGCGCATCTCTTCACGATCCTGTTCGCCGCGGTCTCGGTGGTGCTGCAGATGTTCGCGCCCTACCGGCGCTATTCGCGCTTCCTGATCGTCCTGACCTTCAGCCTGTTCGCCTATGTCGCGGTGGTGTTCCTGGTCAAGCTGGATTGGAGCCAGGTCGGCCTCGCCCTGGTCGGCGTCGGCATCACCCTGTCGCCGGCGGCAGCCACCATCATCGTCGCCATTTTCGGCACCACGATCAGCCCCTATCTGTTCTTCTGGCAGGCGGCGCAGGAGGTCGAGGAGGTCGACCAGGACGACGCCCAGCACGCCCTCAAAGACAGTCCCGAGCAGGCGCCCGGCGCCTTCCGGCGCATGCGCATCGACACGCTGGCCGGCATGGCGGCCTCCAACCTGATCGCGCTGGCGATCATGATCGCGACCGCCGCGACGCTGCACGCCGCCGGCAAGACCGACATCGCGACCGCCGCCGACGCGGCGCGGGCGCTGGCGCCGGCCGCCGGCAGGTTCGCCTTCGCCCTGTTCAGCCTCGGCATCATCGGCACCGGACTGCTGGCCATTCCGGTGCTGGCCGGCTCGTCCGCCTATGCGGTCGCGGAGCTGCAGGGCTGGACCGAAGGCCTCGACAACAAGCCGTGGCAGGCGGTCGGGTTCTATTCGGTGATCGTGCTCGCCGTGGCGCTGGGCGTGGTGATGGACTGGGTTGGCCTCGATCCGATCAAGGCGCTGTTCTGGAGCGCGGTGGTCAACGGCGTCATCGCCGTGCCGATGATGTTCGCCATGATGTATGTCGTCGGCAGCCGCAAATTGATGGGCGAATTCACCGCCGGATGGCTCCTCAAGAGCCTGGGCTGGATATCGACAGCGGTCATGCTGGCCGCCGCCATCGCCATGTTCGTGACGTCCTTCTAGATCGCCGCTTGCACTTGGCGCCGGTCGTTCCCATGTTACGGGCGCGGGCACGGACAAGGGGACTGCCATGTCGATCCTGGGCTGGATTTTCTTCGGCGCGATCACCGGCTTCATCGCCAGCAAGATCGTCAACCGGCGCGGCGAAGGCTGCATCGTCAACATCGTGCTCGGCCTGGTCGGCGCCCTCGTCGGCGGCATGATCTTCCGCGGCATCTCGAGCTTCGACGTCTTCCACTTCAACCTGGTCTCGATGTTCGTGGCGATCCTGGGCGCGGTGGTGGTGCTGTTCCTGTGGCACGCGGTGACGGGCAACAGGACGCTGCGGTGATGCTCGACCGCAGACTGCTGCTCGGCGGCATGGCGGGCGTGGCGCTGACGCGGCCGGCCTTGGCCGACGACGCGAACGACTCGCCGATCGCGCACGGCCTGCTGGCGAAGAATCCGATCGCACGGAGTTTCATCAGCGCCCCCGATGCCTTGCCCGATATCCTGGTGGATACGCTGGGCGGCACCGTGCCGATCGGCGACATCCTGAAGGGACGCACCGTGCTGATGCCGGTATGGGCCGAGTGGTGCGTGCCCTGCCTCATCGAATTGCCCGACTTCGCGCGGTTGCAGCAGGTCTATGGCAAGGACAAGTTCGCGATCCTGCCGGTGCTGAGCGGCACCAGGAAACAATTCACGCCCGCCTTTCTCGCGGACTTCTACCGATCGCTGAACGCCGGCGTCTTCGCGCCGATGCTGGAGCACCGCTATGGCGACAGGCTGTTGCTAAAGATGGCGCGCCAGGGCTCGCAACTCGCGATCCCCTGCAACATCCTGATTGGGCCGGACGGCAAGGTTGTCGCCCGCGAGATCGGATTGGATACGAACGGCGCCACGGTGGCGACGGATCCGAACGACAAATACAGCCGCGCCGAAAAAGCAGCGGCGGGCGAGACGCAGAGCCTGTGGGGCACCGCCGCGGGCGACGAATTCGCCACCGCGATGGCGATGGGATTTCTCACCGGGGGTTGACGGGCGCCGTCGGTCCGTTGCGGATCGGGCGCCGGCGTGGATCGATCACGCCATATCGCCGTTCTCCTACCCCGCCGCCGGCTTGTGGACGTAGATCTCGCCGCCGCCCTGCTTGAACTCTTGCGCCTTCTGCGCCATCGCGGCGCGGATTTGCGCGGTGGAGAGGGAATCGTTGGTGCCGCGCGCCGCGTCGCGGACTTCCTGGCTGATCTTCATCGAGCAGAATTTCGGGCCGCACATCGAGCAGAAATGCGCCACCTTGGCGCCATCGGCCGGCAGCGTCTCGTCGTGATAGGCCTGCGCCGTGTCGGGATCGAGCGCCAGCGCGAACTGGTCGCGCCAGCGAAATTCGAAGCGCGCCTTGCTCATCGCGTCGTCCCAGATGCGCGCCGCGGGATGGCCCTTGGCGAGATCGGCCGCGTGGGCGGCGATCCGGTAGGCGATGACGCCGGCCTTGACGTCGTCGCGGTCGGGCAGGCCCAGATGCTCCTTGGGCGTGACGTAGCAAAGCATGGCGCAGCCGAACCAGCCGATCATCGCGGCGCCGATGGCCGACGTGATGTGGTCGTAGCCCGGCGCCACGTCGGTGGTCAGCGGCCCGAGCGTGTAGAACGGCGCCTCGTCGCAGGCAGCGAGCTGGCGGTCCATGTTCTCCTTGATCTTGTGCATCGGCACATGGCCGGGGCCCTCGATCATGGTCTGGACATCGTGCCGTTGAGCGATCTTGTTGAGTTCGCCCAGCGTGTCGAGCTCGGCGAACTGCGCCGCGTCGTTGGCGTCGGCGATGGAGCCGGGGCGCAGGCCGTCGCCGAGGCTGAACGACACGTCGTATTGCTTCAGGAGCTCGCAGATCTCCTCGAAATGCGTGTAGAGGAAATTCTCCTTGTGATGCGCCAGGCACCACTTCGCCAGGATCGAGCCGCCGCGCGACACGATACCGGTGACGCGCTCGGCGGTGAGCGGGATATGCGCCAGGCGCACGCCGGCATGGACGGTGAAATAGTCGACGCCCTGCTCGCACTGCTCGACCAGCGTGTCGCGGTAGATCTCCCAGGTGAGGTCCTCGGCGACGCCGCCGACCTTCTCCAGCGCCTGATAGATCGGCACGGTGCCGATGGGCACCGGCGCATTGCGCACGAGCCATTCGCGAATCGTGTGGATGTGGCGGCCGGTGGAAAGGTCCATCACCGTGTCGGCGCCCCAGCGGATCGACCATACCATCTTGTCGACCTCGTCGGCGACGCCGGAGGTGACGATGGAGTTGCCGATATTGGCGTTCACTTTGGTGAGGAAGTTGCGGCCGATGATCATCGGCTCGCTTTCCAGGTGGTTGATGTTGACCGGGATGATGGCGCGGCCGCGGGCGACCTCGTCGCGCACGAATTCGGGCGTGATGTGGTCCGGAATCGCAGCGCCGAAAGAATTGCCGTCGCGGATAGCCGAGCGCCCGAGATTCTCGCGCGCCGCGATGAAGCGCATCTCCTCGGTGACCAGGCCCTGTCGCGCATAATGGAGCTGGCTGACGTTGCGGCCCGGCTTGGCGCGCAACGGCCGGCGCCCGGCGCGGTCGAATTGCGGCACGGAGAGCAGCTCGCCGCGCTTGAGGCCGTCATCCTCCGGCCGGCGCGCCCGGCCGTTATATTCCTCGACGTCGCCGCGGGCCATGATCCAGTCGCGGCGGCGCGCCGCCAGGCCCTTGTCGATGTCGACCGCGACGGTTTCGTCCGTATACGGACCGGAGGTGTCGTAGAGGCGCACCGGCGCCTCGCCGCCGCTGAGCGCGACCTCGCGGAACGGCACGCCGTCCACGAAGACCTTGCGCGAGCCGGGCAAGGCGCCCTGGGTCACACGCGTCACGGCTGCCGGATTGGTAACGGGCTTGTTCATCGGACCTCTCCCTACGCCGGTGTTAGCCGGATCAGGTTCAAAGGGATTCGCGGGATTGCGATCTCAGCTCCGATAAGGAGCACCCCTGGGATGGCGCTATTATCCGCCCCGACGAACGTCAGTTCAAGCGAAACTCACGGCCGCGCATGGCGGGGCTGATAAAGTCCCACTTCGCCGCCGCCCGGCAATTTGATTCGCGTGAGGCGGCCCCAGCCCTGCTGCGACGGCTCCGAGCAGGCGACGCCGGCCTTCTTCAGCCGCGCCATCTCGGCGTCCAGGTCGTCGGTCATCAGGTAGAACTCGTGGCTGTCGTTCTCGTCCGAAGGGTGCACCGCGACCTCGGCATCGGGCAGCTTGAAGATCAGCCAGCCATGGCCGGCATCGACGTTGGGGAACTTGAGGACGGTCTTGAAGAAGGCTTTGTCGGCCTCGGCATTCTTGGAATAGACGATGACGTGGGCGCCGTTGATCATGAAGTCCTCCTTTGAAAGCGGTCATTCTGGAAGAGCGATTGGGGCTTGCCAAATGTGTTAGTCCGGCGTGACACTTGGCCGTCATGCGGAGGCATCCTGCCATTCCCCTCTTTCGGATATTCGGCGTGCCGCTGCGCGTCGTCATCTTCCAGCGGCTGGCGAAAAAGCCGTCCACGGCGAGCGAACTGGCGCAGGAACTGCCCGTCACCCGCACCGCCGTGGTGCAGCACCTGACGGTTCTGCGCCGTCACGGCCTGGTCGACGCGGCGGTCGACGGCAGGCGCCGCGTCTATCGCACCACGCCGTCGGGCCTGTCGCCGCTGCGCGACTGGCTGGCCCGGCACGAACCTGCTCAACCTTAGAGGACCCATGCCCACAACCATCCGCCGCGCAACGCTGGACGACGCCGCAGAAACCGCTGCCGTCTTCACCGCCGCTTTCCAGAGCATGACCTTCGTGCCCAAGCTGCACAGCGCGGAAGAAGACAAGGCGTT
Source organism: Rhizomicrobium sp. (assembly GCA_035570795.1). Taxonomy (GTDB): domain Bacteria; phylum Pseudomonadota; class Alphaproteobacteria; order Micropepsales; family Micropepsaceae; genus Rhizomicrobium. Next base: position 53,336 of record DATMKZ010000029.1, read on the forward strand.
CGTGCGCGCCCTGATCGCCGACAAGGAGACCTGGGTCGCGGTGCGCAACGACCATGTCGTCGGCCTCGCCTGCCTCGACGGCGGCTGGCTGGAGCAGCTTTACGTGCATCCGTCGCGCCACAACAGCGGCACCGGCAGCAAGCTGTTCGAGCATGCGACCCGCCAGCATCCCAACGGCTTCCAGTTCTGGACTTTCCAGGCCAATGCGGGGGCGCGGCGCTTCTATGAGCGGCACGGCTGCGCCCTGGTGCGGCTGACCGACGGCGCCGACAACGAAGAGAAGACGCCCGACGCGCTGTATGTCTGGCCGGCGAAATAACAGGAGCGATTCATGACCGGGGTCGCGCTCCGAAGAATCCGGCGACGCCTGCCGCCGGCGCGGGCCTTGGGCGCGGTCGCCATCGGCGCGCTGGCGATCGGGGCAGCAGCGATCGGCGCCCTCGCCATCGGCCGAATGGCAATCGGATCGCTGGGGATCGGCCGAGCGCGAATCGGCAGGCTGGAGATCGACGAGCTCGTGCTCCACAAGATCGGGATCAAGCCGCGCCGGCGTTAGGCGTTCAGGCCAGGATCAGATCGAACTCGATCTCGTGCCGGATCGGGATGCCGTCTTCCCCCGTTGCAGGAATCTCCGGCTTCAACAAGCGCGCCGCGGCGACGGCGTCGCGGTGGAGCGCCGCCATGTCCCAGCCGCGCTTCTGATAGAAGCGGATGGCATAGATGTTGTCGTTTGTCGTCACGAGGAACAGCCGGCGCACGACGTCTGCCCGCGCCCGCGCAGCGACCGCCCCGAGCGGCGCAGCCCCAGCGCCACGGTTTTCGATCACGCTGTCGAGCGTGACGATCTCGATCGCGTCCCTTTCGTGCAGGAACGTCAGGGCGCCCAGCAGCTGACCGTCCTCCTCCGCCACGAAGCCGTCGAGCGCCGCTGGATCATGCCGCCGCCCGCGCGCGACGACAACTGGTGCTCCGAAATGCTCGGTCTATAGCGCCGTGAGACGCAAAACGTCGGCCTCGGTTTTTCGGCGAACGTTCACTGCTCATCTTCCGGGCGCAGCGGCGTGCGGTGCCAATCGAACGCCGTCAGTAGGGCCGCCGCGTCGGCGTCATATTCGCCCTTGTAGTGGTGCATGTGATCGCCAAGCACGGGCAGTTCGCCGCGATCGAAGCCCAGCGCCCGCAACGCCTGCTCATAGCAAGGGGTTGCGCCATAGGCGAAGATGACGTTGTGCCGGTCCCATGCCACGGTCGCGTTCTGTGACGGCGCGTAGACCCAAAGATCGAAGCGGCCATCCTCGGAGAGATAGTCGCCGAATCGCGCCAAAAATGCATTCAACGCGTCATGATCGATTTCTTCGCTCTGATATCGGCCCGGCTCACCCTCGCCGCGCGGCGTGTGCAGGACGTAAAGTATGAAAAGCGGTGCCTCCAGACAGGCGCAGAGCTTGCCCAGGATGATCGGATCGCCGCCCGGCACCGTCGCGGCGACCCGCTCGCCGTTCTGTCGCGACTCGATGCGGTAGAGGGGCGGGGCCGAATAGGCGACCCATCCGTCGCCGGATTGGCATTCCAGCTTTGACATTTACGACGCCGCGAAGGCGCGGAACTCGGCGATCACGCCCTTGACCGAGGCGGCGACGATCTTGGCGCCGGCCTCGACATTGGCCTGGCTGGGGTCCGAGCCGATGCGGCCGTCGGGAAAGCGGCGACGGTAGTCCTCGGCGTCGTAGATCGGACCGTTGGGCGCGATCCGGGGCGTCATCTCGACGCGCTTGATGGCCTCCGGATAGCCGAAATAGGTGACCGAGACTTCCGACGGCGTGGCATGACTGCCCTCGCCCACCGGAAACAGCTGGCGGCACAGATCCATCACGCCCGGCAGTTCCCACCAATTGCGCAGCATGCAGCGCAGCGGCGGGCGGTTGGAGCCGGCGTCTCCGAACGTGATGCCGTGATACATCTCGGAGAAGGCCGCGGTGATGGTGGCGATGTTGCCGCCATGGCCGTTGAGCCAATAGATGCGCTCGAAGCCGTGCTTGGTCAGCGACTGAGCCCAATCGGTCATCGCCGCAATCATGGTGGAGGGCCTAAGCGTGATCGTGCCGGCAAAGCCCATATGGTGCTGCGCCTGGCCGACATTGAAGGTCGGGCCGACGAGGATGCCGGCCTCGTCGCCGGCGCGCCTGCCGATGATCTCCGGGCACAGGGCATCGGTGCCGAGCAGGCCGTTGGGGCCGTGCTGCTCCGTCGAGCCGATAGGGATCAGGATCGCCTTGGACTTGGCGAGATAGGCCTCGACTTCGGGCCAGGCGGAGAGATGGAGCTGCATGTCGAAGGTGTATCAGCCGCACCATTCGCGCTCAAGCAGCGCGCGCAGGTCGCGCTCGTCGGCTTCGTTCAGGGGATACGGCGTCCCCAGCGCGGCGCAGGCGGCGCGGCCCTCGCGCAGCAATGCGTCATAGACCTGCAGATGCACCTCTTTCAGCTGGCCGGTGTCGCGCGCGGCGACCGCCGCCAGGGCGCGCTGCGTGAGCCGGTCGAGCTCGGTCTGCTGGCCCGCGTTCAACAAACGATAAAGTGAAAACGCGTTCATGTAGAAGTGGCCGGGGTCCACTTGCAGCGCCATGAGCTGCGCCAGCTGCTGGTTGATCAGGTCGAGCTCCATCATCGCAAGCGTCGACCACTGACCGCGATGCAGCAGACGCAGCGGCCAGGTGGCGCCCTGCCGCGTCATCTTGATGATGATCCCGACGACAGGAGCGATGCTGGCGGTCGGTGCTTCCCAGCCGGTCACGAGGCGCGGCGCGCAACCGGCGCGGTCGTGGAGCACGCGAACCGCCGGGCGTTTCTGTTGCTCCAGCTTGGACACCGGTTCGAAGAACAGGTCGAGCCTCACGCCGCCGTCGAGCAGCGCGTGGATAGCCTTGAGGCCCGGCGTCGTCGCGTCCGACCAGGCGAAGGGCCGCGCGATCTGCGCCAGCAGTGAGGCGCGCTCGCCCCACACGGCCGCGAACGCGGCATCGTCGATCGCGAGGTAGGCATCGATATCGGAATAGGCGTCATGGTTGCCCCGCGCCAGACTGCCCTGCAGCCAGACGGCGGCGATGCGGTTGTCCGCGGACGCGATTGCGACCAGCCGCGCCAATACCGTATCCCGGCGCGCGACCATCTCCGCCGCATGATCGTTCGTCATGCGGAAAGCAGCCCCTGCAGCTTCTCCAGCGCCTTCTTCCAGGCGGCTCGTTCCGTTTCGACGGCGTCGGCATCGGCGAGTTTGCCGATGTCCATGGCGATCTGCGCCTTGCCGTCGCCCTTGGCGTAGAAGCCCGCCGAGAGGCGCGCGTCCGTCTTCCACTTGCCGCGCCAGTATTTGTCCCTGGTCCGGCTCGTCTCTTCGAAGGCGCCGGGCGGAAACCATTTCTTGCGACTCGTCTCGTCCGTCACGACATCGAACAGCTGGGACAGTCCGACCGGCATCACCTTGGTGACGCTGACGGAGAACTCGCCGTCGCATTTCTGATTCATGGCGCGGATGCCGCGGGCGCGCTCATAGGACACCGCGATCATCTGGCCCCACCATGGGCCGGGCTTGAATTTCTTGTCGAGCAGCGCGGTGATGCCCTTGTGATCGAGCTTGGCGGCGCCCGCCTTGTCGAGAGCGGCGAACCAATAGTCCCAGCCATGCCCGGTCTTAGCCGCGATCCCCGCATCGGTCATGATAGGCTTTGCAGCCTTGGGCTTGGATCCGGTTTTGCTCATGGGGCCACTCTCACGAAATTCTGCACGACATGAATCGGCACCCGCTGATGCAGGAAATCGCCGATGAAGGTCAGCGTATCGCCGGCGCGGCGATAGGCGATGTGCTCGCCGGCGCGGTCGCCCTGGCCGTCGAACACGACCTGGTCCGCGCCGCAGGACGTGGAGGTGAAGACCATCGGCGCGTCCTTGTCCTCGCGCGCATGCGCCAGTGCGGGATCGAAATGGCGCAGGCGCAGCGTCACCGTGCCGCCATCGTCGAGAATCGTCTCGGCTTCGGCAGAGCCGCCCGGCGCCTCGATATGGGCGCTCCAGGCCGAACCCATCAACTGATCGGACGGCAGCACGGTCCAACGCTCCTCGACGACGGTTTTTCCGTCGCGGCTCTGCCAGACGCCTTGCAGCCATTGCATATCCCGGAGGCTGCACTGGGCCGCCGCCGGCGAGGCGGTGAACAGCACCGCGGCCAACGCCAAAAGCGCCGCTTGCCAGGTCTTTTGCGCTTGGCCCGCCATGGCTTAATCTCCCCCAATCGCCATCCGATCATAAGACTTTTCGAGGAATTCGCCCATGCCCGCCGAGAAACATGGCCCTTTGCACGGCGTCACGGTCATCGACCTGACGAGCTTCATCTTCGGGCCTTATGCCACCCAGACGCTGGGCGATCTCGGCGCCGAGGTCATCAAGATCGAGGCGCCGGAGGGCGACAAGCAGCGCTTCGGCCTCAAGCAGAACAAGTCCAAGAACATGGGCTCGACCTTCATGATGCTGAACCGCAACAAGAAGTCGGTGACGCTGGACCTCAAGGTCGAGGCGGATCGCGAGAAGCTGCGCGCCCTGCTGCCCACCGCGCAGGTCTTCATCCACAATGTGCGCACCAGCGCCATGAACCAGCTCGGCTTCGGCTACGAGCAGGTGGCGGCGATCAATCCCGCGATGGTCTATGTCCATTGCGTCGGCTACGGCAGCGATGGGCCCTATGGCGGGCGGCAGGCGTTCGACGACCTGGTGCAGGCGGCCTCGGGCGGCGCCGACATGATCCTCGACGCGGCCGGCGCGAGCACGATGCGGATGTTCCCGAGCTATGTCGCCGACAAGGTGTCGGGCCTGCACGCGCTGTACGCGACGCTGGCCGCCCTGTTCCACCGCGAGCGCACCGGCGAGGGCCAGTTCGTCGAAGTGCCGATGCTGGAGAGCTATACGAGCTTCCTGATGGTCGAGCATCTCTACGGCGCGGCGTTCGAGCCTTCGGTCGGCCATGTCGGTTCGACGCCGGCGCTGGCGCCCGACCGCGCCTGTTTCAGGACCAGGGACGGCTGGATTGCCACCATGCCGTCGGGCAAGGAGGGCGCCGACAATTTCATGAAGCTCGGCGGCATCGCCGATTTCTACAATTCGGAGGAATTCGTCACCGCCAAGACGAGCAGGGAAAAGGTCGCGCTCTACAACGTCGCCATGCGCCAGGCGGCGGCGATGCATACCACCGAGGCGTGGATGGAGCTCGGCGAGCGGCACCGCATCCCGATCATGCGCGCCAACACGATGGACAACGTGCTGGAGGATCCGCACCTGAAGGCGGTCGGCTTCTTCGAAGTGCTGCCGCACGAAACCGAAGGCGAATGGCGCTCGATGAAGCCGCCGATCCGTTTCTCCAAGACCCCGGCGAGCGTGCGCGGCAACCCGCAGAAGCCCGGCGCCAGCAACGCGGCGGTGCTGGGCAAGATCAAAACCAAGGCAGCGGAGTAGCTGGCGCGCGGTCTCGAAATTGTGTACAATGTGTACGATAGCTGGAGAACAAAATGCGCAAGCGTCCGTTGAAGTCCGCAACCGTCACCGCACGCGTCGCTCCGAAGCTCGAAAAGAAACTCGAGACCTATGCGCGGTTTTATGGACAGACGAAATCCAAGGCCGTCGAGGGCATTCTCGAGCAGTATCTCGACTACGACAGCTGGGTGCTTCGCGGCGTCCGCGAGGCTATCGCGTCCACGGATCGCGGCGAGTCGATTCCGCACGAAGAGGCGCTGCGCCGGATTCGTGCCGACATCGCGAGGCGCAAACGTGAGAGACGCCGGGCCGCCTAAGTGGTCGTCTGGAGTCCCGAGTCGCTGACCGACATCGGCGAAGCCTGGAGCTTCATCGCCGCCGATAACGAGGCGGCCGCAGATCGTGTCGTTGCCCGACTGACGGAGGCGGCGAACAGATTGGATCGCTTTCCTGGACTTGGACGACCGGGACCCGAGATCGGCACGCGCCAATTCTTCGTGCCACGAACGCCTTTCAAGCCGATCTATCGCGCCGAGGCGGCAAGCGAAATTCTGTTGCTTCGCGTCTTTCATACCTCGCGAAAATGGCCGAGACACTCGCCCCAATCTTGAAGCCGCCGCCGGCGCCCGCCAATATCGCCGACGCTCAAGCCAGGTGACCGCCATGCCTCACACCCCGCCACCCGTCGCTGAAGAGGGACGCTAGCGTGCGTGTCCTCAGGATCGCGCTCGCGACGCTCGTGGCGCTCCTGCTGTGGACAGCGGCAATGCTGGTCGGCGCGCGCGAGGGTTGGTGGCGGACCGCGCCGGCACCGGCGGGCAACACGGCCGCCTTTCTCGACGCCGCCAGGCTCAGGATCGCGCGGGAGTCGAAAGGCAACATCGCGCTGGCGCTGATCGCGCATGGCCGCATCGCCGGTGAATATTTCGCCGCGCGCGGCGCCGGTGGATCGCGATACGCTTTTCCAAGTCGCGTCGATGAGCAAATGGCTCACCGCCTGGGGCGTCATGACGCTGGTCGAGAGCGGCCGCATCGACCTCGACGCGCCGGTGTCGCGCTATCTGAAGCGCTGGACGCTGCCGCCGAGCCAATTCGACAACGACGGCGTCACCGTGCGCCGGCTGCTCAGCCACACGGCGGGCCTGACCGACGGGCTCGGCTATCGCGGCTTCGCGCCGGGAGAAAAGCTTCAGACGCTTCCCGCCTCGCTGACGCATGCCGCCGACGCCATGCCGGGCGCGCCCGGGGCGGTTCGCGTCGGTCTGAAACCCGGATCGGCCTGGCGGTATTCGGGGGGCGGGTTCGTCCTGCTGCAGCTGCTGATCGAAGACGTCACCGGCGAGCCCTTCAACGACTACATGCGCCGTGCCGTGCTGCTGCCGCTCGGCATGCGGCAATCGACCTTCGTCGCGCCCGATCCGGCGCATCTCGCAGATGTCTTCGATGCCAGGGGCGGGCAGGCTATTCGTTACAAATTCACCGCGCTCGCCGCCGCGTCTCTGTACACCTCGACCGGCGACATGACGCGTTTCCTGCAGGCGCAAGTGCCGGGCGCCAGCGGCGAACCGCCTGGCCGCGGCGTGCTGCGGCCGGCGACGCTCGCCTTGATGCGGCAGCCGCAGGCGCGCCTCTTCCTGCTGCCGATGTGGGGCCTGGGCAACGCGCTCTATGCGAGCAACAACGCGGGCGGCTTCGTCGTCGGCCATGACGGCAACAACTATCCCGCGATCAACACGACCGCGCGGCTCGATCCGGCGACCGGCAACGGCATCGTCGTGCTCGAGACCGGCAATCCGACCCTGGCCAGCGAGATCGGCGGCGACTGGGTGTTCTGGCAGACCGGCCATGTCGATATCGTGGCGATCTTCTACGATACGCGGCGCCTGCTGACGATATTCGCGGCCGGCGCGCTCCTCATCGTCGCCGTGGCTGCCGTCTTCTTCTGGCGCGGCCGCCGGCGCGCCGCGCCGGCTTGAAGACGTCGCCCTGCCCGGCCAATATCCCTGCCCCCGCAAGAGCCCAGGAAGCGCCATGTCCGACACCGTGATCCCCGTTTCCCGCGACTGGCAGGCGCGCGCGCTGATCGACGCCGCGAAATACGAGGCGATGTATGCCCGCTCGCTGCGAGACCCGGACGGGTTCTGGGGCGAAGAGGCGAAGCGGCTCGACTGGATCAAGCCCTTCACCACGGTGAAGGACGTCTCCTGGGATCCCGACAACCTGCATATAAAATGGTTCGCGGACGGCACGTTGAACGTCGCCGCCAACTGCATCGACCGGCATCTGCCGGCGCGCGCCAAGCAGACCGCCATCATCTGGGAGGGCGACGATCCGAAGGACAGCCGGCACATCACTTACGAGGAACTGCACCGCGAGGTCTGCCGTTTCGCCAATGTCCTCAAAGCGCAGGGCGTCAAGAAAGGCGACCGCGTCACCATCTACCTGCCGATGATCCCCGAAGCCGCCTACGCCATGCTGGCCTGCGCCCGCATCGGCGCGGTGCATTCGGTGGTGTTCGCCGGCTTCTCGCCGGACAGCCTTGCGGGACGCATCACCGACTGCGCCTCGATGATCGTGCTGACCGCGGACGAGGGCCTGCGCGGCGGCAAGCCGATCCCGCTCAAGAAAAACACCGACGACGCGCTCGCCAAATGCCCCGACGTGAAGAGCGTCGTGGTGGTCAGGCGCACCGGCGGCAAGATCGCGATGAAAGCGGGGCGCGACGTCTGGTATCACGAGGCGGCGGCGAAGGCGTCCACCGACTGCCCCGCGGTCGAAATGAACGCCGAAGACCCGCTGTTCATCCTCTACACCTCGGGCTCGACCGGAAAACCCAAGGGCGTGCTGCACACCTCGGGCGGCTATGCGATGTATGCCGCCTTCACCCATCAATATGTGTTCGATTATCATGACGGCGACGTCTACTGGTGCACCGCCGATGTCGGCTGGGTGACGGGGCACAGCTACATCGTCTACGGCCCGCTCGCCAACGGCGCCACCACGCTGATGTTCGAGGGCGTGCCGAACCACCCCACGAGCTCGCGCTTCTGGGAGGTCATCGACAAGCACAAGGTCAACATCTTCTACACCGCGCCGACGGCGCTCAGGGCGCTGATGCGCGAGGGCGACGGACCGGTGCAGAAGACCAGCCGCGCCAGCCTGCGCCTGCTCGGCAGCGTCGGCGAGCCGATCAATCCCGAAGCGTGGCTGTGGTATCACCGCGTCGTCGGCGACGGCCGCTGCCCGATCGTCGACACCTGGTGGCAGACCGAGACCGGCGGCATCCTGATCTCGCCGCTGCCCGGCGCGACGGATCTGAAACCCGGGTCGGCAACCAAACCGCTGTTCGGCATCGTACCCGAACTTGTCGACGCCGATGGCAAGGTGCTGGAGGGCGCTACCAGCGGCAATCTCTGCCTGACGCAAAGCTGGCCCGGCCAGATGCGCACCGTCTATGGCGATCACCAGCGCTTCATCGACACCTATTTCAAGACCTATCGCGGCAAGTATTTCACCGGCGACGGCTGCCGCCGCGACGCCGACGGCTATTACTGGATCACCGGCCGCGTCGACGACGTGATCAACGTCTCCGGTCACCGGCTCGGCACCGCGGAGGTCGAGAGCGCGCTGGTCGGCAACACGCAGGTGGCCGAGGCCGCTGTCGTCGGCTATCCCCACGACATCAAGGGCCAGGGCATCTATGCCTTCGTCACCTTGAAGGTCGGCGTGGCGGCAACGGAGGCGCTGAACCACGAGCTGAAACAATGGGTCGGCAAGGAGATCGGCCCCATCGCGCGGCCCGACATCATCCAGTTCGCACCCGGCCTGCCCAAAACCCGCTCCGGCAAGATCATGCGCCGCATCCTGCGCAAGATCGCCGAAGGCGACATGGGCAGTCTCGGCGACACCTCCACACTGGCGGATCCCGGCGTGGTGGACGACCTGGTCAGGAACGCGGCGAAGAAGTTATAGCTCAGCCGCCCGAGGGCTTGGGCACTGACGGCGCGTGGACGTTCACGTTGAGCGACGTACCGCTGTTCTGCCCGGGGAAATGACCGCCGGTGAACATGAAGAAGCCGAGCACCACGACGGCAATCAGGACTGCCCCCACGATGAAGGCGAGGAAGGTATTGCCGCCGCCGCTGCCGGCATTTGTATCGGTTGCCATATGTGTCTCCAAGCAATGCCCCCGCTGACAACGGACGTCGCACGACTACGTTCCTTGCATTAACCTGCGGCGCGGGAACCGGAGGGAACAGCCATGCTCAAATGGAAGATCGGCGACGTCACCGTGACGCGGGTGGTCGAGTTCGAATCGCCGGTGCCTTACAACCCCGACACACCGTTCTTCGCCGAGGCGACGCCGCAAGTCCTGCGCACCATGCCATGGCTGTACCCGCACTTCGCGAGCGACGACGGCACGCTGAACCTGTCGGTGCATGCGCTGTTGGTCGAGGCCAAGGACCTCCGGCTCATCGTCGACACCTGCGTCGGCAACGACAAGCCGCGCAACATGACGCGCCAGCGGCCGCTGCACCGCCCCTTCCTCAAGCATCTCGAAGAGGCCGGCTTCCCGCGCGAGAGCATCGACACCGTCGTCTGCACCCATCTGCATGTCGACCACGTCGGCTGGAACACGATGCTGGGCGACGACGGCGCATGGCTGCCGACCTTTCCCAACGCGCGCTACCTCATCGGCCGCAAGGAATACGAGCACTGGATCCGGGACGACGACGCCGAGCAGAAGGCGATCATGGCGGATTCGGTGAAACCGATCTTCGATGCCGGCGTGGCGCAGATGGTGGAGATGGATCACCGCATCTGCGGCGAAGTCCGGCTGATGCCGACCACCGGCCACACGCCCGGCCATGTCAGCGTCGTCATCGAGTCCCAGGGCGAGACCGCGATCATCACCGGCGACATGATGCATCATCCGGCGCAGATCGGGCATCCCGAATGGTCGCCGAGCTTCGACAGCGACAAGGACGCTGCCCGCGTCACCCGCCGCGCCATGCTGAAGGACTGGGCCGATAAGCCGATCCTGATCATCGGCACGCATTTCGCCGCGCCGACCGCGGGGCATATCGTGCGCGACGGGGAGACGTTCAGGTTTGCGGTGTAGCGTATTGAAAAGCTCACCCCAAAGTGTCATCCGCCGCGAATGCGGCGGACCCAGGTGAAGCCTGCGCCGGCGCAGATGTCACCTGGGTGGCCCGCAGTCGCGGGCCATGACACCTTAATTTGAATTCGGCGAACTTCTGGTTCAGGATCAAACGAGCGCCTGTGCGTAAGCGTCTAGCGCGCGTCTGATCTTGGCCGCAACGTCCGCATCCCCCGCGATCTCCCCCGCATCCGTTTGCCTGCCCAGCAGCGGCACGGCGATCGTCGCGGCGTCGATGATGCGCGCGCCCATGGTCTCCAGGATCAGGCGCAGCGCGGCCTGGGACGCGACGCCGCGCTCGGAGGCGTGAAAAAACGCCACCGGCTTGCCGGGATGCTCCGGGCCGCTCACCAGCCAATCGACGGCGTTCTTGAGGCTGCCGGGCACGCCGCGGGCATATTCCGGCGACGAGAACAGCAGGCCGTCGGCGGCCGCGACGGCGGCGCGCCAGGCAGCGACCGGCGCCGGCAGCGGCTCACAATCGAGGTCGGGATTGAAATGCGGCAGCCCGCCGACGCCGCCGAACAGTTCGACGCGCATCTGCGGCGGCGCCAGACGCGCGGCGGCTTCGAGCAGCGCGGTGTTGGTCGAGACCGCGCGCAGGCTGCCGGAAATGGCCAGCAGCCGGATCACCTGGCGTAAAGCTCCATCGCCGTCGCCATGTCGACGTCCTTCTGCGTCACGCCGCCGGCGTCATGCGTCGAAAGCGTGACCTCGACCTTGTTGTAGACGTTGAACCATTCGGGATGGTGATCCATTTTCTCCGCCAGCAGCGCGCCGCGCGCCATGAAGGCGAAGGCTTCGTTGAAGTCGGCAAATTCGAACTTGCGCGCGATGGCGTCGCGACCGGCCACTGTCTTCCACCGCTTGAGCGTCTTGAGCGCAGCGGCGCGGGCGGCGGGCGAAAGCTTTTTCATCTTGGACCTCCCTGTCATCCCCGGCCGAGCGTAGCGAGGGGAAGGGACCCAGGATTAGCAACGCCTCAGGCGCACGCAAGCCTGGGTCCCCTTCCCTCGCCGCGCGAAGTGCGCGGCTCGCCGGGGATGACAGTAGTGGTTATATTGGAAAATCAAACCGTGGATTTGGAACTGTGGACTGGAGCCAAATCGAATCGCCGTCGCTGGGCGACATCGAGACGCTGGCGCGCGCGGCGTTCGGCGCCCTGCCGGCGCAATTCCGCGCCCTGACCGGCGCGATCGTCTTCCGCATCACCGACTTTCCCGACGCAGAAATCGTCCGCGAGATGGAACTCGAGAGCGCGTTCGACATCCTCGGCCTGTTCCAGGGACCGGCGCTCGCCGATCATGTCGCCGGCCATGTCCACGCCAGCCAGACGATGATCTTTCTCTATCGCCGCCCGATCCTCGACTATTGGGCGGAGCATCATGAGGCGCTGGGCACCGTCGTGCGCCACGTCCTGATCCACGAGATCGGCCACCATTTCGGCCTCTCGGACGCCGCCATGGAAGCCCTGGAAGACGCAGCGGATTAGAGTGCAATTCGGAAAAACGGGTCCATAGCGGCAGCGTATGGACGGTTTTCCGTAAAATTGCGCGACCATTCAAAAAGCTGGAGCCGCATTCCGATTCAAATTGCGTGAATGCGGCTCTAGCGCAGGCGGTAGGCCTGCTCGGCGCGGTAGACGCTGCCGTCGCCGCTGAGCAGGCTCGAATAGAGGATGAAGCCGCCGACCGCGATCGGCGGCGCCGCATAGAGCGCGTGCGCGCCGAGATATTCCATCACCCGGCCGAGATCGGCGCCGTGCAGATGCGCCAGCGTGACATGCGGCGTGTATTTGTGGCGCTCGGCGGCGAGGCCGGCGCGCTGCACCGCCGTCTCCACCTTGCGCTGCAGGTGCAGCAGCGCCGCATTGGGCCGGATCCCGGCCCACAGCGCGCGCGGACGCTTGCCGCCGAAGCTGCCGACGCCATGCAGGTCGAGCGTGAAGGGCGGCGCCGCGATGGCGGCCAGCGCGTCGTGCAGCGCGGCGGCGGCGCGGCCGTCGACCTCGCCCACGAAGCGCAGCGTCAGGTGCAGTTGCTCGCGCGACTGCCACGACGCGCCGGGCACGCCGCCCTGCAGCGGCGCCAGCGAGCGGGCGACGTCGTCGGGAATGGGAAGGGCGACGAACAGGCGTTGCATGGCTCAGTTTCCCGCCCGCGACAGGCGGCCGAGCGGCAGCGATCGGCGGAAAACGAAGACCACGGCGGCGTAGAGAAGCACGCCAAGGATACCGGCGGCCGCCAGCGCGAGCAGATCTTGCCACAAGCCGGTCATGTGCAGGTAACGGGCGGCGCGCGCGCCGGCGACGGCGCCGGCACCGGCCGCGGCGCCGGCCAGCAGAATCGGCGCCAGCGCGCGGCGGAAGCCGTCGCTGAGGACGAGCAGCGAACGCCGGCGGCCGAGCCAGACCAGCTGCGCGACATTGAGCCAGGCGCCGAAGGCCGAGCCGAGCGCGATGCCGGCAATGCCGAGGTGCAAGCCCCAGACCAGGACCAGCTTCATCGCGATATTCGCCCCGAAGGCGATGAAGGTGACGCGGGCCGGCGTCGCGGTGTCGTGGCGGGCGTAGAAGGTGGAGGCGAAAATGCGGACCAGCGCGAAGGCGGGAAGGCCGACGCCGTAGGCCGCCAGCGCGACGGCGGACTGCGCGGCGGCCTTCGCGTCGAACGCGCCATGGGCGAAGATCGCCTTCATGATGGTGTCGGGGATGGCGAAGAACACAACCGCGAAGGGCAGCGTCAGCAGGAGCGTCAGCGCCGCGGAGCTGTTCTGCGCCGCATCGGCGCCGGCGCGGTCGCCCTTCGCCAGCCGCGCCGACATTTCCGGCAGCAGCACGGTGCCGAGCGCGATGCCGAGGACGCCCAGCGGCAGCTGGTTGATCCGGTCGCCGTAATAGAGCGCGGTCCGGCTGCCCGTCGCCAGGAAGCTCGCCAGAACGGTATCGACCATCGGTGCGATCAGCGTCGTCGCGGTGCCGACAGTGACGGCGCCCAGGGCCTTGAAGAAGCCGCTGACGTCCGCCGTCCAGCGCGGCCGCGCGATGCGCAGATCGAGGCCGTCGCGCCGGGCCGCCCACAACATGAAGAACAGCTGGGCGACGCCGCCGAGCAGCACGCCCCAGGCGGCGGCATAGGCCGCGTTGGGAAACCACCGCCAGCAGATCAGCGTCGCGACCATGCCGAGGTTCTGGAAATTCGACCAGGCGGCGGCGGCCCAGAACCGCTCGATCGCGTTCAGCATCGCCGAGAGCTGGATCGCGACCAGAGTGAGGATCAGATAGGGAAAGGTGATGCGCGCCAGATCGACGGTCAGCGCCAGCTGGCCGGGATTGTCGGCGAAACCGGGCGCCAGGACGTGCACGATGGCCGGCATCGCGAGCAGTCCGCCGAGCAGGATCACGAGCTGCGCCAGCATCTGCCAGGAGAATATCTGGTCGGCGAACAGCGCCGCGGCGCGGTCCTCGCCCCTGGCGTGCAACGCGGCGTAGCGCGGCAGAAAGGCGGGATTGATCGCGCCCTCGCCGAAGATGGCGCGAAAATAATTTGGGAACATGAAGGCGACGATGAAGGCGTCGGACAGGATGCCCTTGCCCAGGATCCACGCCATCAGGATATCCCGGAGAAAGCCGGTGACGCGCGACAGCAAGGTGAAGCCGCCGACCGAAAGGAGCCGCTTGAACATCTAGTGTTTCACTTGGCCGACGAGACGTTTGACGAAGGGCAGGATGCGCTCGACGACGATTTTGACGCCGGCCGGATTGGGATGGATGCCGTCGGCCTGGTTGAGCTTGGGGTTCATCGCCACGCCGTCGAGGATGAAGGGATAGAACAGCACGCCGAAGCGCTTGGCGAGCCGGGGATAGATCGGGTCGAACGCCGCGGCATATTCCGGCCCGAAATTGCGCGGCGCCAGCATGCCGGTCAGCAGCACGGGAACATGCGCCGCCGCCAGCCGCGTCAGGATGGCGGCGAGGTTGGCTTCGGTCTGCGCCGGTGCCTGGCCGCGCAGGGCGTCGTTGGAGCCGAGCTCGACGATGGCGGCGTCGGGACGGTCGGCCAGCGACCAGTCGAGCCGCGCCCGGCCGCCCGCCGAGGTGTCGCCCGAGACCCCGGCATTGACGAGTTTGGCGTCGATCCCCGACGCCTTGAGCCGCGCCTCCAGCACGGCGGTGAAATCGAGCCCCGGCGGCACGCCATAGCCCTGCGTCAGGCTGGTGCCGAGGGCGAGAATCTTCACCGGCGCAGCCGGCGCGGCGGTGGCCGCGACGACAAGGACCGCGATCATGCTAAGCATGCGCTTGAAGCGGGCGCTGTTCATCCCATATCGCCTGTAGTGCCTTGCCCGCGAGTCATCGATGCACAATTCCCCACCCGCCATCAATTTGGAAGACGTGCGGCTGACGCTGGCAAGCGTCGCAGGGCCGGTCAACATCCTGAACGGCGTCACGCTCGCCGTGCCGGCGGGCGAGACGGTGGCGCTGCTGGGCCCCTCCGGCTCGGGCAAATCGTCCCTCCTGATGGTCGCGGCGGGCCTCGAATCCGCGACCTCGGGACGGGTCACGGTCGCCGGCACCGACATCACGCGCATGGGCGAGGACGGGCTGGCACGCTTTCGCCGCGGCCGCGTCGGCATCGTCTTCCAGTCGTTCCACCTGATCGCGACCATGACGGCGCTGGAGAACGTCGCCGTGCCGCTGGAGCTGGCGGGCGCCGCCGACGCCTTCGAGCGGGCGAAACGCGAACTCGCCGCCGTCGGCCTCGGCGCCCGGCTCGAGCACTACCCGGGGCAGCTCTCCGGCGGCGAGCAGCAGCGCGTGGCGCTGGCGCGCGCCATCGCGCCGCGTCCGGCGGTGCTGTTCGCCGACGAGCCGACCGGCAATCTCGATGGCGCGACGGGCGCCGAGATCGCCGACCTGCTGTTCGCGCTGCACGAACGCACGCAGGCGACGCTGTTCCTGGTGACGCATGAGGAGGCCCTGGCCAGCCGTTGCCGGCGCATCGTGCGGCTGAAGGATGGCCGCATCGCGGCGGACGAGACCAGGGCATGAGCCGCATCGCGCTGGCGTTCCGCTTCGCCGGGCGCGAGATGCGCACGCGCCTCGCCGGTTTTCGCATCTTCTTCGCCTGCCTGGTGCTCGGCGTGACGGCCATCGCCGGCGTCGAATCGCTGTCGGCGGCGTTCCTCACCGGCCTCGCCGAGCAGGGCCGCACGCTGCTCGGCGGCGACGTCGTGGTGCATCTGGTGCACCGCACCGCGAGCGATGCGGAACGGGCCTGGCTCGGCCAACGCGGCCGCGTCTCGCAGACCGTGTCGCTGCGCGCCATGGCCTATGCCCTGCAGCACGGCGCGGAGGGCGAGCGCCAGCTGGTCGAGCTCAAGGCCGTCGACGGCGCCTACCCGTTCTTCGGCGCGGTGTCGCTGACGCCGGCGCTGAATTTGCACCGGGCGCTGGCCTGCAGCGGCGGCATCTGCGGCGCGGTCGCCGAAGCGACGCTGCTGGACCGCCTGAAGCTGGCGCCCGGCGGCCTCGTCAGGATCGGGGCGCAGACCTTTCGCCTGACGGCGGTGCTGAACGGCGAGCCTGACCGCATCTCCGGCGGCTTCAGCCTGGGGCCGCATATCCTCATCGCCGACGCGGCGCTGGCGCAGACGGGGCTCGTCACGCTCGGCAGCCTGATCGACTACAATTATCACGTCGTGCTGCCGCCCACCGCGTCGCTCCAGGATTTCAAGACCGCGGCGGCCGGCGCCTTTCCCGACGCCGGCTGGGACATCCGCGACCGCAACGACGCCGCCCCCGGCATCCGCCGCTTCGTCGAGCAGGTGACGATGTTCCTGACGCTGGTCGGCCTGACCGCGCTCGCGGTTGGCGGCGTCGGCGCCGGCCAGGCCGTGAGCGCCTTCCTCGACGCCAAGCGCGCCGAGATCGCGATCTTCAAAGCGCTCGGTGCCGACGGCACGCTGATCTTCTGGATCTTCTTCCTGCAGGTGATGGCGATCGCCGCGGTCGCCGTGCTGGCCGGACTGCTGCTGGGCGCGCTGCTGCCGTTCGCAGTGGAATATTTCTACGGCAGCGACATCCCGGCGCCGGCGCATTTCGCGCTCTATGCCGAGCCGCTGCTGCTTGCCGCGGCCTTCGGCCTGCTGTCGGCGATCGCCTGCGCCGTGCCGCCGCTGGCGCGGGCGCGGCTGATCGCGCCGGCCAGCCTGTTCCGCGACAACGTCGCGCCCGCCGCGGTGCGCGGCGCCCTGCCCTATCTCGCGGGCGCCGCCCTCGCCGGCGCGCTGGTCGTCGGCCTCGCGCTGCTGCTGGCGCCGTCGCCGGGTTTCGCGGCGGAATTCCTCGGCGGCGCAGCGGCGGGCCTCGTCGCGCTGCGCCTCGTCGCCGAAGCGTTCCGCGCCGCGCTGCGCCGCCTGCCCCGGCCGCGCGACGCCACGCTGCGCCTCGCGCTCGCCAATCTGACGCGGCCCGGCGCCGCGACCACCGGCGTGGTGACGGCGCTCGGCCTCGGGCTGACCTTGCTGGCGACGGTTTCGCTGCTCGACCACACGATCTCGGCGCAGGTCAAGGACCGCCTGCCCGGCCGCGCCCCCAGCTTCTTCTTCATCGACATCCAGCCGGACGAGGCGGCGCGCTTCGACGCCGCGATCCATCGCTTTCGCTCGGCCGCCGACTACCGCCGCACCCCGATGATCCGTGGACGGATCGTCTCGCTGAAGGGCGTCGCCGCCAAGGACGCGCCGGTGGCGCCCGAGGCCAGATGGGCGGTCAGCGGCGACCGCGGCCTGACCTATGCCGCGGCGCCGCCGGACGGCACGGACCTCACCGCGGGCGCCTGGTGGCCGGCGGATTATGCCGGGCCGCCGCTGGTCTCGTTCGACGAAGCGCTGGCCAGGGGCATGAACCTCAAGCTCGGCGACAAGCTGGTGCTCAACGTGCTGGGGCGCGAGATCGAAGCCACCATCGCCAGCTTCCGCAAGGTGGATTTCACCACGGGTGGACAAAATTTCATCATCGTGATGTCGCCCGAGCCGATCGCGCACGCGCCGCATTCCTTTCTCGCGACGGTGCGCGTGGCGCCGGCCGACGAGGCGCCGCTTTACCGCGCCATCACCGACGCGTTCCCCAACATCTCCACCGTTCGCGTCAAGGACGCCATCGCCCAGGTCGACAGCCTGCTGCAGGAACTGAGCGACGGCGTGCGCGCGGCGAGCCTGCTCACCATCCTGTCGGGCCTCCTGGTGCTGGCGGGCGCCATCGCGGCGGGCAGCCGCGGCCGGCTCTACGACGCCACGGTGCTCAAAGTGCTCGGCGCGACGCGGGCCCGCATCGCCGCCGTCTACATCGTGGAATACGGCGTCACCGGGCTGCTCACCGGCCTCCTGGCGCTGGGCGCCGGAACGCTGGCGGCCGACTTGATCTGCGAGCAGGTGCTGGAGGTTCCCCTCGCCTTCGACGCCGGCGCGGCAGCGCTGACGGTGCTCGGCGGCGGCGCGGCGACGCTGCTGTTCGGCCTCCTGGGCGCCATTTCGGCGCTTTCGGCCCGGCCTGCGGTACAGCTGCGGGCGCCTTGATAAGGGCCGCGCCAAGCACGATATAATGCAGGCAACCGGCTCTGCGCCGGAAAGAAAGGGTTTTGAACATGGCTGACTATGACAACCGCGTGTTGCCTGGCCAGGCGAGCACCGCCGGCGCCATCGACGCCGGCCTGCGCAGCTACATGCTGCGCGTCTACAACTACATGCTGGTGGGCCTGGTCCTGACCGGCGCCACCGCCTACCTCGTCGCCGACGTGCCGCAGATCCGCGACCTGTTCTTCGCGTTCAATCCGCAGACCGGCCGCATGGGCATGTCGATCCTGGGCTGGATCGCGCTGTTCGCGCCGCTCGGCCTCGTCCTGCTGTTGTCGTTCCGGCTCAACAAGATGAGCCTCGGCGCCGCCCAGGCGACGTTCTGGTTCTACGCCGGCATCATGGGCATCGGGCTGGCGCCCGTCGTGCTCGCCTATACCGGCGCCAGCGTCGCGCAGACCTTCTTCATCACGGCGGCGACGTTCGGCGCGATGAGCCTGTGGGGCTATACGACCAAGACCGACCTCACCGGCTTCGGCTCGTTCCTGTTCATGGGCCTGATCGGCATCGTCATCGCCTCGCTGGTCAGCTTCTTCGTGCAGTCGACGATGCTGATGTGGATCATCTCGGTGGCCGGCGTGCTGATCTTCACGGGGCTGACCGCCTACGACACGCAGTACATCAAGAACAACTATCTCGCCTCGGACGACGCGGCGACGGCGGGCAAGAAGGCGATCTTCGGCGCCCTCAAGCTGTATCTCGACTTCGTGAACCTGTTCCTGATGCTGCTGCGCCTGATGGGCAGCCGCCGCTGAGGCAGCGAACAATCGAATGCGAAAGGCCCCGGTGGATGCACCGGGGCCTTTTTGCTTGTACGCTTTCCCGCAAAACACCGCCGGGAGGACGCCGTGGCCCATGAAGCAATCCTGTTCGAGAAGCGCGAGCATGTCGCGATCCTCACGCTCAACAAGCCGGAGCGGCTGAACGCCATCGGGGCGACGCTGCGCAGCGAGGTCGCGGCCGCCGTCGCGGAAGCGCGCGCGGACGACGACATCCGCGCCCTGATCGTCA
Source organism: Rhizomicrobium sp. (assembly GCA_035570795.1). Lineage (GTDB taxonomy): Bacteria > Pseudomonadota > Alphaproteobacteria > Micropepsales > Micropepsaceae > Rhizomicrobium. The sequence goes on from DATMKZ010000029.1 coordinate 72,663, forward strand.
CCGGCGCGGGGCGCGGCTTCTGCTCCGGCGCCGATCTTTCGGCGGTCGCCTCCGGCATCCGCGGCACGCTGCCGCCGCCGACGACGCAGGCCGAGCGGCTGGACGAGGACGGCTGGGTCGGGCGCTGGGCCAGGATGTGGCACGCCTTCGACAAGCCGGTGATCGCCGCCGTCAACGGCATCGCCGCCGGCGCCGGCATGAGCACCGCGCTGGCCGCCGATCTGCGCATCGGTTCGGAGCTGGCGCGCTTCAAGACCGTGTTCATCGAGCGCAGCCTGTCGCCCGATTCCGGCATGAGCTATTTCCTGCCGCGCATCGTCGGCTATGCCCGCGCCGCCGACCTGATCTTCACCAGCCGCACCGTCGAGGCGGAAGAAGCCTTCCGCCTCGGCCTGCTCGACCGCCTCGTCCGGCACGCGGCGCTGCTGGAAGAAGCGGTCAAGCTCGCCGCTCAGATGACGCAGTGGCCGCCCTTGGCGCTGCGCGTCTCCAAGCGCGTGCTGCAGCACAATTTCGAGGCCGATCTCGACACCGCGATGAAATACGAGACCGTCGGCCTCGCCATGGGCCGCCGGGCCGCCAACGACGCCCGCGAGGCGATGCTCGCCTTCGCCGAAAAACGCCAGCCGAAATACACCGGAAGCTGACCTCTCCGGCGAGCGGGTCGTAAGTTTGTTGGCTGTTTCGGGGGACGAATCATGGATCTGGCACTCGCGCTCAATATCGCAACAACCGTAGCCGTGGTCGGCGGAGTCATCTTCGGCGCCTGGCAAATCCGCGTCGCCGCCAGGGCGCGGGCCACGCAAGTCTCGCTTCATCTCGTCGAAATGCTGAATTCGCGCGATCTGATGGAAGGCCTGAGCGCCCTGAACGATCTGCCGGAAGGATTGACGTGGTCGCAATTGCAGACACAACTCGGCGAGCGCTGGACTGCCGTGTTCACCTTGATCAACACGCTCGATGGTTTGGGGATTCTCGTTTTCCGCAAGGAGGTCGCGCCCGACGTGGCCGACGATTTTTTCCACCATGCGATCGCGATCGTCTGGCAGAAGACGCGTGCGGCGATCGTCGACCGGCGGCAGCAGCCCGGACGCGAGACGGGCTTTCGGTTCCTGGAATGGCTGGCGGAGGCGAAGACGCGGCGGACGGCGCCGGATGCCGCTTGAGGTCTGCCGACCATTCAAACCGTGACAGCACCCGCGAGCGGGAGAGGTTTTCTACGCGCTCGTCGCCTTCATCACGGTCTTGTCGAACACCCGCAGCACCTGCACCAGGTCGTGACCGCGCTTGAGGATGTGGCCGCCGGCGGCGATCACCGCGTACATGCCCTGGCGGCCGCGCAGCTTGGGGCGTTTCTCGACGCGGAACAGCGGCATCTCGCTGGCGCGGCGGAAGATCGAGAATACCGCGACCTCGTCGAGGAAATCGATGGCGTAGTCGCGCCATTCGCCGGCCGCGACCATGCGGCCGTAGAGTGTGAGGATGCGGTTGAGCTCGGCACGGTCGAAGCGCACCTGCGCGGCCGTGATGGCCCCGCCGCCGGACGCAGCCATGGAACTGTATCCGCCTGTAGAAACTTTCCGCGCGGCCGGCGAAGAATCCGCGCGGAGAAACACTATGGTTTCTTCCGCCATCGCCAAGAGTGTGAGCCTGTCACGAACCCGTCGCAAGCCTGCCGGCGCTACTTTTTGGCCTGCCCCGCCAGCCATTCCTCTCGCGTGATCTCGCAAATCTGCGTCGGCAGCGGGCCGGCCGGATAGTCCTTGGTTTCAACCGCCACGACGCGCATGCCGCCGCGCTCCGAAATACGCCGCGAGGCGGTGTTCAGGGCCGCCTTGTTGGTGCGCAGCAGCGGCCGCTCGAGGGTCGTAAACCAGAATTGCGTCGCGGCCTCGCAGGCCTCGGTCATCAGGCCCTGTCCCTGCCAGGCGATGCCGAGCCAGAAGAAGCGGTTGTTGTCGCCGTCCATCAGATGGATCGCGCCGATCAGCTCCTCCGGCGCCGATTTCAGCCTGAGCGACCAGCGCCAGGCGGTGCCCTTTTCCATCTGCGGCAACGCCACGTTGCGATAATAGCTTTCCGCGCCGTCAGCCGGATACGGCCAGGGAATGTCGGGCACGTAGCGCACGATTCCCCAATGCGCAAACAGCGCCTGCGTCGCGGCCGCATCGCTCAGCTGCAGCGGACGCAAGACGAGGCGCGCCGTTTCCAGCGTCGGGACGCCCATGCGTTACCGCTTGACCGCCAGCATCACCCCATCGCCGACCGTGGCCAGCGCCATGTCGACGCGTGCATCGCCGTGGATCTTGGCGTTGAGGGCGCGCAGCGCCGACGTATCCTTGTCGGTGACCTTGGGATCGGCGACGGCGCCGCTCCACAGCATGTTGTCGAGCGCGACGAGGCCGCCCGGCCGCAGCAGCTTCAGCACGCGCTCGTAATAACCGTCGTAATTCGACTTGTCGGCGTCGATGAAGGCGAGGTCGATCGGCCCCTCGCCGGCCGCGATCATCCTGTCGAGCGCTTCGAGGCCCGAGCCGAGGCGCAGATCGATCTTGGCCTCGACGCCGGCCTCCTTCCAGTAGGAGCGGGCCTTGTCGGTAAACTCCTTGCTGACGTCGAGCGCCACCACCTTGCCGTCGGCGGGCATGGCGAGCGCGACGCTGAGCGCGCTGTAGCCGGTGAAGGTGCCGATCTCGACGTATTTCCTGGCCCCGGTGAGCTTGACCAGCACGCCCAGGAATGCCCCCTGCTCCGGCGCGATCTGCATCATCGCGTTGGGCATCCTGGCGGTCTCTTCGCGGCAGCGGATTTGCGCCGGCGCTTCGCGCGCGCCCATCTGGCTGAGATAGGTCATCAAAGTTTCCGTAGCGTGCACGAAGCGTCCCATGAAACTCTCCTCATCTGCCGCCACCAAACGGTCACGATTGGACCACGGCGCGGCCGCGTTCGAATCCGATAGTGCGTTCCTCGGCGGAGCTGAGTTGACGGGCGCCCGGGAAGCGAATCAAGCCCCCCAGCCCTCCCTTTTGGGGCGCCTCGATCGCTCCGCCGACTTTTTTTCCATGGGCGGCCCTGAGCCGCCTCCCAACTTTCAGCAAAGCGCACTAGCCACCACCGCGCATCTCGGCCACGCTTTGCAAAACAGGCGGGAGAGACGCATGCGCCTTCAGGGACGGGTGGCCATCGTGACCGGCGCGGCCTCGGGCATCGGCCAGGCGACGGCGCAATTGTTCGCGCGCGAGGGCGCCCGCGTGCTCGCCGTCGATCTGCCGGGCAAGGGCCTGGCCGCGGCGCATGACGGCCAGGACGGCATCGCCACGCTGGAAAAGAACGTCGGCGACGGCGACGCGGCCAGGCTCATGGTCGACACGGCGGTCGCCAAATTCGCCGGCCTCGACATCGTCATGAACAATGCCGGCATCGGCGCCAACGCCCTCGTCGAGGCGATGACGCAGGAGCAGTGGGACCGCGTCCTGAACGTCAACCTGACGGCGCAGTTCCGGCTTTGCCAGCAGGCGATCCCGCACCTCAAGCAAAGCAAGTTCGGGCGCATCATCAACGTCGCCTCGGTGATGGCCGAAGGCACCGATTACGGCCTCGCCGCCTATTGCGCCTCCAAGGCCGGCGTCGCGGGCCTGACGCGGACGCTGGCGCTGGAACTCGGCAAGTTCGGCATCACCGCCAACTATCTCGAACCCGGCGCCATCCAGACCGGCATGACGCGGCCCTTGTGGGACGCGCGGCCCGAGGTGCAGGACATCTGGGCGAAGAAAGCGGCGCTGCGGCGCGTCGGCCAGCCGATCGATCTGGCCCGCGGCGCGCTGTTCCTCGCCAGCGACGATGGCGGCTTCGTCACCGGCCACGGCCTGGTGATCGACGGCGGCCTGACGCTGCGAATCTAGAAAGCGCTACGCGCTCAGCTTGCGGATATTGGCGCCCATCTGGCCGAACAAGCCGCCGATGGCGCCGGTGAGGATGGTCAGCGCGGCGCCGAACGGCAGCACGACCAGCGCGACGTCGCCCAGGATATTCGCAAGGCTGATGCCGATGATCCCGCTGGTGCCGCCGGCGATGGCGCCGCCGAGCGCGCCCCTGGCGTAGCCCTTGCCGTAGTCGCGGGCGTAGAACAGGCCCGCGAGGCCCGCGAACATCATGGCGCCGAATTCGTAGAAATTCAGCCGCACCCAGGGCACGTAATGGCCGACCACCACCATCGTCACCTGCAGCGCGATGCCGGTGATGGCCGCGCGCTGAATGAGCTTGCCGTCGAACACGCCTGCACCCAATTCGCGAGTCTCGGATGGCATCCTAGCGCGCGAAGATGGCGGTTCAACGGCAGGCTCAGGCGGACGAAGCGCTGCCGGTTCCGCCCACCAGGCGCCCCAGCGCGCCGCCGAGCGCGCCCGACACGGTGGAACCGATGGTCCCGAACACCAGGATGATCGGCGCGGTGTCGCCCAGCGCCACGCACAGCGCGATGCCGATCAGGGCGCAGACGCCGCCGGCGATGGCGCCGCCCAGCGCCGCGCCGGCCAGCCCCGCCGCGGCGCGGCCGTAGAGCAGCCCCGCGACCAGCGAGATCGCCATGCCGCCGAACATGAAGACATGCAGCGCGATGTAGGGCACGTAATGGCCGGCGATCACCATCGCCAGTTGCAGCACGGTGCCGGCGATGGTGGCGGTTTGCAGGGCCTTGTTGTTCAGCATGGCGGTTCCCCTCAGTTTTTCTTCGTGAAATTGCCGGCGAGCGCCGTCAGATACTGCGCATTGCCGCCGCGCAGATGGGCGTAGAGCTGGTCGTAATTCGCGCCCGTCCCGAAGCCGACCACGGTTTCGGTGACCCTGGTCCTGCCGCCGCCGGCATCGTCGAACGACAGCAGCGTGCGCACCGAGCCGAAGGTCGCCGGATCGAACGGCCCGCCCGCGGGCACGAACTCGTTGTGGAAGATCAGCAGTTCGTCGGGCAGGAACACGTCGATGCGGTTCCTGACATTGCCGGGGTCGCCGATCTTGCCGTTGGGCGACAGCGCGAACTCGATCAGTCCGCCATTGCCCGGGGTGATGTGGACGACCGGCACCGCCCATTTTGCGAAACCCGCATCGGTCGTGAACGCCTGCCACACGGCGCTGCGGTCCGCATCGACGACGACGGCTTCGCGCAGCACCCGCGCCCCGCCCGCGTCCGCATACGACGTGTCCTTCACCGCCGCCGCGGCCGGCGACGCCAGCACGGCGACGACGAACGCCCTTCGAAGGCTTCGCATCATGATTTTTTCTTCCCCTCCCTTGCGGCTTCGCGTTCGAGCCTTGTGACGTAGTCGCGCAGCATCGCCACCGAGCGGTCGAAGGCGGCCAGCGTGCGGTGGGTGCGCGACTGCATCACGCCGCCTTCCATCGTGGTCAGCGTGAAGACCGCCAGACCGTGGCGGTCGAGGTCGCGCGGCAGGCGCGTGCCGGCTTCGGCGTAGCAGCCTGCGATGGCCGCGACCCAGCCGTCGAAATTCACTGCGATCAGTTCGCGCACTGCCGGATCGGGCTCGTGGATCTCCAGCGCCAGGTTGCCGATCGGGCAGCCATAGACGCAATCGCTGCCGGCCAGCGCCTCGCGATAGCGCGCCAGGAGCGCGAAGACGCGTTCGATGGGATCGGCGACGCCCGCCCAGGCCGGCGCCAGCAGCATCGGGTGGATGCCGTCGCGGTACCAGCGCAGCACCTCGATCAGGAGGTCCTGCTTGGTCGGGAAAAAGTGATAGAGGCTGCCGCTGTTGGCGCCGGCGCCGCGCAGGATGTCGGCGATGCTGGCGGCGCCATAGCCCTTCTCCGAAAACAGCCGCATCGCGGTCATGACCAGTCTCTCGCGCGTATCCTCGGCCATGGAAGGATACTTGATTGAGCATTCAACTAAGTCAAGAGTTGCATCTCCATCTCTACTTGCGTCATGGGCGGGCTCGACCCGCCCATCCAACGTCCCTGCGACCACCCAATGTCCAAGTTGGATGGGCGGCTCAAGGCCGCCCATGACGGTTTGAGGTGATTTGCGTTGGCGTGACTGAAACTTAAGCCGGGAGAACTTGCGGGTTGGAGCCGTTTTCTCTAAGCAAACCCCAGCTTTTCTCCGCACAGGCGACATGATCGAGATCGAGGGACTGACCAAGCGTTTCGGGCCCTATACGGCCGTCGCCAATCTGTCGCTCACGGTCGCGAAGGGCGAAGTCCTGGGTTTTCTCGGCCCCAACGGCGCCGGCAAGTCCACCACCATGAAGATGATCACCGGCTTCCTCGCCCCCAGCGCCGGACGCGTGCGGGTCTTGGGCCATGACGTGGAAACCGACGAGCTCGCGGCCCAGAGCGCCATCGGCTACCTGCCGGAAGGCGCGCCGGCCTATGGCGACATGACGGCGCAGCAATTCCTGCTGTTCATCGCCGAAGTGCGCGGCTTCAAGGGCGCCGCGGGCAAGGCGCGGGTCGCCGCCGCGGTCGGCAAGACCGAGCTCGAAGGCGTGCTCGATCAGCCCATCGAGACCCTGTCCAAGGGTTTCAAGCGCCGCGTCGGCCTGGCCCAGGCAATCCTGCACGACCCGCCGGTCCTGATCATGGACGAGCCGACCGACGGCCTCGACCCCAACCAGAAGCACGCCGTGCGCGCCCTGATCCGCGGCATGGCGGCCGAGAAGGCGATCATCGTCTCGACGCACCTGCTGGAAGAGGTCGAAGCCATCTGCACCCGCGCCGTGATCATCGACCGCGGTCAGATCGTCGCCGACGGCACGCCGGCGCAGCTCCTGGCGCGCTCGCGCTATCACAACGCCGTGACCATCGTTCTGCCCATGGGCCAGCGCGACGCGGCGCTGGCGAAGATCAAGGCGCTCGCCACCGTCGCCGGCCTCGAGGCCGAGAGCCGCGACGGCGGCACGGTGCAGATCACCGCCTTCCCCAGGAACGGCGCCCTGCCGATCGAGGACATCGCCGCGCTCGCGGTGCGCGAAAAGTGGGACGTCAAGGAGCTGCACGCCGAGGCCGGCCGGCTCGACGAGGTGTTCCGCGCCATCACCACGCACGACGCGGCGCGCCCGAAGGCCAACGCGGCATGAAATACATCTGGCCGATCTTCAAGCGCGAGTTCGCCGCCTATTTCGCGACGCCGCTCGCCTATGTCTTCATCGTCATCTTCCTCCTGGCGATGGGTTCGTTCACCTTCTATGTCGGGCGCTTCTACGACAACAACATCGCCGACCTGTCGGTGTTCTTCGGCTACCATCCCTGGCTCTACCTGTTCCTGGTGCCGGCGATCGCCATGCGGCTATGGGCCGAGGAGCGCCGCACCGGCACGATGGAATTGCTGCTGACCCTGCCGATCCCGCTATGGGCGACGGTGGCGGGCAAGTTTCTCGCCGCCTGGGCCTTCATCGCGGTGGCGCTGGCGCTGACCTTCCCGATCTGGCTCACGGTCAATTATCTGGGCAGTCCCGACAACGGCGTGATCGTCGCCTCCTATGTCGGCAGCCTGCTGATGGCCGGCGGCTATCTCGCCATCGGCGCCTGCATCTCGGCGACCACCAACAACCAGGTGATCGCCTTCGTCGTCACCGTGGTGGTCTGTTTCCTGTTCACGATCTCGGGCGCCCCCCTGGTGCTCGATTTCTTCCGCGGCTGGGCGCCCTTGGTGCTGGTCAACGCGATCTCGTCGTTCAGCTTCCTGACCCATTTCACCGCGATCTCGGCCGGCGTCATCGACCTGCGCGACGTGATCTTCTTCTTCTCGCTGATCGCCCTGTTCCTGACGGCCAATGTCGTGGTCGTCGACCTCAAGAAGAGCGGCTGAGCCGATGCCGCCGATCTCCCGCCGCCTCTATGCCGTCCTCGCGCTGGTGCTGGCCACGATCGTCTTCGTGACCCTCAACATCGCGGCCGCCACCTTTATCACGACGGCCAAGCTCGATCTCACCGCCAACGGCCAGTTCACGCTTGCCGACGGCACGCGCGCCATCATCGCCAAGATCCCCGAACCCATCACGCTCAAATTCTACTATTCCAAGAAGGTCGCCGCCGACTACGCCCAGACCCAGGCCTATGCGACGCGAGTCCACGACCTGCTCGAGGAATATGCCGCGCTGAGCCACGGCAAGATCGTCCTCGAGGAGGTCGATCCCGAGCCCTTCACCGCCGCCGAGGACGACGCCACCGGCAACGGGCTGACCGGCGCGCCGACCGATTCCGGCGACACGGTCTATTTCGGTCTGGTCGGCACCAACCGCATCGACGGCAAGGAGGTCATCCCCTACTTCACGCCCGAGCGCGAGCAATACCTCGAATTCGACCTGTCGACGCTGATCTACCACCTGTCGCAGCCGCAGAAGGCGGCGCTTGGCATCCTCTCCAGCCTGCCGCTCGACACCGGGGCCGGCGGCATGCAGGCGGCGATGCAGGGCAACGCGCAGCCTTACGCGATCTATTCCGAGCTCGCCGAGAGCTACACCACGCAGATGCTCGATCCCGCCGCGAACCGCATCCCGGACAACATCGCGGTGCTGATGATCGTGCATCCGGCCGGGCTGAGCGCCGCGGCGCTCTATGCCATCGACCAGTTCGTGCTGCGCGGCGGCCACGCGCTGGTGTTCGTCGATCCCAATTCGGAGCTGGCGCAGGCCGGCGGCGGCGGCATGGACCCGCAGGGCGGCGGCGCGCCCGCCTCCGACCTGCCGCAGCTGTTCCACGCCTGGGGCATCGGCTATACGCCGGGCAAGGTCGTCGCCGACAAGGCGCTGGCGCAGCGCGTGCAGGTGTCGAGCGATCCGCGCAACCCGGTGGCGAGCTACCCGATCTGGCTGCATCTGGGCGCGGCGCAGTTCGACGCCAAGGACATCGTCACCGCCTCGCTGCAATCGCTCAACCTCGCCAGCGCCGGCGCGCTGCATCCCTTGAAGGGCGCCGGCACGACGTTCGCGCCGCTGGTGCGCTCCTCGGACGAGGCCGCCCTGCTCGACACCGAGGCCGTGCGCTTCAATCCGCGGCCCCAGGATCTGATGAGCGCGATCAATCCGACGGGCGAGGCGTTCGTCATCGCGGCGCGCGTTTCCGGTCCCGCGGGCACCGCCTTCCCCGAAGGCCCGCCGGCGGCGATGACGACGGCCGGCCAGCCGCCGCCGCCCGCCCTGCCGCCGCAGCTGAAGCAGTCGAGCGGGGCGATCAACGTCATCGTCATGGCCGACAGCGACATCTTCGACGACCGCTTCTGGGTGCATGTCGAGAACGCCTTCGGCAAGCGCGTCGCCACGCCGTTCGCCGACAACGGCGCCTTCGTGATGAACGCGGTGGAGAACCTGATGGGCTCGAGCGACCTGATCTCGCTGCGCACCCGCGCCACCAACGACCGCCCCTTCACCGTGGTCAAGGAAATCCAGGCCGAGGCCCAGGCGCAGTTCCAGACCGAGGCCGAGGCGCTGCAGGCGCGCATGACGGCGGTGCAGCAGCGCCTGCACGAACTCGAACAGGGCGGCAGCACCAATGGCCAGCCGAGCAACGCGCAAGGGCTCACCGCCGCGCAGCAGGCCGAGATCGACCGCTTCAAGAAGGAGCTGACCGAAACGCGCACCGCGCTGCGCAATGTGCAGCACAATCTGCGCAAGGACATCGACACGCTGGGCGACATCCTCGCCATCGTCAACATCGTGCTGGTGCCGCTGTTCGTGGCGGGCTTCGCGGTCCTGCTCGCCTGGCTGCGGCGCCGCCGCCGCGCCCGCGCGCTGGCGCATTGAGGCACGCGATGGACCTGAACCGCTTCCTCGCCGATCCGCGCCGCCGCAATCTCGCGGTGTTGGGCGCCGCCGCGCTGGTCGGCCTGCTCCTGGCGCTCGCAGCCGTGTGGCAGCAGGCGCGCGAAGAAGGCCCGAGCAGCGCGCCGGCGCAATTCTTCCCCGGCTTCGCCGGCGAGGCGCGCAACGTCGCGCGCATCCACATCGCCTCGAAGGCCGGCGCCTTCGACGTCACCTTCGTGCCCGAGAAGGGCTGGGTGGTGCCCGAGCGCAGCGACTATCCCGCCGCGTTCGACCTGGTGCAGCGCACCGTGGTCGGTCTCGCCGCCCTGCAGACCATCGAGCCCAAGACGGCGCGGCCCGACTGGCTGCATTTCGTCGGCCTGGGCGCGCCGCCCGCCGGCGACGGCGTCCTGATCGCGGTCGCCGACGACAAGGGCCACGAACTTGCCTCGCTGATCGCCGGCAAGAGCGAGGACATCGGCGATCCCTCGGGCGCCACCGGTCTGTTCGTGCGCCACACCGGCGAAGACCAGAGCTGGCTGGTGCGTTCGGTGCTCGATCCGCGCGCCGCGCTGGCCGACTGGCTCGACAAGCATGTGATGGACGTCGACCGCGCCCGCATCCAGGAAGTCGACGTCGATCCGGCCGGCAGCGCCTCCTTTGTGGTGGCCCGCGCCAGGCCGAGCGATGCGGACTTCACGCTGACGCCGGTCCCGGCCGGCAAAGCGGTCAGCGATCCGACCATCCCCGACGGCGTCGCCGCCGCCATCACCGGCTTCGGCTTCGACGATGTGCGCCTGGCGCGCGAGCTGGATTTCAGCAACCCTGCGACCACGGCGCGCCTCGTCACCAAGACCTTCGACGGGCTGAAAGTAACCGTGAATGTCCTGAAGCAAGGCCAGGATTACTGGGCCATACTGTCGGCCGAGGCGCTGGGACCGGCCGGCAACGACGCGGCCAAGGAGGCCAGCGCCATCAATGCGCGCGCCTCGGGATGGGCGTATAAATTGCCGGCCTTCAAGGGCCAGCTTTTCATGACGACGCTCGACAGCCTGCTCAAGGCACCGCCGGCCGCGCCGCCCGGCGCGCCGCCGCAGCCGTGATCGGCGAGACGGCCACGCCGCCGCCCGTAGCACCGTCAGGTGCGAAGGGCGGAGGGGGAATCGAAGACGTTCCCACATTCCTGCGCGACAGCTGGTACATGGCGGCGCTCGCTGCGACCGTCGCCCGGGGCAGCCTGCGCCGCGAGATGCTGCTCGGCGAGCCGGTGCTGATCGGCCGCGGCCGCGACGGCAAGGCGTTCGCGCTGCGCGACATCTGTCCGCATCGCGGCGTGCCGCTGTCGGCGGGGCATGTCCTCGCCGACGACACGGTCGAGTGCCCCTATCACGGCTGGCGCTTCCGCAAGGACGGCCAATGCTCGCTGATCCCCTCGCTGGTCGGCGACGAAACCATCGACGCCGCGAAAATCCGTGTACGGAATTACCCGCTGCGCGAGCAGGACGGCCTGATCTGGGTCTACATGGCGGCGGCGGGACGCGAGGGCGCGGCGCCGCGCGGCGAACCACCGAAGGTCGGCGTGCCCAACGCCAGGCCGCGCTGGAGCGAAAGCCAGATCTTCGCCTGCGGCATCGATCACGCCGTGCTCGGCCTGATGGACCCGGCGCACGGCCCCTATGTCCACAGCCATTGGTGGTGGCGCCGCACGCCGCGCGACAAGACCAAGACCTACGCGCCGCTGCCGAACGGCTTCGTGATGACGCGCCACAAGCCGAGCAAGCCGGTCTACGGCCTGCTCGGCGCCGACGTCTCGACCGAGATCACCTTCGAGCTCCCCAGCATCCGCTTCGAGAACATCGCCGGCACGGTGGCGGGCAAGCACATCGCGGTGGTTGGCCTCACCACCTGCACGCCGATCGATGCCGAGACGACGCGCGTGACGCAAATCTTCTACTGGCCGGCCTGGCTCGGCTTCATCAAACCGTTCTTCATGGCGCTCGGCCCCACCTTCCTCGGCGACGACCGCAGAATCGTCGAGCTGCAGAAAGAAGGCCTGAAGTTCAATCCGCCCCTGATGCTGATCCAGGATTCCGACGTCCCCGCCATGTGGTACCACCGCCTCAAGAAAGCCTGGGCGGAATCGGTGGCCAACGGCACGCCCTTCGTGAACCCGGTGACGGAAAGGACGCTCAGGTGGAAGAGTTAAAACCCGTACGCTCGTCAAATTAAATATGACTGTCATCCCCGGCGAGCGAAGCGAGGGAAGGGGACCCAGGCGGTAAACACTGTGACGGTGGTTGGCACCTGGGTCCCCTTCCCTTCGCGATGCTACGCATCGCTCAGCCGGGGATGACAGCGCGAGTTGAACAAGAGACGTGCATCCGCCTGGCGAGGTAGCACAACTGACGTCTATTTCGCGGGCGGCGCGAGGCTCGACAGCAGCGCTTTGAGAACGGCCTTGTCGGCCTTTTCGCCGCCCATGTCCGCCCCCGCATTGGCGTTGACCAGCAGCCCGTTGCCGCTCGCCGGAAACAGGACGACCATCGAATACCAGGCGCCATCCGATCCGGTGTGCGACAGCATCGGTCCCTGCCGATCCATGAACGTCGCATCGACGCCCCAGCCCAGGCCGTTGCCTGTCGCGAGGTCCGGCGACTGCATGAGCCGGTAGCTCTCCGCCGTCAGCAGACGCCCCTGCCCCTTCGCGCCGGCAAGCTGGTCGATGCAGAACCTCGCCCAATCCGAAAGGCTGACGGACACGCCGCCGGCCGGATCGAACAGCGGCGGGACCTCCTCGTCGGGCGTGACGACGCGGCCGCCGATATGGCCGTGGTTTTCCGGCGTCAGACCGAAGCGCGCCCGGGTCATGTGGAGCGGTGTGAAGATCTCGCGCTGCATCAAGACTTCGTACGAGACGCCCGTGGCCTGCTCCGCGATGGCCGCCGCGAGGAGAAAGCCGGTGTTGCTGTAATGCGCTTCCTTGCCCGGCGGCGCGACCGGCGGATCCTTCAGTGCCGTCGCGAGATAGTCCAGGCGTTGCCCCGGCACAGAGCGCATATCGCGAAAACCGGCGGCGTAGGCCTGCGCGATATCCGAGCTGTCATGCGGCAGGCCCGAGGTGTGGTGCAGCAGCTCGCGCAGCGTCACCGCGCGATATTCCGGTCGCGCCTTCGCCGCCAGCTCCGGCAGCGTGGTCGAGAGCGGCGCATCCAGCGAAAGCCGATGCTGCTCCACCAGCCGTAGAATCAGCGCCGCGGTCATCGGCTTGGTGTCCGATCCGATCTGCCACAGATCGTCGGGCCGCACGGTTTCGGGTTGGCCCAGTTCGCGGACGCCATCAACCGCTATGGCATCGATTTTCCCGTCGCGGATCACGAGCACGCCGGCCGCCGGAACCGTCGTCCCCTGCAGAGCCGCTGACAGAACCGGTTGCAGATCGTCGGCGAGTGCCGGTCCCGCAGCAAAACAGAGGATAAAAGCCGTCAACGCGCCGAAACGAAGCATGAATCCCCCTCGGATGCTTGCATGCGCAAGAGAGAATTGGTGCCGCAGAACGCCCGTTTCAAGGCCGCTCGGGATTCGGATGCGCCGCCCATCGCCTCAGGAAGGCCTGGGCGAGGGCAGAGCTGGATGCACCCCCTCTCCCACAAGGGAGAGGGAGATTTTGCCGACGCTCACTTCACCCGCTCGAAATCCGTCGTCCAGTTGGTCTCCCACGTCCGGCCGCCGTCGGGCGAGAACGCCTGTTCCCAATGGGCGTGCCGGTGGTCGATCGGTTTCCAGATGAAGCGCACCTTGATCGGTTTTCCGCGCAACGTGTCGTCGGCGTAGAACGTGCCGACACCGTCCGCGAAGCGCCCGCGCACCGGCGGATCGAGATTGATCGCCGGCATGCGCCCGTCGACCCACCAGATCGACCACAGACCGGTCTTGGGATCGTAGGTGCGCAGCGTCATGGCGCGATAGAAGCCGGTCGGCTTGTTCAGCGTGTTGTCGTCGACATTGCCGTAGCCGTCCAGGGTCAGCCAGGCCGTCGCCGTGCCGTCGTAATCCCACCAGTCATGGCTGCCGGCGAGGCGCTCCTTGAGCACGTGGTGATGGGCACGCCAGCTTCCCGCCAGGAAGTCGAACGCGTGCAGGCCGGAGAGGTCCTGCGTGTCGGCGGCCGGCGGCGGCGCATCGGCATTGGCGCGTGCGGGCGGCGCCGCGGCCAGCCCGAGCAGTGCGGCGAGCGAAGCGATCTTGGCAAGCGTTGGGGTTTTCATGGTGTTGCGTCCTTGTCCGTCTGTTGCGGAAGACGGTGTAAGCCCCTAAACATGACATCGAATGTCATGATTTCCATGCGATCCTGAAAATCGTGCGCGCCAGCCGCCTCCTCACGATCC
>DATMKZ010000030.1:0-24105 GCA_035570795.1 Rhizomicrobium sp.
TGACCCAGAAGCTCTACGAAGACCGTCCGCTCAGCCGCATCCCGTCACTGGAGATCGACGGAGACGCGATACCGGAGTCGGCGGTGATCGCCGAATATCTCGAGGAGATCCATCCCGAGCCTTCCCTGCTGGGCTCGACGCCGCGCGAGAACGCCCACATCCGCGCCCTGGCGCGCATCGGCGACGTCTATCTGATCGGCGCCGCGTTCGCGTTCGCCTCTCAGACTGGAGCCCTCGCCGCCCAGACGCCCGTCCCCACCGGCATCGAGAGCATCGTCGCGGCGCTCAGCGGCCAGCTGGCGAGCAGCGTCAGGACGTTGGACCGGTTGATCGGCCGCGACGGCTTCGCCTGCCTCGGCCGCCTCACCCTGGCCGATTGCGCGCTCGTGCCGGCGCTCTCCTATGTGCAGCACATGCTGTTGAACAGGGGGCTCGCCGACCCGATTGCCGCGAACGTCAACGTGGCCGCCTACCAGGCCGCAATCCAGACACAGGAGCCTGCGGCGCGCGTCTTGGCCGAGTTCTACCGAGGGCGGGAGGAACGCCGCGAACAGATCAGCACCGGCGAGCTCGAGAAGATTAGGGCGGCAAACCAGGCGGCGAGGGAAGCGGCGGAGCGAGCGACGAGCGCGTGACGTCTGCTCTGGGGCGATCTACTTCGGGCTGATGTGGGGGTCTTCCATCTGGAGATGGAGACTGGCGGCCGGGCGGCGCGAAAATTCCCTGATCTTTGAGTTTCCGCCGCGGGGGCGGAGACCGCGCACGCGCCCAATGCCGCCGCAATCGGCGTCATTCGCGCCGGCGCGTGGAGGTTCGGAGTTTGGGGAAATGGAATGGTACAGTTGGGTGGGTTCGAACCACCGACCTCCGGATCCACAATCCGGCGCTCTAACCAACTGAGCTACAACTGCACGTCTCGAAAAGAGGGCCGGAAACTATGGCCCGCCTCCCGGAAAAGCAAGGCTTGCCTAGGGGGTTAGCCGGGCGTTAACGATCGCTTAACCAAGGTGAACGACTCTGGCACGGCGCGCCGGAGCTTATCGCATGGCTTATCGGAAGGCATTGATTGCGGGGGTCTTTTGGACCCTTTGGGCGGCCGCGCCGGCGGCAGCCGATCCCTACACCAGCCCTCATGACCAGGGCAGCGGCGCGGCCTATCTCGGCCTGCGCGGCAGCATCGTCGACGGCGACGACACCCACGCCAGCGCCGGCGCGGTCGACCTCAAGGCACATTATTCTACGGGCCTGGGCGGTTCGCTCTATGCCGGTGCCAGGCTGGACTACGGCTTCCGCATCGAAGGCGAGCTCGTCTACCGGCATTTCTCGCTCGATTCGCTCAGCGTCGCCGGCACGCCGCAGGCTGGCCGCACCGGCTTCCTGCAGATCGCCGCACCCATGGCCAATGTCTATTGGGACGTGCCGATTCCCGAGTTTCCCCTGCGTCCCTTCATCGGCGCCGGCCTCGGCGCGGCTTATGTCGATGCCCATGATCGCATCGGCGCCAACCCGGTGATCGCCGCCGACAACTGGCATTTCGCCTATCAGCTGATGGCGGGCGCGGCGATCCCGCTCAGCCAGGACGCGCGCTTGACCGGGCTCTACCGCTTCTTCCGCGTCCAGGACGCCAGCTACCGCTGCACGCCGCCGGCCCTGCCGACGGCGGCCTGCCGCGCCGACACGATGAACAGCAGCATCGACCTCGGGCTGGAATTCGACCTCTAGAGCCGCATTATGCGGGCTCTAGTTTTTTGAATTGTCGCGCAATTTTACGGAAAACCGTCCATACGCTGCCGCTATGGACCCGCTTTTCCGAATTTGCGCTCTGGCGGCAGGCTTCGGGCGCGATAGGATCGCGTCCGATGAACCGGAAACTCGTTTTGCTTTCACTGGGGCGCGCATGAGCAGACGATCGACCATCATCCTGGGCGTTGCCGGCGCCGTGCTTGTCGTGCTGGTGGGCGCCTATTTCTGGCTGACCCGGACGTTGCCGGTGCTGACGGTCGCGACCTGGTCCGGCGCTTACGGCCGCGCCCAGGCCAACGCCCTGTTCCGCCCCTATGGCGAGGCCAAATCCTACGACGTGCGCCTTGCGCTTTACGACGGCGGCCTCGGCGAGCTGCAGCAGATGGTCGGCAACCGTCGCTATGACTGGGACGTGATGGATTTCGAGTTGCCGGACGCCATCGCGGCGTGCCGGCTGGGGCTGCTCGAGCATATCGACGCCGCGGCGCTGCCGGCGGGCGCCGACGGCACACCGGCGGCGCGGGATTTCGTAAAGAACGCGGTCGGGCCGTGCTGGGTCGGCAGCGTCGTGTACAGCCAGGTCATCGCCTATGCGCCGGGACGCTTCGCCGGCGCCGCGCCGCGTACGGCGGCGGATTTCTTCGACCTGAGGCGCTTCCCCGGCCCGCGCGCCCTGCGCCGCGGCAGCGCCAAATTCAATCTCGAGCTGGCGTTGCTGGCCGACGGTATGAAGCCCGGCGACGTCTACGACGCGTTGCTGACGCCGGTCGGCATCGACCGTGCGCTCGCCAAGCTCGCCACGCTGAAGGGTTCGCTGGTCTGGTGGAATGAATCGGCCGACGCCGTCGCCATGCTGGGCGACGGCCGCGCCGCCTTCGCCACCGTGCTCGACGGCGACGTCTACGACGCCGCCCAGCACCATCGCGGCGTCGGCGTGATCTGGGACCGCCAGCTCTACGAACTCGACGTCTTCGGCGTGCCCAAGGGCGATCCGCGCAAGGACGTCGCCCTCGATTTCGTGCGTTTCGCGACCGGCCCCGAGCCCCTGGCGGGCGTCGCGAGCTGGGTGCCCTACGGCCCGGCGCGGCGCTCGGCGCTGGCGCTGGTGCCCAAGAACCCGGAGCTCGGCACCGACATGACGCCGTTCCTGCCGACCGCGCCGGCCCATTTCACGACCGCTTTCGCGATTGACGACGAATGGTGGCAACTGCACGGACCCGACATCGAGCCGCGCTGGCAGGTCTGGCTGGCCTCGCAGCAATAAGGCTTTTGCGATTATTTCGCAGGCGGTCGGGTTCGTGAAATCTTACGCAGCGTTCACGGCGACGCGCACTAGGGCGCATTGACATCGCCTTAACCCTAACCGAGCTTCACTGAAAGCGAACCACCGCGCGCGGGACCAGCAACAGCCGATGTTCAGCTATGTAATCCGGCGTCTGCTGGGCGCCATCCCCACGCTGTTCATCATCGTTACGCTGGCGTTCTTCATGATGCGGGTGGCCCCCGGCGGCCCGTTCGACAGCCAGCGCCGCCTGCCGCCCGAGATCGAGAACAATATCAAGGCGGCCTACAACCTGGATAAGCCGCTCTACCAGCAATACTTCATCTATCTGGGCAAGCTGGCGCATGGCGACCTCGGCCCCTCGTTCAAGCAGAAGGATTTCACCGTCACCGAGCTGATCGCCGAAGGCCTGCCGGTGAGCGCCCGGCTGGGTCTCTCGGCCATCACCCTTGCCGTCCTGATGGGAATGCTGATGGGGACTTTCGCGGCCCTCAGGCAGAACAGCTTCCTGGATTATTCGGTGATGTCGGCCGCGATGGTGGGAATCACCATCCCGACCTTCGTCATGGCGCCGATCCTGACGCTGGTCTTCGGCGTCTACGGCGTCAGCCTGTTCGGCTACGACATCTCGCTGCCGGTCGGCGGCTGGAACGGCGGCGCGCTGCGCAACATGATCCTGCCCGTGGTCGTGCTGGCGCTGCCGCAGATCGCCGTCATCGCGCGCCTGACGCGCGGCAGCATGGTCGAGGTGCTGCATTCGAATTATGTCCGCACTGCGCGAGCCAAGGGGCTCTCGAGCTACAAGATCGTCATCCGCCACGCCCTGCGCGCCGCCGTGCTGCCGCTGGTGTCCTATCTCGGCCCCGCCATCGCCGGCATCCTGACCGGCTCGCTGATCGTCGAGCAGATCTTCGGCATCCCAGGCATCGGCCGCTATTTCGTGCAGGGCGCGCTCAACCGCGACTACACGCTGGTGCTGGGCGTCCTGATCTACTACGCGACCTTCGTGATCCTGCTGAACCTCTTGGCCGACATCCTCTATGCGGTGCTCGACCCGCGCGTGAGGTACGCGAAATGAGCGTGCCTTTCTCCCCCGAGCGCACCGAAGAGATCATGGAGCGCGCCGTCGACATCAAGGGCCGCAGCCTGTGGGAGGACGCCCGCCGCCGCCTGTTCCGCAACCGCGCCGCCATGGTCAGCATCGTCGTCCTCAGCCTGATCGCGCTGCTCGCCGTGTTCGGGCCGTTCGTCCTGCCCTACGCCTACGACTTCATCGACTATTCAGTGGTCTCCTGCGCCCCCGACTGGTGGCCTGACCCCTCGGTGCTGTGCAATGCCGGCGGAGCGCACTGGTTCGGCACCGACTCGGTCGGACGCGATCTCCTGGTGCGCACGCTCTACGGCGCGCGCGTCTCGATGGCGGTGGGCGTCATCGCGACGCTGGTCAGCCTCGTCATCGGCGTCGCCTATGGCGCCACGGCCGGCTATCTCGGCGGCCGGGTCGACGAATTGATGATGCGCTTCGTCGACGTGCTCTATTCGATTCCCTACATCTTCCTCGTCATCATCCTGATGGTGATCTTCAACCGCAACTTCTTCCTCCTGTTCGTCGCCATCGGTGCCGTCGAGTGGTTGACCATGGCGCGGATCGTGCGCGGCCAGACCCTGTCGATCAAGCAGAAGGAGTTCATCGAGGCGGCCCGCGCCGGCGGCGTCGGCCCGTTCGGCATCATCACGCGGCATATCATCCCCAACGTCTTCGGGCCGGTGATCGTTTACGTCACGCTGACCGTGCCGTCGGCGATTCTGGCCGAGAGCTTCCTGTCGTTCCTCGGCCTCGGCATCCAGGAGCCGCTGACCTCCTGGGGCGTGCTGATCTCCGACGGCGCCAACCAGATGGAGACCGCGCCGTGGATGCTGATCTTCCCCGCCGCCTTCATGGCGATCACGCTGTTCTGCTTCAATTTCATCGGCGACGGCCTGCGCGACGCCCTCGACCCGAAGGACCGTTAAGCGATGGCCGGCCCGATCCTCGAAGTCTCCCATCTCGACGTGAAGTTCGCGACGCCCGACGGCGAAGTGCACGCCGTCAAGGATGTGAGCTTTTCGATCGGCGCGGCCGAGTGCCTGGGCGTGGTCGGCGAATCCGGCTCGGGCAAGAGCCAGCTTTTCATGGCGACGATCGGCCTGCTCTCCGCCAACGGCAAGGCCACCGGCAGCGTCAAATATCGCGGCGAGGAAATCCTCAATATCAGCCAGCCCCGGCTCAACAGGCTGCGCGGCTCCAAGATCACCATGATATTCCAGGATCCGCTGACCTCGTTGACGCCGCACATGACGGCCGGGGCCCAGATCATAGAGGCGCTGCGCGTCCATTCCGGCCTGCCGCGCGACGAGGCCGAGAAGCGCGCCATCGAGGTGCTCGAGCTGGTACGCATTCCCGAAGCCCGCCGCCGCATGAAGCAATTCCCGCACGAGCTCTCCGGCGGCATGCGCCAGCGCGTCATGATCGCCATGGCGACGGCCTGCGGCCCCGACCTCCTGATCGCTGACGAACCGACCACGGCGCTCGACGTCACGGTGCAGGCGCAGATCCTGGAAATCATGCGCGACCTCAAGACCGAGCTGAAGACCGCCATCGTCATGGTCAGCCACGACATGGGCGTCATCGCCGGCGTCGCCGACCGCGTGCAGGTGATGCGCCAGGGCGACGTGGTGGAGTCCGGTCCCGTCGACGACATTTTCTACAAGCCGCGCCACGACTACACAAGGATGCTGCTGGATTCGATGCCGCGCCTGGACCGGCCCGACCGTGCCGGCCACGCCACGGTGCCGGCGCTGAAGAACGACACGCCGCTGCTCGAGGTCGAGGACCTGAAGGTCCATTTCCCGGTGCGCGGCAATACGCTGTTCGCCAAGGCGCGGCCGCTGCGCGCCGTCGACGGCGTCAGTTTCACGCTGCGCGAGGGCGAGACGCTCGGCATCGTCGGCGAATCCGGCTGCGGAAAATCGACCCTGGCGCGCGCCGTGCTCAAGCTGCTGCCCAGGACCGCCGGCACCGTGGTGTGGATGACGCGCGACCTTCAGACGATCTCGCCCGCCGACCAGCGCCGCCTGCGCAAGGAACTGCAGATCGTCTTCCAGGACCCGCTGGCCAGCCTCGATCCGCGCATGACCATCGGCGAATCCATCGCCGAGCCCCTCAAGACGCTGCGGCGCGACCTGTCGCGCGACGAGATCAAGCGCCGCGTGCGCAAGATCATGGAGCAGGTCGGGCTCGAACCCGGCTGGATCAACCGCTACCCGCACGAATTCTCCGGTGGCCAGAACCAGCGCGTCGGCATCGCCCGTGCCATGATCGTCGAGCCCAAGCTCGTGATCTGCGACGAGGCGGTCAGCGCGCTCGACGTCTCGATCCAGTCGCAGATCATCGATCTGATCGTGAAACTGCAGACCGACTACGGCATGTCGCTGATCTTCATCAGCCACGACCTTTCCGTGGTCCGCCAGATCTCGCACCGCGTGATGGTGTTGTATCTCGGCCGCGTCGTGGAGTTCGCCGACCGCGACACGATCTACAAGGACGCGCGCCATCCCTATACCAAGGCGCTGATCTCGGCGGTGCCGATCCCCGATCCCAAGCTGGAGCGCGCCAAGACGCGCGTGAAGCTGTCCGGCGACCTGCCCTCGCCGCTCGACACGCGCGCGCAGCTCAATTTCCTCAAGTCCAGGCTGATCGACGATCCCGAAGCGGAGCAGTACCGGCCCAGGCTGCTCGAAGTCGCGCCCGGCCACCTCGTGGCCGAGCACGATTGAGCGTGAATGTCCTCCCCGGGGCGGAAACTATTTCAGCCGCTTCACCTTGAAGATCGCCGAGCCGTCATTGACCTCGAGATTGTACGAGCCGATGAAGCCGCGGCTGATCGTGACCGTGTTCTTGCCGTGCTTGTCGAAATGGGCGATGCCCGAATCGCTCTCCAGCTGCTGCCAGATCTGGCCGTTGTCGAGGATGACCAGGAACTTCTGGTAGGGGTTGAACGAATAGTCCGTGACCCCGACCGTGATGCTGTCCAGCTCCGGCGGCGGCGCGTTCTGCGGCGCGGCGGGGGTACCCGGTGGCGGCGGTGGCGCGGCGAGGTTCTCGCCGCCGAATTGCTGTGGCGTCGTCTGCTCGCCCGGGCTGACGCCGAAGATGCGGCCGGGGTCGTACCACGGCCGGTTGTCGGCCACCGCCGGCGGCGGGGCCGGTGGCGCGGGCGGCGGAACCGGCTCGGCCTGGGCCGCCTTCAATTGCGGATTGAGCGCATCGTAGCAGGCAAGCCGCGCGCCGTTGTCGGCGACTGCCGCGCATTTGGCCATGCCGTCGATCAAATCGTCGCGCGGACCGGCGCCGGCTGCCGACGGCAGGAGCATCAGGGCGGCAAGGGCTGTGGCGCGGACGATCTTCATGGGCGGTCGGGTCCTGTCCTGTTGGCCTGCCCCGTTGTCGCAGGCCTGCGTTTGACGGCAAATGATATGGTATCGGCGACCACGCGGCGAGGCTTTTGGCGGGTATGCAGGTGAACGATTGGACACGGCGGGGCCTGGTGGCCGGCGGAGCGTCGCTGGCGCTCGCGGCCGGCGCCTGCCGGCCTCGGGGCAAGGGCCCCGGCATGACCCTGTCGACCGCCGACGCGTTGACGCTGTCGCGCGGCAACAGCGCCGAGCCCGACACCATCGATCCGCACAAGGCCTCAGGCAACTGGGAAAACAACATCATCGGCGACCTGTTCATGGGCCTGATGACCGACGCGCCCGACGCCGGCGCGATCCCCGGCGCTGCCGAGAGCTTCAGCGCCAGCGCCGACGGCCTCACCTACACCTTCAAATTGCGCGCCCACAGCTGGTCCGACGGCAAGCCGGTGACGGCCGACGATTTCGTCTACTCGTTCCGGCGCATGGCGAATCCGAAAACCGCGGCGCAATATGTCTCCATCCTTTATCCGATGAAGAACATGCAGGAAGCGGCGAGCGGCAGGGCGTCGCCGGACGCCGTCGGCGCCCGTGCCCTCGACGCCCGCACGCTGGAGCTCAGCTTCAACTACCAGGTGCCCTATATCCGCGAACTCCTCACCCACTACACCACCTTCGCCGTGCCGCGGCATGTGGTGGAGAAATACGGCGAGGACTGGACGCGCGCCGAGCACATCGTCGGCAACGGCCCTTACGTGCTGAAGGAGTGGCTGTCGAACGACCATATCCGCCTCAAGAAGAATGCGCGCTTCTACGACGCCGCCAATGTCGCGATCGAGAACGTCTATTTCTATCCGACGCAGGACTCTTCCGCCGCGCTGAAGCGTTTTCGCGCCGGCGAGTTCGACCTCGTCACCGATTCGGTGCCGCCGCAGCAGATCACCTGGCTGGAGCGCTATTTTCCCAACGAGCTGAAGCTGGCGCCCTACATCCTGTCGCAATATCTGCAGTTCAACCTGCATCGCAGGCCGTTCGACGATCTTCGAGTGCGCCAGGCGCTGTCGCTCGCCATCGACCGCGAGATCATCGTCGCCAAAGTGACGCGGGCCGGCGAGCAGCCCGCCTATGCGCTGATCCCGCCGGGCATGCCGAACTATCAAGGCGGCCTGCTCGGCTTTCACAGCGAGGCGATGGCGCAGCGCATGGCGCGGGCCCGCGCCCTCCTGGCGGCGGCGGGCCACGGGCCGGGCAATCCCGTCACCTTCGACCTCAACACCTCCAACGCGACGGAGTCGCGCATCGTCTCGGTGGCGCTGCAGGGCATGTGGGCCGACATCGGCGTACAGGCGCGGCTGGCGCCCTATGACAGCCAGATCCATTACAACATGCTGCGCAAGCGCGATTTCGACGTGACCTGGGCCGGCTGGATCGCCGACTTCCGCGATCCCAAGAACTACCTGACGCTGTTCCAGACCGCGACAACCGATCTCAACTATGGCGGCTATTCCAACCCCGCCTTCGACGCGCTGGTCGACCGTTCGGACAACGAGCGCGATCCCGCGGCGCGGGCGATCCTGCTGCGCCAGGCCGAGCAGATGCTGCTCGACGACGTCGCCGTCGCGCCGGGCTATTTCGCCGTCACCCGCAACCTGGTTTCGCCGCAGGTCAAGGGCTTCGTCGGCAACAACGTCAACGTCCACCGCACGCGCTATCTTTCGCTCGACCGCAACAACCGGACCGTCTGATGCGGACAGCTTACGCTCTCCTCGCCGGCCTGCTCGCGTTGCTGGCCGCGCCGCCGGCCACGGCGCTCGTCGTGCTCAACCGCGGCAACGGCGCCGAGATCAAGAGCCTGGATCCGCATTTCATCGACGGCATCAACGAATCCAGCGTCGATGGCGACCTCCTGATCGGCCTGCTGACGGTGGACGCCATGGGCGCGCCGATCCCGGGCGCTGCGACGCGCTGGGAGACCTCGCCCGACGGCAAGACCTGGACCTTCCACCTGCGCGATCATGTCTGGTCGGACGGCCGGCCGGTGACGGCCGCGGACTTCGTCTTTGCCTGGCGGCGCCTGCTCGATCCGAAAACCGGCGCTGCCTACGCCTACAATCTGTGGGTCGTCAAGAACGCCCATGCCGTCAGCGAAGGCCGGCTGCCGCCCAGCGCGCTCGGCGTGCGGGCGCCGGACGATAAAACCTTCGTCGTCGATCTCGAACATCCCGCCGCCTACCTGCCGGAACTGCTGACCCACGACACCGCCTACCCCCTGCCGCGCCATGTCCTGCTGGCCAGGGGCAACGCCTGGTCCAGGCCCGGCACATTCGTCGGCAACGGGCCTTATGTGCCGCGCGAATGGGTCGCCAACGATCATCTGACGCTGGTGAAGAACCCGCGCTTCTACGACGCCGCGCATGTCCATATCGACGTCGTCAATTACTATCCGACGCCCGACAGCGAGGCGGCGCTGCGCCGGCTGCGCGCCGGCGAGCTCGACACCCAGACACCCATCCCGCTGACCGAGATCGGCTGGCTGCGCAGGAACATGCCGGCGATCGTGCACACCAAGCCGTTCCTCGGCCTGTCCTACATCTCGATCAACCTGCGCCGCCCGCCGCTCACCGACCTGCGCCTGCGGCGGGCGCTCAACCTGGCCTTCGACCGCGAGACGATCACCGAGAGGGTCCTGCGCCTCGGCGAGCCGCCGGCCTACAGCATCGTGCCGCCGACGACCGCCAACTATCCCAAGGGTCCGACACTGGATTTCCGAACGCTCGCGCCGCCGGCGCGGCTCGCCAAGGCGCAATGGCTGATGGCCCAGCTGGGCTACGGCCCGGACAACCACCTGCGCCTCGGCTACGAGACCTTCGACGAGCCCAACAACAAGCGCATCGCCGCCGTGATGCAGGCGATGTTCCGCCAGATCTGGGTCGACCTCGATATCTCGGTGATAGATGCCGCCTTCCACACCCGCAACATGCAGACGGGAAATTACGACCTCGGCGCCGCCTCCTGGTTCGCCGATTTCAACGACGCCAGCAATTTCCTCGACCTCTTGCGCTCAGACGGCGGCAACAATTACGGCCATTACCGCAACCTCGCCTTCGACCGGGCGCTGGACGCCGCCCAGCAGGAACCGGACGCGAAAAAACGCGGTGCCCTGCTCGCCGCCGCCGAGGCCATGGCGCTCAAGGACGAGCCCTGGATCCCGATGCGGTTCCGCACCACCCAGGACCTCGTTCAGCCTTATGTAAAGGGTTGGATGGATAATTCCCGCGACATGCACCGCAGCCGCTGGCTGTGGCTCGACGGCAAGCCCGCTTCGCGCTGATCACGTGGCCGTGCACGCCGGCACGGCCGATAGGCTATACAGACTTGACGTTTCAAGGACCCGAATCATGACCGCATCGCGGATGCTCGCCCTGGCCGCCCTCGTCCTGCTGGCGGCCTGCTCGCGCTCCGGCGGCGGCAACCAGACGGTGCATGCACCGGACTATCTGGTCCGCGGCAACGGTGCGGAGATCAAGAGCCTCGACCCGCATTATATCGACGGCAATTGGGAGGCCAATGTCGTCGGCGACATGCTGGTCGGCCTGACGACGGATGCGCCGAACGGCGAGCCGATGCCCGGCGCCGCGACCAGCTGGGAAACCTCGCCCGACGGCAAGTCCTGGATCTTCCACCTGCGCGACCATGTCTGGTCCGACGGCCAGCCGGTGACGGCGGAGGATTTCGTCTACGCCTGGCGCCGCATCCTGGAGCCGGCGCGCGGCGCGCCCTACGCCTACTATCTGTGGCTGGTCAAGAACGCCCAGGCGATCAGCGCCGGCAAGCTGCCAACCTCGGCGCTGGGCGTCACCGCGAAAGACGACAAGACGCTGGTGGTCCAGCTCGAGCATCCCGCGCCCTACATGCTGGAATACCTGCTGCACCAGGCCGTCTTCCCGGTGCCACGCCACGTGGTGATGGCCAAGGGCAATGATTGGGCGAGGCCCGAGAATTACGTCGCCAACGGCCCCTACCTTCCCAAGGAGTGGGTGCCGAACGACCATATCACGCTGGTCAAGAACCCGCGCTTCTACGATGCGGCGAACGTCCGCCTACAGACAATCATCTACAAGCCGACCTCGGACACGCTGGCGGCGCTGAAAGCGATCCGCGCCGGCGAACTCGACACCCAGAACCTGGTGCCCGGCGCCGAAATCAGCTGGATGCGAAGCCACATCCCGCACACGCTGCAGCTCAACACCACGCTCGGCGTCGCCTACCTGTCGCTCAATTTCACACGCAAGCCGTTTCAAGACGCCCGCATGCGGCAGGTCATCGCGCTGGTCTATGAGCGCGAAATCATAACGCAGAGGATTCTCAAGCTCGGCGAGCCGGCGGCCTATCATTTCGTGCCGCCCGGCACCGCCAACTATCCCGGCGGGGCGCAGATGTGGTTCCGCGCCCTGCCCTACGAGCAGCGCATCGCCCGGGCGCGCAAGCTGATGGCCGAGATGGGCTATGGCCCCGACAATCACTTCCACTCCACCTACGACGCCACCACCACGCCCGATGCCAAACGCACGGCGGCGTCGCTGCAGGCCCTGCTGCGCCGCGTCTATATCGACGTCGACATCGTGCCGTCCGATACCCAGGTTTATTACAAGAAGCTGCAGCAGGGCCAGTTCGACATCGCCAGCGGCTCCTGGATCGGCGACTTCAACGATCCGGGCACCTTCCTCGACCTGCTGCGCACCGGCAGCGGCAACAATTACGGCCAGTACAGCAATCCGCGCTTCGACGCGCTGATGGACCGGGCCAACCAGATGCTCGACATCAAGGCGCGCGGCGAACTCCTGCGGCAGGCCGAGCAGACCGCGCTCGACGACCTCGCCGTCATTCCGACGCGCTTCCTGGTGACCCAGGACATCGTCGAGCCCTATGTGAAGGGCTGGATCCCCAACATACGCGACTTCAACCGCTCGCGCTGGCTGTGGATCGATCCGCACGCCAGGCCCGAGCGCGGCGAATAGCCTCCCAGACAGCGGTCTTGCCGGGACTTGCCGCCCGCGTGTACCATTGGGGCGATTTCTTTGCCCTTACAGACGAACCATGACACAACCTGTCGAAATACTGTACGCGGTCCCTGTGGGGACAGTAATCGCGTGGTATCCCCTGCCGGGCACAGCGCTGCCGCCGGGTTTCGCCTTTTGCGACGGCGAGATCGTCAGCGATGCGCAAAGCCCCTATGACGGCATGCCGACGCCGAACCTGACGAACCGGTTCGTCCTGGGCACCGTGCCCGGCGCGCCGCTCAACCAGCTGGGCGGCAGCCCGACCTACAATCTCCAGGGCTGGCAGAGCGGCACGCTCCAGACCAGCGCAACTGAGGTCATGACGCCCCAGGACAATGCGCAGAACTACATCATCCAGGGCAACCAGAGCACGAACACCTGGCGCTACGTCCTGACCCAGGACAACGAGCCCTGGAACGACGGCAACCACCATCACACTGTCGGCAATCTCAGCGTGCCCGCGCCGGGATGGCTCTCGCTGGTCTATATCATGCGGATCAAATAGGCCGCGATGCACCGCCGTCTCCAGCGACGCACCGAACGTGGCACCGAGCCGGATTGCGGGCCGGCGCGGGCGGCGCCGGTCCCGGTGCAACGGGCAGCCGCGCCATTGCCGCGGCACGACATAGCGGGCGTGCCGCTAGCCGACGTGGCGCAGCGCCGCGCGCCCAACCGGAGCGGGTTGCCCGACACGCTCAGGGCCGGCATCGAGACGCTATCGGGCCTGTCGATGGACGGGGTCCGCGTGCATTACGGCTCGCCCGAACCGGCGCGGCTCGGCGCGCTCGCCTATACGCGTGGGCGCGACATCCATCTCGCGCCAGGCCAGGAGAAGCATCTGCCGCACGAAGCCTGGCACGCGGTGCAGCAGGCGGACGGCGGCGTCGCGGCGACGACCAGCGCCGCGGACGTGCCGATCAACGACGACCAGCGTCTCGAGCGCGAAGCCGACGCGATGGGCGCCAAGGCCGTGCTGGCCGGAGCGGCGGCCGCCGCATCGCCGGCCGCGCGCGCGCCACGTCCGACCGGCACGGCACCAGCTGTGGCGCAGCGCTTTCTCGACGTCGCGGACATGCGCGCGACCGCCGGCAACAAGGCGGCGCTGCTGTCGGCCCTCCAGAAGGAGGCGGCCACGCTCAACATCGCCTGGAAACCCGAATTCGAGACGCTGCTCGACACCGAACTGGCGACGGACAAGACCCGCGGCTATGCCGATGTCGCGACGCTGCTCAACGATCTGGTGGCGGTCGACGGCGGCGGCGATTGGACGATGGCGCAGAAGGCGCCGCGGCGCAGCGAGACGAAGGCCCGGGCGCTGCGACAATCGGTCAAATTCCACAGAACGCACACGCGCAACCCGTCGCAGCCCAATCCGATCGCAACCGGATTCCACAATTATCCGCCCGACAGCCTGCTCAAGCCCCCGCCCGGCGTACAGATCGTTCAAGACCAGGGCCAATATCATTTTTTCCGCGAGGACACGAAAGGCAACACCACCAAGCTTCAGATTTCCACCACCGGCGACCCGGAGAATCCCGGCTATATCTATACCGACGACGGACAGTTCGCCGGCAACTACGACTCGTTCGACACGACCGGGAAATGGAGCGTCCAGGGTCGCAAGGAAAGCGAACGCGAGTACATGGACCTGGGGCAGCACAAATTTCAGAACCACACGGTCGGCCACGTTATGCCGTTCGAGCATTCGCCGTTCGTCCACGACACCGCGGAGACGGTTGGAAGCGAAACCACCTACAAGAACACCGACCAGTTCGAGCACAATGTGGTGATCGAGAACCCCGTGGTGGGCGAGCAGATCAAGCGCGACCAAGTCGAGGCGAAGATGATGGACGAGCAGGGCTGGTTCTACCAATACCCGGTCTATTCGGGCACGTCGCCCGTCGTTCCCGCGACGTATAACGGCGCGGAGTTCAGCAAAAAACGCAAGCGGCCGGACGAGTTGCAGTTCGGCCGCCCCGACGGGAGCGGCGGCACCGAATGGGCCGCTTTCGACAATACCGGCGGCGAGCGCTACGACACCGATGAAAAGAAACTGAAAAAGACGGGAAAATTCGACAAACGCACGGACAAAGACTGGTGGAAAAGAAAGAAGAAGAAGAACGAAAAGCGCGTCAGGCCGGGCATGAAGATCGAAGAGGCCTGGGATGTGGCCAAGAAGCAGAACCCGGTCACGCCGCCGCTCGCGAAGATCGTCACCATGCCCGACGACATAACCACCTACGATCCCTGGATCGACACGCTCAAGGCCGACGTCAGCGGCTATGATTCGCCGCCGCCGACTCCCTACTACATGGGCCCATCGGACCCCGCGGTGATCAAGCAGGTTAAGGGCCACGTCACCCCGGGCGAGAAGGTGACCACGCTCGACGGGCACGAAGGTCTGGTGATCTATGTCACCAATTATGACCACAAGACCGACGAATCGACCATCGAGTTCGAACCTGTGTTGGACCCTTATGTGTAGGCCATGGCCTGCGTGATGCGGACAGCGATCCATAAGCCAGCGGAGCCTGCCCCCGACAGCCGGGCGTATCGCGCCGCCCCGCCGCCGGCGACGACTGCCGCCGTGGCCCGCCTCCTGCCTGTGCACGACATCGGCCGGGTTCCGATCGCCGATGTCGCCGGCAGCCGCGCCACCGCACAGCTTCGCGCCGCGCCGTCGGGAACGGCGCCGGCCAACCGCGCGCCGAACCGCACCGGACTGCCCGACGGGCTCAAGGCGGGCGTCGAGGCCGTGTCCGGCCTGTCGCTCGACCGGGTACGCGTCCATTACGCCTCGCCCGAGCCGGCGCGGCTCGACGCTCATGCCTTCACCCGCGGCAGCGACATCCATCTCGCGCCGGGCCAGGAACGGCACCTGCCGCACGAAGCCTGGCACGTCGTCCAGCAGGCCGAAGGGCGGGTGCGTCCGACGCTCGACATCGGCGGCACGCAGGTCAATGACGATGCAGGGCTCGAGCGCGAGGCGGACAGGTTCGGGGAATCGAGCATGGCGCACGGCCGTTCGCTGGCGGGCCGGCATGCCGCCGGCCCTACGCCGCCTGCCGCCGTCGCGGCGCACGCCGGTTCCGAAGGCGCGTGCGCCCAGCGCGTCATCAGGATCAAGGGCGGCAAGCTGGAGGGCGAGTACACCAAAAAAGGCAGCAAGGACACGAAAGCGCTGCTCGCGGCCGTCGATAAGGCAATGGGCAAGAAGCTGAGACGCGGCTGGAAAGCGAAGCTTGGCGATTGGGCCGCCGATGAGGGCAAGACGCACAAATTCGCGAACACCAAACATTTCACGGCGTATCTGGAGAAACGCTTCAAAAAGATCGACCTGCCCAAGAAGAAGCTCAGGCCGAACTTCCCCAAATCGTCCTACAAGCTCGCGGCGATCGCCTATGGGATCGAAACCGGCACCGATCAAACGGACATGAAACCGTCGGAGGAAAACCTGGCGATGCCGCACCGCTTTCCCTATGCGGCGATCCAGTCGAGCACCAACGCTTTCATCTCGGGCAACGAAAACGCCACCGATCTCGACCGCTGGAGCGGCCGGCTGCGTACCGCAACCGTGCTCAGGCTCAAACGCAACCTTCCCAAACTCTCCGGCAGCGACAAGACCTATTACAAGAAAACCATCGAGACGCAGCTCAAGGATTTCGATGAGGCGCGCGACGCACTCAAGAAGTCCGTCGCAAAAGGCGACAGCCTCGACCTGGCGTCGCCGGTCGTCCAGACCTTCATGAAATTCACCAACGCGCTACACGGCAACATTCCCGACTATGGGCCGCATGAGGGCGTCAATATCCAGGTCAGCGACCGCTTGCACCTGCACTTCGACAGCGACGGCACAATGACGCCGGGGTCGCTGGCGGCCGGCAGCATGACGCCAACGCGGGTGCCCAAAGGCGTCGCCTACACCAGCGACGACGAATACCTGGTCACCACCGACGGCAAGAAGGTCAGCGTCAACGACCTCAAGAAATCCATCCAGCAGCAGCTCGCACAGTTCAATGTCGGGACCACGACGATCGACGAGGAAGAACTCGAGGACGTCGAATTCGACTAGAGTTGGGGCCGCATCTCAGTCCTCGAACCGCAGATCGAGCCAAGTCCCCAGCAGCAGCCCCGACTTGAGCGCCGCCTTGAATTGATTGAGCCGCGCCGTGGGGCCAGCGAGATTGTAGGCGCCGAGCACGTCGCGGTTGCTCGCGCCCGACAGGATCTCGGCAGGGTTTTCCTCCGAGAGCCGCGCGAAATCGGGCTGCGGATAGAGGTTGGGCTCGATGAAGCGCGGCGGCGCGGACACCAGCGCCCAGGACTGGCCCTCGGCGCGCAGCGGGCAGGTCGCGGCGCAGGCCGGATCGGCGCAGGTGACGCAGTCGCGCAGCGGTCCGTCTGTCGGGGTCTCGCAGGTGCAGAAGTCGCCTGGCGCGAGCGTGACCTCGCGCAGCAGGCAATTGCGCAACCGCACTGCTCGCGCTTTGCCGCAGCTGCCGCAAATTTTCACCTCGGCGGGCGATGCCGGCGCTGCGCCCGCTTCCGCCGCGACGGGAGACTGCAGGTCGCTCACATAACAGTCGATGAAGCGCGCCGCGCCCGAGCAGACCATGCCGCCGTCGAACAGCGAATCCGCGGCGTCGAGCTTGCCCAGGATCTCGGCACCGCCGATCACCGTCAGCCGGGTGAGCTTCGCCGCAACCGTGGCAGGAAGGGTGAGCACGGAAAGCGTGGCATCGGGGACCGGCAGCGTGCTCAGCACGCTGCTGTCGATCTCGATGCGGCCCGTGACCTGGCTGAGGTCGATCGGGCCGAGCAGGCAGCGCACCATCTTGAACGAAGCCGTTCCCGACAAGGGCGGCGGCGGACTCCCAGGCGGCGGTGGCGGCGGTGGTGCCGCGGCGAGCGCGAGCGGCGCCGCGCCGGGGTAAAGCGTGGAGTCGAGCAAAACGAGTTCGAGATCGCCGCCGAGCAGTGCGATCGTCGCCTGCAGCGTGACGCCGCTCAGCCCGATCAGGCCGGGCTCGGCGGGCGATGCCGCGCCGAGCAGCGAGAGCTGGCCCGGGCTGCCGGTCACGACATAGGGCATGCTGCCGGCCGCGCCGGCGATCCACAGTGCCTGGCCGCTGGCTGGGGCGAGCTGCTGGCTGGCGATGCTGCGCGTCGCGCCGGCCTGAAGCATGAGCACGGTGCATGCGGCCGTGGACTGCGCCCATGCGCCGAGTTCGGTCTGCAGCGCGGCGGGATCGCCGCCGTCCGCGATCGCCGCGACGCTCGCGGGCACGGGCGGCGGCGGCCGCGGCCCGACGCCGCCGATCGCCCCCGGCATCGCCATGCCGTAGTCGACACTGAGCGTTCCGGCCGATGCCCAGGCGGTCGGCCAGCTGAACAGTCCCAGTTCGGGATCGATCGTCGCGGCGGGCACCAGCCCCAACGCATAGGCCGGCGGCGTCGCCGGCACCGGCGGCTGCGGCGCTGCGTAGGGCGGTACGACCACCACGCGATCGCCCGCGTCGCACACACAGCAGGTCGGCAGCGCCGCGGCGAACGCCAGGGCGACGTCCTGGACGGTGTCCTGCGCGAGCACGAATGGCAGCGGCACGTAAAGCGTCTGGCCCGCGGGCGCCGTGAACGTCATGA
This sequence comes from Rhizomicrobium sp., assembly GCA_035570795.1. Classification (GTDB taxonomy): domain Bacteria; phylum Pseudomonadota; class Alphaproteobacteria; order Micropepsales; family Micropepsaceae; genus Rhizomicrobium. The sequence continues at coordinate 18,181 of DATMKZ010000030.1, forward strand.
CGCCGGTCGGCGCACCGGTGAGCAGGCCGATCAATTGCGGCGTAAGCGGCAGCGTCGCTGCGGCGCTGCCCAGGCGCGCCGATCCCACAAGCAGCAGCGGATTGGCGCCGCCCGGCGCGGACGGCGCGATCGACAGCGGCTCGGATGGCATCAGGCCCGGCACGAGCACCAGCGCGTCGCCAACGGCGCCGACCCTGAGCGCCTGGACCGCGGCGGCCGAGACCCGTTTGCCGGGAACGATCGTCGCAGCCGCGATCGCGTTCTGCAGCAGCGTCACCAGATCCGGCATCGTCGGCGTCGCCGGTACAGCGACCGAGAGCTGCGCCGTCGCATCGCCGAACGTGATCGTGAGATCGCTGGTGACGGCGGTGACCGCGGCAAGATCGATCGTCCCGCCCGTGAGCACGGGATAGTCGGGCGCCGCCGGCGGATAGCCCGCGAGCGACGCGGCACGGACCGACTCCGGCGGCAGCGCGGTCCAATCCCCCGAACCGTTATTGGTGCGGATCACCAAGCCACGCGCCGGGCCGTAGAGCAACGAGTCGGCGGGCCCCTCGACCGGATCGGGCCACAGCGCCGCGTAGCGCGCGAGATCGGCGGTGAGCATTGCCGCCGTCAGCGGCACGGCGAGCGCCGTCACCGGCGGTGCCGCGACCCAGTCGAGCGGCGTGCCCGGCAGGTTGAACACAGGCTGGTCCATGCCCAGCGGATTGAAGTGGTAGTAATTGGACGTGGCGGCGGGCGCGGGCGTCGCCCCGATCACCGCGAACACCGGCAGCCGCCAGACGCGCAGCAATCCCGCGCTTGCCGCCGCGGGCGCCGTGGCGGCGTCGGCGAGCGGCCAAGTCGCCCAAGGGGTCTTCGCGCCAGGCGAATAGAGTGCGTACCAGCCGGTGCTGTCGCGCACGAGCTTGGGCAGCGCCGGGGCAATTCCCTTGCGGCGGCGGAAGCCGAGCGTGTCGGCGACCAGCGCGCGATGCTCCGGACGGACCGGCCTGGCGATTTCGAGACCGAGCAGCCCGCCGATCAGCGGGACATATTCGAGCGGGCAGGTCTGGATGAACCAATCCTGCTCGAGCTCGGCGATGCCGACCGCCAGCTCGGCGCGGACGGTGTCGAACACCTTGGTGAGCGCCAGCAGCGGATAGCCTTGCGCGATGTCCTGCTGGCGGAAGACCGCGGGCAACAGCGCGTAGAGCACGTTTTCGATCGGTCCATCGCTCGATGCGGTCATGACCCAGCCTCCGCGGAGGCCGGTGCGGGCGCCGCTGGCGGCGAATCGCTCGTGAACGCCACCGCATCCGCATCGCTGCTGAGGCAGAGGATTTGCGCGCCGGTGGCTGGATCGAGATGGGCATCGGCCGGATAGAGCGCCAGTTGCGATATCGCCTTCGGGGCGCTCGGCGTGCCGGCGTCGCGCGTCGCTGCCGGCGTGGGCGTGCTCTGGGTCGGTGCCCAGAGCTTGCTCACGGAGACGGTTTCGACGCCGGCGACGTTTTTGAGGATCAGCGCACAGATATCGACCGCCCGCACCGCTTTACCGAAGGTCATCGCGGCGATGTCGTATTCCGACTGCAACGTGGCCGCGATCTCGCTTTCGATCTGCTGGAGATCGTAGCCGAGCACGACGGTGAATGTGCCGCTCACCTTGAACGGCATCGGCTCATAGGGCAGTAACGCATGCCGCAGCGTTCCGCTCGCCAGCGCGGCTTCGAACGCCGCCGTGAGCGAGGCGAAGGCCTGCGACGCCTTGTCGGGAACGGCATTGCCCAGCCCCGCGAGCGTGATCAGGCTGACGGGTACGTCCGCGTCGGTCGCTTGCGTCGTCGAGAGCGTCGTGGCGCCGACCTCCGGACGGTTGAGCACGAAGGTCTGCATGTCGTCCTGCGTCACGATCCGGCCGAGGTCTGAGATGCCGATCGGGATCTGGCGCCGCAGGTCGCTGCGCGGCGGCGCGCCGACTCCGCCGGTCGCGGCGACCGGATTGAGCACACTCTTGATCCCCGCGACCTTGGCAGGCGGGCGCGACAGGCTGCCGGCGGGGACGTTGCCGCTGGTGCCGGCGCCGACGCGATAAGTGGCGGCGATATTGTCCTGCCCGGTCGGCGGAATAAGGCCATGGAGGCCGTCGCCGAACTGGATCTGGGCACGGCCCTGGGCATCCTGGGTCAGCTGGTAGGCGCTCGCGTCGGGCGGGCAATTGCCGAGCGCCTCGACGCGTTGCCACGCCATGCCGTTGACGGTCACCGTGAGCTGCGGCGCGATCGAGCCGTCCGCCTCCTCGAGCCAGGTCAGCGGCGCCTGCTTGAGCATGAATTGGAGAAATGGTTTCTGCCCGTCGCCGCTGCCGAGCACTTCGCCGACCGTACTGCCCTGCGTCACCGTGACGACATTGCCGCACACCGAGGTGGTGGTCCGGTCGTAGAGATAGCGTAGCGGCGCATCGAGCGTCAGCACGGTGGTGTTGGTGTCGGCGTATTGCCGGACCGCCTTCACGGTGATCGACTCGCTCTGCACCGGCCGTGTGAACAGCTGCAGGTTCGCCGAAGTGACGTTGCCGATCGTGCTGCCATTGCCCGAGAGGAAGCGAAGCGTCGAAGGCGGGCTGCCGGATGGATCGGTCGTGAGCGTCAACACGCCGGTGTCGGGCACCTCGGCGAGCCACCAGTGCTCCTTCGGCGGCGGCACCGGCGCCAGCGCCATGATGACCGTTGCGATGGCGAGCGTGGGCGAGCCGCCGACGCCTGTGACGCTGCCGACCGTCTCGGCGAGCGGCGGGTTGCCGGCGATCAGCAGGGCATGGCCGACCGCGATTTCGTCGATCAGCCCGGTCAGCGGGAGTTTGTCGCCGGTGAGCGGACGATCGTCGATCGGCGGCGCAAGATAGAGCTGGCGGCTTTGGGTGTAGACCAGAGCCTGGCGGCGCGCGTCCGAATCCGGTGACGGCGGCGGCGCGACATAGAGGATGGCCTGGCAGCTGGAGGCACCATCCGGTTCGACCTGGCCGCCAAAGACATAGACACCGCGACCCGCGACCGGAATCGGCACGACGGTCTCGGTCAAGGACACGAACACCGGATAGCGGGGCGACGGCAGCGGGAACGGCAGCGGATAGGCGGTCTCGCTGCCGCTGCCGCTCACCGGCATGAGTTCGTAGCTCGGCGTGCTCGCGCCGCCGATCAGCAGCAGCCCCTCGGGGAGCAGGATCGCGCCCTGCGAATGGCGCGGCTCGGCCATCTTGGCGGACGGCGTGAAGGTGTAGCTGCCCGGATCGAACAGCTCGGTGGTGTCCGTGGCCGTCATGTCGGGCTGCACCACGCCCCCCGCGACCAGTACCTTGCCCGAGGGCAGCAGCGACGCGCTCTGCATCGCGCGCGCGGTGCCGAGCGGGGCGATCAGCGCGAAGGCCTGCGCGGCGACGTTGAACACCGCCGCCTGGGTCGATGGGAAGACCGTCGCCGAGGTGAAATCGTATTCGGTGTAGAAATCGGTGACGCCGCCCGCGATCAGCACGTCGCCGCTCGCCAGCAGGGTCGCGCTGTGGAAGGCGAAGCCTTGCGGCAAGGTCGTCGCGACCGCGGTGAAGGCCTGCTGCGCGACGCTGAAGGTCTCGGCGCTGTTGAGCGCCGGCACCCAGGCGGCGAGCACGCCGGGCGGATCATACGCGATCGCGGGAAAGAAATAGCCGCCGGCGAGCAGCACCGTTCCGTCGGCCAGCACGGTCGCGCTATGGCCGCAGCGCGGCACCGTCATCGACTTGGTGAGCAGGCGGAACGACCGGCTCTTGGGGTCGTAAATCTCCGCCGTATCCAGCACCATATAATAACCGCTCGACATGCCCATGCCGCCGGCGACAAGCACTGTGCCGTTCGGCAGCAGCGACAACGTCGCGCCGACCCGCGCCGTCACGGGGGCGCCGGCAATGGTCGAAAGATTCGTCGCGGGATCGAAGGTCCAGGCGAACCCGCTCATGCTTGGCGGCGAATACGGAAAGGGCGCGGGCGTGGTCGAGCCGAGGATCAGGAGCGTCCCGTCACCGAGCGCGATCGAGCCGACCGGCGCCAGCGTGTAAGGCGTGGTCAGGATCGGCCCGGGAAAGGTCGCGAACGTGCCGACATCGGCATCGTAGGCCAGTACCGTATTGAGAAAGCCGTCGGGGAGCGATCCGAGCCCGCCCGCGATCAGCAATTCGTCGGCCGGCAGCGCCAGGAAGGCGGCATCGGCCTGCGGGCCTGGCAGCGCTGCGCCGGCCACGCTCGGGCTGAGCACGCTGGCGCCGTCGAACGCGATGCTGGTGCCCGCGCTGACCAGGAAGATCTCGACCGAGGCCAGCACCGTGCTGCCCGAAATGCCGCCCGCCACGACGACCTTGCCGCCCTGCAGCAGCGCTGCGGCGTGGTTCGAGCGCGCGGTGACCAGCGGCGGCGCCGGAACGAACGTCGGCACGCCCGCAAAGGTGCCGGACTGCCCGTCGGCGTATTGAGCGAAGGCGCCGAGCAACCAATTGTCCGCGACCGGCCCCGCCGCCGACTGGCCGCCGGTGACGAGAAAACCGTTGTTTCCGGAGAGCAGCGTCGCGACATGGTCGTAGCGCGGGCTGCCCACGGTGCCGTCGGCGGCTTTGATCGGATAGAGGCCGGTGACGGGCTTCCAGGTTGCGGGATCGGTGACCTCGGCGTCGTCCCAGATGGTGCCGGTCTGGCTGCCGAACCCCGGAAGCGCGCCGCCGTCATGCCCGCACAGGAACACGACGATCTGTCCCACCGGCGGCGCGCTGGCCGATCCGCCGTCGGCGGCGGTCTTCACCACCGGGCAGAGCGTCGCGCTGTGACCGGCGCGTGCGCGTTGCATCTGCGCCGTCCACGCCCAGCCCCTCTGCTGCGGCGAGAACACCGCGACCGAATCGGTGGCCGTCGATGCTTCGAGCAGCGCTGCGAAGGTGCGATAAGGCTTGGTGGCGTCGCCGGTCAGACCGCCGCTCAGCATCAGCGTGCCGTCGGGCAGCGCGGTGGCGGCGTGCGCGATGCGCGGGATCGCCAGCGTGACATCGGGGACCGCCGAGAAGGTCAGCGTCGTCGGATCGCATTGCAGAATGTCGGTGGCGAACTGCCAGTCGCCCGTGACTCCGCCGGCGAGATAGATCACGCCGTCGATCGTGGTCGCGGTATGAAGCCCGCGCTTCGATGGCAGCGTCGCGACCTGGCTCACCAGGCCTGTTGAGGGATCGTAGACCTCGACGCTGTCGAGCACGCCCTCCTCGCCGATACCGCCGACGAGCAGCACACGCCCGTCGCCGAGCAGGCTGGCGGTCACGCCGTTGCGCGCCGGGATCAGCGCGACGCCCGACGGCAAGACCGCCGGATCGGGCTCGAGCGTCACCTCAGTGACCTGGCCGGTGAGCCCGAACTCGGAGATGTTCTGGCGCGAGACCGTAGCGATGACGCCGAGCGTGTTGTCCTCGGGCGTTTCGAGCAGGAACTGGCTGCCGGGCAGCACCTTGGTATAGACCGCCTGCAGGTCGAGGTCGTTCAGGTCGATGCCGAAGCCCGGCCATTCGGTAAATTCGGCGGGCGACAGGCCGGTGGGCGTGTTGGCGCGCTGCACCGCCGCCGACTGCGACGACCAGGCCGGCGCGTTGTAGCCGAACAGCCGGCAGGTGAGGTCCAACGCATAGAGCTCGAGCCCGTGCTTGGCGTTGCGCGGCAGCTTTTCGGTGGCGCCGCCCGCGGTCCATTGCGCCTGCAGGCTCGATCCGACGCCGACGGTGGTGGTCGAAAGCACATGATTTTCGCTCACCGAGAATACCGTCAGGCGCATCCATTGGGTCGGCTTGCCGCGGCGCACGAACAGCATGAAGTCGCCGACCGCGAGCCCGAGCCCGGTCCCCGCGATCAGCAGGCTCTCGGTCTCGGGATCGAGATGCAC
>DATMKZ010000031.1:0-74963 GCA_035570795.1 Rhizomicrobium sp.
GCCAGATCGTCGCCCAGCGCTCCTGCCAGACCATCCCCGGCGCCTCCTCCTGCAGCGCGACCCCGACATGGCTTTATTTTGTGACGGACAATCTGAGTTCGACCACGGTCCTCACCAACGCCAGCGCGGCGGTCAGCGAACGCGACAGCTACGACGCCTGGGGAAGGCGGCGCAACACGGACGGCACAGACAACAGCGGCTGTTCCATAACGTCGGCAACCACGCGCGGCTTCACCGGCCATGAAATGCTCGACAATCTGTGCCAGATCAATGCCAATGCAAGAATCTACGATCCGACCATCGGCAAGTTCATGAGCGCGGACCCGGTGGTGCAGGATGCGCTCGACGGCCAGACTTATAACAGCTACGCCTATGTCGAGAACAATCCGCTCTCCCTGACCGACCCGAGCGGATACGATAGCGAGGGCTGCGGCACCAAGCAGAACCCCTGTCTTAACACCAGCGGCGGCACCACTATCGAGACCGTCGTCGTGACGGCGAACAAGATTCAAGATGGTCACTCGGCGGCGTTACTGGGTGTCATCTCTGGCGGCGGCGGTGGCGGACGCCCCGGCAATATCGGTTCTGGCCTCGGACGGCTCAATACTACCGCCCCCAATAGCCAGATGATTGAACTCGTCACCGTCGTTGGCGAATTGCCGGCGGCTGCGACACTTCACGCCAACGTTCCAGGCAGCGTTATCTTTACCCCTTCTAGTTTTGGAGGCCTACAAACGGGTGGTGCATTAGGCACAGGTGCAGCGCTGCAAATACCTTACACGCCTTGCAGCGCCTTGACACGCATAATGAAAGGGTCGTTCGGCGCATGGTCTACGCTCGATGGGACAGCCGCGTTTGGTATGGGATTTGGCCTAGATGTAATCGGAGGTGGTGCAATTGCAGCTGGGTGCGGCCAGCCCGCCGCACCTGCCACCTGTGGGCTCTCAGTTGTTGCCGGAGTTAGTATTATCGCTGCGTCTGGTGGAGCTTATTGGACGTCGTACGAAGTATATAAGAACGAAGCGATTCCCGAACTGGGAGAGGCTTTTGGTACTTGCCACGCGTAGGGAGCGAATAATGAAGCCGTCTATCCAACAATCACAAGCAAATATTTGGATGGGGATATTCTGGGACATCTGCGTTTATCTGACCTTCGAGCTTGCATCGGCACTCATGGTCAAGTTGATTTTTCACAAAACCGCTGGACAGCTTGTAGGTCCCTATTTGTCTATTGCGGCGCCAGGAGTGAGTTTCCTGCTGCTGGTTAGATGGCTATGGAGGTGGAAGGAGCGTGGTCCATCGCCTAAGCAGCTGGCGTTGGGATGGGGCCTCTCTATCGCGCTCTTTTTCTTGGCGTTAAGCGCCGCATTTTTCTACTCGAGCGTGGAACTCCGCTTTGTCAACTCAAGCGACGCAGTTTGGGTATTCGGTATGATGGGGGTGGGGGGCACAACAGCAGGTTTCTTGGCAGGGTATACTATGACGCTACAGCGTATTTCCGCGAAGGCAGTCAACAACGCGGACGGAAAGTAAGGTGACAGAGTAAAGTCTGCTTTCAGCAAAACGAGCGCACTGGACTGATCATTCAATGGCGAATGAGGCGATAGATACCTTGTGTGTGCCTTTCGAGTGACCCTGAACAAATGGAGCGGGCTTCGTTGAGTTGTATGTGTCCCGTAAGGGCCACTCGGCCAAGTAGACCTCAAAAACAATACGATGTAGCCGAGAGGGTTCCGCACCCACCACATCTGCGACGGCGCGGGAGTTCGCCGCGCCGGAGCGGCGCGGTCCGCACCATGGCCTATGACAGCATCGGCCGGTCGTCGCAGACCACGCTGGCGCAGGGCGCCACCACCGGCACCTACACCACCGCCTACAACGCCACCAACGGCCGGATCGACACGCTGACCTACCCGTCGAGCTTCGTCGCCAAATATGTCTACACGGCGCTGGGCTATCTCAGCCAGGTCGAGGACAACGCGACCAGTTCGGTGCTGTTCACGGTGAACACGCGGGACGCCGAATTGCACGCGACGCAGCAGACCGCCGGCAACGGCGTCGTGACCAACCTCACCTATGCCGCGACCACCGGGCAGGCCACGGCGATCAATGCCGGCTCGGGCGCGGTCGCCGCGCTGGGCTTCAGCTACGACACGCTGGGCAACCTCACCGGCCGCAGCGACACCAACCAGGGCGTCTATGAGAAGTTCTGCTACGACAATTTGAATCGGCTGACGAACTCGGCGACGGCCGCGAGCAGCCCCAGCCTGTGCAGCTCGACCGGCGGCGGCATCACGTCCAAGACCGTGGCCTACGACCAGCTCGGCAACATCACGTCGAAATCCGACGTCGGCAGCTACACCTACAGCGGCAGCGGCGCGGGTCCGCACGCCGTCACCTCCATCACCGGCACGGTCAACGGCGTGACCAATCCGACCTACACCTACGACAACAACGGCAACATGACCGCCGGCGCCGGCCGCAGCGTCGGCTACACCTCCTTCAACATGGCGAACTCCATCGCCCAGGGCACGCTGACCGCGACCATCGTCTATGACGGCGACCACATGCGCTTCAAGATGTCCCACCTGACCAGCGGCACCACCACCGACAAGACGCTTTACCGCAACGATCCGATCAGCGGCGGCGCGGAGGAGCTCTTCATCAATAGCAGCGCCATCAGCTGGAGCGATTACATCCGCGTCGACGGCCAGATCGTCGCCCAGCGCTCCTGCCAGACCATCCCCGGCGCCTCCTCCTGCAGCGCGACCCCGACATGGCTTTATTTTGTCACCGACCACCTCGGCTCCACGTCCGTCCTCACCAACAGTGCCGGCACGGTGACCGAAAGATTGAGCTACGACGCGTGGGGAAGACGGCGCAATGCCGACGGCACCGACAACAGCGGCTGTTCCATCACGTCGGCGACCACCAGAGGCTTCACCGGCCACGAAATGCTCGACAACCTCTGCGAGATCAACGCCAACGCGAGAATCTACGATCCGACCATCGGCAAGTTCATGTCGCCGGACCCATTCGTGCAAAATCCGCTCAATGGGCAGTCGTTCAACCGCTACAGCTATGTCCGAAATAATCCACTCTCGTTGATCGATCCCAGTGGATACATCGATAACGACCAGTGCGATAAAGGCGCGCAACATTGCACGCCGGTCTCGGGTGGCGACGACGACGGCGACGACAGCGACGACAGCGGCAATAATCTGGATGGGGGTCGAGAATGCCTCAGTTGCTCGCCCTATTACGGCTATGGCGTCGAGCAGCACAGTGATGACGTTCACTACCTCGTGGCTGGCAACAGCGCGGGCAATCAGGCGGGGTCAGGGGACGCACAAGCAGCGGTAAACGGCGCAGCACCGGGCGCTAGCTTCACCGATGACTCTGGAGGCGTATTCAAAACCGGGATTATCACTATCTGTGACCCCGAGCCTGACTGTACAAGCACAAGCGATCAGTACTTTGTGCCAGGTGACACAGATGAGGGATTTCAGCTCGCCGACTACTCGCGGCCAGAGATCAGACCTTATCCAAGCATAATTGGTTACATTGGTGGCGGAGTATTTGACGAGGACAAACCCCTAGCCATCCGGACAGATGCCAAGAACGGCTATGTCTACCGGATACATGGGGTCGCATACAGTATGACAATATTTGGTCCTGATGGGTTCCCCAACCCAATTGGCCCAGCAGATTACTCTGTAATGAATCTTCAAAATAGCTTGACTATACAGCAGGGAACATTCGACATTTCCGTTGGGCCAGGGCATGACACATACTTAACGATTTATAATCTGCCGAAATCCGATTCTGGTTATCCGGTCTCTATTGAGTTCGACTTCAGTCAAGCTCAGGGTGGCCCCGAGGGTGGTGGCATCGTAGCGGTCTATAGAGTCCATTGAGGTGACAATGAGGTTCGTGATTGGATTGCTTGCGGTTCTTATCTTAGTCATGGGCGTGAACATACCGCCGGCTAATGCAGTCAGTTCGGTTGAGCAGAGCGTTCCTGAATTTGTGATATCCAAACCCTCAAAAGAATATTGTGAGTTCGTTATACAACTTTCTCCATCGGCTGCAGACGTCGCGGAAAGTCGATTGTTTGATTTTATGGAATCGGCGAATGCTTATACGAAAGGATGGAGAGCGACGTTTGCAGTTGTCGACGTGAACTACGACACTAACACCACATTCAGCTTGATTTCCTTTACCGGCTGCCCAGCAGCAACAATTGCCTTGAATTTTGTCACTCGTTTTTTCGATCGTTGGCAGAAACTTCATTGTTCAGGAAAATGTGAGCTGTGGCTGCCGCATATTACATCTCGCGCGAAATTGGATTTCACCATCCCATATGAGGGCTACAAGTTTAAGTCTCAAATCGATGAGTTTCTACATTATCGTCAAAAAGATGCTCTCAAGTCATGCACAATAGAAATTGATCTTATGCCAGCGATGGCGGTGGATTTCGCGCACACCGACTTATTTGGTGCCGTTATGGAACTGCAGAGGAAATTTCGATATCCAATATTGGACATTTCGCAAATAGATGGAAAGTTATATGTTCTTCTATCTCGACAATGTCTCGACAAGGAGACTCTGTACGCAAGAATGATATGGAATTTGAAACATCGGGGTTTTGATGTTGGCACGCTTCGGACAGTGAATTTTCGTCCGGATGTTTCCGATTATCTTTTCTCTCAGACTGGGCAGAGATAAGATAAAAGTGGGGAGTCTGGATTATAACTCAACCACCGTCGTTTCACACTTCCGCGAAGTCGTTTTTGGCGGTTGGGATACCGGTGCGATGCATGGATTCATCGTCGTCCGAAATAATCTCACCGGCAAACAGTGGGTGAGCCAAGGCGGTCCCTCATACGATGTGCCGTGCGCCTACTGTTTGCTCCCGCTGCCGTCAGATCAGTCGTGGACAGAGCCGTATACGAGCAGCAACACGGGCTACAGTCAATTTTATGTGTCGGTATCGAGCTTCACGACAGACCTGTCGTCAGATGCTATCGTTGGACAGTTGTCGCAGTTCTCTAACGAATTTAATTCGGAGGAACTGCCATATCTCTATCCTACACCAAACAGCAACTTCTACGCCGGTGAAGCTTGGCAGAATCTGACCGGTTGTTCCGGCATTGCCATCAAGCGTGAACGCACCAGGATGGCCGGGGCCACAATGAAACGAGACGAAAACAAAAGCTCTAATCGGCGTCGAAATGTTCGGTCGCTGTTGTTCTCTCTCGTCGGAATCGCGGCGTTGGCGCTTGTTATTGTTCTGGTTCAGCAAGGTCTGGCACGCACCGGAGCGCATTTTTTCCCGCCCCCAATGGCTGATGGCATCAAATGCGATAACTGGAGGAATTGCAGCCAAGCCAACGCTGCTTTCACTGAAGTTTTGCGTCGCCGTTTTCCTCTGGGCACGCCCGAAAATGTTCTGAGATCGACGCTACTTGCTCAGGGCTTTCGCACTCTTCCTGTGTCCATAACGGCGTGCCTGCCACGCGGACAAGAAGCACCAATTGGTAAGCTAGTGATCGAATGTCCTGCGTGGGACTTCAACTGGAATCCCAGAGATTATCTCGCATATGGCTGGGGTGGACCGCCATGCGGAACCGATTTGAGCGTGAAATGGTCGGCCGATAAAAGTGGAAAGATCACGCACCTTGAAGGCTATTACGATTACACGTGCCTCTAAAGAGCTAGACACTTCTGCGCACTGAATAGTATCGGGATCGGCGTCGGAATTGATGTTTGCGCGCCAGATTTTTGCGCCTCGGCGAGCTCAAGACCCAGAACGACGCCAGGAGCCAGGCGACCACGCTGACCTACGACCTCATCGGCCGCGCCACCGGCCGCAGCGAAGTCGACATGACGACGACCTGGACCTGGGACACCGCGACCCACGGCGTCGGCGCGCTGACCTCGGTGTCGGCCATCGGCACCGCCGCCGGCTCGACGACGGCGCCGTTCGTCCGCACCATGGCCTATGACAGCATCGGCCGGCCGTCGCAGACCACGCTGGCGCAGGGCGCCACCACCGGCACCTACACCACCGCCTACAACGCCACCAACGGCCAGATCGACACGCTGACCTACCCGTCGAGCTTCGTCGCCAAATACGTCTACACGGCGCTGGGCTATCTCAGCCAGGTCGAGGACAACGCGACCAGCGCGGTGCTGTTCACGGTGAACACGCGGGACGCCGAGCTGCACGCGACGCAGCAGACCGCCGGCAACGGCGTCGTGACGAACCTCAGCTATGCCGCGACGACCGGGCAGGCCACGGCGATCAGCGCCGGCTCGGGCGCCGTCGCGGCGCTGGGCTTCAGCTACGACACGCTGGGCAATCTCACCGGCCGCACCGACACCAACCAGGGCGTCTACGAGAAGTTCTGCTACGATGCGCTCAACCGGCTGACCAACTCCGCCACCGCCGCGAGCAGCCCGAGCCTGTGCAGCTCGACCGGCGGCGGCATCACCTCCAAGACCGTGGCCTACGACCAGCTCGGCAACATCACCAGCAAATCCGATGTCGGCAGCTACACCTATAGCGGCAGCGGCGCGGGTCCGCACGCCGTCACCTCCATCACCGGCACCGTCAACGGCGTCGTGAACCCCACCTACACCTACGACGCCAACGGCAACATGACCGCCGGCGCCGGCCGCACCGTAGGTTACACCTCGTTCAACATGGCGAATTCCATCGCGCAAGGCACGCTGACCGCAACCATCGTCTGTGACGGCGATCACATGCGCTTCAAGATGTCCCATCTTTTCGCGTACGAATGCCTGGAGGCGAGGCGATGGTTTGAGGCGTCTCTTGCGGTGTGCGTTAACTCCGACACCGATACGGGCTAGCCATTTCGCGAACTCACCGCGGACGGATACGTCAATTTTCCGCCGAAATAACACTCGATCGTCTCGATCCTTTGGTTCCGCACGCGAAGAAATTCCACATTGCGGAAGGATTTTCCGTTCGTGGTGTGGCAAAGATATTTCACGAGCGCCGCGTCGTTCTTCACCGCCACCAGTTCCAGATCGAATCCCTTGGTGAATCCGATCTGGGTCTCCCAACAGTTCTTTTTGAAGGCGGCCTTGCTGATGCGATCGTCAACGGGACTCGAAAAGGTAAAGTCGTCGGCCAGCGCGGCGTCGAAAGGACCCCAATCCTTGTCCTTTCTCAGCCACAATTCGTACCACGCACGGATGACAGCCTCATTTGCCGAAGCTTCGCCATCCGACACAGCCGCGCTCGCAGCGTCCGTCATGAGTGCCGTTCCGGCCAATGCACAAGCGCTGGCTTTGAAAATGTTGCGGCGTGACATTGCACTTGCTGACATGATGCTTTCTCCCTCAGACGCGCTGACAGTCCAGCGCTGGATAATCTCCGGTTCGGTCTCGATGGCCCGTTTGAATCCGCTTCAGCCGGGCTCGTGGTGGTAATGCGACGCCCGTTCCATGGTCTGTCTGTCGCGGTGGACCCGTATTCCATTGCGCGCGCTCCGAAGCGACGTGGACGGCAGATTGCCTGAATACCTACTAGTCGGTATGCTAGTATTTGGGCCTGATTCGGTCAAGAGGCGCGATGGTCGATCCGCATCACAAATCGAAGATCAAACTGCTGGAGGCGGCGCTGAATGTGATCCGCGCCAGGGGCTATAATGCGGCGCGTGTGGAGGACATTTGCGCGGCCGCCGGGGTTACGAAAGGCAGTTTCTTCTACCATTTCAACAGCAAGGAAGACCTGGCCCTCGCCGCGGCCGCCTATTGGGACGAGACGACCCGACGGGTTTTTGAACAGGCCTCCTATGTCGCGCTCACCGATCCCCTCGAGCGAATTCTGGCTTACATCGATTTCCGCAAAACGCTCATCCGAGGCGAAACGCACGCGTTCACCTGCTTTGCCGGGACAATGGTGCAAGACGTCTTCGACACGCATCCGGCGATCCGCGACGCCTGCAGGTCGAGCATCTTCGGCCACGCCGGGACGCTTGAGGCGGACATTGAGGCCGCGATGCGACAGTGTGCCCCCGATGGCGATTGGACCGCCAAAAGCCTGGCACTTCACATGCAAGCCGTCGTGCAAGGCGCGTTCGTCCTTGCCAAGGCAGAGCACGGTTCCGACGCCGCGCGCGCGTGCATCGATCATCTGCGTCGGTACGTAGAACTTCTTTTCGCGCGTCGCGCTCTATAGATCGCCGATTGGGAAGTTCGACTCTCGGCATCGTTCCGAGAGCGAGGATCTGGCTCGTCTCACTTCTTCGGTTTTTTGGCCGGTTTTCCGAAGTTCTTCGTCGCGCTCTTCTTCTTTTCCGCTTTGGCAGCGCGCGACTTGGCGGCAATCTTTCGTTTGGGTTTCGCGGGCACCTCAGCCATCGGGCGCACTGCCGCGGAAGACTTCAGTGGCTGAGGCGGCAGATCGGGCCCTTTGCCGTCGACTTCAGACAGCGCTGCGAGCGGTTCACCCCTGATTAGGGCTGCAATGCGCGGCGACAGCGTCTTTGGTTTCGGCGCAGCAGCCTGACCGCCTCTGTCCAGAAATTGCCGAGCGTCCTCCGGCGATTTGCAAACGCGCGCTTTGCCGGGGAGGACCAGCACCGGGCCGTCGATAAGTGTCGGATGTTCGGCGATCGCCGTCCAGAAATCCTGGTCGCCGATGAAGCGGTCGTCAAGCCGTAACGCCGAGAAGAGCGGGTCGTGGCGCCGCACGAGACTTTTGCCCGAGCCACTCAGCAAGTGCGACAGAGCCCGCAACTGGTCTTGGCCCAGCGGCGTCGCGATGTAATCCAGCAGCTGCAGCTGGTAGCCCGCGGCGCGGATGACACTCAAAACATCGGCAACGACATCTGAGCTGGGATCACAATAGACCTTGACCCGCTCCGGGGCGGGCGCAAGGGCTTTGACGACCGGTTCCCCCAATAGTTGAAGCGCGACGACTTTGGGGCCTTTCTTGTCCGCGACTTGCTCGAATGCCACCCGCTGACCGGGATTGACCATTGCGATACCGCAAGCCGTCAGTGTGGCCGCCGGAAGAAAAATATCTGCGCTGCCACCATCGGGTGTGACAAAGCCGAAACCCTTGCTCGCGTTGAAGAACTTGATCGTGCCTGTGGTCATGCCGACTCAAAAGGTAGGGTTCTTGGCAGTGCAATCGCAAATCCGGCCAGTGGGATCGTGCGTCTAAAGCACCCGGCCTTGGGTGGCAAGCGTGGACCGGCGCCACGCCGCACCCTGGTCAGAGCTGCCGCAACGCGCTTCGGACGCCGCCGGCCTTGAAGGCGACCAGCCAGCCATGGAGCGCTGCCATGAGTCGCGTGTCGCGCCCCAGATCGCCGAACAAAACCGCGACCGCCAGCAGCGCCGCCGGATCGCCGCCGCCGTCCGCTGCACGCTGCTGCAATTGCGGGTTCGCGTTGGCGCCGGCTACGGTCTCGCCGCGCTGCACCTCGTCCCGCACGCGCTGGCACCAGGCCGCCAGAGCCAAGGCGAGAAGCGAAATCGGCGCCTGGGCGGCAAGCGCGTCCCGCAAGGGCTCGAGCAGGAGGTTGATCGGCGCGTCGCTGTTGATGCGCCGTACCGTGTCGCGGATGGCCGGATTTGCGAACCGCGCGATGAGCGCCGCCTTGTAGCGCGCCAGATCGATCCCGGGAACGGGCGCGAGCAGCGGCCCGATCTCCTCGTCCATCAGCCGCCGCATATAGCGTCGGACGGCGTCGTCGCGCATCGTCTGCTCGACGGTTTCATGACCCAGGAGCGCTCCAAGCCCCGCAATTGCCAGGTGGCTCGCATTGAGCAGGCGCAGCTTCATGGCTTCATAGGGCGCGACATCGGACACGAACTGCGCGTCCACCTTCGACCAGTCGGGCCGGCCGGACGCGAAATCGTCCTCGATGACCCATTGGCGGAAACGCTCGCTGAACACCACGGCGTCGTCGGCAATTCCCGTTGCGGCGGAAAATGCATCGATCTGCTGACGTGTCGGGACCGGCGTGATGCGGTCGACCATGGAGCTCGGAAATCTCGCATGTGCCGCGATCCACGATGCGAGTCCGGCATCGCTCTGTTCTGCCAGCGCGACAACGGCATCGCGCAAGACGCGGCCGTTCTGCTGGATGTTGTCGCAGGAGAGCGCGGTGAACGCAGGTAGTCCGACGTCCCGCCTCTGCCGCAACGCTTCGACCAGGACGCCGGGCATCGTCCGCGGCGCGCGTGGATTTGCGATGTCGTGGCGGATGGCCGCGGTATCGAATGCAAGCTTTTTGCTCGCGGGGTCGAGATGGTATCCGGCTTGCGATACCGTGATGCTGACGATCCGGATCCGTGGCTGGGCGATGGCTTCCAGCAGCTGCGACGTCGACACCGAAGCGTCGATGACGCGCACGATGGAACCGATCATGCTCCTGGTCTCGCCTTCGGCATCGCGTTCGACCAGGGAGAAAAGCCCGTCCTGGCGTTCGAGCGCGCGCAGCAGGGGGCCATCGCTTTCCCGCAGGCCGCTGCCGACGATGCCCCAACGCAGAGCCCCGGGATCGATCTCCATCAAATCGTGCACATAGCGCGCGAGATGGCTGCGGTGAAACCCGCCCAGCCCGATATGCACGATACCCGGTGTGATGGCACGAACGTCGTATCGCGGCGCCGCGACATCGCCGGGAAGCGACAGCGCCGTCTTGCGCGTCAGGGACATCATGCGCGTTTCTGCTCGGCCGGCGTCCCGCGCGCGCCCCCTTTGAAGCCGCCTCTCACGATTTCGTAGAACAGCGGCACGAAGAAGATCGCAAGGATCGTCGCCGACAGCATGCCGCCGATCACGCCGGTGCCGATATCGTTCTGGCTGGCGGCGCCGGCCCCGGTCGAGACCGCGAGCGGGATGACGCCCGCGATGAAGGCGAGCGACGTCATCAGGATGGGGCGCAGGCGCAGCCGCGCGCCTTCGACGGCGGCATCGCGAATCGTTTCGCCGCGCTTCTGCGCATCCACCGCGAATTCGACGATCAGGATGGCGTTCTTCGCCGCCAGGCCCATCGTCGTCAGCAGGCCGACCTGGAAATAGATGTCGTTGTACAGCCCGCGCAGCGTCGCGGCGACGATCGCGCCGACGATGCCGAGCGGAATGACCAGCATGACGGACAACGGAATGGACCAGCTCTCGTACAGCGCGGCCAGCAGCAGGAACACGATCAGGATCGAGATGCCGTACAGCGCGTAACTCTGCGCTCCGGCCTGGGTCTCCTGATAGGACAGTCCCGTCCATTCCAGGCCGATGCCCGGCGGCAGCTTCTTGAACAGGGCCTGGACCTCGGCGAGGGCCGCGCCGGAGCTTTGCCCCGGTGCCGGCGCGCCCTGGATCTCCAGCGCGCCGACGCCGTTGAAGCGCTCGAGTTTCGCTGGCCCCAGCGTCCAGCGGAACGTCGCGAAGGACGAGAACGGCGCCATCTCGCCGGACGACGAGCGCACATACCAGCGGTACAGATCGTCGGGCACCATGCGATAGGGCGCGTCGGCCTGCATATAGACCTGCTTGACGCGGTCGCGATCCACGAAGTCGTTGATGAACAACCCGCCCCACGCGGCGTTCAGCGTGGCGTTGATGTCGCCGATGGAGAGGCCCAGCGCGGCCGCCTTCTCCTGGTCGATGTCGATATGAAGCTGCGCGGTGTCGTCGAGCCCGTTGGGGCGCACGCCGGCGAGCACCGGGTCGTGCGCCGCCAGGCTAAGGAATTGATTGCGCGCCTTCATCAGGCCGTCATGGCCGATCCCGCCGCGATCCTCCATCTCGACGTCAAAGCCGGAGGCCTGGCCGAGTTCCTGAACGGCGGGCGGGACCAGCGCGAAGACCCGCGCGTCGCGATACTGCGAAAAGGCCTGCATGGCGCGCTGCACGATGGCCGGCGCGTGGTTCTTCGCGCCGGAGCGGTCGTTCCAGTTCTTCAGATGGACGAACACCAGACCCGAGTTCTGGCCGGCACCGGCGAAGCTGAAACCCGCGACCGAGAAGACCACGTCGACGTCGGCCTTCTCGTCGACCATGTAGTGGCGCTCGACTTGCCGGGCGACGTCGAGGGTGCGCGCCTGCGTGGCGCCGACGGGCAGGGTGATCTGCGTCAGGATCGATCCCTGGTCTTCCTCCGGCAGGAACGCGGTGGGCAGGCGCAGGAAGAGCAACACCATGACGACGACGATGGCCGCGTAGATCAGCAGGGCGGGGCGGATCCAGCCGAGGAACCAGGTCAGGCCGCTGCGATAGCGGTTCATGCCGTGTTCGAAGGTCGTGTTGAACCAGGTGAAGAAGCGGCCATGGCGCTCCTTGACGTCCTTGGGGATGGGCCGCAGCAGCGTCGCGCACAGCGCCGGCGTCAGGATCAGGGCCACCATGACGGACAGGACCATGGCCGAAACGATGGTGACCGAGAACTGGCGGTAGATGACGCCGGTCGAGCCGCCGAAGAACGCCATCGGCAGGAACACCGCCGACAGGACCAGCGCGATGCCGATCAGCGCGCCGGTGATCTCGCTCATCGATCTCTTGGTGGCATCCTTCGGCGACAGGCCTTCCTCGCGCATCAGCCGCTCGACGTTCTCCACCACGACGATGGCGTCGTCGACCAAGAGGCCGATGGCCAGCACCAGCGCGAACATCGTGAGCGTGTTGATCGAATAGCCGAAGGCGGACAGCACGGCGAAGGTGCCGAGCAGGACGACCGGCACGGCGATGGCGGGGATCAGCGTGGTGCGCCAATGCTGCAGGAACACGAACATCACGACGACGACGAGGATCGTCGCCTCCACTAGGGTCTTGATCACGTCGTTGATCGAAAGCCGGATGAAGGTCGTGTTGTCCACGGGAAAGGCGAGCTTCACGCCGGGCGGGAAGGTCGACGACAGATCCCGCGCCTTGGCTTTCACGGCGTCGGCAGTGGTGAGGGCGTTGGCGCCCGGCGCCAGCTGGATGGCGATGCCCGCCGCCGGCTTGCCGTTCATGCGGCTGACCACGGCATAGCTCTGCGCCCCCAGCTCGACGCGGGCCACGTCGCCCAGATGGACGATGCCGCCGGCGGTGCTGCTCTTGAGCACGATGGCGCGGAATTGCGCCGGCGTCTGCAGGCGCGACTGCGCGGTCACAGTCGCATCCAGCTGCTGGCCCGGTATCGTCGGCTGGGCGCCGAGCTCGCCCGCCGAGACCTGGGTGTTCTGCGCCAGCACCGCGGCCTGCACGTCGGACGGCGTCAGCCCGAAATTGTTGAGCTTGAAGGGATCGAGCCAGATGCGCATGGCATAGGGCGCGCCGAACACCTGCGCCTGGCCGACGCCGGAGACGCGCGACAGCGGATCCTGCAGCTTGCTCGCCAGGAAATCGGAGATGTCGTTGTTGGTATAGCGGCCGGTGTCGTCGTACAGCGCCACGATCAGCAGGAAGCTGCTTTGCGACTTCTGGACGACGACGCCCTGCTGCTGCACTTCGGTGGGCAGTGTCGGCAGCGCCTGCTGAACCTTGTTCTGCACCTGCACCTGGGCGATGTCGGGATTGGTGCCGGGCGCGAAGGTGACGGTGATCGCGATCTGGCCGCTGGAACTGCTGGACGAGGAGAAATAGAGCAGGTTGTCGACGCCGGTGAGCTGCTGCTCGATCACCTGCGTCACCGAGTTCTGCACCGTTTCGGCGGAGGCGCCGGGATAGGTCGCGGTGATGGTCACGGCGGGCGGCGCGATCGTCGGGTATTGCGTGATCGGCAGGGTCTCGACCGCCAGCAGGCCGGCCAGCGCGATCACGATCGCGATCACCCAGGCGAAAACCGGCCGCTCGATGAAGAACTGGGAAAGCCCCATCAGCGCGGGCCCGGATTGGCGGGGCCGGCGAAGGACGCCGCAACGGCATGCACCGGCTGGTCCGCCGCCACGTTCTGCAGGCCTTCGACGATCAGCCTGTCGCCCGCCTTCAGGCCGTCCGTCACCAGCCACTTGTCGCCGATGGCGCGCGACGTCTTGATCGGGCGCAGCCGCGCGATGCCCTTGGCATCGACGATGTAGACGATGGGGTCGCCCTTCTCGTTGCGGCTGACGCCTTGCTGCGGCGCCAGGATGGCGTTTTGCGCCACGCCTTCGACGATGGTCGTGCGCACGAACATGCCGGGCAGCAGGACGCCCTGCGGGTTGGGGAAGATCGCGCGCAGCGTGACCTGACCCGTGCTCTGGTCGACCGTGACCTCGCTGAATTGCAGCGTGCCGACCTGGTCGTAAGCGGTGCCGTTGTCCAGCTGGATCGTGGCGCGCGCCGCCATCGGGCCGTTGTCCGTCATTCGGCCGTTCTGCATCGCCTGCTTGAGGCTCAGCAGCTCCGTGCTCGACTGGGTGATGTCGACATAGATCGGATCCAGCGTCTGGATGGTGGCGAGGGCGGTCGTCTGGTCGGCGGTCAGCAAGGCGCCTTGCGTGACCGACGAGCGGCTGATGCGGCCCGAGATCGGCGCGGTGATTTTGGTGTAGCCGAGATTGATCGCGGCGGCCTGGGCATTGGCCAGGGCCTGTTGATAGGCGGCCACGGCGTCGTCGTAATCCTGGCGTGCCACCGCCAGCAGCTTGACCAGCGCGGCATAGCGGTCGGCCTTGGCTTTCGCCGCCACCAGGACGCCCTTGGCGTTGTTATAGGCGGCGACATAGGGCGCAGGATCGATCTGGTAGAGCACCGCGCCCGCCTTCACATTGCTGCCTTCCTCGAACAGGCGCGCCTTGAGTATGCCGCCGACCTGCGGACGCACGTCCGAGACCGCGTAGGGGCTGGTGCGGCCCGGCAGCAGCGTCGTCAATTCGACCGGCTGGGGGCGGATGACGACCACGCCGACATTGGGCGGCGGCGGCTTCGGCGGCGGCCCTTTCGAGCAGGCGGCGGCGGCAAGGCAACCGATCAGGACCAAAGCGCGGCCCATTCTGTTGGCAGTCTTCGAAATCATGCGGAACCACTCGGAAGCTATTTGGAACAAGACGGTCGGCGCGTGGATTCGCTCCCGGCGTACTCTTCGCAGATGCAACATTCCAGAGGGCAGGATGGCCCATTTAGGATGGCCCATTGAAGAGCGAAGCGCCCGTCCCCCGCCTTTGGGCATCGCGACGGACATAATATTTCGCAATCGGGAGGGTTTCGCCGGTTTGGTTCAATCCGCCAGGACGCTCAGCGGGTCAGGAAAACCATGCAAAGAACTGATCGACCGCGAGTTTCAGGCAGGGGACGGAGACCGCGATGATCCCGACCACGACCAATATCAGGCCGATAAGGGATAAATCCTGCGACCGGCCCTGATGACGGACAAGTGCCATAATGTCCTCCCGACGCGGATTCTGCGACCCGCTAGCGCGACAGGATGCACCCATTTCGAACCGCGCGCCAGACGCGCGATCGCGCGACAAAGACCCGCCCGCACGACCGGTTCGCCGTCCACAAAACCAACGCCGATGGTTTACCTGTCGAACGCGGCGTCGATCTGCTCGACCAGATTGTGCAGCGGCGACGATGCAAGAACAGGTTCCGGGGTCGTCAGCAGCAGCGCGATGGGCGGCAAAGCCTCGCGCACCCGCAAGGCGATCAGCGCCCTCGACGCAAGCTCCTCGGCGACGGCGTAAGCCGGCAGGACGCCGATGGCGTCGCTGCTCCGTATCCCGCGTTTCACGCCGTCGATGCTGCCGGCCGATTCGAACTTCGGGCCGTGCGCCGAATCCTTGAACCAGGCGCGCAGGAGCTCGTTGAACGCACCACCGGGATCGGCCAGCAGGAACGTGCGCAGAGCCAGATCCGGGCGGCCGACGGTTTTTCGCGCAAGCGGATTGTGCGGCGCCACGACGAGACGGAGTTGTGTCGGCGACAGCACGCGGCCCTCCGCGCCGTCGCCGGCGCGGTCGGCGCCCTCGATCGTCAGCGCGGCGTCGAGTTCGAGACGTCGAACGCGCCGGCGCAGGTCGTCGCACAAACCGATCGTGATGTGCACATCGACATGCGGCCAGCGCTGCCGAAAAGCGCCGAGCGGCGCGGGCAGCAGGAAAGAACTGATCGATTCCACCGTGCCGAGCCGGATGGTTTGCCTGCCGTTCCGCACGAAGGCGGCCAGCGCCGCCTCCGAGGCGCAGATCAACGTCCGCGCGGCGGGCAGCAGGCTTTCGGCAGCCGCCGTGAGCGCCGCTTCCTTGCCGGGGCGGCGCAGCGTGACCGGCGCGCCGAGAACGCGTTCCAGCGACAGCAGCGTCTCGGAAACCGTCGACTGCGCAAGTCCCAGCGCGCGCGCCGCCGCCGCGACGCCGCCGTGGTCGGCGACCGCGACGAGGACGCGGCAATGATGGACTTCCAGGTCTTTGCCCGACACCGTGTTATCGGTTTTTCCGATGGCTCCATCGCCGTTTTGGACCTCCATCGCCCGTCGCACAAGGTCCGGCTGCAAACAGGCGAAGGGTGCGAGACGTGAAGGCGCTGGAACGCAACGCCGCCCTGCTGGTGGTCGACATGCAGCTTGGCTTCGACGACCCTGCCTGGGGCGCCCGCAACAATCCGATGGCGGAAGCCAATGCCGCGGCCCTTCTTGCCGCGTGGCGAGCGGCCGGCGCGCCGGTCGTTCACGTGCATCACGATTCACCCGCCGCCTCGGGCCGCCTGCGGCGCGGCACGCCGGGAAACGCCGCCAAGCCCGAGACGGCGCCGCTGGCGAGCGAGCGGGTCTATCGCAAGAGCGTCAACAGCGCGTTCGTCGGGACGACGCTCGAGGTCGACCTGCGAGCCCTGGGCATCGCGTCGCTGGTGATCGTGGGCTTGACCACCAACCATTGCATTTCGACGACCGCGCGTTTCGCCGGCAATCTCGGATTCAAGACCTTTGTGGTATCGGACGCGACGGCGACCTTCGACCGTCGCGGTCTCGATGGACGGCTGCGTCTCGCCGGCGATGTCCACGACGCCGCTCTCAGCGATCTGCAGGACGAGTTCGCGCAGATCCTCGACACCAGATCCGCATTGGCGGCGCGCGCAGCGCCCGGCGCGGTTCGCGGAGCGGCGCATGTCTGATTTTCGCAGCCCTGTCCTCGTCCTTGCGGCCGTCATCGTGGTCCTTGCGGCCGCGGCGCCCGCCACGCCCTTCGCGACGCCGTCGAACCCCGATACCGGCACCGACACGACCATAAGGCCCGGCGACGATTTCTATCGCTTCGCCAACGGCCCTTGGCTCAAGGCCACGACAATTCCCGCCGGCAGGTCCAGTTACGACACCTCCGCCATGCTGCGGGACGAGAACGCACGGCGCGTCCGCGAATTGGTGCAGGGCGCGGCGGACGCCGTCCCCGCCGGCGGCAACCCGGTGGAGCGTGCGCTCGCGCAAAAGATCGGCGATTACTACGCCAGCCAGATGGATGCCGCCGCGATCCAGGCCAAGGGCCTCGCGCCCCTTTCCGACGAATTGGCAGCCATCGCCGCCATAACGGATCGCGACACGCTGTCGGCTTATCTCGGCAGCACGCTGCGGCTCGACGACGGCTCCGATACCCAGGACGACAATGTCTTCGGCGTCTGGATTCACCAGGGCTTCCATGACCCCGATCGCTATGTGCCGCATCTGGTGCAAGGCGGCCTTGGCTTGGCGGACCGCGAGGACTATTTCGCGTCCGCTCCCGAAAAAGCCGAACTGCGCAGCACCTACCGGGCGCACATCGCCGCGGTCTTCAAACTGGCCGGTTTTGCGGATCCGGACGCGCGCGCGGCGCGGGTCCTGGATCTGGAAACCGCTCTCGCCAGGTCGCACGCCTCCCGCGCCGACACGGACGACGTCTTCAAGACCGACAATGCATGGCGGCGTGCCGACTTCGACGCCAAAGCCCCCGGCATGAACTGGGATGCTTATTTCAAAGCGGCGGGCCTGGACCGGCAGCTCGACTTTGTCGTCTGGCAACCGTCGGCGGTGACCGGCACGGCGGCCTCGGTGGCCGGCCAGCCCATCCAGGCGTGGCAGGACTATCTCGTCTTTCATCTCATCGCGCATTATGCCGCCGTCCTGCCGCAGGGGTTTGGCGCGGACGCGCCGGACCGTGCGGGGCAGGCCATCGCCGACACCACCGCGGTACTCGGTGAGGCGATCGGCAGACTATATGTCGCGCGATATTTTCCGCCCGAGGCCAAGGCCGCGGCCGTCGTCATGGCGGAAAACATCCGCGCCGCCTGGCGCGCGCGCCTTGTCCATCTCGCCTGGATGTCGCCGGGGACCAGGGCGAAGGCGCTGGCCAAGCTGGCCGCGCTCAAGATCGGCGTCGGTTATGGCGATACATGGACCGATTATTCGGCGCTCGCCGTGATACGCGGCGATGCCTTCGGCAATATGCGCCGGGCGGAAGCTTTCCTCTATCGGCACGATCTGGCGAAGCTCGCTCAGCCGGTCGATCCGGCCGAGTGGAGCCTGTTGCCGCAGGTGGTCGGCGCCGTCATCAATTTCAGTCCGAATTCGTTGCAATTCTCAGCGGGACTTCTGCAGCCGCCCTATTTCGATTTCGCGGGCGACGCGGCTTCGAACTACGGCTCGGCCGCCGCGGGCATGGCGCATGAGATCGGCCATAGCTTCGACGAGCTCGGAAACATCTACGATGCCGGCGGACGGCTGGGCCAGTGGTGGACGGCGCAGGATCTGGCACGCTACCGCGCCGCGGCAGCGCCGCTCAGCGCGCAATACGATGCCTATTGTCCGCAAGCCGGCTTCTGCGTGCGCGGCAAGCAGGTTCTGAGCGAAAGCATCGGCGATCTGGTGGGCTTGCAGGTGGCGCATGCCGCGTATCTTCTGGCGTTGAACGGCCGGCCCGATGCCGTCAAGAACGGCATGACAGGCGAACGGCGCTTCTTCCTGGCCTTTGCCCGGCGGTGGCGCAGAGTGCAGAGCGATGCCGCGCTGCGCCAGCAGATCGCCGGCGACAGCCATCCGCCGGGCGAATACCGCAGCGACACGGTTCGCAATGTGGATGCCTGGTACCGGGCCTACGACGTCAAGCCGGGCGACAAGCTCTATCTGGCGCCCAAAAATCGGATCCGGATATGAGGACGCGACCGCTCAGATATGCAGTTTGGCGTGCCGCTTGCAGACGGCGAGCAGGGCCGCGCGGTCGCGGATATGCAGGCCGGTGCGGGAAAGCTCCACCCAGCCTTGCCGGCGCCAGCTTTCGAGCTTGCGGTTGACCGCTTCGCGCGACGCGCCGATGTGGTGGGCGAGTTCCGACTGATTGTGCAGAATCCGGCCGTTGACGCCTTCGATCAGGAGAAAACGCGCCAGCCGCTTGCCGAGCTCCATGGACGAGGTGCGTTCGACCAGCGCATCGGTCTCGCGCAAGCGCCGGATCAGGACGCCGAGCAGGGCCAGCGTCGCCTTCGGCTCGGCCAGCATGGCATCGAGAATGAACTGGCGGTCTATGCGCAGCAATTCGCAGCGCCGCGTCGCGGTCGCATCGGTCACCCGCGGCGTACCGTCGATCGCGCCCATCTCGCCGATCATCGCGCCCGAGCCGATACGCGCCAGCCACACCGGGCGGCCGTCGATGCCCGGTATCGCGATCTCGACCTCGCCGACGAGGACCGCATAGGCGGCATCCGAGCGGTCGCCGTGGCTGAACAGGCGCTGGCCCTTTTGCAATTCGAAGAAGGTGCCCGACTTCGCGAGGGCTTCGAGCCGCGCCGGCGGCAGTGCCGCGAACACGCTGTCGCGGGCCAGCGCATCGGCGATCTTGGCCGACCGCTTCGCATCCGCCCCGGGAATCGCCGTGATCGCCTCGCCCATCGCGCGACGTTAACAATCGTACGCGCGGTCGCAAGACGGCGGAATAATGTCGGTCACAGCGCCGCGCGATCGTGGTTAAGGTGGCGGCGCTGTCATGTTTTCGCAACCGGCGGCTGCGCCGGCCGGCTAAATTATTGGACTTCAAGAGTTTTTTGCGGTTCGGGGCGTGACGCCCCCGGGGCCGGCGCCGTCCTGCGGCCGAAAGAACGTCACGGGCTGTGATCGACTTTGCTTGACGGTTCGCCGTCCCGCGACCAAGTGTTGCGCACCGTGAACCTTAGGGGGAATTCCGCATATGAGTAACTCTCGTCTCGGCAAGGGTAAGTTGCTGATGGGCGCCGCCGTTCTCGCCGTCGTTGCCGGCGGTGTCGTGGTCGGCAGCCAGTACTTCCCGGCAAAGTCGGGCCACACGGCGGGCACCGTCGCGCCTATGGGCCGTTATCACGCCGGTCAGGTGCATGAGGGCGACGTCGTCACCGGCGATACCGCCGTGCCGACCATGATGCAGACCGATTCCTTCCAGACCCTGTCGAAGGACACGCAAGCCGCGTCCTCCGCCGCGAGCGCCGCGGCCTCGTCCGCCGCGTCGCAGGCTTCGTCGCAGGCGGCCAGCGTCGCCGCTTCGCAGGCTGCGGGTGCTGCCGCTTCGCAGGCCGCCGGCCAGGCCGCGGCCCTTGCCGCGTCGCAGGCGGCCATGAGCGCGGCTTCGCATGCCGCCTCGCAGGCGGCCTCGTCGGCCGCTTCGCAAGCCGCCAGCGCCGCCAGCGCGGCGTCGCAGGCCGCGTTCAACGCCGCTTCGCATGCCGCTTCGCAGGCGGCCTCGCAGGCCGCGAACGCCGCCGCTTCGCAGGCCGCTGCCATCGCCGCCTCGTCGGCCGCTTCGCAGGCCGCGTCGCACGCGGCTTCGCAGGCCGCCGCCCTGGCCGCCTCGCAGGCGGCATCGCAGTCCGCCTCGCAGGCCGCCGCCGCTGCCGCCTCGCAGGCTGCGTCCGCCGCCGCATCGCACGCCGCTTCGGCGGCAGCGTCTCAGGCCGCCGCTCTGGCCGCGTCGCAGGCGGCCTCGCAGGCCGCTTCGCATGTCGCATCCGCTGCGGCGTCCCAGGCTGCCGCTTTGGCGGCGTCCCAGGCTGCGTCTCAGGCGGCCTCTCAGGCTGCATCGCAGGCCGCAAGCCAGGCCGCGGCCGCGCAAGCGGCTCTGAACGCCGCCTCGCAGGCTGCGTCGGCGGCATCGTCGCAGGCGGCTTCGCAGGCTGCCGGCGCCGCGGCATCGCAGGCGGCGGCGTCCTTCGCGGCGTCGCAGGCCGCTCTGTCGGCGGCCTCGCAGGCTGCTTCGCAGGCGGCTTCGCAGGCGGCCAATGCCGCTGCCTCGCAGGCGGCGGCGCTTGCCGCTTCGCAGGCCGCTTCGCAGGCGGCATCCGCGGCCGCTTCGCAAGCCGCCTCGCAGGCTGCTTCGCAAGCCGCGGCCCTTGCCGCGTCGCAGGCCGCTTCCCAGGCTGCCTCGCAAGCGGCGTCTCAGGCCGCCTCCCAGGCGGCGGGCGCGGCGGCTTCGCAGGCATCCTCGCAGGCCGCTTCACAGGCAGCCTCGCAGCAACACTGAAAATAGAATTGAACGCAGCAGCCGCCGTCCTCTGGACGGCGGCTGTTTCTTTTTGCATCTAGCTGCCAGTCTGGCTGCTGGCTGTGGGGGTTCGAATCGTGTCGGTGAGGAGCGTAAGCCGCCTGGCGTTGTGCCTGGGGTTGCTGGTATTCGCGCGCGGTCAGGCGCTTTCGCCGTCCGTGGGCCTGAGCCGGCTCGAGACCAAGGATCTCGAACTCCTCTATTACGATCCCATCCAGACCTATCTGACGCCCTATGTGGCGCGCGCCTACGAGAATTCCTTCGCCTTCCAGCGCCGGATGTACGACTGGACGCCCTATGACCGGCCGGTCGTCCTGTTGCGCGACCTGTCCGACAACGGCCGCGCCACGGTGCGCGCCACGCCGAGCAACGCGCTGACGCTCGACGTTGCGCCGATCTACATTCCGTTCGAGACCTTCAGTCCCGGCGAGCGCTTCTTCACCTTGATGAACCACGAGCTGACCCACATCGCGACGATGGATGTGGCGAACCGTGCGGACAATTGGTGGCGCGCCGCCCTGCACGGCAAGCCGCTTCCGATCGTCGATCATCCCGAATCGATTCTCTACAACTACCTGGCGGCGCCGCGCACCACCGTGCCGCGCTGGTATCTGGAAGGCAGTGCCGTCTTCATGGAGACGTGGATGGCGGGCGGCCTCGGCCGCGCGCAAGGCGGCTATGACGAGATGGTGTTCCGCGCCATGGTGCGCGACGACGCGCGGTTCTACACGCCGCTCGGTCTGGAAGCGGAAGGCAATTCGGTCGATTTCCAGGTCGGCGCCAACGACTATCTCTACGGCACGCGGTTCTACTCCTACCTCGCCATGACCTATGGTCCAGAAAAGGTCATCGCCTGGCTGAAACGCGGCGAGGACAGCGACAGCTACTACCAGACGGATTTCGCGCGGGTCTTCGGCAAGCCGCTGGACGACGCCTGGGCCGACTGGATCAAATGGGAGCACGACTTCCAGGCCAAGAATCTGAAATCGGTGCAGCAATATCCCGTGACGCCGACCACGCCGCTCACCGCGCAGGCCCTGGGATCGGTCTCGCGCAGCTATTACGACGCAGCCACGGACAGCCTGATCGCCGGCTTTCGCGCGCCCGGCGTCATCGCGAATATCGGCCTGATCTCGCTGAAGGACGGCAGCGTGCGCAAGCTGACGAACCTCAAGGGGCCGGCACTCTACCGCGTGACGTCGCTCGCCTATGACGCGGCCGAGCACAAGGTCTACTACACCACCGACAACAACGATTTCCGCGACCTGATGGAGATCGACCTGCCGAGCGGCAGCACCAGGATGCTGATCCATGACGGCCGGGCCGGCGATCTCGCGCTCAATCCGATCGACCATTCGCTGTGGGGCGTTCGTCCGCTCAACGGGCTGGACTCGCTGGTGCGAGTCGGGCCGGAGCACGACAGCTGGAAGCTCGTCCACGCCTTTCCCTATGGCCGGATCGTGTTCGACCTCGACATCTCGCCGGACGGCCGATATCTCGCCGCCGCCATCGGCGAGATCGACGGCGAGCAGCGCATCGACGTGTTCCGCCTGGCCGACCTTGAGGCCGGCGTCGTCAAGCCCATTGCCACGATGAAGCGCGATCCCGCGGTGCCCGAGGGCGGCGTGTTCTCGCCGGACGGCAAATATCTCTACGCGACGGCGTTCTACACCGGCGTGTCGAACGTCTATCGCCTCGAGCTCGCCACCGGCAAGGTCGAGGCGGTCAGCAACGCGGTCACCGGCTTCTTCCGGCCGCTGCCGATGGCCGACGGCTCGCTCATCGTCTACGAATACACCGGCCAGGGCTTCAGGCCGGTGCGGATCGATCCCAAGCCGCTCGACGATCTGGGCAATGTCAGCTTCCTCGGCACCGAGATCGCCGACAAATATCCGGTGGTGAAGACCTGGGCCGTCGGACCGCCTTCGCAAGTGCCGCTGGATTCGATGATCACCGACCGCGGCGAGTATATTCCGCGTGACGAGCTGCACCTGATGGCGCTCTACCCCACGATCATGGGCTACAAGGGCCATGCCGCCTTCGGGCTGTACGCCGATTTCGAGGATCCGCTGGGCTACAACCAGCTCACCGCCAACGTCTCGTTCTCGCCGGCGAGCAATATCACGACCGGCGAGCAGTTCCATGCCGACCTGTCGTATCGCACGCTCTACTGGCATGTCAGGTATTGGCACAACAATGCGAACTTTTACGACCTGTTCGGCCCGGTCGACCGCAGCCGCAAGGGCGACGCCCTGCTCGGCGGCTATAGCGAGGCGCTGATCTTCGATCCGCCGCGGCGCCTGGATTTCACCGCCGACCTGGAGCTCTATTCCGGCCTCGACACGCTGCCCGGCGCGCAGAACGTGACGGCCGTCGATCCCAGTCTGGCCACCGTCCGCCTGGCGCTCAACTACGACGATATCGACCGGTCGCTGGGCGCCGTCGACTACGAGGAAGGCTATCACCTGCGCGGCGAAGTCAGCTCCGACTATTCGCACGGCACGTTTTTCCCCAAGGCGCGGCTGGAGGCCAATGCCGGCCTCGCGCTGCCCTGGCAGCATTCCTCGCTCTGGGCCTACACCGCGGCGGGCTATGGCAGCGGCAATCCGCGTGACGGCCTCGACTATTTCTACTTCGGCTCCTTCGGCAACAACTATGTCGACGACGGCGACGTGAAGCGCTATCGCGATTACGACAGCTTTCCCGGCTTCGACATCGATGCCATCAGCGCCCAGAGTTTCGTGAAAGCCGTGGGCGAGTGGAACCTGCCGCCGGTTCGCTTCAGCGACGTCGGCACCACCGCCTTCTTCCTCAGCTCGGTCCGCCCGGCCGTGTTCGCCGGCGTGCTGCTGGGCGATCCCGGCCGCACTGCGTCGCACACCTATGAGAGCCTCGGCTTCCAGCTCGACTGGAATTTCACCATCGCGGTCCGCCTGCCGATGACGTTCTCGATCGGCTACGCCAGGGGCTTCAGCGACAGCAGCATCACCAGCCGCCATGACGAGATCCTGGCTTCGCTGAAGATCCTCTAACGACGCGTGGCGCAGCATGACGACGCAATTTCTCATCGAGGCGCCCATCGCCCTGGCGCCGGTGCTCGCCTTCCTGGGGGTGCTGCTCTATTTCGACAGCTACCGGCTCATCAACCTGATCGAACTGGTCCAGGCCATCGTCGCCGGCATCGCGCTGGCGGTCGCGGCGTACTACATCAACGGCACCGTGCTGCAGGCTCTGGCGCTCGACTATACCGCCTATAGCCGTTTCGCCGGACCGGCGGTCGAGGAGACGCTCAAGGCCGCGGCGCTGGTCTTTCTGTTCGCGCGCAATCGCATCGGCTTCATGATCGATGCGACCATCCTGGGCTTCGCCGTCGGCACGGGTTTCGCGCTGTTCGAGAACGTCTTTTTCCTGCAGGCGCTGCAGGACGCCGACTTCGGCACCTGGATCATCCGCGGCTTCGGCACGGCGATCATGCATGGCGGCGCGACCGCCATGTTCGCGGCGCTCTCAGAGTCGCTGATCGAGCGGCGGGGCGGACCGCGGCCGGTGTATTTCTTCCTCGCCCTTGTGGCCGCTATCGTGGTGCATGTGGCCTACAACCTGCTCACCGGCATGCCGCTGCTCTCGACCGTCGCGGTCCTGCTGGGCCTGCCCGTGATCTTCCTGCTGATCTTCACCAAGTCCGAGCATGCCGTTCACCAATGGCTGGTGGACGACTACAAATCGCATCGCCAATTGCTCGACGAGATCGACAGCGGCCAGTTCGCGCACAGCGAGGCGGGCCGTTTCGTGGTCGGCCTCGCCAAGAAGTTCGACCAGGCCGTCATCGACGACATTTTCGAATATCTGAAGCTGCACACGCAGGTCGTGCTGCGCGCCGAGAGCATGTCGCTGGCGCGGGAGAACAACCAGAAGCCGGAGCCGAGGACGTCGATCCGCGACGACCTGAAACGGCTCGACGTTCTGGAAAAGAAGATCGGGCGTGTCGCCATGATGGCGCTGTGGCCCCATCTGCATTTCAGCCGCCGCGAATTGTGGGAACTCCACGAATTGCAGGGATGAGCCGGCCGGCGAACGCGCCTGCCGGGGCAGTCCGGTTCGCGACGCGTGCCCATGGCCTTCTGTCCCGGCACATGGATCTCGACGGACAGCTTCTTGTCGAGAATCTTCCCGGGCTCGACGCGGAAGTCGCACGCTGCCCTCCCAGCGCCGGCAGACGTAGAGCGGCATCAGCAATTGAAAATTCCGCGTAGCTGTGCGACCACGCCCTGGCAGGTCGCCAGGTCGACGCCCTTGGCACCCATATGGTCGATGTCCATTTGCGTGAAGTAATGGCGGATATCCGCGTACCAGGTCGGATGTGCAACCGGCGGGTCGCTGTCGGTATTGGCCATGGCCGTTCTTCAATCGTCGTTTCGCGCGCAACCGCTCCAGGGCGCGTCAACTGCCCCGCAAGACTGGCCTGTGGCATGGTTCAGGCCGCCGCTTCGATTCGCGAGGGACGCCATGCTCCGTTGGATTCTCGCCGCGCTTGCGTTCTCCTTCTGCCCGCTAGCCGCACAGGCCGCGACCTATTCGCTGGTCGCGGGGCCGACGACGGTGACCTGGGGCAATTACGACGCGGCAAGGGCGCCGGTGCTGCGCATCCATTCCGGCGACACCGTGGTCTTCCGCACCCTGCTGACCAACAGCCCCACCGGGCTCGAGAAGGCCGGCGTCGCACCCACCGCGGTCGAGCAGGCCTTGCGCGACGTCTATGCCGCGGTGACGGACAAGGGCCCCGGCGGGCACATCCTGAACGGCCCCGTCTATATCGAGGGCGCCGAGCCCGGCGACACGCTGGAAATCCATATCCGCAAGATCGAGCTGGCGATCCCCTACGCCTATAACGGCTTTCGCTACGGCGCCGGCATCCTCACCGACGATTTCCCCTATGCGCGCATCAAGATCATTCCGCTGGATGCCAAGCACATGCTGGCGGATTTCGCGCCCGGCATCGCGATTGCGCTGCATCCCTTCTTCGGCAGCATGGGCGTGGCGCCGCCGGCGGCGTTCGGGCGCTACGATTCGACGCCACCCACCATCAATGGCGGCAACATGGACAACAAGGAGCTGGTCGCCGGCTCGACACTGTATCTGCCGGTCTTCAACCCGGGCGCGCTGTTCGAGATCGGCGACGGCCATGCCGGGCAGGGCAATGGCGAGGTCGACGTGACGGCGATGGAGACCTCGCTGATCGGCACGCTGGAATTCGTCGTGCGCAAGGACCTGAAGATCTCCTATCCGCGCGCCGAGACGCCGACGCACTACATCGCCATGGGCTTCGACGACGATCTTTCCATCGCCGCCCACAAGGCGGTGCGCGAGATGGTCGATTTCCTGGTGAACGAAAAGCACCTGAGCCGGGACGACGCCTACATGCTGACCAGCGTGGCCGGCGACGTCGACGTCACCGAAATCGTCGACCGCAACAAGGGCGTGCATGTGATGCTGCCCAAGGCGATCTTCAAATAAAGCGGCTTGCCGCCCGAACGCAGCGCTAGCCGTTATAGGTCACGAACTGCATGCGCTCGAAGTGAAAGACGTCCTTGGTGTCGCACAGGTCGTTGGCGGCGGTCACCACCGGAACGATCGTGATCGTCGCCTTCTTCTTGGTCCGGGCGGCGGCGCGCAGCGCCGCGGTCACCGTCACCCGTTTCGAGGCCAGCGTCAGCGGATGGGGCGCGCGGAAATCGTAGGGATCGCGGTTGTGCTCGTTGATGTCGCAATGCCCCGGATCGCCGAGGCAGCCGCCATGGCCGAAGATGTTGAACGAGCCGGCATAGCCTTCCTCGATGGTCTTGGGCGTCTTGGCGTTGGCCTTGGGGTTGTCGAGGAAGATGCGGCCCTCATAGGAGGCCTCGCCATGCGCGATGCCGTTGATCTCCAGATCGGCGCGCACGAAGCGATGGCTGGCGTCGGCGAACTCGATCGCCACCGGCTCGGAGGTGAAGGATTTCGCCATGGTCTCGGGGCGGCGCGGCGCCGCCAGGCGCTGCGGGCGCGGGGTCTTCCTGGCCGATGCTTTCGCCATTAGCCTTTTCCTCTGGTGGCGATGAGCGCCGCCGCCGCCGCGTAATCATAGCCCAGATCGTTGACGTTCAGAACGTCGCGCACGCGGAAATTGAAGGGCGCCAGCGGGACGTCCAGCAAATCCGCGGAAATGTTGCCGTTGCCGTGCCGGGTCTGCCACAGCCACCAGATCCGGTCGATCATCGCGTGATGCGACCAGAATATGGGATCGAACGCGGCGGTTCCCACCACGCCCATGTCGCCGGAGACCCAGCCATGGACGCTGTCATGGATGTCCTCGAGCTTGTCGGTGAAATCGTTCCAGTCGGTCCGCGCCAGCGCGTCGTTGACGTCATCCGTCGTCGGCAGCCCGCTGGGCGCCTCCGGCGAGCGCGACGTGCCGCGCACGATCGGCGGGCGCGCATTCGGCAGATCGACCTTGAAGCTGCGCAGCGGATTGCTGCCGCCGCCCGGCGCCGCGGCGTCGGTGAAGATCTTGGGCAGGCCGCTCTGCCGCGGCGGCAGCAGCGTCCAATCCCACCACGGCAGCGTCACGTCGGCGACGCGGTCGCGCATCGCCATTTCCCAATTGTAGAGATAGGCGCGGTGCCAGGGCAGGAACAGCTGCATCTGCTGCGCCGAGCGGGCGTTCTGCTGGTGATGCCAGCAATACCAGCTCGGCACGCCGTGCAGGCCCGCCAGATACTGATAGCCGCGATTGTCGGAGATCGCCTGCATCTGGCGATAGGATTCGCGAAACGCCGTGACCATCGGCGCGGTGAGGTCATGGACGCCGAGCCTTATTCTAAGACCTTTGGCCACTGTTCTTCGCCCCTTGCAGCCCCGCATTTACTATATTTTGACTTGGCGAAATCTGCAACTGTTCTATGGCCGCCCGCGCGACGGGGCAGGTGCCGCGCAAGGCGCGCCCGAAAGGCGTGAACGTCGCACCGGGCCGCGGCGATGGCGCGCCGCCTCGGCCGCGCCCTAGACTGGCCGCGAAGACGCCGGCGGCAGACCGGCGCGACGGGGAGACGCGACCATGGCCAGCATCGCCGCGACGGACCAAAAGACCGGTCGCAAATTCTATCTCGACGATCCGGACGACCTGCAGCCGGGCGAGAAGGTTACGTTCCTGCTCAGCCTGCATGGCGGCGGCTCGGTCGGCGCCTGGCAGCGGGCTTACTTTCCGGCCGTCGACGTCAAGGAGAAATATCGCCTGGTGATCGCGACGCCGTCGGCCGCGACCAAGGAGCCGGCGCGGCGCTGGGTCGGCGAGGCGGACGACGCGCATCTGCGCAACATCGTCGATTTCGTGTTCGACAAATACGGCAAGGCGAATATCGCGCGCTTCTGGCTGGTCGGACACAGCCAGGGCGGCATGACCTCGCGCCGCCTGCTCGGCAGCGATCCGTTCTTCCAGGCGCGCGTCGACGGCTGGCTCAGCCTCTCCGGCGGGCGTCTCGGTGCGGCCGAGCGTGCGCCGGGCTTCGCGCTGCCCATGCCGCCGGGCGCCGAGCGGACCATGCCGGCCTTTCCGCCGCCGCCGCCGGTCACCACCGACCTCTCGCACATCTTCACCACCGGCGAGCACGAGATCGCGAGCCTGCCCACCACTTCGCCCGTGGCGGAGAAATACGCCGCCGGCTCGCGCCGGCAGCGTCCCGACATCGTCGACACGGTCGGCGGCAAGATCCACGACACCACGCGCGAGAGCTATTCCAACAAGGGCTGGGGCTTCAAGCCGGGACCGGGCCGGGCGGAGGTCTTCGTCTATCCGAACGCGCAAGGCGGGCGGGTGATCGCCGACGTGGTGCGCATCGGCAAGGGCCACACCGAGGGCCTCGAGCCCAACGTCACCGAGGAGCTCGTCAAGCTGATCCTCGCCTCGCCCGGCGGCAAGGCGCAGGCCGCGTAACGCTTGGCGCTCAGGCGAACAGCAGGCGGTCGGCGCAATGCGTGTCGCTGCTGTCGAAATAGGACTGGGTCCATTTGTCGTCGGTGTCGAGATACCATTTGGCGTCGAGCGCGGCCTGCGTCTGCGAGGTCGGTTTTTTCTTCGCCGGGGCTTTCGCCTTGCTGCCCTTGCCGGCCTTGGCGGCCTTGCCGGCATATTTGTCGAGGAAGTTGAAGTGATCGACGAGGCCGAGCGCCTCGATCGCGAATACCGTCGCCACGTCCTGGTCGTGGATGGCGATCAGGTTGTCGCCGTTGGAGGCTTCGCCGCCCGGCGCCAGGTTCGATGAGCCGCAATAGACCACGGCATCGTCGTCGTTGAAGCCGCAGACCACGAATTTGTGGTGTACCTGGTGGCCGAGGCCGACGCCCGGCACCTGGTCGAAGGGCGGCGGCAGCACCGTGCCGGCCGGCTTGCCGGTCACCAGCACGCCCGACTTGTTGCCCGGCGCGTAGAGCGCGATGCCGCTGGTGGTGTCGGAGATGCCGAAGCTGAAGACGCGCTGGTTCTTGTGCACCGCCGCGAGCGCCTTGTAGACGGGGCTGTCGCTGCCGTCGAGCTGCATCACCGCGAACAGCACGCTGCCGTCGGCCTTGGGCTTCTTGCCTTCCTGCGTCACGCGATCGGCGATGCCGCCGAGGATCTGGTCGGCGTAGTCCGCTTTGTGCGGCGAGAAGGTGACCTCCATCTTCGGCACGCCGCCGCTGCCGCCGAACGCGAACGATTTGCCGGAGAGCGGCGAGGCGAGGAACGCCTTCTCCTGCACCTTGCCGGTCCAGGCCGCGTTAAAGACCTGCGCATACGTCCCCGCCACGGTCGGATCGTCGAACACCAGGACGTGGTTGGAATTGACGTACAGGCCGGTGACGGAAAAATTGGTCGAGCCGGTCAGCACCTTGCTCGCGGTCGCGGGCGTGCCGTCCGTGGAGACGATGAAGATCTTGTCGTGGGCGAAGCGCTGGAACTTGCCGCGCAGGATGGCGGCCTTGCCCTTGGCGGCCTTGGTGAACTGCGTGGTGAACTGATCCTCCGGCTTGGGCGGGCTGGCGTGATGCAGCGTCGCATTGTCCAGGATGATGCGGATGCGCCCCTGCGCCGCCAGCTTCAGCAGGATGGTCAGGACGTCGGGCTCGTTGAGGTCGTAGGCGAACATGTCCAGATGCAGGCTGTGGTCGGCCAGCACCGCGTTCAGCAGCGCGAAAATCTGCTGCCGCGCGGTGAAGCCGAGCCATTCGTATTCGTCCTGGTAGGTGTATTTGTCGCCCTGGGCGTTGGCGCCGGACTGCGCCGAGGTGTCGAAGATCAGCTGCTTGACCTTGGGCCGGATCAGCGCCGCCTTGCCGAAATGATGCACGAAGGCCTGGCTCTGGGTGAAGCCGCGCGTGAAACCGAGCGCCAGCTTGCCGCTTGCGAACGGCTTGACGTCGACGCTGACCGCGGCGCTCGTCTTGGGATCGAGCGGCAGCAGCGAGCCCTTGCCGTCGAAATAGCGCGGCGTCGCGGTGTAGGTATAGGCGCCGAAGGACGGCTCGGTGCCCTGGTGCGCGGAGCCTGGCACGTGCAGCCAGCGGAATTTTCGATAGGGCGCGTTGATGCTCGAATTGGCCGGCTGCGAGTTGTCCTGCGCGTGGTCGGCAGGCGTCTCGAACTGCAGGCTGTTGAGCAGGTAATAGGCCGGCCCCGATGCGGGCTGGCACTGGATGGTGAAGCCGGCGAGGTTCTTGGCGCCCGGCTTGTCGATATTGAAGGCCAGCAGCGTCTTGGCGTCGCCGATATAAGCCTTCACCGTGAACGCACCGTTCGCCTTGCTGACGCTTGCCATGACCGCCTCCGCCCGAAGTGAAAGGCCAGAGTTCCAGCGCGCGGAAACAGAGTCAAATTGCGTCTTCCGGCCTCAATATTTGCCGAGTTCTGCCCGCGCTCTGTCTTCGTCGCACCGGTTGCGACCGAATCGGGGGCAGATATTCAGACATGGTCAGGCCGGCCGATAAATCTGCGCCACAGCGCCGCCCGGAAAGGCCTTCGCGCAGACCAGCTTGAGGGACCTCGGTGCGGGCAGGTCGGAGAAGATCGGCAGGCCTTTGCCCAACGCGATCGGATGGACCATCAGGGCGTATTCATCGACCAGGTTCTCGGCGATGAGGCTACGTGCGAAGCTGGCGCCTCCGTGGGCGATGATCGGCTTGCCGTCCTTAGCCTTCAGCTTGGCGATTTCGCGGGCCAGGTCGCCGCCGGCCACGTAGGCCTCCGCCCAGCTTTCCGCGCCGGGTTGAAGCTGCTCGATTTGGGTGTCGCCGGCCCTGTCCAGCGCGTCTCTGAGCCCCTTGGTCGTGACGGCCGCCTTCAGGACGGCCGGTCCCTGTTTGGAAAAGACCGCCTTGGGGATCTGGTTCATCGATGGCGCGAACACCATGGTGGACGTTGGCCAGTAGGCGGCCATGTCATGGAAGGTGCGGCTGCCCATGATGTGCAGGCTGGCGTTCCACACGGTCTCTAGGGTCCAGGTCTCGGCTTCTTGGTCGGCGCCGAATACCCATCCGATTTCGCCCTCGGGTCCGCCGACAAAGCCGTCGAGCGACATGGACATCTTCAGGATCAACTCTCTCATCGCTTTCTCTCGCGCTGGTCCGACCCGAGGATGGGCCAGATCGATCGATTTCGACAACGCGCTTTCGCCAAGCGCAAAGAATCACGACCAGGCCCGCTCCGGGCCGTTGATCGCCCGTGCCGGACGGCCGTTGACGAAAAAACGGGCAGGCGCGGAACTTACCCGCGGACATCTCGTTCCCTGACGGCTCACCTTGGGGATTGCAGATGAATTTCATGACGAAGATCAAGACGTCGGGGCAGAAGCTCGAACGCGCCCTTGCGCCCAAGTCCGGGACCAGCCGCCCCGACGACATGGATATTCTCGACAAGCTCAAGAAGGAGCATGAGGAGGCGTCGGAGCTGCTCAAGAAACTGGTCGACAGCGACCGCGCGGTGGAGCGCAAGGCGCTGCTCAGGAAGCTCAAGGCGGCGCTGGTGCCGCATCTGCGGGCCGAGGAAAAGGTCGTCTACGACGCCATCCTGGCGCTCAAGGACAAGGACATCAAGATCGACGGCGAGGAGGGCTATCTCGAGCACGCGCTCGGCGACAAGGTGCTGGGCAATCTCGGCAAGATCCAAAACGCGATGTCGCCGGAGTTCTCGGCCGCCGCCAAGGTCCTCAAGGAATTGGTCGAGCACCATGTCGAGGAGGAAGAGCGCAACGTCTGGTCCGACGTGCGCAAGAATTTCTCCGCCGAGGACCGCATCGTGATGAACCGCAAATTCGAAGCGGCGAAGAAGAAGGTGAAAGTCTGATGCGCTCCGGATGTCTGTGGCTTATCGGCGTGCCGATCCCGATCATCATCCTGCTCTGGCTGCTGACCGGGCATCTCTAGGTCCGATTGCGTTTCGCCGGCCTTGCGCCATGATGTCCCCGTCGAAGGCGGGGATGGTCATGCGGCGTACGAACTGGCGGCTCGTCATAGTCGGTCTGGTCCTGGTCGTGCTGGCGGCCGGATTTTTCGTCGTCATGCTGGGCATGGCGCCCAAATCCAACGATCCGGTGACCATGTTGCGGACGGTCGGCCAGGTGTCCGGCGCGGTCGGCGGCATCGCGCTCGTCATGGTCGTTGTCGGATTGATCGGCAAAAAGCGCTGACGCGCCGCGCCCCTGCGGAAAGGGGCGATTTACCCCCTCCCTCCGGTCAAAAGGGAAGTGTAGCCTGAACGGGACTCGCGCCGCGTCATAAGTGCGGGCTTCAACCAGGGGGTCTTCATGATGTCGTGTCGCCATGCCGGTCTTGCGGCGTTTGTCGTCCTCGCGCTGGCAGCCTGCGGACCCGGCGACGGCGGCAAGCAGGCCGCGACCGCGCCCAAGCCGGCGCCGGCTGCCGCGCCGCAGCCTGCCGCGGACAACGCGTCCGACCCCGCCGCCCGTCTCGGCGATGCCGCCAACATCGACGGCGACCGCATCGTCCATGCCGACGACACGCCCGGCGACTGGCTGGCGCATGGCCGCACCTATTCCGAGCAGCGCTTCTCGCCGCTCAAGGACATCAACACCGACACCGTCAAGCAGCTCGGCGTCGCCTGGGAGTTCCGCACCAACACGGTGCGCGGCCTGGAGAGCACGCCGATCGTCTCGGACGGCATCATGTTCGTCACCGGCTCGTGGAGCAAAGTCTGGGCGCTCGACGCCAGGACCGGCAAGCAGATCTGGTTCTACGATCCCGAAGTGCCCGGCCAGTGGGGCCGCTATGCCTGCTGCGACGTCGTCAACCGCGGCGTCGCGGTGTGGAAAGGCGCGGTCTATGTCGGCACGCTCGACGGCCGGCTGATCAAGCTCGACGCCAAGACCGGCAAGCCGGTGTGGGACATCAACACCATCGACCGCAACCGGCCCTACACCATCACCGGCGCGCCGCGCATCGTCAAAGGCATGGTGCTGATCGGCAATGGCGGCGCCGAATACGGCGTGCGCGGCTATCTCACCGCCTATGACGCCGACACCGGCAAGCAGCTGTGGCGCTTCTTCGTGGTGCCGGGCGATCCCAAGCTGCCGCCGGAAGACAAGGCGATGGCCGATGCGATGCACACCTGGAACGACGGCGGCACGCCGCACAAATGGTGGGAGCAGGGCGGCGGCGGCACGCCGTGGGATTCGATGGCCTACGATCCGGATCTCGACCTGATCTATCTGGGCACCGGCAACGGCGCCTCGTGGAACCGCAACCTCAGATCGCCGGGCGGCGGCGACAACCTGTATCTGTCGTCCATCGTCGCCTTGAAGCCGTCGACCGGCGAGCTCGTCTGGTACTACCAGACGACGCCCGGCGACGACTGGGACTACACCGCGACGCAGCACATCATCCTCGCCGACCTGACGATCGACGGCGTCGTGCGCAAGGTGCTGATGCAGGCGCCGAAGAACGGCTTCTTCTACGTCATCGACCGCACCGACGGAAAGCTGATCTCGGCGCAGGCCTACACCACCATCACCTGGGCCAAGGGCGTCGACATGAAGACCGGCAGGCCGATCGAGACGCCCGGCGTGCGCTATGCGCACAATCCCTCGGTGCAGGTCCCCGGGCCCATCGGGGCGCACAATTGGCAGCCCATGGCCTTCAACCCGCAGACCGGGCTCGTCTACATTCCGGTGATCGACGGCAATTTCATCTACGCCCAGCAGCACACGCTCGGCTACAAGCCCGGCGCCTGGAACGTCAGCGATTTCGCGCAGCTCGGCCAGATGGTGCTCGCCGGCATCGCCAAGGGCCAGATTCCGGCGCCGGCCAAGGGCTATATCCGCGCCTGGGATCCCATCGCGCAGAAGATGGTGTGGCAGGTCGCGATGTCGGGCGGCTGGAACAGCGGCCTGCTGACGACGGCCGGCGGCCTCGTCTTCGGCGGCGGCTCGGACGGCATCTTCGCGGCCTATGACGCCAGGAACGGCGGCAAGCTGTGGTCGATCGACCTCAAGACCGGCATGACGGCGCCCGCCATCACCTACACGGTCGACGGCGAGCAGTATGTCGCCATCGCGGCGGCGTTCGGCGGCTCGGGCGGCCTCGGCGCGACGTCGGATCCCAACACCGCGCTGCAGAAATACGGCAACAACCAGGGCCGCATCTTCGCCTTCCGGATCGGCGGCACCAAAACCGTGCAGGCGATCACCGCCGACATCCCCAGCACCGTGCCGCAGCCGCCCTCCGAGGCGGTCGATCCCAAGCTGGCGGCCAAGGGCTTCGCGCTGTTCCACAACAATTGCGCGGTCTGCCACGGCGTCCTGATGATGTCGTCGGGCGAGGTGCCGGATCTGCGCATGGCGGCGCCCGAAGTGTGGGGCCAGTACGACAACATCCTGCTGGGCGGCGCGCTGGCCGACGCCGGCATGGCCTCGTTCAAGGACATCCTCTCGCCCGACGACGTCAAGGCGATCCGCGCTTACGCGCTGCAGCAGGCCCAGGCGCTGTACGCGAGCAAGCATCCGGCGACGCCGCCCGTGCCGCCGACCACGCAAGGCCCGACGCCGACGCCCTGAGGAGCGATCATGCGTATGCGTTCCGTCCTCGCCTTCGCCGTCGGGCTCGTACTCCTGCCGGCGGCCGCCGCCGCGGACGCCGCCGCGACGCCTGTGGCTGCTGTCCGTCCCTGGCAGAGCGCCGGCGCGGTGCTCGCCGCGACCATCGCCGACGTCAATGCCTCCGACATCCGGGCGGTCGAGCGGCACCTCGCCGATCTCGAACAGGCGCTGGCCGGCGCCAAGGACGCCGTGCTGGCGACGCGGCCCGCCACCGGCGACCTCACCGTTCTCACCGACGGGACGGCCGATGTTCTGATGAGCCTGACGGCCGCTTCCCTGGCCGCGAAGAAATCGGGCTCGGCGCAGAACGCCGTCGCGGTCAACGATCCTTATCCGCTGATCGCCCTGTATCTGGGCTCCTACTACGACGAGATCGGCAAGCCGGACGACGCCGCCCGGGTGCTCGACGCGGGCCTCGCGATCTACGGCATGGACGGTTACATCTCGCCCCTGGGCGAGCATAAGAGCTGGCTTATGCTCGAGCGCAGCGCCGCGTCCAACTCCCTCAAGCGCTTCGACGACACGCTGGCGATCACCGACAAGGGGATCGCGATGACCGGCCAGCCGGTGCAGATCCAGGCGCATTTCTATCGCAACCGCGGCTTCGCGCTGACCGAACTCGGCCGGCTCGACGAGGCCGAGCAGGCCTATCGCGACTCGCTGAAGCTGGTGCCGGACAACGCCACCGCCCTGGACGAGCTCAAATATATCGCGCAGCTCAGGGCCGGCGGCGCCAATCGCCCGGGCGGCCTCAAGCCGTTGGCCCACCCCGCGCCGGGGCCGTAGCCGCCCGCTTCCTTGCCCCCGGACTCCCGAGCCTTTACAAACCCGCTCCACCCAAAGGCGTGCCATGGCGAGCGACAAGCAATCCCGGCCCAAGGCCCGGACCGTGCGCGGTTTCCGCGACCGGGCCGCCGGCGAGCTCGCGGCCGAGCGGCGCATGCTCGACACCATCCGGCGCACCTATGAGTCCTATGGCTTCGACGCGCTGGAGACCCCGTTCGTCGAATACACCGATGCGCTGGGCAAATTCCTGCCCGATATCGACCGGCCCAATGCCGGCGTGTTCTCGTTCCGCGACGACGACGAGCAATGGGTCTCGCTGCGCTACGACCTGACGGCGCCGCTGGCGCGCTACGTCGCCGAGAACCAGCAATTCCTGCCCCGCCCCTTCCGCCGCTACCAGATCGGCACCGTCTTCCGCAACGACAAGCCGGGCCCCGGCCGCTACCGCGAATTCATCCAGTGCGACGCCGACACGGTCGGCACCGCATCGCCGAGCGCCGACGCCGAGATGGTGATGATGTTCGCCGATACGCTGGAGGCGCTGGGGCTGAAGCGCGGCGAGTACGCGATCAAGGTGAGTAGCCGCAAGATTCTCGATGGCTTGCTGGAAGCCATCGGTGTTGATCCGACCGCGAGTGACGGCAAGCGCGGAGTTGTTTTGCGTGCCATCGACAAGCTCGACCGGTTGGGGCCGAACGCGCTCTATCAGCTGTTGACCACGGGTCGAAAAGACGAGAGCGGCGACTTTACCCAGGGCGCCGAGTTGCTCAGCGCGCAAGCGGACAATGTCTTGCGCTTTCTCGGATACACTGGAAAAGCGGTTGCGGGAAACCGAACCGAGTATGTTGAAGAAACGGCTGGCCGATACAGCCCGGATAATCTGGATGCCGGTCTGGATTGGTTCGCAGGACGCGTCCAATTAGGTCCTAGCGGGCAGCAAGGATTGTTCGATCTAAATAGTATCGCCCAACTCGTACGAGGCGAGGGCTATGGCGACGGACGAGTTCATATCGATCCTACAATCGTGCGCGGCCTCGACTACTACACCGGCGCCGTCTTCGAAGCCCAGCTCACCTTCCCGGTGCAAAACGAAAAAGGCCAGACCGTCGTGTTCGGTTCGGTCGGCGGCGGCGGGCGCTATGACGATCTCGTAGCGCGCTTCACGGGGCAAAAGACGCCGGCCGTCGGCTTCTCCATCGGCGTCAGCCGTCTCCTGACCGCGCTGCAGATGCGCAAGGCCGCCATCGCCGAAACCGCGCCCCTGGTTGTCGTCACGGTGTTCGACAAGGCCAATGCCGCGCCGGCCTTCGCCATGGTGCGCGAGCTGCGCGCCGCCAAAATCCGCGCCGAAGCCTATGTCGGCACCGGCAAGCTGGGCGACCAGTTCAAATATGCCGACAAGCGCGGCGCCGCGCTCGCCGTCATCGAAGGCTCCGACGAACGCGCCAGGGGCGAAGTGACGATCAAGGACCTGGCGCTCGGCGCCGAACTGGCCAAATCGATCGAAAGCCGCGCCGCCTGGACCGCCGAGCGCCAGGCGCAGGTCTCGGTCAAGCGCGCCGATCTCGTCGCCGAGATCGCCAAGCTTCTCGCGCGCGGACATTAGCCATGCCCGCTTTTCCCTATTACGACACGGCGTCCATCGACGCGCTCAATGCCCAGGCCGTCGCGCTCCTCAAATGCTTCGCCGGCCGCGGCTACCGGCGCGAGGAGCCGAGCGTGCTGCAGCCCGCGGACATCTTCCTCGACCGCTCGGGCGAGG
Source organism: Rhizomicrobium sp. (assembly GCA_035570795.1). Classification (GTDB taxonomy): domain Bacteria; phylum Pseudomonadota; class Alphaproteobacteria; order Micropepsales; family Micropepsaceae; genus Rhizomicrobium. Next base: position 38,086 of record DATMKZ010000031.1, read on the forward strand.
AGATCCGCCGCCGCACCTTCACGCTGACCGACCCTTCCGGCCGCGAGCTCTGCCTGCGGCCCGACCTCACCATCCCGATCTGCAAGATGGCGGTCGATAGCGGCGCCGCCTTGCCGGCGCGCATCTCCTACAACGGCCTGGCGTTCCGCCATCAGCCGAACGAGCCGCAGCGCCCGACGCAATTCTTCCAGGCGGGCACCGAACTCCTCGGCCTCGAAGACCGCGCCGCCGGCGAGATCGAGATCCTGTCGCTCAGCGTCGAGGCGCTGCATGCCGCGGGGCTCAAGGACTTCGACATGAAGGTCGGCGACCTCGCCCTGTTCGGCGCCCTGGTCGACGCGCTCGACGTGCCGGCGCAGTGGCGCGCGCGCCTCAAGCGCCATTTCTGGCGCGCCGGTTATTTCGAGGCGCTGCTCGGCCGCCTGACGCACGGCGCCGCGACCGACACGCAGCGCCTCCTGGGTTCGCTCGGCGGCCTCAGCCCGCAGGAATCGCGCGCCGCCATCGAGGGCCTGATGGACCTGGTGGCCGACGCGCCGCAGGGCGCCCGCACCCGCGACGAGATCGTCGAGCGGCTGATGGAGCAGGCGGCCGATGCCGCGGCGCTGCGCCTCGACCCCAGGATCGCCGGCGTCATCACCAGCCTGCTCAACGTTTCGGGCAGCGCGCAGTCGGCGCTCGGCGAAATCCGCGCCCTGACCAGGGCCGCCGGCATCGCGCTCGACGCGCCGCTGGCGGCGATGGAGGCGCGGCTCGCGGCGCTGAAAGCGCTCGGCATCGATCCGGCGCGCGTCTCGTTCGCCGCCCGCTTCGGCCGCAACATGGAATACTACACCGGCTTCGTCTTCGAGCTGTGGTCGCGCGACGCCGAAGGCGCGGTGCAGGTCGCCGGCGGCGGCCGCTACGACACGCTGCTGGAGGCGCTGGGCGCGCGGCAGCCGACACCGGCCATCGGCTGCGCCATCCGCACCGAGCGCGTGCTCGCCGCGCGCCGTTTCGCGGGAGCCGCCTGATGGCCGCGCTGACCCTCGCCATTCCCTCCAAGGGCCGCCTGCAGGAGCAGGTGGGCGAATATTTTGCCGATGCCGGCGCGGCGCTGAAGCAGTCGGCGGGCGCGCGCGGCTACCGCGCCACCATCGCGGGCTTCGCCGACATCGAGGTCATGCTGCTGTCGGCGTCCGAGATCGCCTCGGCGCTGATCTCCGGCGACGTGCATCTGGGCGTCACCGGCGAGGATCTGCTGCGCGAACAGGCGCCCGAGTTCAAGGGTCGCATCCATCTCGTCAAGCCGCTCGGCTTCGGCTTCGCCAATGTCGTCGTCGCGGTGCCGCAATACTGGATCGACGTGTCGACCATGGCCGATCTCGACGACGTCTGCGCCGCCTTCGCGCACAAGCATCGCCGCCGCCTGCGCATCGCCACCAAGTACCTGCAGATGACGCGCGGCTTCTTCGCCCATATGGGGATATCGGACTATCGCATCGTCGAGAGCGCCGGCGCCACCGAAGGCGCGCCGGCCGCCGGCACCGCGGAGGCCATCGTCGACATCACCACCACCGGCGCCACGCTTGCCGCCAACGGGCTTAAAATACTGGAAGACGGCGTCATCCTGGAAAGCCAGGCGCAGCTGGCCGCATCGCTCAGCGCCGATTGGTCCAGGGGGGCGCGGGCCGCCTGCGAAGGCCTGCTGGCGCGGCTCGGCGCCCGCGAGCGGGCCCGGACGTCCCAGATCCTGCGCGTGCGTCTGGACGGCGATGCCGACCGCGTGCTGGCGGCACTGGCGAAAGCTGCGGAGGCCACGGTGCTGTCGCGCCCGACCGCTGCGGGCGGCGAATATTCGATCCTGTGCCCGCGGCCCCGGCTGATGGACGCCATCGCGGAGCTGCGCGCGCTCGGCTGCGACGCGCCGGCCACGACGCAGGATGCGGATTACGTCTTCGACACCGCCAATCCGCTCTACGCCGCGCTTGCCGCGGCGCTCGACCAAAGCGCGCCGGGCATCGTTTGATCCGTGCCGAGCGCTCCAGCGCCTGACAATCTGTCAGAAATAATTCCCGGTGTGGGTCTTGAATGCAACTATGGATTGCGTAAATGTCACAACGTAACCGGGAGAAGTGACATGACCGAGCGAAGCTGACGCGGGCACCAGAGGCAGGACCTCAGGGGGAGCTCGCGCTTGCCGGAGCGGACCGAAGCCGCCGCGTCCTCGAAAGCTGGAGGAACGCGGTGCCTGGGTCTGCCGGGTCCACGGAAGCAGGAGAGAAGGTGTTTCGCCGGCCGCGCCCTGAAAAGCCCAGCCGCATCCGCCGACGCACTCGGCCGATGCGGATTTCGCGACGGCGAAGTCCGCATCTTTTTTTGGGCCGGCGAAACGATTCTAGACGTGAATGGCGCCGAGCAGCCACAGCACCAGGAAGATGATGAGGATGGTGCCGACGATGCCGCTGCCGCCGGCCATGCCGTAGCGGCTGTAGCCGAAGCCGCCGCCGCCGAGCAGGAGCACCAGCAACACGATGACGATCAAGAGAGTCATGAAATTCCCCGATTGGTATCGGGAGTGGTAATGCCGCGCCCGCCCGGAAGTTCCCTTGCCTTCAACCGAGGGCTTCGGCCACGCGCTGCGCATCCGCGTCGCTGTGATAGATGCCGAAGCCGATTCGCAGGCGGTCGCCGCGATGGTCGGCGATGATGCCGCGCGCCGCCAGGCGTGCGACGACGGCCCCGGCCTCATCGGTGCGAAAGGCGAGAAAGCGGCCGCGACGCGCCGCGTCCGGCACCAGCAGGTTGGCGCCGGCCGCATGCGGCGAACGGCTCGCCTGCAGGAAGACGCGCTCGAGGCCGCGCACCTGTGCCAGCATGCGCGTGACGTCGAGGCCGTCGCGCGCCAGCCAGTCCTGCACCGCATTGAAGCGGTACAATGCGGTCGCGTCGAACGTGGCGCCGAGGAACCGGCTGCCGTCGCGCGCATAGCCGACGCCCGAAGCGCCGGCTTCCAGCGCCGCGAAGCCGGCATACCAGCCGGTGTCGCGCGGCCTCGGCCCATAGTCCGGCGGGCAATGCAGGAAACAGACGCCTTCGCCCGCCATGGCGTATTTGTAGCCACCGGCGAGATAGAAGGCGCGGCCCGCCACGGCGCCAAGGTCGGTCGGCACCGCCATGAAGCCGTGATAGCCGTCGACCACGACGAAGGTCTGCGGCTCTGTGACGGCGCCCGCGATCCTCGCCAGGTCGCGCACCACGAAGCCGGAATCGAAGAACACCTGGCTGAAGAAGACGAGGTCCCAGCCGCCCGCGCCCGCCGCCGCTGCGAAGCGCGCCTCGAAGGTCTCGAACGGCGCGGTCGCGACGCGCATGACGCGTGCGATGCCGTCTTCCTCCAGCCGCGCCATCTGCCGCGCGAAGCTCATGAACTCGCCGTCCGTGGTCAGCACGGTGAGCGGCCGGCCCTGCGGCAGGCAGGACAGGATGCGCAGCACCAGGGAATGGGTGTTCGGCGCAAAGGCGATGCTGGCGGGATCGGGCAGGGCGAGCTGGCGCGCGATATGGCGCTGTGCCGCCGGGATCACGCTTTCGAAGATATGGTCCCATTTGCCGTCGAGCAGCCTTGCCGCATCCTGCCAGGCCGCGATCTGCGCGTCGTAGGAGACGTCCGGCCAGGGATGATGACTGTGCGCCGCGACATGCAGCGCCGCGCCGGCGCGACCGACCGACCGGCTGAATTGTTCAATGGCGCTCGCGTGCATGGCCGCTCGCCTTTCCCGCGCGTCTCATTGCGGCGATTGGGGTCCGGCCTTGATGTCGGGATCGTTCAGGTGCTCAGCCTTCCAGCGCATCATCTCCCAGATGCGGGTGCGGCCCGAGGGATGGTCGTAGAAGATCGCTTCTTCCCACGGCGCCGGATCGAGCTTGCGATAGCTGCTGAGCTTCAGCACCGCGGTGGCGAAGGCGTCGGGCTTGCGCGCCGCGTTGATGCCGAACATGTCGGCCTGCACTTCCATCGTGCGGGTGATCGAATTGGTGATCGGCGTCGCCAGCAGCAGGAAGATCGCCGCCAGCGCCGCCAGCAGCGGCAGTCCGGCCGGATCGTCGACGGTCCGCACGTCCCAATTGCCGCCGAACAGGCTGGTGGCGAGGCTGAAGCCCGCACTCATGAACGCGAAGCCCGCCAGCGCGAGCAGGCCGAACAGCGCCAGCCCGCGGCTCTGGTGGTCCAGCACGTAGTGCCCCATCTCGTGGCCGAGCACCGCCAGGATCTCGTCATGCGTGCCGTGCTTGAGCAGGTTGTCGTTCAGCGCGATGCGCGTCGTGCCGAGGAAGCCGGCGACATTCGCCGAGATGCGGTCGGACTGTCGCGAGGCGTCGACCAGGAAGACGTCATGCGCCGGAATGCCGTTGGCGCGCGCCAGCGACAGCACGTCGCGTTTCAGGGGGCTGTCGGGCAATGGCGTGTATTTGTTGAACAGCGGGTCGATCACGACCGGCGAGATCACCGTCACGACGGTGTTGAAGGCGATGAACAGCGCCGCCGCCCAGATCCACCAATTGCGGCCGGCCTGCCGGATCGCCCAATAGCCGATGGTCAGCGCCACCGTCGTCAGGATCAGGTCGACGCCGGTCATGGTGAGGAAGTCGCCGAACCAGCCCAGGAAGGTCTGGTTCATCAGGCCGTAGGATCTTTCGCGGAAGAAATTCTCGAACAGCGTCAGCGGAAAGCTCAGCGCCGTGGTGATGAGGATGTACGGTCCGGCATAGAGCGGCACCTGCCAGAAGCGCGAGCGCGTCTGGCGCTCGGCGAAGTCGCGGATGTTGGCCGAGATGCGAAACCACAGCAGCAGCGCCGCCACCGCGATGGCATAGAGCGTGTCGACCAGGATCAGCGCATAGCCGCCCTCGAAATAGGCGTCCGAGCGCGCCCTGGCCGTGCCGCTGACGCGTGCGAGATACGCGTTGGTCGCCTTTTGCGGATCGAAGACGACCGGTTTGTCGGCGCCGATGGGCGGCAGGATGCGGCTGTCGATCGTCGCGGTCGGCGCCGCGGCGGGTGTCGCCTGCGCCAGCGCGGCGCCGCTCCACAATACAAACATGCACGCCAACAGCGCCGTCAGTCTGGCCATGAGATCCTCCCGTGGCGAGACTAGCAGATGAGGCGGCGCATGCCAGTTTGCCGCGCCGGCGGCGTTCGGTTATGCGAAGGATCATGACTGAACCCGTTCTGCTGGCCGGCGAACACGGCACGCGAATCGCCTACCGCAGGCGCGAGGGCCATGCGCCGGGCGTCATCTGGCTGGGCGGCTTCAAGTCCGACATGACGGGCACCAAAGCGGCGGCGCTGGACGCCTGGGCGCAGGCCGGGGGCCGCGCCTTCATCCGCTTCGACTATTTCGGCCATGGCGCGTCCGACGGAGATTTTCGTGACGGAACCGTGACGCACTGGCTGGCGGATACGCTATATGTGCTCGATCGCCTGACCGAAGGGCCGCAAATTCTGGTCGGCTCCAGCATGGGCGGCTGGCTCGCCCTGCTCGCGACGCTGGCGCGGCCGGCGCGCGTCAGGGCGCTGCTTTTGATCGCGCCGGCGACGGATTTCACGCAGACCCTGTTCTGGGACACGTTCCCGCCTGACGTGCAGCGGCAAATCCGCGAGCAGGGCGAATGGAAGCGGCCGTCGCAATACGATCCCGATCCCTATCCGATCACCCGGGCGTTGATCGAAGACGGACGCAAGCATCTGCTGCTGGACCGCGGGCCGCTCGCGCTGTCCTGCCCGGTCCGCATCGTGCAGGGCATGGCCGATCCCGACGTACCCTGGGCGCATGCCTTGAAGCTGCTGCAGGCCTTGGGGCCGGACAGCGAGATGACGCTGGTCAAGGCCGGCGACCACCGCCTCTCCAAGCCGCATGAGATCGCGCTGATCCTGCGCACGCTGGACGCGCTGCTCGCGGCCTGAAAAAAAAAGAACCCCGCCGGCGCGGGGTTCGATCTGTTACCAGTTGCGGGCGCAATGGCCCCAGCGGTCGCGGTGATGAAAGCGGTCGCACCCGTCGCTGCGGACGTGACGATCGTTCCAGTCGTCGTCGTTCGCCACGCAGCGGCCGTGGCGGTTCTGGTGGTAGCCCCGGCCGCAGCCGTCGCGGACGTCGATAATGCCGTGCGCGCTGGAATGCGGCGCCGGGGGCGCCAGCATCGCCGAGGCGGACGTCGCGCCGGCCAGCAGGAGACCCGAGATGAAGGCCAATGATAGAAATAGTTTCATGCGTATCGCTCCGTCCTATCCGTTAAGCCTGTCATGCTAGCCCAAAGGTCGCCCCTGTGAAGGCTCTCTGTCCGATGCGTTGCAGACTATTTATCCTTGCCGGCGCCGTGCTGGCCGGGCTCGGCGCAACCGCCGCGAGCCAGGCCGCCGCGCCGGCGCGCAACCCGTATGAAGCCTGCCTGGCGCGCGTGCAAACCGATCCGGCCGGCGCCCTGGCGCTTTCGGAGTCCTGGGCCAGGACGGGAGGAGGCGGAGCGGCCGATCATTGCGCCGCACTGGCCCTGGCGGGGCTCGGCCGCTATCCCGAGGCGGCGGCCAAGCTCGACGCGCTGGCCCGCGGCGGTTTCGCCACCAATCCTGCGGCGCGCATGGACCTTTACGACCAGGCCGGCAATGCCTGGCTGCTGGCCGCGCGCCCCGACAGTGCCGTCGCCTCGTTCTCGGCGGCGCTGGCCATCGATCCGCTCGACGCCGACCTCTTGTCGGATCGCGCCCGGGCCTTTGCCGTCAAGCGCAACTGGGCCAAGGCCGAGTCCGACCTGACGGCGGCGCTGCTCGTCAGTCCGGACCGCGCCGATCTCTACGTCCTGCGCGGCAGCGCCCGGCACGCGCAGGGGCGCAAGGCCGATGCGCGCATCGACTTCGACCGCGCCCTCAAGCTGCAGCCGAACAATCCCGACGCGCTGGTCGAGCGCGGCACCACCAAGTTCGAAGCCGGCGACGTCGCCGGCGCGCGCGCCGACTGGCAGCAAGTGGTCACCTATTATCCCGGCAGTGCCGCCGCCGACACCGCGCGCCAGCACCTCGCCGATAGCGCGCCGGCCACGCCTACGCGGCCATGACGCGCTGCCACTCGGCGCGTACACCCGCGTCGTCCTCGCGCGCGGCGCGATCTGCCAATGTCTTCGCGGCGCCGAGCCGTCCCAGCGCCCACACCGCCATCGCGCGCACCAGCGGCGAGGGATCGTCCAGCAATCGCACGGCTTCCGCGCCAAGCGTCGCGTCGCCCGAATTGCCGATGGCGATGAGCACGTTGCGCACGAAACGGTCGCGGCCGATGCGCTTGACCGGTGATTTGCGGAACAGGGCGCGGAACGCGGCATCGTCGAGCCGCACCAGGTCGCGCAGCAGCGGGGCGCGCAGTTCGTCGCGCGCCGCCAAGCGGTTCTCATGCCCTTGGGCCGCGAACTTGTTCCACGGGCATACCGCCAGGCAGTCGTCGCAGCCATAGATGCGGTTGCCGATGGCGGCGCGGAATTCCAGCGGGATGTGGCCTTTGTGCTCGATGGTCAGGTACGAGATGCAGCGCCGCGCATCGAGTTGGTAGGGCGCCGGGAACGCCCTGGTCGGGCAGATGTCGAGACAGCGCGTGCACTGGCCGCAATGATCGGCTTCCGCCGCGTCCGCCGCCAGCTCCAGCGTCGTGAAGATCGAAGCCAGGAACAGCCAGGAGCCGAAATCGCGGCTGACCAGATTGGTGTGCTTGCCCTGCCAGCCGATGCCGGCACCCTCGGCGATCGGTTTTTCCATCACCGGCGCGGTGTCGACGAAGACTTTCACCGCGCAGGCGAAGTCGCGCGCGATGGCGCCGGCGAGGCGCCTGAGCTTGGCCTTGATCACGTCGTGATAGTCCTCGCCCTGGGCATAGACCGAGATCGCGCCCACGTCGCGCCGCGCCAGCACCGCCAGCGGATCGCCATCCGGCCCATAGTTCAGGCCGAGCACGATGACGCTTCTCGCGTCCGGCCACAGCACGGTGGGATCGGCGCGGCGTTCGGCGTCGCGCGCCAGCCAGTCCATCGTGCCCTGCCGGCCGTCGGCGAGGAAGGCACCGAGGCGCTCCGGCGCGCGTGCCGGCGCCTCGGCGCGCGCGATGCGCACGACGTCGAAGCCTTCGGCGCGGGCGCGTTCGGCGATCGCCGCCTTGGGATCGGCTTTAGAAATCGAGCTCGGCATAGCTCGCCGTCGGCGGTTGCCCGGGCACGCGGTCGCCCAGCAGCGTGCGGAACGAGGGTCGCGACTTGATCCGGCCGTACCACTCCGCCGTGTGCGGATAGTCCGTCCACGGTACTTCTCCGAAATAGTCGAGCGCCGACAGATGCGCCGCCACCGCGAGGTCGGCGATGGTGCAATCGCGCGTCGCAAGGTTGCCGCGCATCTCCGCCGCCTCCCCCAACGCCTTCAGCGTGCCGCGCAGCGCCTCGCGGCCCTGGCGGATGACGTTCATGTCGGGCGCCATGCGCTGCGCCGCGCCGGTGAAGCGCTGGGCGCCCTTCTCGAACAGGATGCGCCGCGTCACCTGCTCGTGCAGCGGCCCGAAGGCCCAGTCCAGCCAGCGCAGCGCCTCGCCGCGCGCCACCGGATCCTCGGGCATCAGCGGATGTTCGGGGTAGGTGCCCTCGAGATGGTCGACGATCGCCCACAGGCCGGTCGCGGTGGTGCCATCCAGGTCGATGAAGGACGGCAAGTGGACGAGGGGATCGTCCGACAGGACGGGATCGCAGGTCAGCCGCTTCTCGCCCACCAGCAGCCGCGCCAGCCGCGAGGCGGGCGACAGCGTCAGATGAATCAGTTTGCGCATGGCGCGTGAATGTAGAGCAAAACGGCTATTTCACACACCAGTCGAGATAGTCGCGCACCACCTGGTGCTGGCGGGTGACCAGTGTGCCGGTCCGCCGCCGGATGTAGCGGCCGGGGTTGTCGGCCTTGAGCCGCTCCGGGTTGGGCAGGACCGCGGCGAGGCGCGCAGCCTGGGCCTGGGTCAGCGCCGAGGCCGGCACGCCGAAATAGCTCTCGGCCGCCGCCTCCGCCCCGAAATTGCCGTGGCCCCAGTCCACCACGTTGAGATAGGCGGTCAGGATGCGTTTCTTGGGCCACAAGGCCTCGATCAGCACGGTCAGATAGGCCTCGGCGCCCTTGCGCACGAAGCTGCGCACCGGCGTCAGGAACAGTTCGCGCGCTGTCTGCTGGGAGAGCGTGCTGGCGCCGCGCAGCGGCTTGTGGCGGACGCGATAGTCGCGCCAGGCATCGTTCATCTGCTTCCAGTCGAAGCCGTTATGGTTGCAGAAATTCTGGTCCTCCGAACCGATCACCGCCCGCCCCAGATAGGGCGAGATCGCGTCGGCGCCGCGCCAGGAATAATGCACCGGATTGAAGGTGACGAGGTCGATCAGCATCTGCGGCGTGAACGGGATCGGCGCGAAGCGGAAGACCAGCAGCAGCAGGACCGGCGCGGGCAGGGCGAAGAAAAAGAGCACGGACAGGATGCGCCGCGCCCAGGGTGTCTTGCGGCCGTCCCGCCCGTGCCAAAGCCAGCGGAAGAACGTGCGCAGCCGCCCGGCCGGCGCGCGGCTTTCCCCCTCTTCGTCCCACTGCCCATCCCCGGCCATGCGCGCAGCATAGCAAAGTCCGGGCGCCTCGGCTCGGCCATGACCGCAGGGCATTATTTGATGCTGGTCGACACCGTCTGGAAGGTGGTCGACAGATTTGTGCCGACGACCGACACCGCGCCGATGATGACGACGGCGATGAGGGCGGCGATCAGGCCGTACTCGATGGCGGTGGCGCCGGCTTGGTCGCGCAGGACGTCCTGGAACAGCTTGGTCATGTTGAACCCCGATTTCAAAATGCAGGATCGCGCCTAAGCCGGCGCGGCGACGAGAATGCCGCCCGCATCTTTCGGCGAATTTACGGTCGGCGTCCGAAATCGAATTGAATTTTCCGAGAATGAAGTGCAAAGGTCGGGGGCCTGCCGCATTTCGCGGCTTTTTTGCTGTTTGCGGCGTTTTGAGCGAAGGGGCGTAGAACCACCCATGCACGATATTCTGAGTTCGATCATCCTCGGCATCGTCGAAGGTCTCACGGAGTTTCTTCCCGTCTCCTCGACCGCCCATCTTCTGATCGCGCAGGAATTGCTGGGCTTCGATCCGCCGGGCGAGGTTTTCCCCATCGTCATCCAGCTCGGCGCCATCCTCGCCGTCGTCGCCGTCTACTGGCGCCGCTTCTGGGACGTGCTGGTGACGCTGCCGTCTTCGAAGGAATCGCGCCGCTTCGCGCTCGGCATCGTCATCGCCTGCATCCCCGCCGCCATCGTCGGGGCCGGCCTGCACGACGTCATCAAGCGGGTGTTCTTCGCGCCCGGCGTGGCGCCCAAGATCATCGCCGCGACCCTGATTCTGGGCGGCATCATCATCCTGATCTTCGAGCGCATCGCGCCGGCGCCGCGCTTCCTGGACGGCAATAAGCTGCCGCTCGTCAAGGCGTTTCAGATCGGCCTGTTCCAGGTGCTGGCGGTGGTCCCCGGTGTCTCGCGCTCGGGCGCCACGATCCTCGGCGGCGAGATGGTCGGCATCGACCGCAAGGCGGGCGCGCTGTTCACCTTCTACCTCGCGGTGCCGACCATGCTCGGCGCCACGGTCCTCGATCTGTGGAAGAACCGGCATGTGCTGAACCTGCATGCCGGACTCGACATCGCCATCGGCTTCGTCGTGGCGTTCGTCGTCGCGCTGTTCGTGGTGCGCGGCTTCATCGCCTTCATCGGCCGCTACGGTCTCAAGCCCTTCGGCTGGTACCGCATCGCCGCCGGCCTCGCGATCGTCGCGGTGCTGGTGCTGCGTTAGGCCTCGACGCGCTCGCGCACGATCTCTTCGTATTGGCCCTTGGCGCGGAAGCGCCACAGATAGGACGGCACCTCGGCTTCGACCGAGGTGGGCACGATACCGAGGCTCGCCAGCGTGTCCGGCCCGGTCACGACATTGTCGGATTTGAGCAGCGTCACATGGTCCGGCGTCAGCAGCGGCCGGGGCGCGAATTGCAGGAACATGGCCTTCAGCGTCGCCAGCGCGAACGGCACCGGCAGCAGTAGGCGCTTGCGGCCGGTTTCGCGCAGCACGATCTGCATCAATTCCTTGAAGCTGTAGACCGTCGGTCCGCCGAGTTCGTAGACCTTGCCGCCCAGCGCCGGATCCTGCACCAGGCGCACGACCGCCGCCGCCACGTCGCCGACGAACACCGGCTGGAATTTGGTATGGCCGCCGCCGATCAGCGGCAGCGCCGGCAGGATGCGCGCCAGGGCCGCGAAGCGGTTGAAGAACTGGTCCTCGGGCCCGAACACCAGCGAAGGCCGCAGGATCGTCGCGCCGGGAAAGGCGTCGCGCACCCGCGCCTCGCCTTCGCCCTTGCTCGCGGCATATTTACTGGCGCTTTCGGGATCGGCGCCGACGGCCGACATATGCACCAGCGTCCGCGTGCCGGCCGCGGCGGCTGCTTTGGCGATGGTCTGCGCCGCCTCGACATGCAGCGCCTCGAAACTCTGCGCGCCGCGCGAATGCAGCACGCCGGTGAGATTGATCACGGCGTCGGCACCGGCCACCGCCGCTGCGACCTGCTCGGCCTCGCGCACATTGCATTTGATCAGGGCGATCTGGCCGACCGTGCCCATCGGCGGCAGGAAGAAGCCCTTGCCGGGATGGCGCACCGCGACTCGGATGCGATAGCCGGCCTTGGCCAGCGCGCGGACCGTGTGGCGGCCGACAAAGCCGGTGCCGCCGAAAACCGTGACCAGGGAGGTGTTCATGGCTGCTTCATAGCGGGGCCCGGCCACGAGGAAAAGGCCGCGCTTTGCCGCTATTCGCGGATATAGGCCCGCTCACCCGTCCCGGGCTCGATATAGACCGTCACCATCTGGCCGCTGGCCTCGTCGACGAAGCGTTCCGACGTGCGTTCCCAGCCGGGACCCGGACGGGCCGCCGCGATGGGCTTGTAGATCACGCGCTCGCAGACGATGCCCAGCACCAGCACCGCGCCCCAGAAGGCGAACACGGCGGCCGGCGGGAACAGTCCGGCGGCCAGCGCCACCAGCCCGCACAACATGCAGAAGCCTCCGACGGCGATGAGGACCGTGCGCAGCACGCTCAGGTCTCCGGCTCGAGAATCACCGCGGTGCCGTAGGCGACGATCTCGCTCATGGTCTGCCCGATCTCGGACGAATCGAAGCGCATCATCACCACCGCGTTGGCGCCCATGGCGGTGGCGTTCCTGACCATGCGGTCGATGGCCTGGCGCCGCGTCTCTTCCAGCAGCTGGGTGTATTCGTGGATCTCGCCGCCGACGATGGAGCGCAGGCCCGCCATGATGTTGCCGCCGAGGCCGCGGGAGCGCACCACCACGCCGAACACCTGGCCGAGCGAGGTCTTGACGCGCTGGCCGCGCACATTCTCGGTGGTCGTGACGAGCATGTCTGTATCCTCGCTGGCGTCAGTCGCCTTGGTTGTCCCGGTCCCGCGGGATCATCAAGCTGCTGCGCCGATCGAATTTGTAGCCGGCGTTCGGGCCGTCCCTGTCAACATAGTGCAGGAAGGCCTGCACCAGCATCGACCCGGCATAAGGTTCGCGCCAGTGAAAACGCTCGCAGCCGCGATAGAGGAGGCCATCGCCCGGCGCGAGGTTCGCCGCGTGCGGCCCTTCGGCGCCTTCCACGAACAGCGGCCAGGGTGCCGCCGGCGTCTGCCCGACATTGAGGCTGACGCTGACCTCGCAGGACGGCCGGTCGCGATGGCGGGCGAGCGCGTCGCCCTTCTTGTAGATGCGGAAATAGGAATAGGTTGGATGCAAGGCATAGCCGGTCAGGGCCTCGATCCGTGGCCGCAGATGCTCGAGCAGGCCCTCGAAGGCCGGATCGGCATAGGCCGCGGGCGTCCCCGGCACCAGCCGGTCCTTGGCGGTCATCGTCCGGGAGGCGAATTTGGTGCGCGCATAGGACCACAGGAAGGCGGTCAATTCGGGCCCGATCAGGCCCTGCGCCGTGGCATAGCCGCGGGCCGCAAAGTCCCGCTTGAGGGCCGTGTCGCGGACGTCGGTCTGGCTCACTTTGGCTCCGCCGATTTGTGCTGCCAGCCTAGTCGCGGCGCCGCGTTGACACCACTGGGCCGCGCTTCTAAACATCCGCCCCCTAAGCTATCTGCCCAGATGGCGGAATTGGTAGACGCACTAGTTTCAGGTACTAGCGCCGCAAGGCGTGGAGGTTCGAGTCCTCTTCTGGGCACCATTTTGTCTTTCGCTGCCGTTCGCGAAAGACTGCAGATCCCGCTCCCTGGTCCACTCCTGCTGAAGCCCAACCGCGCCCGGTCTGCCTCAGTTGGAACTTTTGTTCGTTAGCGTACTGGACGGGGGTGCATCAGAGCCGAAACTTCCGTAAACTGGGATTCCAGCCGCTGCCGTCCGGGTGCCGATGCAAGCCCATTCCCCATCCGGTCTCCAGGCCGTCCCCTACCTCCAGTGGGGCAGTCACCTGACCCAGTTCTTTGGATCGGGTGACGAATTGCGCGACCTGTTGGTCCCCTATTTCAAGGCCGGTCTCGAGAACAACGAAAGCTGCCTCTGGGTGACCGGCTCGGCGTTCAATGCCGAGGACGCGCGAGCCGCCTTGCGCGCGGCGGTGCCCGACCTGGATCGGCGCGAACGCAATCGGCAGATCGAAATCGCCAATGCCGAGGAATGGTATGCGGCGGGCCAGAAGCTTCAGCCGAACGATATCCTGGCGGGGCTGTTGCAGCGCGAACAAGACGCGCTCAGGGCCGGATTCATCGGACTTCGGACCAACGGGAATTGCGCGTGGGTCTCGCGCGATCAATGGGACGACTTTCAGCAATATGAAGTTCTCGTCCACCAGGCCGTTCGCGGCCGGCGCTTGATCTGCATGTGCAGCTATTGCGTGGATCAGTTCCACAACGGCGAATACCAGGAGGTCATGGCGCGGCACGATATGGTCGTGCAAAGTGCGCTGCGCCCTCCAGTGAGACGTTCGAGCGCAATTGGCGCACCGGTTGACGTGACGCCGGAGCGGCAGAAACGCACCTTCGATCTCGCGATGACCGCGTCACAGATGGGGACGTGGCGCTACACGCTCGCGGACAATGTCTGTTTCTACGACGATAACGCCCAACAGCTTTATGGGCTGTCGGAAGCGCGCTTCCTCCATGACGAAGAGGGCGTGAAGGACAAGTTTCACCCCGACGATCTGGAACTCATGTGGTCACGAGTGGCGGGCGCGCTCGATCCCGCGAGTGACGGGCGCTACGACGTGGAATATCGGGTGAAGCAGGCCGATGGGCGTTGGCGTTGGCTGAGCGCGTGGGGCCTTGTTGAGTTCGACGGCGATGGCCCGGAGAGAAAGCCTGTGGCGATCGCCGGGGCGAGCAGAGACCTCACCGAGCAGAAGCAGGCCGAGGAACTGCAGCGGCTGCTTCTCAACGAGTCGAATCACCGCGTAAAAAACACCTTTGCCACGATTCAAGCGATCAACGCGCAGACGCTGCGTTCTGCCCGCGATCTGCCGTCGGCGAAGCAAGCGTTGGATCATCGCATTCGCGCGTTGGCCCAAGCCCATGATCTGCTGACGTCGCGCTCTTGGGCCGGCGCGAACTTGAACGATCTCGCCGTGCGCACACTGGAAGCGTTCGCGCCGACTCAGGTGACGATGTTCGGAGATCCCGTCGACGTCTCGCCGAAGCATGCCCTCGCGTTATCGCTGGCGCTGCATGAACTTGCCACGAATGCGATCAAATACGGCGCGCTCTCATGTCCCGAAGGCCGTGTGAGCCTGAAATGGCATGTGCACAGGGGCACGTTGCATTTGGATTGGGAAGAGAGCGGAGGCCCGCGCGTGGTCGAACCAACCAGAAAAGGCTTCGGCAGTCGGTTGCTCGAACAGCTTGTGGCCGGCGATCTGGGCGGACACACAAAGCTCGATTACGCCGTATCCGGTGTGCGCTGCAACATCGCCGTCAGCATCTAACGCGCATTACAGCCGGTGGCGGCAGCGTCAACCGATCGGCCCGATGCCCGCCACTTGCGTGGCGCTTCAACGCGCCTTTGCGACCTCGGCTTCCAGTTTCGTCAGGATCGAATAGGCGGTCGTCACCCGTGCCGCGATCGGATAATTCTTGTTGGCCAGCAGGATGACGCCGAGCTTCTTCTTGGGGATGAAGACGACATAGGCGCCGAAGCCATAGGTCGAACCGGTCTTGTTGATCAAGACGTCGTCCTGCGGGCGCAGCGGCGGGGTGAGCCTGGTCGCCGGATTCGCCTGGAGACTCATCCGCCCGGAATTGCCCGCCAGCAGATCCTGCAACGCCGCGGGATAGCGGTACTGTTCCCAGATCAGGTCCTGGGTCATCGCTCCAAGGCCGAAGTAGCCGGTGTGCGTCGCGACGAGGGCGCGCTGCAACGTCGGGTCCAGAGCGAAAAGGCCCATGTTGTCTGCGACAAACCGCGTCATGTCGCGCGCCGTCGTCCTGACCCCGTAGGCCTCCGGCGCGAGGACGCCCGGCGCCATCCGGACCGGTGCGTCTGCCGACGTGTAGCCTTGCGCGTAGTGCGTCGTCTCTGTCGCGGGGACGTCGATATAGGCATGCTGCAGGCCCAGCATGGGAAACAGGCGGCGTTCCATCAGGGCGGCGAAATCCGCGTGCAGGCTCTTGGCAGCAATGACGCCGAGCAGACCGATACCGGGGTTGGAATAGGTGCGGCATGCGCCCGGCTCGCAAAGCGGCTTCCAGGTCTGGAAGTAGCGCATCAGTTGGGCGTCGTTCTGGATCTCGTCGGGAAGCTGCAGCGGCAGGCCGCCCGATGTGTGCGTTCCCAGATTGAGCAGGCTTACGCGGTCGAAGCTGCTGCCGCGCAGGACCGGAAGATACCGGCTGGCGCTGTCCGCCAGCGACAGATGACCGGTGGCCTGCGCATAGGAAGCAAGGGTCGCGGTGAAGGTTTTGCTGATCGAGCCGATCTCGAAAAGCGTTTCGTCCGTGACGGGCTGTCCGGTCGCCTTCGACATCACGCCGTAATTGTAGACATAGCTTCGTCCGTCCACGACGATCCCCACGGCCATGCCGGGGATGCCGTACTGCGCTATCGCCGGCTGGACCGCGCCCGCGACAAGCGTCCCGACATCGCTGTTCTCGTCGGCGGCGGCCGGGCCGGCGACCGCGAGCAACACGCAGACGCACAGCGCGAAGGCCGTCGTTCCGGGAAAGCGCAGCCGCATTGTCCTGACCTCTCCATCGAACGGGCCTGCACGCCTTGGCGCCGCCCATGCCTAATCCTGCCTTGCGCCATTCTTGACGCGCCGTCGCCCTACGTCTAGTTTTACCACTCGCCGCAACCGGCAGGAGGAGGTGTCCATGACTGTATTCGCCACACACGCTCTTCGCTGCGTCGCCCTGCGGCTTTCCTGAATCGCTTCACGGAAAATTCCGCCGTCGACGCCTCTTGAGGCATCTCGACCGAAGGAATTTCACGTGCTCGAACGCTATGGCTGGAGCGATGCGCTCCGGGAGCATTTCAAACCGCACCGCGCCGCCGGCCTGTCGCCGGGCCGCGTCGTCATGCAGCAGCGCGGTCAACACCGCCTGATCACCGAAGAGGGGGAACTCGACGCTACCCTCGCCGGCAAGTTCGTCCATGAGGCGGCGTCCGGCGGCTTTCCCGTTGTCGGCGACTGGGTCGCGGCGGCGCTGCGCGCGCGCGAAGGTTCGGCGACCGTCCGCGCCCTCCTGCCGCGCAGCAGCGTCTTCGTGCGCCGCGCCTCGGGCCCGGCCGGCGGCGTGCAGGCGGTGGCCGCGAACATCGACGTCGCGCTGATCGTCACCTCGCTGAACGGCGAACTCAATCCGCGCCGCCTCGAGCGTTATCTCGCGGCGGTGCGCGAAGGCGGCGCGCGGCCGGTGATCGTGCTGACCAAGGCCGATCTCGCGGGCGACGCGCCGGACGCGCTGCAGCAGGTCGAAGCGGTGGCCGAGGGCGCCGCGGTGCATGCGATCTCGGCGCTGACGGGCGCAGGGATGGACGGCCTCGCGCGCGAGCTCGTCCCCGGCGCTACCGCCGTGCTGCTCGGCAGTTCCGGTGTCGGCAAGTCGACGCTGGTCAATGCTCTTGCCGGCGCGGCGCGCATGGCGACGCAGGCGATCCGCGAGGACGACGCGCATGGCCGCCACACCACGACGCATCGCGAACTGGTGCTGCTGCCGGGCGGCAGCTTGCTGATCGACACGCCGGGCATGCGCGAGCTCGGCCTGTGGGAGGCCGACGAGGGCGTCGCGGCCACCTTCTCCGACGTCGAGGCGCTCGCCGGCGCCTGCCGCTTCACCGATTGCCGCCATCGCGGCGAGCCGGGCTGCGCCATCCGCGAGGCCATCGGCGCCGGCACGCTGGCGCTGTCGCGCTGGGAGAGCTACGAAAAGCTGCAACGCGAGCTCGCCTTCGAGAGCCGCAAGGAGGATCCGCTGGCCCGCGCCGCAGCCCGCAAGGTCTGGATCCGCCGCCACAAGGAAGGCCGCGCCAAGAAGAAGTGGGACGAGGAGGCCTGACGCCGGCGCCTCAGCCCATCGCAGCGTTGACCGCATAGACCAGCGCCGCGCCCAGCACCGTCATCGCCGTGGTGAGGAATTTGGGATGGGCGTGATGGCTCTCCGGCACCAGGTCGCTGGCGCCGAGATAGAGGAACAGGCCGGCGAACACGGCAAGCACCGTGCCGAACGACGCCGCGGGCAGGCGCAGGAAATAGGTCAGCGCGATGCCGACTGCCGGCGCCAGCGAGTCGGCCAGCAGCCAGCGCAGCCCGTCGCGCCGCGTGCCGCCGTTCTTGAGCACCACGTTCATCGTGTTGATGCCGTCGGAGAAATCGTGGGTCAGCACAGCGATGGCGACCGCGAGGCCCACTGCGCCCGAGATCTGGAAGGCAAAGCCGATCGCCAGCCCGTCGAACACGCTGTGCGCCACCAGCGTGATCGCCGCCAGCGGCCCGCGCGGCGCGGCATGGCTGTGGCCATGGCCGTCGTCATGCTCGTGCCCGGCGGCATGCAGCAGCGCCAGGCGGTCGAGCAGCAGGTAGAAGAGAAAGCCGCCTGCAACATACAGCATGGTCGTGGACGGCGCTGCCGCCGTCAGGTGCAGGGCCTCGGGCAGCAGGTCGAAGAAGGCCACGCCGACCACTGCGCCGGCACTGAAGCCCAGGATCAGGTGCAGCCGGTCCTTGAGGCGCAGCGCCACCAGGCCGCCGAACATGGTCGCGCCGAACGCGGCCGGCGCGAGAAGAAGGGAGATCATCGGGTGGGCGCTGTTGTGTGTCGCTCGCCTCATACCATAGCATCGCCGCCGTCAACGCATGGGACGGCCATGGCCACCAGGAAAAAGCGTCCGGCAGCCAAAAAAGCGCCGGCGAAGAAGAAGCCGGCGGCGAAGGGCAAGCCTCGCGCCAAGGCCGGGGCGGTGCCGAAGCGGCCGGGGCGCGAGACGCCGCCGCCCAAGCCGGTTCATGCCTCGGCCGCACGCCGGCGGCGGACGCCGGATACCGTCGACGAAGCCTCCCGCGAGAGCTTTCCGGCCAGCGATCCGCCGAGCTGGACGCCGGTGACCGGCGAGGAACGCTGAGACGTTGACGCCGCGACGCCGGCGTTTCACCACTGGGCGATGCAGCCCGTTGCCGCCACCGCCGACGATATCGCTTCCTGGCTCGAACTCGCGCGCCAGGTCGAGCCCCTGTTCGGGCCGATGCCGCTGTTCGACGTGACGCTCAGGACCAAGATTGCCGAAGGCGCGGCGCTCTGCGTGCGCGAGGGCGCCGTCGTGCTCGGCGGCATCCTGTTGGGCGGCGAGGCACCGGACCACTGGATCCGCTGGCTGGCGGTGCGCACTTCGGCGCGCGGGCACGGTGCCGGCGCGGCGCTGCTGGGTGCGGCCCTGGCGCGCATGCCGAGCCCGTGCACGGTCTCGCTGGCAACCTTCGGCGCCGACATCGCCGACGGCCGCGCCGCGCGTCGGCTGTATGCGCGTTTCGGCTTCGTCGCGGGCGAGATGCTGCCGCGCGGTCCCGAAGGCGGCAGCCGCCAGCGCTTCACGTTGGCGCGGCCATGAGCCCGCTCGCCCGCCGCAATATCCGCCTTCTCAGCGCCTTCAGCTTCTGCAACGACTTTCGGGTCTACGCGCCGATCATGGTGATCTATTTTACACAGGTCACGGGCTCGTTCGCGCTGGCGACGCTGTTGTTCTCGATCGCCAAGATCGCGGCGTCGGCCTTCGAGGTGCCGACCGGCGTCTTCTCCGACCTGGTCGGCCGGCGCTTCACGCTGGCGCTCGGCCAACTCGCCTCGGTGGTCTCGATCGCGCTCTACGCGCTCGGGCATGGCTTTGCCGTGCTCGCGGCGGGCGCGGCGCTCGAAGGCCTCGCCTTTTCCTTCTTCAGCGGCAACAACCAAGCCTTGCTCTACGACACGCTGCGCGGCGAGGACGCCGAGGCCGATTACGTCGAATGGCAGGGCCGCGTCAGTTCGATGTTCCAGCTGGCGCTCGCGGTTTCCGCTGCGGCGGCGATGCTGGCGCTGTTCTGGCTGTCGCTGCGCGCCATGTTCGTGCTCTCGCTGCTGCCGCAGGCGCTCGGCCTCTTCTTCGCCGTCCTGGTGACGGAACCGAAGCGGAGTGCGGCGATCCCCACCAATGTCTTCTCTCACCTGCGCGAAGCGCTCGCCGGCTTCGCGCGCGACGCCCGCCTGCGCCGGCTCAGCCTCGCCGCGATGTTCGGCTACGCGCTCGGCGAAGCCAAGCACATGTTCCATCCGGCATTCTTCGCGCTGTTCTGGCCGGCCTGGGCGCTCGGTCTCGCCGGCCTGCTGGTGCATGGGCTGGGGGCGCTCGGCTTTCGCCTCGGCGGCGCCGTCGCGCGGCGCTTCGGCGAGTTGCGCGTCCTGGTCGGCACCAATCTCGCCGGCATCCTGCTTGGCGCCGGCGCGGTCGCGATCCCCGGCGGCGCCAGCCCGGCGATCGTCTCGCTGAGCTCGATCCTCTTCGGGCCCGCCATGGTGGCACAGGGCAGCCTGATGCAGAAGGCCTTCAGCGACGCCCAGCGCGCCACCATGGCCTCGCTGATCTCGCTCGGCGGCAACCTGCTGTTCGCAGCCGCGGTCTTCGCCATCGGTGCGCTGGCCGACCGCATCGGTGCCCGTTTTGCCTTGCTGACGGCGGAGCTGGCGACCGTCCCCGTCGCATTTCTCTATTGGCGGCTGTTCGCAACGCGGTTGCGCTGAGGGATTATTTCCGCGCCAGGGTTATTTGTACTTGCCGCCGGTGGCGGAAAGCGCCAAACACGGGCTGTGAAAATAAAACTCCACAAGGGCGATCTGCCGGCCGGGCTCGATCTCGGCGCACTCGTCGCCATCGACAGCGAGACGCTCGGCCTCAACCCGATGCGCGACCGGCTGTGCCTGGTGCAGCTTTCGTCCGGCGACGGCGTCTGCCATGCGGTGCAGTTTGCGCCCGGCGAATACGCCGCGCCGCATCTCAAGGCGATGCTTGCCGACCCCAAGGTCGTCAAGCTGTTCCACTTCGCGCGCTTCGACGTTGCGATGTTCCGCCGCTATCTCGGCGTCGTTACCGCGCCAATCTATTGCACGAAGATCGCGTCCAAGCTGGTGCGTACCTATACCGACAAGCACGGCCTCAAGGACCTGGTGAAGGAGCTGCTGAGCGTCGATCTCTCCAAGGAGCAGCAGAGTTCCGACTGGGGCGCGCCGACCCTGAGCGAGAAGCAGCTTGCCTACGCTGCCAACGACGTCGCCTACCTGCACAAGCTGAAGGACGTCCTCGATACCATGCTGGCGCGCGAGCACCGCACCGCGCTGGCCCAGGCCTGTTTCGCGTTCCTGCCCTTTCGCGCCGAATTGGACCTCGCCGGCTGGGAAGACGTCGATATCTTCGCGCATTAGAATTCGTCATGGCGGGGTAGCGACCCCGCACTTGCGGGGAACGCGCGACCCGGCCACTCAACTTTTCTGGGTAAATCCCTCATTTACCGCGCCGCAATAAAGTAACTTGAACCGGTCCCGCCGGTGGGACACATTTGGCACGAATTTCGCCTATAGCCGGTTCGCGGGGTCGAGTGCGCTGCAGACCGGCGCGACCCCATCGCAATTGGGCGAACAAAAACAAGGTTCTGCATGGCATCTGCCAAGATAAAAGCGCTCAAGCCGGCCGCCGCGCGCAGCCGCGACTTGGCCGCCGCGCGCCGGGTCCTGACCCACGCCACCGACGCCATCGCGGCGCTGAGCGAGGGGCTGAACGGCGAGTTCTCCCGCGCCATCGATGCCATCCTGTCGGTCAAGGGCCGGGTGATCGTCAGCGGCATGGGCAAGTCCGGCCACATCGCCGGCAAGATCGCCGCCAGCCTCGCCTCGACCGGCACGCCGGCGCTGTTCCTGCATCCCGCCGAGGCCAGCCATGGCGACCTCGGCATGGTGACCCGCGCCGACGCGCTGCTGATCCTCTCCAACTCCGGCGAGACCGCCGAGCTCGCTGACGTCATCACCTATGCCAAGCGCATCGGCATTCCGATGATCGGCATGGCCAACAATCCGGACTCGCGGCTGCTGCAGGCCTGCGACGTGGCGCTACTGCTGCCCAAGGCGCAGGAGGCCTGCCCGATGGGCCTGGCGCCGACCACCTCGACCACGATGATGCTGGCGCTCGGCGACGCACTCGCCGTCGCGCTGATGGAGCGGCGCGGCTTCTCCGCCGACCAGTATCGCGACTTCCACCCCGGCGGCGCGCTCGGCAAGAAGCTGATCCGCGTCAGCGACATCATGCACCAGGGCGCCGAGCTGCCGCTGGTGGCGCCCGACACGCCGATGCGCGAAGTCCTCATCATCATGACCTCGGGCCAGTTCGGCTTTGCCGGCCATGCCGGCGTCGTCGATGCGCGGGGCGCGCTGATCGGGATCATCACCGACGGCGATCTGCGTCGCCACATGGATCCGGGCCTGCTGGACCGCAAGGCGCGCGATGTCATGACGCAAAAGCCCAAGACCGTGCCGCCCCAGATGCTGGCGGCCGAGGCGCTGACCGTGATGAACGCGAAGCCGCCGAAGGTCACGCATCTCTTCGTCGTCGATCCCAAGGCCGAGGTCGGCCGTCCGCTCGGCTTCCTCAGCGTGCACGATATCCTGCGCGCGGGCTTGTCCTGAATGGCACGGCGCACGGGTGTCAGCGAAGCGGTGGCGCAGCCGATTTCCGGCGGGCCGGCGGCGGCCACGCGTACGCGCCGCGACTGGACCGCCCGCACCCGCGATACCGCGCTCAACGCCCTGCGCTATTCGCGTTTCGTCATGGTGATGAAGCGCGCCCTGCCGCTCGCCGCCGGCGGGCTGATCGCCGCGGTGATCGTCTACGCGCTCCTGCCGCGCCAGTCCGACAAGCTGTCGCTGACCTATCAGAGCCTCGGCACCATCAACAACGATCTGACCATGACCAAGCCGCGCCTGACGGGCTCGGACCGCAAGGGCAATCCCTTCCTCATCACCGCGGATGCGGCGGTACAGGATCCCGCCAATATGCGCCGCGCCACGCTCAGGGGCGTCCAGGCCGACCTGACGCTCGACAAGGGCCGCTGGCTCAACGCCACCGCGGCGGGTGGTTTCGTCGACATGGACAAGGGCTGGCTGACGCTGGGCGGCGGCATCGCGATCTACTCCGACGACGGTTATGAGCTGCACACGGCGCGCGCCGATGTCGATCTCAAGAAAGGGCTCTTTCAGGGGCCGGCGCAGGTCACCGGCCACGGTCCCGCCGGCACGCTCAGCGCCGACAGTTTCGAGGTCGACCGCAGCACCAGCCAGCTCGTGCTGGTGGGCCATGTCCGGATGACCATCCTCCCCGGCGAGGTGCACCAATGACGCGCGCCGTCCTGCTCGCGCTCCTGCTGTCGTGCGGCGCGGCGGCCGCCGCACCGGCGCCGGCGGCCATCCCCCGCCACGACGCCAACCAGCCGATCGCGATCTCCGCCGACCGCTTCGTCGCCGAGAAGAACCCCGCCGCCGGCGCCGCGGGCGCCATCACCGGCACCTATTCGGGCAACGTTGTCATCACCCAGGGCGACATCCGCATGCGTGCCAACACGGTGCGCATCAACGTCATCGCCGGCAAGCCGAACAAGATCTTCGCCGACGGCAATGTGGTGGTGAACTCCGCCTCGGGCACAGCGACCGGCGATGCCGGCGTCTACGACGTGGCGCCGCGCCTCGTCACGCTGACCGGCCATGTCGTGCTGACGAAAGAGAAGAACGTGATGCGCGGCGCGCAGCTCACCGTCAATCTCGTCACCGGCGTCGCCCAGCTCGGTGGCGGCGGCCGCGTGACGGGTACGCATGGCGGCAATGGCGGCGGTCGGGTTCAGGGAATCTTTACCCCTCCGCCCCAGTCGGGCGGCAGGTAAATGCAGTTCATCCTTCCTTAAAGACGAATAGGCATGGTTCTTGCCGGATAGCGATTGAAACATGAGCAGCGACAGCACCATCACCTCCGACGTTCCCGGCCGGCCGCGAGTCATCGAGGGCGGCAAAGGGCTGGTCGCGACTCGCATCGCCAAGAGCTATAACCGCCGCCCGGTGGTGCGCTCGGTCAGCCTCAGCCTCAGGCGCGGTGAGGTGGTCGGCCTGCTCGGCCCCAACGGCGCCGGCAAGACCACCTGCTTCTACATGATCTCCGGCCTGATCGCGGCCGACGCCGGCACCATCGAGGTCGACGGCACCGACGTCACGCGGCTGCCGATGTACCGCCGCGCCCGCCTCGGCATCGGCTACCTGCCGCAGGAGGCCTCGATCTTCCGCGGCCTGACCGCCGAGGAGAACATCCGCGCCGCCGCCGAGCTGATCGAGCCCGACCGCAACCGCCTCAATGCTATGGTCGAGGAACTGCTCGCCGAGTTCGGCGTCACCCATGTCCGCCACACCCCGGCCATCGCGCTGTCGGGCGGCGAGCGCCGCCGCGTCGAGATCGCCCGCGCGCTGGCGACGCACCCGTCCTACATCCTGCTCGACGAGCCGCTGGCCGGTATCGATCCGATCGCCGTCAATGAAATCCGCGACCTCGTCGTGCATCTGAAGGACCGCGGAATCGGCGTCCTGATCACCGACCACAATGTGCGCGACGCGCTCGACATCATCGACCGCGCCTACATCCTGCATGACGGCCAGGTCCTCAAAGAAGGTACGCCGGCCGAGATCGTCGGCGACCGCGAAGTGCGCCGCGTCTATCTGGGCGAGAGGTTTTCGCTGTAACGCCATGCGCACGGGGGCACTCACATGGCGGGCGTAGGGCAAAGGCTGGAGATCCGGCAGGGCCAGGGCCTTGTCATGACCCCGCAGCTGCAGCAGGCGATCAAGCTGCTGCAGCTGTCGAACGTCGAGCTCGCCGAATATTGCGAGCAGGAGCTGGAGCGCAATCCGCTGCTCGAGCGCGACGACAATGCGCCAGCCGTCGGCGAAGCCGACATTCACATAGAGCCGGCCGTCAAATCCGAGGCGCTCGACACCGAACTGGCACGCGAGGATTTCTCCAAGGTCGCCGACATGGATGCCGGCCACGAGAACCTCTACGACGGCGACACGCCGCAGCCCGCCGCCGCGGCACAGGCCTCGCCGCTCACCGACTGGACGACGGTCAAGTCCGGCAATGCCTTCGAGGGCGACGAAGATCTCCTCGAATCCACGCTCGCCGACGGCGGCACGCTCAAAGACCATCTGCTCGACCAGGTCTCGATCGCGGCGTTGTCGGCGGAGAAGCGCCTGATCTGCCTGCAGCTGATCGATGCCGTCGACGAGGCCGGCTATCTGCGCGCCGACATCGGCGAAGTCGCCGAGCGCCTCGGCATCGAGCTTGCCGCGGTCGAGGAGGTGCTCTTCACGCTGCAGGGCTTCGATCCCATCGGCGTGGCGGCCCGCGATCTTGCCGAATGCCTCGCGCTGCAGCTGAAGGCGCAGAACCGTCACGACCCCGCCATCGCCGCACTGCTGACGCGCCTGGATCTCGTTGCCCGCCGCGATCTCGCCGCGCTGTCGGCGCTGTGCGGCGTCGACCATGAAGATGTTGCCGACATGATCGCGGAGATCCGCGGCCTGACGCCCAAGCCCGGTCTCGCCTTCGGCAGCGAGCCGGTGCAGCCCGTGGTGCCCGATGTCTTCGTACGCGTCGGCGCCGACGGCGGCTGGGCGATCGAGCTCAACTCCGACACGCTGCCGCGGCTGCTGGTGAATTCGCGCTACTACACGCAGGTCTCCAAGGGGGCCCGCGACAAGGATTCCAAGGTCTATCTCACCGAGTGCCTCAACAACGCCAACTGGCTGGTGAAGAGCCTCGACCAGCGCGCCCGCACCATCCTGAAGGTGGCGACCGAGATCGTGCGCCAGCAGGACGGCTTCCTGACCTACGGCGTGCGCCATCTGCGGCCGCTGAACCTGCGCACCATCGCGGATGCCATCTCGATGCACGAATCGACCGTCAGCCGGGTCACGTCGAACAAGTACATCTCGACGCCGCGCGGCCTGTTCGAGCTCAAATATTTCTTCACCGCCTCGATCCAGTCGGTGGGCGGCGCCGAGGCGCACAGCGCCGAAGCGGTGCGCGACCGCATCAGGGAGATGATCCAGAACGAGGAGCCGATCGAGATCCTGTCGGACGACCGGATCGTCTCGCTGCTCACCGCGGACGGGGTTAACATCGCCCGCCGCACCGTCGCCAAGTACCGCGAAGCCATGCGAATCCCGTCTTCCGTCGAGCGCCGCCGGCTTAAGGGGGGTACCGAATCCGCCTCTTCGGCCTTTCGATAATTGCAAGAATTGACATTCGGTAATGGCGGGCCTACACACCCGCGCCTTCGAACAAGGCATGTCGAGAAAGACGGAACATTTGTGACGTTTAGCGCGTTCAGGCCAGCACAGAAGAAGGCCATGCGGGTTCGGGTTTCAGGCAAGCAAATCAAGATCGGCGAGACGCTCCCGGCGGGCGTGCGCGTGCGTCTGGAGGAAGCCATTGCCAAGCATTTCGACGGCGGCGCCGAGGCGCATGTGGTGTTCAGCCATGACGGCCCGTTCTTCCGTGCCGACTGCACGCTGCACCTGGATTCCAAGATCATCATCAAGGCGGACGGCGAGGGGCCGGACGCCCACCGTGCCTTCGACACCGCCTTTGCGCATATCGAGGCGCAACTGCGCACCTACAAGCGCAAGCTCAAGAACCATCGTGCCAAGGTCCGCGCGCGCCCGCGCGCCGACGCCTGACGCATTGCCAGAAGGTCGCCCATGAAGATCTCCGATCTGCTCCAGCCGGCTGCCGTCATCGCCTCGCTGAAGGTGCACGGCAAGAAGCAGTTGCTCCAGGAACTGGCGGCGCGCGCCGCCCAGGTCGTGCGCCAGCCCGAGCGCAAGATCTTCGAGACCCTGATGGAGCGCGAGCGCCTCGGCACCACCGGCGTCGGGCAGGGTATCGCCATTCCGCATGGCCGCCTCGCCGACCTCACCGACATCGTCGGCGTGTTCGCGCGGCTGGAGACGCCGATCGACTATGACGCGGTCGACAAGCAGCCGATCGATCTGGTCTTCCTGTTGCTGGCGCCCGAAGGTGCCGGCGCCGATCATCTCAAGGCGCTCGCCCGCGTCTCGCGCCTGTTGCGCAACCAGCAGGCGACCGAGAAGCTCCGCGCCGCCAAATCGGCCGAGGCGCTTTACGCCATCCTCACCGACACCACCGGCATGGCCGGCGCCCAGGCGGCATAGGCCGCGTTCCCAAGGCCCTGGCGAGAAAAAGCCGGCTGCCCTTTCGGACCGCCGGCTTTTCCCGTTGAACCTGACCGTGCAGGAGGGGGGCTAATGCACGGAGACAGGCGTCAATTCGTTCTGCACCGCCGCGCCATAGGCGCTGGCATAGGCGTCGGTATAGCCCAGCACGCTGCCGTCGACGGCATGCAGGACATAGAGCTTCACGCCGGGCGGCAGGGTGATGCCGGCCGGGATCAGTCCCAGGCGGTGCGCTTCCTCGTCGCCGGTCGGCTTGATGTAAGTGATGCGGCCGCCACCCAGGCTGGGCGCCCCGCCGATGTCGAATTTCGGCTCGTTCGCTTCGTCGGTCATTTCTGGTCTCCTTCGCCCTTCACGTGCGTCTTGCCGGCCACCGCTGCGGTGTGCGTCCGGATGTCTATCGTTCGAACCACGCTGTCCGCGGCGGGCCGGGCGAGCTCGACCATGAGCAACCCATTCTGCAACTCCGCCCCGATGACTTCGATCCCTTCGGCGAGCACGAAGGCCCGCTGAAATTGTCGTGCGGCGATGCCGCGATGCAGGAACTGTTTGTCGTTTGCCTCAATCTGCTTGCCGCGAATCACGAGCTGGCGGCCTTCGACCGTCACGCCGAGCTCCTCGCGCGCGAAGCCCGCGACCGCCAGCGTTATGCGCAGCGTTTCTTCGCTCGACTGCTCGATATTGTAGGGCGGGTAGCCGTCGCCGGCGCTCTTGGCGGTGCGCTCGAGCAGGCGTTCCAGATGCTCGAAGCCCAGCAGAAACGGGCTGTTGAAATAGACGTTGCGGTTCATGGTCAAAGCCCTCCTTCAAGCGGCTCTGGTCGTCGTCCGGTCCTCGCGGGAGCAGCCGGTATGCGTTTTGTGACCCCGTAAAGGCATCACGCTCTGGTAAGGATGTGGGGTGTGCCGGCGGTAAATCAAGGGATTGGCCGGCACGGGTCTTAAACTACAGGTTTTTTGGTGGACAATAAGGCGACCATCATCCTCGACGATGCCACCCCCGGCGCCGAGCGTCTGCTGCGGTTCGCGGCGCCGGCGGCGGTCATCCAGGCGCGTGCGCCGGACGAGGTCGCTCCGGCCCTGGCCGCGATCGAGGCGGCGCTGGCGGAGGGCCACCATGTCGCCGGCTGGTTCGGCTATGAGTTCGGCTACGCCCTGGAGCCGCATCTGGCCGCGCTGCAATGGCCGGCGCGCGACCTGCCGCTGCTCTGGTTCGGCGTCTTCGATGCGCCGGCGGCGATTGCCCGCGCCGATCTTGCGGCCGCCGGGCGCGCCTATGCCGGGCCGCTGCGCCACGAATGGGACGAAGGCGCCTACACCGCGCGCTTTGCCCGCGTCCGCGACTACATTGCGGCGGGCGACATCTATCAGGCCAATCTCAGCTTCCGCTCGCGCTTCGCCTTCGCCGGCGATCCCTTCGCGCTGTACCTCGCGCTGCGCGACCGCGCCCAGGCGCCGCACGGCGCCTATATCGACGACGGCACCCGCCAAATCCTCAGCCTGTCGCCCGAGCAGTTCTTCGAGATTTCGCCGTCGGGCCGGATCACCGCCCGTCCGATGAAGGGCACGGCGCCGCGGGGTGCCGACGAACTCTCCGACGCCCGCGCCAAAGCCGCGCTCGCCGCTTCGCCCAAGGACCGCGCCGAGAATTTGATGATCGTCGACCTGGTGCGCAACGACGTCGGCCGCCTGGCGCTGATCGGCAGCGTTGCCGTGACGGACCTCTTCGCGGTCGAGACCTATCCCACGCTGCACACCATGGTCTCCACCGTCGGCGCGCAGCTGAAGCCCGCGACCCGCGTCGCAGCCATCGTGCGAGCACTGTTTCCCTGCGGCTCGGTCACCGGCGCGCCCAAGATCCGTGCGATGCAGGTCATCCGCGAGCTCGAGGCCTCGCCGCGCGGCCTTTATTGCGGCGCCATCGGCTATTTCGCGCCGGACGGCGCGGCCGCCTTCAACGTCGCGATCCGCACCATCACGGTCGCAGGCCGCGAGGGCACGCTCGGCATCGGCGGCGCCGTGGTGCAGGATTCGAACGCGGCGTCCGAATACGCCGAATGCCTGCTCAAGGCGCGCTATTTCGACAGCGTGCGCCGGCCCATCGGCCTGATCGAGACGCTGCGCTTCGACGGCGACTTCATACGCCTCGAGCAGCATCTGAGCCGGATACAGGCCTCGGCGGCGTTCCTCGCGCTGCCGTTCCGGCGCGACAAGGCGCTGGCCGCCCTTCGCGATGCCGTCAGCGGGGCGCGCGAGGCCTTGCGCGTGCGCCTCGCGCTGGACGAGGCGGGCGCTTTCGTCTGCACCACCGCGCCGCTCGGCCCGGCGCCGGTGCGCTGGACCTACGCCGTCTCGCGGCAGCGCGTCAGCAGCGCCGACGCGCTGCTGCGCCACAAGACCACCTGGCGCGCCTTCTACGACGACGAGCAGGCCCGCCTGGCAAAGACCACCGGCTGCGACGAGACGCTGTTCAGCAACGAGCGCGGCGAGCTCACCGAAGGCAGCCGCAGCAATCTGTTCCTGCGCCGCGGCGGCCGCCTGCTGACGCCGCCCCTGTCCGCAGGCCTGCTGGACGGCGTTCTGCGGCGCGCGCTCATCGAGGCCGGGCAGTGCGTCGAGGCCGTACTGACGCCGGACGATCTGGCTGCCGCCGATGAGATTCTGCTCGGCAATTCGTTGCGCGGCCTGATCCGCGCCGAGCCGGCCGCCGCCCGGCGCGCCGCGGGGCAGGGCTGACGATGACCGAGGTCGCGCTCGCCGCCACCATCCACGACAGCGACGGCGTCCTCATTCCGGCCATCGTGCGCTGCGCCGGCGAGCTGGCGCAGATATTCTCGGGCATCGCGCTGAACGTCAGCGACGCCACGGCGCCGGCCGTCATCGACGCCGCGAAGCGCCTGCTGAACGCCCGAGTGATCGTCCATCCGCAGGGCGAGGCCGGCATCGGTCGCGCCCGGCGCGGCGCCGTCGCGCTGGCGCTGGACGATTCCGCGCCGTTCCTCCTCTACAGCGATTTCGATCATCTTCTGCGCTGGCTGGCGGCGAAGCCGGAAGAACTGCGCGCCACGCTGGTCGCCGCGCCCGCCGCCGACCTGCTGGTGGTCGGCCGCTCGCGCCAGGCTTTCGCCGCCGAGCCCCGGCGCCTCCAGGAGACCGAACGCCCCGTCAACCACGCCTATGCCTTGATGACCGGCCATGCCTGGGACCTGATGTTCGCGGTGCGCCGGCTCTCGCGCCGCGCCGCCGAGGCTATCGTGCGGGACGGCCGGGTCGACACGCTCGCGAGCGACGTCGAATGGCCGCTGCTGGCGGCGCGCGCCGGCCTCAGCCTCGCCTATGCCGAAGCCGACGGCCTTTATTACCGCACGATGGAGGGTTTCGCTGCGCCGTCTGACGACGGGGACGGCGAGGCGCTGCAATGGCTCCGGCGCATCGCATTCGCCGCGCAGCACGCTGCGGTGCTGCGGGACTACCTGCCGAAGGATTAGCTTTCGAGCGCCGCCAGCATGCAGAGCATGACGAGGGTTATCGGCATCACCCAGCCCTGCACTTCCACCAGGAAGCCTTGTGCCAGGTCCGAGTCGGTCACCTCGGCCAGGGTGCGGCGTTCGAGCCGCTGGCGCAGAACTTTGGCCAGCGCTTTTTGATCGGGGCCTTGCGGTGGAGCGCTGCGGGCGGATGACTTGATCGTCGCGATCGCGGCCTGTCCCACCCGCACCGCCGCCTCGCGATCCACCAGCTGCGCCAATAGGTCGTCATACCGGCTCTGGCGATAGTGCCGGCCCAGCAGCCGCGGCACGGTGAGGCCGAGCGCACCGATGCCGAGCGCCGCCGCGATGCCGCCGCCGATCGCCACCGCGCGGCGGCTGAAGCCGCGCTCCTTGTCCGAGGGACCGCTCATCGCAGCACGCCTCTCAGGTGCTGGCCGAGGCGCAGCGTCAGCGCCACCAGGTTGAGCGTCGGGTTCGAGGCGCTGTAGGTCGGGAATACGCCGCTGCCGGCGACGAACAGGTTGGCGAGCCCGTGTACGCGGCTGTTGGCGTCCACCACGCCCTGTTTGGGATCGACGTGCATGCGCGTGGTCCCCATGTGGTGGTCGCCCCAGTCGAGCGCGCCCTCCCACGCGCTGCGCGTCCCGTAGTTGAGCCGGATCATGCCGCTGCCGGCGCCGAGCAGCTGCCGCCCGAGCTCTTTCATCGTGTCGCGATAGCGCTGGAAGTCCGCGTCGGACACCCGGTTGGTCAGCTTCAGCCGCGGCATGCCGAGCGCGTCGCGCGCCTGCGTCAACGTCAGGCGGCGCTCGGGATCGGGCTGCAGCTCCAGGCCGCAACCGACCGAGAAGGCCTTGGCGTTGCTGGCATCGGCGCCCACCGCCAGCGCCGCGCTGACGATCGCCGCCTTGTCGAGATCGTTGAGCTCGACCGGATTTTCCACCGTGGTCAGCGAGCCCAGCACGCGACGGCCGCGCTTGAACTCGTCGCTCGGCGCATAGGCGGCGCGGACGATCGCGTCGCCCACCTGGGTCGGATTGAAATAGTAGCCGGCCATGTCGCCGGCGAACGACACCAGCGTCGCGGTGTCGCGCGGAATGGGGTGATCGGCGAAGAAGCGTCCCACCAGATCGTTCTGGTTGCCGACGCCGGCCGCGCTGATGCCGCCCGACGCCAGCATGAGGCGGGCATTCTCCACCGCGCCCAGCGCCAGCACGGCGATCTTCGGCTTGACGGTGAAACTATGCCCGCCAAGCGTCGCGACGTTCAGCGTCTCGAGGCGCGTCGCATCTGCCGCAAGGCCCAGATCCGTCGCATTGGCGTGCAGGAAGACCTTGAGATTGGGAATGTGCCTGAGGTCGTCGCCATAGCGCTCGCCGAAATGCGTCGGCAGCACGTTGTCGCGCGTCTTGGAGAACTGGAACCAGCTCGTATAGACGCCGCCGTCGCCGAGCCTGAGCAGCGGCGCCAGCGCCACCATGGACGGCGTCGCGTCGTCGTAGCGCCAGGTCCCGGCCTCGACCAGCGCCTGGGCGCGGGCGAAATAGGGCTTCAATTCGCCGATGCCGAACGGCCAGCCGGAATAGGGCAGCCAGTCGCGCTTCTCGAAGTCGATGGCGTCGAGCGGCCGGCACCAGCCGCCCCAATGGTTGGTGCTGCCGCCCAGATAGCGCATGCGCGAGGCGTCCAGCGGCAGGTAGCGCAGGCCGGCATTGCTGCCGGCATAGAGCGCCTGCGTCGCCGTGTCGAAATCCAGGCCGCCGCTCTCGAACAGCATGACGCGAATCGGCGTATGGGCGAGTGCCAGCGCCAGCGTGATGCCGGCCGGCCCGCCGCCGACGATGGCAAGATCCGGCTCCAGCACGGTGCCCGCGGGCAGAGTTCGGGCGTCGATGAAAGCGTTCAAAGCTGGACGTCCGAAGGAGCTGCGCCGCGGCGACGTTATTGCGGATGGGCGAACCTGTCTTGTCGCAATTGTCGCCTGACATCAAGCGGGGCGCCGCCCTTTCGGAAAACTGTGCATTGGCATGCCGGAAGAGCCGCTCGGCTCTGGACGCCCGCGCCGCGGCGGACCTAGGATGACGACCGGCGATCCGTTCAGAATCGCTGTGCGCGCCGTGCAACGCATGTCGCTGGGTTGCGTTCCTGCTTATGCGGTCGAGATTTCCGGAGGCGCGACATGAACCCGTGGTCGGTAATGAAATCTGGATTGTCCGCGGCGGTATTGTTCTCGTCGCTGCTGCTGGCCGGCTGCACGGACGCCGATTGGGCGAATGTCGTGAGTTTCTCGCCGTCGCCGGCACAAGAATACCCGGTTGGCGCGACGCCGGTCGATTATCGCGCCGCCACCGCCAGCCCGTCTGCGACGGCGACCTGCAGCCGCGCCGCCCGCGAGCGCTCCCAGGACGCGGCGGTCCAGCAATTCGACGAGACCGTCCAGCAACAGGTGCGTGACAGCGCCTACGCCGACTGCATGAAATGGGCCGCCCGCGCCACGGCGGGCTGACGCCCGCAGCCCGCGTCTTCGTGAAAAGACTTCGCTTCCGCTTCGCGATGTTGAGATTGGTGGAGCCTAGCGGGATCGAACCGCTGACCTCCTGCATGCCATGCAGGCGCTCTCCCAGCTGAGCTAAGGCCCCGTTCCAGAACCGGCGTTGGGTCGCCGGTGTATATCCGTACGCGCCTGCCGCGCCGAAGCGCAGCACAGGCGGGTTTAGCGTTCGTCCTTTTCGATGTCCGCGTCGATGATGCCGCTGACGTCGTCGTTCTCGTCTTCGTCTTCTTCGAGAAGGCTGTTGTCTTCCTCCTCTTCCTCTTCGTCCTCGACGACGATGTCTTCGATGTCTTCCTCGTCGACCACCGACATGCCGGCGCCTTCGGTCTCGGTTTCCTCGGCGGCCTCTTCCTCGTCCTCGTCCTCGCCGGTGGCGGCGACCTGGATGGGGGCCTCGTCGGGAATCTTCTCGATCACCTCCTCGGCTTCGGCCTCTTCGCCGTCTTCGTCTTCATTCTCGTTCTCGTCGTCCTCCGCATCGGCGGGCACCGGCTGGGCGGCGACGGCTTCGGGCTGGCGCGGCCGGCGCTGCTTGTACATCGCCTCCGGCTCGAACGAGAAGGAGCACTTCGGGCACTCGATGGGACGCTTCTGGAGGTCGTAAAAACGCGCCGCGCAACTGGGGCACACGCGTTTCAAACCGAGTTCTGCCTTGACCAAGCTTTTGCTTCCCATGGAAAGAAGGGTTTCTTTGGAAGGCGGGTCGTTTGCCACGCCTGCGACGGCCTGTCAAAGCACCATTTCCGGCGGAATTCCCACATTTTCCGAGGCGGAGCGGTTTTCCGGCCTTAAGGCCCGCAGCCCGCGCCCGCGCCGGTGGCAAGCGTCGTTGCATCCGGCGCCGCGACCGTTCAAGAAAGCGCCATGACGGGTTCCGCAAATTCCAGGCCGCTGAAGGCCCGCCGCAGCGGCGCGCTGCGCGGCACGGCGGCCGTTCCGGGCGACAAATCGATCTCCCACCGCGCCCTGATCCTGGGCGCGCTGACGGTCGGCGAGACCGCCATCACCGGCCTGCTCGAGGCCGAGGACGTCCTGGGCACCGCCGCGGCGATGCGGGCCTTCGGCGCGACCGTCACCCGCAAGGGGCCGGGCGTCTGGAGCGTCCGGGGCACCGGCGTCGGCGGCTGGGCCGAGCCCGCCGACGTCCTCGACTTCGGCAATTCCGGCACCGGTTCGCGCCTCGTCATGGGCGCCATGGCGACGACGCCGATCACCGCCGTCTTCACCGGCGACGCTTCGTTGCGCGGCCGGCCGATGGCGCGGGTGCTCGACCCGCTGCGGCAGTTCGGCGCCACCTATACCGCCCGGGCCCGCGGCCTGATGCCGGTGACGCTGACCGGCGCCGCGCGGCCGATCGCGGTGGAGCATCGTGTCGCCGTCGCCTCGGCGCAGGTCAAATCCGCCATGCTGCTGGCGGCGCTGGGCGCGCCCGGCCGCTCGTGCATCGCCCAGGACGCGCTGACCCGCGACCACACCGAGAAGATGCTGGCCGCCTTCGGCGCCGAGATCGCCGTCGAGACGCTCGAACAAGGCGAAGCGGTTTACGTGACCGGCGAGGTCGAGCTCAAACCCTGCGCCGTCGACGTGCCGCGCGATCCCTCCTCGGCCGCCTTCGCATTGGTCGCGGCGCTGATCGTGCCGGGCTCGGACGTGCGCATCCCCGCCGTGCTGCTCAACCCGCGCCGCACCGGCCTCATCACGACGCTCAGGGAAATGGGCGCCTATATCGCCGTCGAGAACGAGCGCGAGAGCGGCGGCGAGGCGATCGGCGACCTCGTCGTGCGTTCCTCCGTGCTCAGGGGCGTCGAGGTGCCGCCCGCGCGCGCGCCGGCGATGATCGACGAATATCCCATCCTCGCGGTGGCGGCGTCCTTCGCGGAAGGGCGCACCGTCATGCGCGGCCTCGACGAACTGATCGTCAAGGAGAGCGACCGCTTCTCCGCCATCGCCGACGGTCTGAAGGCCTGCGGCCTCGCCATCGACGTCGTCAACGACGGCCGGGACGCGACGCTCACCGTCCACGGCAAAGGCCCCGGCGGCGCCCCCGGTGGCGCCCGCGTCGCCACGCATCTCGATCACCGCATCGCGATGAGCTTCCTGTGCCTGGGTTTGGCCGCGAAAAACCCCGTCAGCGTCGACGACGTCTCGATGATCGCCACCAGCTTTCCCGACTTCGAAAAACTGATGCGCGACCTTGGCGCCGATTTCCAGGCGGTGAATACATGAGCATCGTCATCGCCGTCGACGGCACGGCCGCTTCGGGCAAGGGCACCCTCGCCAAGAAGCTGGCGCGGCATTTCAACTTCGCGCACATGGATTCGGGCGCGCTTTACCGCCTGACCGCGCTCGCCGTGCTCGAAGCGAACGGCGACCCCGCCGCCGAAGCCGACGCGCTCAAGGGCGCCCGCACGATCGACCTGGGCCGCGCCGACGACCGGGCGATCCGCAGCGATGTCGTCGGCAAGGCGGCCAGCCAGGTCGCCGCCATCCCGGCCGTCCGGGCCGCGCTGCACGACTTCCAGAAATCCTTCCTAGAGCATCCGCCCGGCCACAGCGCAGGCGCCGTCATGGATGGCCGCGACATCGGTACCGTCATCGCCCCCGCCGCCACGGCCAAATTGTTCATCGACGCCGTCCCCGAGATCCGCGCCCGCCGCCGCTGGCGGGAGCTTCTCCTCATGGGAATTTCCCGCAACGAGGCCGAATTGCTGGCCGAGATCCTCGCCCGCGACTATGCCGACCACACGCGCGCCGTCTCCCCCCTGAGACAGGCCGCCGACGCCGTCTTGCTCGACACCTCCGAACTGGGTATAGAGCCCGCGTTCGCGGCTGCTCTCGCCCTGGTCGAACCCAAGGTTCGGAGCGCGCTCAAGGATCGCCACAGGGGTTAGGAGACCCGGCGGACCTCTACGAGCTACCCGGACTTTGCTGAAAACCCAACCGCCCGCGCGGGACGCTGTGTCCGTTCGGGAAGTCCATTGGCGAAAGCCGATCGGCACGAAAGCACGAATTGGAAATCTGAAGAATGGCTCGCCACGCGACCGCAACCAAGATCCACGAACACGCCAACTCCATGGCCTCGCCCAGCCGCGACGATTTCGCGGCCATGCTCGAGGCCAGCTTCGTCACCCAGTCGCCACAGGAAGGCGCCGTCATCACCGGCACCGTCGTGGCGATCGAGAACGACTTCGCCGTCGTCGATGTCGGCCTGAAGACCGAAGGCCGCGTCAGCCTCAAGGAATTCGCGATGCCGGGCATGCCGGTCAACGTCAATGTCGGCGACCAGGTCGAGGTTTACCTGGAGCGCGTCGAGAACGCGCTCGGTGAGGCCGTCCTGTCGCGCGACAAGGCGCGCCGCGAGGAAAGCTGGATCAAGCTCGAGCGCGCCTTCAACGAGCAGACCCGCGTCACCGGCATCATCTTCGGCCGCGTCAAGGGCGGTTTCACCGTCGATCTCGACGGCGCCGTCGCCTTCCTGCCCGGCAGCCAGGTCGACGTCCGCCCGATGCGCGATGTCGGCCCGCTGATGAACCAGCCACAGCCCTTCCAGATCCTGAAAATGGATCGCCGCCGGGGCAACATCGTCGTCAGCCGCCGTGCCGTGCTCGAAGAGCGCCGCGCCGAGGAGCGCACCAGCCTCGTCGCCAGCCTGCAGGAAAAGCAGGTCGTCGAAGGCGTGGTCAAGAACATCACCGACTATGGCGCCTTCGTCGATCTCGGCGGCGTCGACGGCCTGCTGCACGTCACCGACATCGCCTGGCGCCGCGTCAGCCATCCGACCGAAGTGCTCAATGTCGGCCAGACCGTCACCGTGCAGATCATCAAGATCAACCACGAGACCCAGCGCATCAGCCTCGGCATGAAGCAGCTGCAGACCGATCCGTGGGAAGGCGTCGCCGTCAAATACCCCCCGGGCGCCAAGTTCACCGGCAAGGTCACCAACGTCACCGATTACGGCGCCTTCGTGGA
>DATMKZ010000032.1:0-62336 GCA_035570795.1 Rhizomicrobium sp.
CGCCTTGGGTGGATTGGCCTGGATCGCGGCACCTTTGGGAACCGTGACCGGCGTGCCGGGCTGGGCGAACAGCGCGATAGAGGCGGTCGCGCCGATCGCGGTGCCGGAATTCTCGCCGACGCCGCGCCCGAGAAGCGCCAGGCTCGAATAATCGACCGCCGTGCCGAGATACCCTTCGTTCAGCACGCGATCCTGGTAGAAGGAGATGACGTCGGCGACCGCGGCGAAAGCATCCACCATCGCCAGCGTGGGGTCGGTGACGATCTCCAGGTTGAGCCGTGCGAGCGGCCGGGTGAGCGCAGCGCCGCCGGTGTCGACCACCACGCGCGGGATGCGTTCGAGCATCTGCGCCTTGAAGGTCGCATAATCGCCGAGCTTGGCGGAGATCGGGGCATCGCTCGTCTCGTCGCTCACGACATCACCCCGACATAGATGCGGATGCTGCCGAGAGCGGGATGAAAATTGTCGTTGCCGACGCGCGCGCGCTGATGCGTTCCGATCGCGATGCGGCCCTGCGCGACATTGGCTGCCGTGTCGTCGCCGCCATAGACCGTCCGGAACACGACGCGGGGATCGAGCCGCGGATCGAAGACGGTGAACGCCACTGACGCATCGCCGCCGATCGCACGCAGGAGTTCGTCGAGCCGCACCTGCCGGCCGAGCGGCCACAGGGCTGGATTGAAAAAGGCGGGAGAGCCATCGGGCAGCGCGCCCGTGCCGACGCGCTGCTGCAGCCGCGTGCGCGCCGCGGCGATGTTGGTGCCGGGCACGCAATAGGCAATCAAAGCGATTTCGAGCTCGACGTCGGCGCTCGGAACGATCGTCGGCGGTGCGCCGAGCACGGCATGGTCCATCAGCCGCGCGCTCGCCACCGGGAAGGTGATGCCATCCGGTATCGTCGCCGTCGTGGTCAGCCCGACCGTGCAGGGCGCCCGCTTGTTCGCGCCCAGCGTGGCATGAATCTCCGCGACCAGCGGGTCGAGATTGCCCAGAAGATCCCAGTCGGCAGGCTCGATACCGCGCAGGTTGGTGCGGAAACTGGTGGTGGCGAAAAGCCGGATCGCTTCCGACTCTTCGCCGCTGCTGGGCGTGGCGGGAAGCGGGTTGGCGACCCAGGTGACCAAAGGCGCCGGCCCGATGATTTGAACCAGCGAACCGGCGCGCACCTGCCCGCTCTGCCCGTCTGCGCTCCTGGTGGCGGCGGTGAAGACGGTGCCGGGTGCGGGCGGATAGCCGAGGACCCCGTCGCCGAAGCGCAGATTGAGGTAGCGGTCGCCGCCGCCGAAGCCATCCTCGAGCGCCGCGGCGAACGAGCGCTCCGTCGACGACGACGAGAGCAGATCCTGCCGGGCATTCCAGGTGTCGGTGACGCCCGCCATGCCTGGCCGCGTGCCGCTCATCGAAATGCAAGGCGCCGCCCTGCGTGGATCTGGATTGAGGCTTGCCTTGGCCGATTCGACCATCAGGCTCGCGGCGACGAGGTCCTGCGTGCCGTCGAACGCCGCGGCGATGCGCGGCGGCGGCGCGGCCGATACGACATCCTGCACCAGTACCAGCGGCGTGTAGGCGCCCGACGAAGGGACGGTGGCAGGCTGCGGCGCCGCGGCGACGGTCCT
The DNA here is from genome assembly GCA_035570795.1 of Rhizomicrobium sp. Classification (GTDB taxonomy): domain Bacteria; phylum Pseudomonadota; class Alphaproteobacteria; order Micropepsales; family Micropepsaceae; genus Rhizomicrobium. The sequence goes on from DATMKZ010000032.1 coordinate 1,617, forward strand.
GCCGTGGTCGGCAAGCACGACATTGCCGTAGAGCGAGACCGTGCCCTGCGCCTGGGCGGGTGGGATGGTGAGCGGGCTCTTCAGGGCATCCTCCGGATGCCAACTGAGGACCGTGCCGGCCGCACCGCTCGCCGCCTCCACCTTGAGCAGACGCAGCACCTGCGCGCCGAAGGCCGAGGCCACACCCTCGGGCGCGTTGAGCTGGCGAAGCACGACGAACTGACCGGGCACCAGCCCGCTGACGCTGCCCTGGAGCGTGAGCGTGATCGCGCCGGCCGCAATGGTGTAGGCGGCGCTCTGCACCAGTGCCGGCCCAAGATCGTTGAGCGCCGACCAGACCGGCTGCGCGTGCATCGTCTCGAACACCGCCGTGCTCGCGGCGAGCGCGGCATCGGAAGGCAGGATCACCTCGGTTTCACCCGGCTGCAGCGTTACCACCTGCAGTCCGGCGGGCAGCACGCCGTCGGCGTTGACCGCGAACACCAGAGCGGTACGCGCATTGCAGCCGTCGTCGACCGCATAGTCGCATAGCCGCGCGTGACGGCGCAGCGACAGCCGGTGGCGCGCGGTGGTCAGATACGATTCCGTGCCCGCCGCGTCCTGGCGGAAGGAGAGATGGTCGCCGGCATAGGCCAGCACTTCCAGGATCGTCGTCAGCGGATCGGCGGGATGGTCGAGCGCCCAGGCCGAGTCGTCCTCGACGATCTGCGAGACGCGCGAGCGCATCATCGCGGTGAACGCGGTGTAGTCGCGCCCGAGATAGTCGATTCCGGCGGCGCCGGGCGGCGGCTTGCTCTGTGTCGTGCCGGGCACAAGTCCGCGCGGCGAAGCGGGCGCGAACCAGGTCGCATACTGGCCGACGGTGAGCAGATAGGAAGGTGCATCGGCTTCGGGATCGACGCTGTGCAAATCCGCGCTGATCGCCAGCGCGGCCGTGCCGGCGCTGCCCATCGGCTTCACCGTGGCTATGGGCACGTGCCGGCCGAAGATGTCGACGATGCTGACCCCGGGCTCCATACTGGTCAGCACATGCTCGGGGCATTCGACGATGAGGTCGAGCGCGGCCTTGGACTGCTGCGAGCGGACGACTTTGAGCGGCGCGTCACTCATGTGTCGGCGATCCGCGCGACCGCGCGTCCCGCGCCGCCGCCCGGCGCCGAGCCGCTTCCCGCCAGCGGCAGGGTGACGGTCGTCGCGGTGAGCTGCTGGGTATGGGTGACGGTGTAGGTGAGGTCGATTTCGACTTGCTCGCCCTTGAGCGAGACGGTGAGCGTATAGATGCTGATCGTGCCGCCGAGGAATTGAAGCAGCTTGCTGCGCACCAGCGTCTCCGCGGCACTGGCGAGGCCGTTGTCCATGCCGGCAAAGACCAGCGACTTGAGCCCCGCTCCGAAATTGGGAAGATTCACCCGTTCGCCGGGATCGGTTTCGAGCACGAGCAGGATCAGATTGCTGACATAGGTCGAAAGATCGGTGGTCGCGGTCTGCCCCGATGCGTCGATCTGGTAGGGAAAGCTCAGATAACCGGTCATCGCTCCGCGTCCGTGTCTCTCTTATCCATCCGTGCGGGCCCGCACGCAGCAGCCTTACAGCACCGTCAGCGAGCCTTCATTGATCGAGACTTCTGGCTCGACCGCGTTGATCATCGCCGAGCCATGCGCGAGTGTGACGCCGGCGACTTCGAGCGCCAGCGTCGCGGGCTCGGCGGTGATGACGACGCCGGCCTCGGTCATGCCGATGCGGACATCGGCAAGCGTGATCGATACCCCGGCGCTCGAGGCGCTGATCGTGATCGGCACCGTCACCGCCGGGTCGATCACGCTGAGCGTGAAGCCGCCCTCGCCGGGCAGGTCGTTGAACAGCAGCTTGCTCGAGGTCGTCTGGATCATCCGCATCGTCGGCAGCTCGGCCGCCAGCGGGCGCTCGCCCTCGCGCCAGAAACAGCCCGCCCAGATCGGATAGTCGAGATCGCCGCCTTCGAACTCGACCCACACCGCCGCGCCGATCGGCGGCATCATGTAGAATCCCACCTGGAGCCCGGCATAGGGCACGCACGGCATCGCCCATGCGGTCAGCACCTCGCCCAACGCCTGCGGTACCAGCACCTGGAGCCGCCCGAGCATAAGGGGATCCTCGTTGTCGATCACGGTGCCGCGATATTTGCCCCAAAATTCCTTCATGCGCCCTGCTCCCGGCTGCCCTCGTTCATGGCACGACCACGGGCTCGAGCGGCTCGGTGCCGTCGCGGTTGAGCACGAAGAGCTGCTTGTATTCGTTGCGCTTGAGCTTGTGGGTGACCTTCTCGACGCTCCACATCCCGTCGAAACTCGTCCCCGCGCCACGCACCCCGACGAGCCCGCCGCTGCGCAGGATGGAGCCGTAGCGTTTGACGTCAAGCACCCCTTCGGCGTGCGCGACCAGGGTCGACGACTTGTTGACCCGCCCCTGCGCGAAGCCCATAGCGCGGATCTCATCGAACCCGTCCGACCCGGTCGGCAGCTTCAGGCCGAGCAGCGTGCTCAGCGGGAACGGGCTCTTGAGCGCAAGCGGCGGAAGCAGCGTGGGCTCGAGCGCCGCGATCGGCAGCGCCGGCGTCTCCTCCAGCGGTCCCGGGATCAGCCCCGCCACCTGGAAGGCGGCGCGCCCGTTCTGGCTGAAGGTCATCTGGTCGACATTGGCGAAAGTGCTGTCGCCAACCGTCAGCGCGGGCGCGGGAATTCCGACGCGCTTGGGCGGACCCCAATAGGCGGTGTTGGTGAGGGGCACCGGTCCTGCGCGCAGGGTGAAGACATAGCCGTAACGGTTGGCGAGATCGTAGAGGTATTCGAGGTCCGTGCCGTGCTGGATCGGGGTGCGCTGGAGCACGGTGGGGAAGTCGGACTCGATCGGCGGGATGGTCTCGGGAATGATCGCGAACCGCTCGTATTGAGCGATGATCTCGAGGACGATCATTTCGTCGTCCATGTCGGGATAGCCCTTGATCTCCTGCTTCAGGTCCATCGCGACGCTCAAATCGGCGCCGCTGACGACGATCCGGCTGGCGCCGGGATTCTTGCCCGGATCCAGCCAGATGTCGGTGACGAAGCCGTCGATCAGCACCGTCGGCAGCGCCGCCTGCATCGCGATCACCAGCACGCGGTTGCCGGGCGACAGGCGCCCGTCGGAGAGCACCTCGACCTCAGACCCGGTTCCATCCGAATCGCGTTGCGCGCCGAAGGTGATCCGGAACAGGCCTTGCCCATCGGCGACCTCGACCACCTCGGCCTCGATCAGGAGTTCGGCGAGCAGCGGACCGATCGGCGTGGGGGCGTCCTGATTGCCCGCCAGCACGGTGAGCTGGATGCCGACCGCAAAGCTCACGGATTTTCCTCGCTGTCGTCGCTGTGGGAGGCGGGAGCCGCCGCGGTGCTGCGCCGTCCGGCGAGCGGTTCGCCGAAGGGATTGCTGCCCTGCCCCACCGCCGCCGGAACGGTGATCTTGCGGCCCGGAATTGCGCAGAGCGTCGCGGGATCGCTGACGCCGTTGGCCTCGAGCAGCATCCAATAGAGCAGCGGATCGCCGAGCAGCCTGGTCGAGATGTTGTCGAGCCGGTCGCCGGCCTGGATCGTATAGCTCGACTGGGCCTTGAGCGTGCTGGGCAGTGGCAACAGAGTCCGGCCAAGATAGGAGAAGGCAGCTTTATCCCGCGCCATGTTGCCGGACGCCGGTGGGCCGTTCGGGACGGCGCGCGTGCGCGTGCGCACCAGCTTGCCCGGCGCGGCGCTTTCGACCGACAGCGGATAGCGGCTCGCCTTCCTCATCGCCCCAGCGCTCCCGAAATGATGCTTGCCCCGCTCTGCACCGTGCCGAGCGCCGACATCACCTCGCGCTCGGCCAGGCTCGCGAGATAGAGGAAGAAGCCGGTCTGGGTCGGCTCGAAGTCCTGGTAGGTGAGCACTTTCATGCTCATCGTCACCTCCGCGTCGATCGGATTGAGCCGCGTGTCGTGCATCGTCTCGTTGACGCTGTAGCTGGTGATCTGCACCGGCAGCACGCGTTGCGGGCCCCAGACGAAAATGGTCAGCGGGGTCTCGGGCGGAACGATCTCGAGCACGCCGAGCGCCATCTGCGCCAGGCCCAGCATGACCGAACTCGTGGTCGGGAACATCATCAATTCGAGGGTGGCGAGCTGCGGATAGATGCCGAACATCATGGCGTTCGCGTCGCTGGCCTGGAGCTGGTCGACCGCGCTGATCCGCGCCGTCATCTGGATCGTTTCGGTCGCCGGGCCGGCCAGCAGATTGGTGCCGGTGGGCGTGTCGCCGATCTTCTCGAAATTGGGCTCGAGCTGGCGGGTGAGCTCGGCGGGATTGTATTGCAGCATGATCAGGCGCGGCACGGGAATCGTTCCGCCCATGCTGATCAGCGCCGCCTTGAGGACATGCGGGCTGTTGGGATAGGGGTTGCCGCTCATTCCGACCATCCTTCGCGCCGCAGCCTTGCCGTGAGCGCAGCGGCGACGGCCTTGTTCACCTGCGCCCGCTCGGCGGGGCGCAGCCGGGCGAGCGCGGCGCGAACCGCCGGGCTTTTGCTCATGGCCGCCTGGATCGGCCGGGCGAGCGGCGTGGGGCGGGCGGGCGCTTTCGGTTTCATGTCGGCCATCCCTCGAGTTCGGCGGGCGGCACGCGGCGGCGCTGCTTGCCGTATTCGCTGACCAGCGCGCGCGCGACATGCGACATGCCGATCGCATTGCCCTCGTCGGCCGCGAACATCGCCGCGTTGACCACGACGACGCGAATCTGTCCGCCCGACAGCGAGAGCCTGGCGAGCTTGTCCCAATCGAGCTTGGCGGCCGGCGCCTTGGCGGGGAAGGCCCGGCGCCAGATCTCGCGCCGCTCCGCGACGGTGGGGAATTCGAAATGGAGGCTGAAGGCGAAGCGGCGCGAAAAGGCGTCGTCGATCGCGTTGGGCAGGTTGGTGGTGAGGATGGCGATGCCGCGGAAACTTTCGATCCGCTGCAGCAGATAGCCGACCTCGAGATTGGCATAGTGGTCGTGGCTGTCGCGCACCTCGGTGCGCCGGCCGAACAGCACGTCGGCTTCGTCGAACAGGATGATCGCGTCCGTCGAATCCGTCGCGTCGAACAGCGTGGCAAGACGTTTCTCGGTCTCGCCGATGTATTTGTCGACGATCCGCGAGAGGTCGACGCGAAACAGATCGAGCCCAAGCGCATGCGCCAGCGCTTCGGCCGCCATGGTCTTGCCGGTGCCGCTCGGCCCTGCGAACAGCACGCTCATCCCCTGTGGGCCGCCGCCGGAATGGCGAAAGCCCCATTCGTCGAGCACGCGCGCGCGGTTGCGCTGGCGCGCGATGATCTGGCCCAGCACCGTCCGCGTCGCATCCGGCACCACCAGGTCGTCGAGCGACATGCGCACGGTAATCGGATCGGCGATCCCGGCCATCGCCTCGCGCACCTGGTCGCGCAGCAGCGGCAAGAGATGCGGCAGAATGGCGTCGATCGGTGCGGGGGACAGCGTCTCCTCGGCCTCGGCGCGCGCGATCGCCATGCAGCTGCCCAGCGTCTGGATCGGCAACCGGAAGCGGTTCGCCATCTCGCGCAGCGCCGGCGTCGCCGCCAGCCCTATGCCCGCCGCGAGATGGTCGGCAACCTCGCCGGGCTCGGTGGGCGGCAGTGGCACGCGGATGACGGCCTGCGGCGCGCGCTCGGCCACCGCCTGGCCGCCGACGCCGATCAGGATCGCGGACCCCGCCCCTTCCGCAAGCATTCGGCCGAGCGCCGTGAGCTGGAATTCCGTCGGCGGCGCTTCGAACGAGACGAGCAGCGCGCCGCTCAGCGCCAGCCTATCGCGCTCCCAAAGCCGCGCGAGCCCCTGGCGCTCGGCCTCCGCCGTCAGCCGTCCCAGCGGCAGATGGAACGGCGCGAGGTCGAGCTCGACCGCGATCATCGCCGCGACGCCGAGCGCGCGCCTGGTGGGCGGCGCGACCAGGTGGATCACCGGTTCGCCGCCGGAGCCGGCGACTGTCGCGGCGAGCTTGCGCGCCAGCGCCATGTCCGAGGGCAGCTGCGCTGCGGGTTTGACGGGGTGGATGAAATCGGCCAGCGCCTCGTCGAGCACCGGCTGGCCGATCAGGAGCGAGAGCACCGCTCCGGGGATACTGAGGCGCAGCTCGAAGCGGCCGCCCGGCCGCACCGTCTCGGTGGCAATCAGCTGCCAGTGCCGCAGCGGCGCCGACGACGCGAACACCGCCTGCGACGCGCCCTCCAGTTCGCCGAAGACCGCGAGCGCGAGCAGCGTCGTCGGATAGGGTGTCGCCGGATCGCCCTGCGCCAGCGCGCAGAGGTTGGCGACATCGGGCTGAATATCGATTCCCGCAGCGAGCACGACGACGGCGAGTTCGAACGCGGTCAGGCTGAACCATTGCGCCATCGCGTCGAGCGCAGAGCCTTCGACCGGCGGCCCCAGTCCCGCCACGCCCGGCTCGGGCATCAACGTGCCGCCGGCATGCGCCCGCCGCCGCGCGTAGATTTCGAGCATCCGCGACACGGCATTGACCGCACCCTGCAAGCGCTCGACATGCGGCGAGACCTTGGCCATGCCTCACCCCGCCGCCGGCACGGTGACGACCGGGCCGGTATATCGCGTGCCCGAGAAATCGAGCAGCGTCGCCACGCCGTCGAGCTCGACGCTGACCAGATAATCGCCAGCAGGCACACCGGCGAGCGGCGCCGCGAGCGCGGCCTGGGGCGCGGTACGCGGCACGCAGGGAATGCGCCGCGATGACAATTGCGCCGCGCCGCGCGGGAACAGCAGCACCGCCGCCACGGCTTCGGGCGCGACCGGCAGCGCCATCGTCGCGGCGAGCTGTCCGTTCCGAACGGCCGGCGGCGCCGCGAAGGCGGGGACGATCGCGCTCTGCAGCGGCAGCGATTCCGCGGCGATCCCCGTCCCGCCCGCCTTGGTGCGGATCACCTTGACCGCGAGCGGACCCGCGGCGAGAGGCGCGGGCTGGCTGGCGGTCAGCCCGACAAGCAGCACCGCAAAGCCGTCGGCATCGAATCCCGGCTTGACACCCTGGGCGGCGATCCCGTTCAGCTGGACGACGAGGCCCTGCTGGCCCGGGTCCGCCATGCGGATCCCCATCGACCCGCCGGCCAGCAGCGGCAGGCTGGGATCGGCGGCGTTGACGAGCGCCGTGATCACGAGCGTGCGCGAGGGCACGGCGCGCAGCCCGATGCGCCGCACCGGCAGCACCGGCTCCACCGGCAGCACGGTCTCGAGCGCCACCGGCGTGGCCGTGTAGAGCTGCGTCAGCTGATAGGGAACGTTGACGAATTCGGACCACAGCCGCGCCAGCGCGTCGGGAAACATGTTGAGCGGCGTGATGCGGATCTGCTCGCTCGGCAGCTCCGGATCGCTGCCGCCGCCGAGCCAGGGGGTCGCGGCGATCGTCGCACGCAGCGCGTCGCGCTTTATATAAGGCTCGGCGTTCAGCCCGCCGACCACCAGCCCGAGCAGCCGCTGCTGATCGAGCCTCGCATCGTCGCCGAAAAAGGTGATCATATAGTCGAGGTCGAGCTTCAGCACCGGCGAGGCCAGCGGCTTGCCGGCGGCGCCGCGCGTCGGCAAGTCGTCGTTCGAGACGAAGCCGTTCCGCATGGTGCGGAAGAGATAGACATTCACGATCGGATCGCCGCTGCGCAGCAATTCCGAGGCGGGATTGAGCGTGGTCACACGCGCGCCGGGCACCGAATCCCCGATCAGCACGTGCAGCCGGTCGGCGAGCGCGACGGTGGCGGCGGCGACCGAGAAGCCCGAATTCATCCGTCCGGCCCTCCCCGCGGCTTGCCCTGCAGCGCCGGCGGCTCCGGCCGTGCTCGCGGCGCCTGGGCTCGCGGCAGCTCGATCTGGATGCGGCCGATGTCGATGTGAATCTCGTTGGCCGCGGCCGCTGTTTTGGCTGCGGCTTGCGCGCCATACCGGCGCCGCGCGTCGGCGAAGCTGCCGGCGGCAGGGAAATGCTCGGCGCCCCGCGCATGCGGCGCTTCGGGATGTTCGTTGCCGCGCGGCCGGGCACGGACCAGGCGATCCGAGGTCCGATCGGACCCGGCTTGCCGCTGCTGCGGTGCATGCTCGAGCGCCTCTGGCGCACGCGCTTGCGTTGCGGGCAGGTGCATCGGCCTGTGCCTTGTCGGGCCGGCCGCCGCTTCGCCATGTTCGGGCCGCGATTTCGTTAGCGGCGGCAAGGTGAGACTGCGCCGTTGCGCTGTCGCGACGGGGCGCGAAGCGGCCTGCGATGACACATTCGGCGACGCAGCGCTCTCGCGTCGCTCACCGGCCGGCGCGGCAGCGCTCGCCTCGATCCTCCGCAGCCGTTCCGGCATCGTCTGGCCGGCAACGAACGCAGCCGGACTCGCACGCCGTTCGGGTGGAGCGAGGCTCTCATGGACATGTTGCGTCGTGGGTGCTGCGGTATTCGCAAACTTGGCTTGCGCCGCCGGCCGCTCGCGGTGCGCGGCTTCCAGCGCTGGCGGAGCCGCGACAGGCGCCGACGCGCCTGCAACGGATGCCTCAAAGTCAGGTAAGAGCCGCATCGCACGATCGGCGACATCCGACGCGTGTGCCGCGCCCCCGCCGGCGGGGCGAGAGATGCCCTTGGGTGGGCTTTCAGCCACCGCTTCCGGTTCCAGCGGCGGCGGCGCAGTGGTTTCGCGGCTCAGGCGCCCGATACGAGCAACGCGCTGCGGCGACGCAGCGTCGCGCGCGTCGCGGCCGGAGGCCACAATGCCGCTTTGCGCAATCGGCGACGCCGGCGTGGCGGAAGACAAAAATGCGCTTGCAGGCGACGGTGCGGCCTCGCCGCGTTCTGCCTTGCCGGCGAGACCGGTTCGGCGCCCGGCTCGCGCAGCCGCGGGGGCCGCCGAACGATCCGCCCGAAGCTGCGCCACAGGAGCAGACCCGGCGCTTTGCGGCCGCGGCGTCGACCCCGACACGGTTGCCGGCGCCGCGGCAACCGGCGCATGCCGCGGTGTGCGCCTTTTCGCTTTCGTCGCGCCCGCCACGCTTGTCGCAGGCGACGGCTCTACTGCCGCTTCGGGCACACGCTGTGCCGGCGCGGGCGCCCCCTGCTCCGCCGCTGCAGGTGCGGGCGAAACATCGCGCGCCGCCACGCGTGCGGCGGCGCGCAACGGGGCGGCGTGTCCCTCGCCTTCCGGCATCTCGCGCTCCCCGATCCAGCTCTCGCCAGGCTCGTCGACAGGCGCAAAACGGTAGCGGACACGCTGCACGAGGCAGGCCGGACTTCCTTGGGCGCGCGCCGCAAGGCGGGCGAGAATGTCGCTCATCCGCGTAGCCTCTGGAGATAGGCCTGCCGCCGCGACGGCGCGAGTGCGAGAATGGCGTCCTCGCTCCAGTGATAGGCGAGCGCCAGATCATGGATGTCGCCCAACAACGTGTCCGCCGCGGTCGAGAGTTCGGCCGCGAGGACGCGCGCAATGTCGATCGGGGCGTCCCACGCCGCTTCGCAGCGAAAACAGGTGAGCGGCACGTAGAGATCGCTTCCCGGGTCGACGGCGGCAAGCGCTGCCGCCACCGCATCGACCTGGCCGCTGGAGAGCGCGCCGGGAACGCTTTTTCCATCCGCCGGCACCAGACAGCGACGCGCCAGCAACTCGCGCGCGGCCTCGAGCTCGGCGATCTCGGCGGCGGCCGCCAGATCCTCGCTGTCCACCGGCCGCACGCCAAAGCGCCGCCGGCCGATCTTGATCGTCGGCGCCACCGCTTCGCCGGGCTCGAACAGAAGCGCAGCGGTGGTGAGGCTGACGTCGAGCCGCGTCCCGCAGCCGGGACAAGTCGCGGCGAGTTCTAGCTGGCGACCGAACATCGCTTCGTAGAGCCCCGCCAGCGCAGCGTCGCGCGCGCCGATCGCAAGATGTGCGCAGGCATCGAATGAAAGCCCCCGCGCCGCCAGCGTCGCCAGATGCACCCCCGCCTCGGCCGCCGGCCTGTCCCGGCATATCGACACGGCATCGAGCAGTTCGGCGGCGCTCAGCTGGTGCGAAGCCATGGCCGCGGTCAGTAGCTGGGCGGCGGCGGCACCTTGACGCTCGTGTCGCGGTCCCAGCCCTCGTTCTGCAGGACGAGCGTCTGGATTGCGACGGCGTTCGAGCTCGCGTCAAGCTCCGGAAGGGCGACATATTCCGAAGGCCAGCAATTGTAGATGTTGTACGAATAAACCAGCTGCCCGGCCGCGTTGTAGAACTCGAGCGTGATGTTGCGGCGGAAATTGGCAAGCGAGCTCTCGCTGCCCGTGCCGCCGCGGAAATTCCACACCTGATTCACCCAGGTCTCGAATTCGAGATCCTGCGTCACGCCGCGCTCGAGCGTGATCGGCTCGAAGGTGGTCTGGCCGGGAAGCACGTGCGGTGTGCTCGGGTCGCCGCCTTCGCGGAATTTGGTCGCCTCTGTGCTGCGCTTCAATGGGCTGCATTTGCTCAGCGCGGCAACGTATTTGCCGTTCCACTTCAAGCGGAACTTGAAGTTGAGATAGGGATCGGGCGGCTGGCTTGATGCAGAAACGCTCGGCATTGCTGTCTATCCTCAGCTCGAAGACTGTCCGGCCAGCTGTTGCAGGCTGATGACGACGAATTCCGCGGGCCGCACCGGCGCGAACAGGATCAGGATATTGACGATGCCGTTCTCCATGTCCTCCGCGGTGGTGGTGGAGGCGTCGCAGATGCATTGATAGGCCTGCGACGGCGTCGAGCCGACGAAGGCGCCCTGCAGATAGAGCGGGTGGAGGAAGCCGTTGACGCTCAGCCGGATCTGGGCCCACAGCCGGTCGTCATTGGGCTCGAACACCACCCATTGCAGCCCCTGGATCAGGCTCTGTTCCATGTAGAGCGCGAGCCGGCGGACCGAGATATACTTCCAATCCTCGTCCGCGATGTTGGCCGACGCCAGCGTGCGGGCGCCCCACGAGATGTTGTCGTAGACCGGAAAGGTGCGCAGCGCATTGACGCCGAGCGGATTGATCTGGCCGTTCTCCTGGTCGTTCATGACGTAGGCGAGCTGCTGCACGCCGGCAAGCTGCGCGGCAATGCCCGCCGGCGCCTTCCACACGCCGCGAGTCTGATCGGTCAGCGCATAGATGCCGGCGAGCGTGCCGCTGCCGCCCATCTGCAGCGGCTGCGTCGCAAACGGGTTGGGAACCTGCACTTGCGGGAAATAGGTCGCCCCGCTGATGATGCCGGTGCCGAACGTCCCCGGGTTTGCGGTCGCCCAGGCGACTGCGTCCGACGGCACCAGGACGTTGTTGGGCATGTCGAGGATGGCGAAGGCCTTGCGCTGGATCGCGTAGTTGAGCGTCGCGGTCGCCGCGGTCAGATAGTTCGACGAATTCATCGCCGGCATGTCGGGGACAGCCAGCAGGTTGACGGATTGCATCGCGTCCAGCGCATAGATGCCGATCCGCGTGGTCGAATTGCCGGCGACGTCGAAGCCGGTCGGAATGAGGCCATTGGGATTGGTCTGGCTCGCGCAGGTGAGCTGCTGCGCCTGGTAGTTGGTCTGCAGCGTCGAAAACAGCGACGCCTGGTTCGAGGTGACCCCGATCAGATACTGCGCCAGGCTGGGATCGGCCGACCAGACCTGCACCAGCTGCGCCTGCGTCGCCCCGGCGGCGGGCGCGAAAGGCGACATGCAGCTGCGCACCGTCGCGCTGGCGAGGCTCGGCAGCCCGAGCAGTCCTGCCGCGTTCGAAAGCGCGCTCTGGATTCCCGCGATCAGGTCGGAAACCACGGAGACGGTGAACGCAGTGTTGAGTGTCTGCGCCGGCAGCGCGGGCGAGGGCTTGCCGCCCACCGGGGGCGGCACGACGGTGATCGTGAAGATCACGCCGGTCTGCGGCTTGGGAGGAGCCACGAAGGTGAGCATCGTGCCGCTGGCGAGCGGTACCAGCACCGCCGGCGTCGAACTGATGGCGGGAATCGCCAGCAACTGGGCGTACGGGTTCGAAGACGCCTGCATCACGCTGACGATCGAATTGGTCTGCGAAAGGTCGAGCGTGACGCCCGGAACGCTTTGCGTCTGGACGACGCTATAGCTCGTGCTGGTCGCGTTGCTGTTGCTGGCCGTCGCATAAAGCGTGGCCGTCAAATTGAAGGTGTTCAGCTTGTTCGTCGTGTAGTCGACGTTGACGAACACATTCTGCCCCCATGTCCCCGGATTTTGGGACTGAAGCGCAAACAGGTTCACGCCTTTTGTCAGCGTGGGACCGCCGCTCGCCGGCGGCGGCTGCGTCGCCGGCGGATTGGCGCCCGTCAGTTGCGCCGCCGGCTGCGCCAGCGACACGGAGCTGGCGACCAGGCGGCTGACCCAACCCTCAGTGCCGCCGTTGAGGAAAAATTGCGAGACTTGGAAGCTCGTGACGCTGGTGGGGTCCAGTCCGCCGAAAACCCGCTGAAAATCGCCGAAATTCAGACACTGCACGGGCGTGTTCAATGGACCGCGAGTCAAATATCCGACAAACGCCGTCGTCGACGTTGCCGCCCCTGCAATGGTGTGTGTCCCGCTCGGTAACTCCTGGACATATACACCTGGATACGTCAGCTGAAGTGCCATTTTATTCTCCGAGCGTAAGACATAAGTAATGCCGCTTTTTCTAAAAGCACAATAGATCAAATCATCAATATTCTGTCTTGACGCAAACTTGGCGTACCAATAGCGTTACTTTAGTTGCGTCCTCGTGCTGCGTACCTTGACTCTATAGAGCAAGGAAGTTTGGCATAATCTGCGGCAAAGAGTTGAACATGGACGCCGATGGCAATCAGACGTTGCGGCATCAGCTCGATTTCACGCTGTACAACCTGCCGTCGACGACGATCAGGATCGATTTTCCGACCGCCGCAGGCGCCGAAAACATTTTGCTGACGGCGATGCCGACGATCCGGCTGGGGGCGAGCTACACGCCGTCGCCCGTAACCGTCAGCAACCTGTTCGTCCAGCCGCGCCGCATCGAATGCGAGATCTCCAACGCGCCGTCCCTGCTGCCGATCTCGCTGCAGATCACGTGCGGCGGCCCGTTCGTGTTCGGCTGGCTGCTGGTGCCCGAGAGCGTCCAGACCGTCATCGCCACCGCCGTGCAGCGGATTCGCATCGTCGGCCCCGGCTATTGGGCGCTTCCGTTGCGGCAGGCCGGCGCCACGTCCGAACCGAAACCGAATGAAACGGTGCCGCCACGCAAGTCCGGGACGGCGCCGGCAAAACCCGCGGGGGAGGTCGCGGCGACTTGAAGCTCGTTGCCGGCGGGCAATAGCGCCGGCGCATGACATGACCGTTGGGTAATTTTCTCGATCAACAACAAGGAGAGACAAATGGCGACACAGACAGGAAATATCACAATCCAGTACCAGAACGCGACCTTCACGACGACCGCGGCGTCGATCGTGATCGGCAACGGAACGTGCGTGCTCGGGAGCAACAGCTACTTCTCGATGAGCGGAACTTTCACTTTCAGCACGCTCAACGTCTCGAGCGGGTTGATCAGCATCGACAATACCTCGCCGGGCATCGCGGCCAACGGCACGGTCACCATCCCGCTCAGTGCCCCGGGCGGCGCGCCGACGATCACCGCGAACAACTTCTCCGGCACGGCCATCGTGACCTGGCCGACGACCAATCAGGGCCCGCAGAACGAGCAGCTGACGCCGGGCCAGCAGATCACCCTCAACAACTTCGGCAGCAACTGAGCAGTCGGCCGTCCCGGCATCTGCCGGGGCGGCCTTCCCTGTCCGGCGGGCATCAGATGACAGCGAGCATCACGATCAACTTCGCGAACGGCGTCGCAGCGAGCAACACGGTCGACGTGATGCTGACCAATTGCACGGTCAGCGCGGGCCTGAACAGCGGCGTGACCGTCGCGATGGCGTCGGCGCTGACCAATGTGACGGTGACCTCCACCCAGGTGGCGGTCGCGACGGCGCTGAACGCGCAGTTCAACGGCTCGGTGACGATAGCGATTGGCTGGACGAGCGGGCAGCAGCCCGAGGTCACGCTCAACAATCTATTGAACAACTCGGGCCCCGCGACGGTGACGTGGCCGACCGCGAGCGGACCGCAGACCCAAATCCTGACCCCGGGCGATCCCATGGCGCTCGCGGGCATCGTCGATAGTTGAGCGCCGATCGTGCCGCAGCTGGTGAGTCTTGGCGCCGTGCTTTCGTGCAGCTTCGGCACCGCGCCGATGCCGATGATCGTGCCGCCCGAGACGCCGGTGCTGGAAGACGCACTGCCCGCGGCGACGATCATGGACTTCATCCCGCTCGAAAACATTCCCTCGTTCGTGATGTGCACCAGTCTCGCCAATCCCGAGGTCGCAGCGGCGACCGCGGCGGCGTTCGGCGTCCTGACGCCGATGCCCTGCGTGCCGGTCACCACGTCGCCCTGGTTCCCCGGCGCGCCGACCGTGCTGCTCGAGGGGATTCCCGCTCTGTGCACCGGCTCGATGTGCCTGTGCGACTGGCTCGGCGAAATCACCATCGACGAGCCCGGCCAGGAAACCGCCTCGACCGACGCCTGAGCCTTCTTGCGCACAAAGCCTCGTTGGATCGCACCCCAAGCCTGTCCGGCAGCAATTGCGGATATTGCCGGTGGCGACATCCGGCTGAGGAACGCATATAGTCGCCCCCGCGAGGGGCCATGACATCTTCACTGCCGAACCGGGCGCAAAGGCTCGAGCGCCACAGCCGCTCGCGGCCGCCCTCGTCCCTGTTCCGTACCCACGCCATCGATCGGACAGAGCGCTTCGCCGCCTGGCGCGAGAGCCAGTCGGTCTTCCTCGATTCGAGCCTCTCCGCCGACGACGACGCGGCCGCCTTCTCAGGCGACATCGAGAGCTATCTCCTCGACGACGTCATGCTGACCCGCGCCGTGGCCGGGCGGCAGAAATACGACCGCGCGCCGGCCAAGATCGCGCGCGACGGCCTCGACCATTACATGATCCAGGTCTTTTTCGGCGGCCATACCGAGGTCGACATGGGTCGCCACCGCGTGCGCAGCGAGCCGGGCCGCGCCATCGCCTTCGATCTCGGCGAAGTGCTGGATAGCTACAACGCCGCCTTCGATATCGTCTGCATCGTCGTGCCGCGCGTCCGCCTGGCTCCGCTGCTGACGCGGCCGGATTCGCTCCAGGCCTCGATGTCCGAGCGCGACGGCGCCGCCGGCCGTCTGTTCGTCGACTACCTGAGCAGCCTTTATCGCGTCGCGCCGTCGCTGACCCCGCCCGAGGCCCGAACCGCCTCGCGCGCGCTGCTGGATCTCGCAGCCTGCGCCTTCAACCGGACCGGCGCCGAAAGCGCGATGGCGGCGCGCGAGCACGCCCTCCTGCTCAAGGCGATGCGCTTCATCCGCGACAACCTTGCGTCCCCCGAACTGTCGCCGGAGGCAGTCGCGCTCGGCGTCGGCCTGTCGCGCACGGCGCTCTACCGGCTGTTCGAGCAAAGCGGCGGCATTGCCGGATACATCCGCGAGCTGCGTCTGCGGCGCTGCCACAACGAGATCGCCTCGCTCCGCAACATCCATCGCCGTATCGCCGACATCGCCGACGGCTGGGGCTTCACGAATGCGGCGCATTTCTCGCGCGCTTTCCGCACCCGCTTTGGCCGTACCCCGGTCGAGACACGCGGCGTGCTTGATCCCGCCGTTCGCGGTCGGCACGCCGAACTCGACCCACGGGTCGGCGACCGACGTTATGAGGAATGGATCGCCGCCCTCGCCTGAGAGGTTGGTCTATGCATCGCGTCCATTTGTGTTGACCATGCGTCCCAGGCCCATCCGCCTTCCGCTCCATTTCAGCTAGCGTCGCGCAAGCATCGTCAGCGTTGGGGCATCATCATGAAATCGAGGCACGCCGCGCGTGGCGCATTGGTTTGCGCCGGCCTTCTCTATGCGCCGGCGACGGCGATCGCTCAAGCCGTCCCGACCCCCAACGCCAACCAATACGGACCGCAGATGATCGGGGCGCCGACCGCCTGGGCGCGCGGCTATTCCGGCGCAGGCGTTACCGTCGTCGTCGCCGATTCCGGCATCGATCCCAACCACACCGCGTTCGCCGGCAAGATCGATCCCCGCAGCAAGAGCTTCGTGCTGACCGCGCCCGGTGCGGCCTACGATCCCACGGCGATCAACGATCCCGACCCGCAGAGCCACGGCACCCATGTCGCCGGCATCGTCGCCGCGTCGGCGGCGAGCGGCGTTCCCGGCATCGGCTACAACGCCGGCATCGTCGTGCTCAAGATGATCGCAGGCTGCGCCAAGGGCCAGAATTGCGACGCGCCCGGTATTCCCAACGCGTCCGCCGCGGCGCTCGACTACTACGCGGGCCTCGCCAATGCGATCATCTACAATGCGAGCTACGGTCCCTCGCCTCCTGCGAACACAACGAGCTGGCCGGCCAACTTTCTCGACCCGGACGAAGCCGCCTCTGCGCTCGGTGCGCTCGTCAAGGGCAAGATCGTCGTCGCGGCGACCGGCAACGATCGGACGATCAGCCCCGTCGCCAGCGCCAATCCCAATGGGCTTGCGCTCGATCCCTTCATCCAGCCCGGCAACGCCAATGCCGGCGTCTACCAGGACGGCAACAACAACTACAATTTCTCCAACCTGCTCAATCAGCCGGGCTTGATCGTTGCCGTCACCGCGGTCGGCGCGAACAAGCTCATCGCCTCCTACGCCCAGCTCTGCGGCGTGACGGCAAGCTGGTGCGTGGCGGCACCCGGGGGCGATGACAGCGACAACGGCATCTACTCCACGCTGCCGGGCAACAAATTCGGTTATCTCCAGGGCACCTCGATGGCGACGCCGGCAGTCTCCGGCGCGCTGGCCGTGCTGCAGCAGGCCTATCCGGCCTATGGCGCGCGCGACCTCGCCAACGTGCTGTTCGCCACGGCGGAGAATGTCGGCGGCCAGGCGGCCGACAACGCGACCTATGGCTACGGCCTGATCCGCCTCGACCGCGCGACCGATGGACCGACCACGCTCGCGGCCGGAGCCGGCGTCGACGTGGCGACACAGCAGACGACCTATTGGAGCCAACCGCTGACCACGGCCGGCGGCTTTTCCAAGACCGGTGCCGGGTATCTGATCGTCGCGGGACGCACCACGGCCGCGGGCGACGTCAACGTCGCGGCGGGGGCGATCGGCGTCGACGGCACGCTGACGCTCCAGACGACCATGACCGTCGCGCCGGGTGCGACGCTTGCGGGCTTCGGCCGCATCGTCGGCAATACGGTGATCAACGGCACGCTCGACGCCGGCCAGCTGCCCAATTATGCCGACCTCGCCGCCAACAATGGCGGCGCGGTTCCAGCCGGCATTCCCGCCAGCGGCAGCTCGCCCGGCACGCTCACCTTCCAGGGCAACGTGACCTTCGGCGCCGCCGCCACAATGCGCGAGAACATCGACGGCGCACTCCTCATTCCCGGTGGACCCGGCACTTTCGATAAGATCGTCGTGACCGGCACCGGCGCGACCTTCGCAGCCAATGGAACGCTGGCGCCTGTCCTGCGCGGCATCGTCGGCGGCAACAACAACTATTCGCCGGCGGTCGGCACGAGTTTCGTCATCGTCACGGCTCAGAACGGCGCTGCCGTCGCCGGCCAGTTCGCGACGCTTGCCCAGCCCGGCGCCGGCCTCGCCGCCAACACGCGCCTCGACGTCGTCTACACAACGACCATGGTCACGCTCAACGTCACGCCGCTGAACTTCGCCGCTGTCGCGGCCGGCCAGAACCTCGATCCCAACGCCAGGGCGTTGGCCGGCGCGCTCGACGTGGTGCGCCCCGATGCCGGCGCGCGGCCGGGTACGCGCTCGGCGACGGTGTTCGACGATCTCTACGACGACAGCATCGGCGAGGACGACGGCGAACTGAACGCGCTCGCCGATCAGGGCGGCGCGGACGTCCCGGCGGCGGCGCTATCGGCCTATTCCGGCTTCTCCGACACGCTTGCCCAACGCCAGGCGCGAAACCTGTTCGACACGCCGCAAGGCGATCCGTCGCGCGTCGCGTGGGGCTATGGCGACGGTATCGCCTCCGACGTCGACACCGGTGGTGCGGGCACGCCCGCCATTTCCGACGCCTGGACCGCCTGGGCGCAGGGTTTTGGACGCTGGTCCTCCATCCAGGCGGACATCGGACTGCCGGGATCGCACAGCAGCGACGACGGAATGGCGGCCGGCGCCGACCGACGCTTTTCGCCAGAACTCACGGCCGGCGGCGCCTTCGGCTATGCGCGCACGACCACCGTGGGCGGCGGCGAGACGGCAGTTTCCGACGTCTATGCCGCTGCGCTCTATGCGGCATGGACGCCGGGCGATTTCACCGTCGACGCGCGGCTCGCGACCGGGCCCAGCGACAGCACCACCGCGCGCATGGTCAGCGTCTTCGGGACGCCGACACTGGTGACCGGTGCCGCGCATGGCATCGGCGTACTGGGTGCGGTCGAAGGCGGCTGGCGCACGCGACTCGACGACATCGACCTCGAGCCCTATCTCGGCATGGACGCGCAAACGCTGCACCGTTCGGGCTACAGCGAGACATCGATGGTCGGACTGAGCTTCCCGGCGCAGGATTTCACCAAGACCGTCACCAAGCTCGGCGCCCGCGCCGCGACCCGCTTCGACGTCGCCGGATTCACCGTCGCGCCCCAGATCGATATCGCGTGGACGCACGATCTCGAAGACGACACGCTGGTCACGCACGCCGCCATCTTGAGCGCGCCCTTCGATATCGAGGCCGCCGGACCCGGGCGCGATGCGGCGGTCGTCGGCATCGATCTCTCCGCCTGGCAGAGCGAAACGTTCAGCCTGTTTGTCGGCTACCGAGGCGAGTTTCGCGCCCGCGCAACCTCGCAGGAAGTGCATGGCGGCCTGCGCCTGCAGCTCTGAACGCAAAATTTGTCGCGCTCGGAAGGACGCTGCGGCCGCACGGGTCTACCGGCCACCACAGGCGAGCCGATGCAGCCCGACTAGGCAGACCTATCCGGTGGCAATCACGCATAACTTGCACACGAACGCAGTGCCAAGTATCTGTTTCGAGCAGACGATCCCGTAGCTCAGCAGGATAGAGCAACGGTTTCCTAAACCGTAGGCCGCGCGTTCGAATCGCGCCGGGATCGCCAGTGATTTCAATGCCCTATCTAAAGGCGAGAATATCTCTGGCACCTATTTGGCACCTTCCTCCTAAGTGGACGCAATCCGCGCTGAGATGGCTTACGACCTTCTGGTCCGCATGCTCGTCAGGGCAGACGAAGTCGGTGCAGTTGAACAGATCACCAGGGGGCAATTGCACCGCTCGGTTCGGATTTCACTGATATCGCGATCACGATAAATCAAAAATATGGGAAATTCCCGGACCTTCGCAAGTAGGTCTGTTGTTCCGATATCGGGCAATCTGGCTGTTAGCGGGAAATTCGAATTTCATTTCAAGTCATCATGCGGGGGCGGCGATCCACGCCATTAGATTGCGAGTCTCCTGGCGGGCTCCATCCAGGGTCATCAGAACCATTCCCCACGTGATCCTCAACATGGGGAGGCGTCCAATGCTGATCATCGCCTCCTGGTTCAATGTGGGTCGGATGGGCCTGCCCTTGACCGTCTTCGCCAGTTGCGTTTGTCGCGGCTGCATCCGGCTTAGGGGGATTGGCATTCTGCGAAACGGTAGGCGCCGAGGGCGGTGGGGCTACGGGGTTTCCCGTTTGTCCTTGAGCGGACGTACCTGCGAGAGCAAGTGCCGGTAAAAGTACAAGAAAAATCGGTCTGCGAGAGGTCATCATAGTCACCTATAAGTTCTCTGTTCTTCTGCAGAAAGGGATTGCTGCGCCGTATTCTGGGATTTGCGACTCCTACCAAGAACGATGTTTTTCCAACAAGAGACGCCTAGATTTCTCCCAATCTAGACTCGGAACTCTATTTATGTACACTGCCACCGGGATATGCGGCTAAACAACTCTTCAGGCCTACATCAAAGAAACAAAATGAGCCGCAGGTGGGGGTGTTATGCTTCAACGTGGCTTTTCAGCCATTGTGTTGGCTTTGACATGCATTTCGATTGAAGCATGCCAAGTCGTTGGACCAGCTTCAATTCAGCATGGTCGGCTAAACTACAATGACGTCATCGCGCGGACTTCAAATGAACAGGTTCTCGCGAATATCGTGCGCGTTCATGAGCACGAGCCAACCCTGTTTATCGATGTCACAGAAGTAGATGCTCAAGTCTCATTTCAATCCAACGTGGCGGCGAATGGCGGTCTAAATGGAAGCCGCGGAACGACTGGGACGGCCACGACAGCAACGTCGAACACTACAAGTGGAGTTGCAACCGACACAGAATCCGGAACAACAACGAACACTCTTTCGGGGACGACCACCAATACCACAACAGGAATGACGGCTGTCGCTCCAACAGGAACGACTGACACCACAACAGCGAGCACGTCCACCGCGACGACCTCCGGAATATCTGTCGCAAACACATTGGGCACTTCTGTCGCTAATACCACCGGAACGATGTCTAGCGTGACCAACGCAATTGCTAGCGCTGTTACTAACGCCTTTTCGAGTAACGGGTCAGGGTCATTGACGTACAGTGAGAGCCCAACGATTCGTTACGCCCCTTTGCTAGGTCAGCCCCTAGTTCAGCAATTGCAGTCGCCAATATCAGTTGACTCCATCGCCAATCTGTTTCAGTCGAACAGTCGTTGGCCGGCTCTATTACAATTAACAGTCGATCGACTGGCCCCAAGCTATGAGGCGTACGGCGCCGCTCTTAATGCGCTCATCCAACTCGACAATTTCAATGCGTTAGTGGTCGCCGCCTATCCAACATCGGATCTCATTTCGAAGGGCGGCGGTAACAATTCGACGCCCAAGCCGGTGGTCGCTAATCCTAATGGGACGGTGAATGTCTATGTCGAGTCAGCGGGCTCAAACCAAAGCACCGGCGGGCAACAGTCAAGTAGGTCGAGTTCAAATTCATCGCTGCCGAACGACACGCTGATGCTGTTCCTTCAGCCGGACGCTCCCGACATCGGGCCACATGACTCTACGCAATCCGGTACCATTATTTCCGAGACGCGGCGAAGAATACTGCATCTCTGGATAAGACTGCTTCGAATATATGAGAACACTCAGTTGGAAGCTCAACTCAGCTGTACTGATCCCAACCCAACAATCAAGCCTGTGACCCCGGACGGGTGCCTCGACGACCTTGATCAAAGGGTTCAGCACATGACGGACGCAGACCTTACTGCAGCGTTTAGCGAATTGCCCAATAGCATCGAACTGCGAACCGTACCACTGTCGCCGGCACTACTCACAGCGCAGAGCGTGCGAAGCGCCGCGCCAGTACTCCGCACGCGATCAGCAATGGGCGTCCTTCAGACCGCCGTAGCTACAGAACAATCGAGCGCCATACGATTTTTCTCGAACTTCGACGACTTCAAAAAAGCAATAGACACGCGCTGGAACCATTGTGCTGGAGAACGCGCCTATTATGTCGATTACGACGACAAATTTTTCCATGACGACGATACCAAGCCGTGCACATCACAGATCAAGAGTATAGATGCCACGGCTCAGGACGGCCATCTTGATACCAGTAATTTTGAATCGCTTCGCAACGAACTCATGTATTCTGTGGGACGCTTTTTCATCTGCGTAATCAAAGGGCGTCCACCAGCAGGAATGCCACCTTTTGTTTCGTTCGAAGACGGCGG
This sequence comes from Rhizomicrobium sp., assembly GCA_035570795.1. Lineage (GTDB taxonomy): Bacteria > Pseudomonadota > Alphaproteobacteria > Micropepsales > Micropepsaceae > Rhizomicrobium. The sequence goes on from DATMKZ010000032.1 coordinate 23,386, forward strand.
CGGTCAACTGTACTACATCGCTGGAGACGACGAGGTATCCAAGCAGAACTTCGTCCTGCTGTCGCAACTGCTAATTATGCAGGCAGTCGTCTCGCAAACGCCGCCTCTGACACCGACGATCTCCGTTAACTAGACGTTCGCCTTCGGCGTCACCAGCGAGACAAGAAAAGAGACGACCAGGCTTAACAGGGTCGTCCCCTGCCCCGCCTAGCGGGACTGCCGTTCGGGATTATCGCGCTCGCTAATGCGTACACGCTACTCGGAAGCCGAAACCACGAAGCCCCGCGTCCCAGTGGATCGTGTTGGGTGCGGTAGGTATTGGGAATCCGAATCGCGCCGGGATCGCCAGTTTTCCCTAATGAAACAGGAAATCCCCCGCGGTGAGCTGCGCCGTTTGCACGTTCTGCAGCGTGATGTGGTTCTGGGCGTCGAAGGCGATGAGCGTGTCGGCGCCGACCTGGCTCATGAAGGGCTGCAGGGCGGCAAAGCTCGCAATGCCGTAATTGTGCAGGTCGATGACGTCGCCGCCGGCATTGCCGGCGACGAAATCGGTGACCGTGTCCTGCCCGTCGCCGTAGGCGAAGACGAAGCGGTCGTCGCCGGGCCCGCCCGTCAGCGTGTCGTTGCCCTTGCCGCCGTTGATCAGATCGTCGCCGCCGCCGCCGTTCAGCGTGTCGTTGCCGCCATAGCCGAACAGGACGTCGCGGTTGTCGCCGCCGCTCAGCACGGTGTCGACCGGCGTGGAACCGAAATTCGGATCGGTGGGCGTCGTGAACCAGGTCAGCGTGTCGTACACCGCCGCCAGGTCCGCCGCGCTCACGGTGTGCGAGTTGTCGTCATTGGTGCCGGTCAGCGACAGCTGGTTCCAATTGGCGTCGAACGACACCGTCAGCTCCGTCCAGCGATAGAGATTGGCCTGGTCGTAGAGCGTCAGCTGGTGGGCGCCGGCTTCGTTCGTGGAGAGCGAATACACCACATGGCCATCGGCGTCGTCGGTGAACGAATTCCACGACCAGCCTTGCGTGTCGGTGGTGTCGTAGTTGGTCTCCGTGCTGGTGCCGTTGTCGTTGAGCGTCACCTGCGTGGTCAGGCTGCCTTGGGCGTCGAAGAAGTTCCGCTGCTCGGCCCAGGGCGCGCTGAGCGCGTCGTAGGTGATGGTCTCGCTGGAGCCGTCGCCATTGTGAATCGTCTGGCTCGACATCGCATCGGCGCCGAACGTGCCGTCGGCAAACTTGAACTGCGCCATGCCGCGGACGGTGTCGACGCCATCCGGCGAGCCGACGCGCGTGTCGGTGAGCGTGAAGGTCTGCGTGTTCCGGTCGTAGACGACCTGGTAGAACGAGAAATCGCCGGTATAGCCCGCCACACCGGTGCCGGCGCCGCCGATCAGCGTGTCGTTGCCGCCGCGGCCATAGACCGTGCCGTTGAACGTGCCCGAGGCGCTGTTCAGGACGTCGTCGAAATCGCCGAAATCGATGTTGCCGTTGATGATGCCGGTGTTGTCGATCGTATGGAGCAGCGGTCCGAAGGTGGTGATGCCCGTCATGAATTCTATGTTGCCGTTGAGCGTGCCGGAATTGTCGATCAGCGCGCTGTCGGGGCCGACCGGATCGACCTCCGAGGTCTCCAGGATGGCGACGCTTGCGGTGATCGTGCCCGAATTGTGGATCACCAGCAGGGTCGACAATTGGTTGGCGTATACCAGTCCCGCGCTTTGGCCGCTGTCGTTGACCGCGGTGATGGTGCCGCTGTTGTCGAAGCTGAACGGCGAGCCGTCGAACGTCATGTACATCTGCACGGCCGAGGAATAGACGAACGACTCTTTGCCTTCGACGCTGATGGTGCCGCTGTTGGAGAACGCGCTGCCGCTGTCGGTCTCGTAGCCGACCGCGTAGGCGCCCGTCGAGGTGACCGCGAGCGTGCCGCTGTTGTGGAAGACGAAGCTCGGGTCGTCCGTCAGGATCCCGAGCGTTTGGCCGCCGCCGGTCACGGTCAGATGTCCGTCATTGGTGACGTCCGCCGACCGCCCCGGCGAATAGAAGCCGAACGTATCGCCGCCCCCCGTTCCGGTGACGGTGAAGACGCCGCTCGCCTTGTTCCAGAACAGCGAATTGGTGAAGGCGCCGCCGCTGGCGTTGTAGACCCCGACGACGGTGGCGACGCCCGTGTCGCTGACGCTGACGGTGCCCGCATTGGTCAGCGAGGGCGCCGTGAACTGGGGCGATTTGTCGTCCAGCGTGAAGCCGTGCAGCGTCGGCGTGCTGTCGCTGATCGCCAGCGTCTGCCCCGCCGGCACGACATATTCGCCGTTCGAAAGGGTGAGCGGGGCGGCGTCCGCCGTCCTCAGTCCCGGCGACAGCGCGCCGAAGAGGCTGTCGTCGGGGACGGCAGCGACCGGCGCCGGGGCGGCCGCTACTGGGCTGGCTGCGGTCGCGACCGGCGCGTCGGACGCCGCCGGCGCGGGATCTGTCGCGGCAGCGGCGGGGACCGCCGCCTCGACCGGCGCATCGCTGACCGCCGACGCGGCGACCACGGCATTGGCAGGCTGGGTTGCGAAAACGGGGGTGCTGAGCGGCATGACAACCAGGCTCGAAACCGCCGGGACCCAAGGCTGCCAGCCGGCGCCATCGGCCGGGTCCGGCGGGTTCGCCAGCCCGTCGTCCGCCCATAAGGGCTTGTAATTAAACATGGTCCCCCGACCCCGCCGATTGCGTTACCACGAGTTAATCCGGAGTAATGGCGCAATACAAGGGCAGGCCGCGCGTCGCATGCCCTAGTGAAACAGGAAATCCCCGGCGTTGAGCTGGGCCGCCTGCACGTTCTGCAGCGTGATGTGGTTCTGGGCGTCGAAGGCGATCAGCGTGTCGGCGCCGACCTGGCTCAGGAAGGGCTGCAGGGCCGCGAAATTGGCGATGCCGTAATTGTGCAGGTCGATGACATCGCCGCTGCCGTCGCCGGCAGCGAAATCGGTGACCGTGTCCAGCCCGTCACCGAACGAAAAGACGAAGCGGTCATTGCCCGCGCCGCCGCTCAGCGTGTCGTTGCCCGCTCCGCCGTCGATGAAATCGTCGCCGCCGCCGCCGCTGATCGTGTCGTTGCCGGCAAAACCGTAGAGGATGTCGTTGTTGGTCCCACCGGTCAGCGGCGCCACGGAGGCCGTGAAACCGGCATTGAGGTCGTAGGGCGTCGTGTACCACAACAGGGTGTCATAGACCGCGGCCAGATCCGACGGCTGCACGGTGGTGGAATTGTCGTCATTGACGCCTGTAAGCGCCGTCTCGTTCCAGTTCGTGTCGAACGTGACCGTCAGGCTCGTCCAGCGATAGGAATTGGTCTCGTCATAGATCGTCAGGAACTTCGTGCCGTCGGTCTGGTCGACGAGCGACGAGATCGAGTGCCCCTGGGCGTCGGTCTCGGACGCCGTCCACAGCCAGCCCGGACTGGTCGTGTTGTAGAAATCGGTCCAGGTCGTGCCGTTATGCGCGATGTCGACCTGCTCGTCGATGCAGCCCTGCGCGTCGAAATGCGTTCTTTGCTCGGCCCAGGGCGCGGTGCCCAAGGCATCGTATTGGGTCGTCTCGGCGGTGCCGTCGCCATTGTGGACGGTCTGCGTCGTCAAGGCGTCGGCGCCGAAGGTGCCGTCGGCGAACTGGAACTGTGCCATGCCGTGCACCGTATCGACACCGTCCGGCGCGCCGCTGCGATTGTCCGTCACCGTGAAGGTCTGCGTCGCCGTGTTGTAGGCGAACGTGTAGTCCGAGAAATTCCCGTCATAGCCCGCGACGGAGGCGCCGGCGCCCCCGGTCAGCATGTCGTTGCCCTCGCCGCCATACACCGTGCCGTTCAGCGTGCCCGCTGCGCCGCTGAACGTGTCGTCGCCGTCGCCGAACAGGATATCGCCGTTGATCGTGCCGGTGTTGTGCACGGTGTGCTGGAAGAAATTCTGCGTGTCGGCGGGCGGCACGAGATACAACTCGCCGTTCAGGGTCCCGGAATTGTCGATCGTCAGGCTGGCGGCGAAATGCGGATCGAAGGACGGACTGACCTTGATCGCGATGTCCGCGGTGATCGTGCCGGCATTGGCGAGCGTGTAAGGGTTGCTGGGCAGGTCGCCCAAGAGGACGCCGATGCCGGGCGCCGTGGCGTTGGTGACCGTGATCGACCCGGTGTTGCTGAAGCTGTAGGACGACGTCAGCCCCACGCCATAGGTAAAGCTGCCATTGCCGGCGACTGTGATCGTGCCGCTGTTGAAGAAAGAGCCGCCATTGGCGCCGAGATAGCCGAAGGCGGAATCGCCGTTCGCCGTCACGCTGAGCGTGCCGCCGTTGTGGAAGATGAAGGTCGGGTCCCAGGAATCGACGCCATAGGCGCCTTGGCTGCCGGTCACCGAAAGGCTGCCGTCATTGGTGACGTCGGCCGACCAGGAGCCCGAAAAGAAGCCGTAGGTTGTCGCGCCCCCTGTGCCGCTCACCGTGAAGCTCGCGCCGGCCTTGTTCCAGAACAGCGAGCCGCCGAAGAAGCCGCCACTGTCGTTGCCCACGCCGACCACGAAGGCGCTGGCGTCGCCGGTGACGGTCACCGCCCCCTTGTTCGTCAGGCTGGGCGGCGGCGACGGAAAGCCGCCGTCATCGAGCATGAAGCCGTCGACAACCGGAACATTAGAACTGGAAATCGAGACGGTCTGGCCGGCGGCCACGACATATTCGCCGCTGGTCACGTTGTAGGTGGGGTTGATGGTGAAATCGAAGTCCGTGGCCGACGAAATGCCGGCATAAGCATTGCCCGACAGGTCGTCGATCGCCGTGCCGTCGATCGTCACGTAATACGAGGCGCCCGGCACGAATGCCGTGCCGGCCTGAAACGTGACGAGACTGTTGTTGCTGAAGAAGACATGCGACGCATCGCCGGCGGAGAGGCTGGCGAAGACGCTGCCGTCGGAGGCATTGTGGATCGTGATGTTGCCCACGCCGGCCTTGACGCCTTCGTTGAAGAACAACTCCAAAGTCGCGGTGCTGGAAACGCCGGTCGAATCGTCGGCGGGCACCATCGTGTTCAACACCGGCGGTGTCGTGTCGGTGAAAGTGGGACTGACGGCGGCCGGTCCGTCGGCAGCGAAGAGCGGCGAAGACGACGGCGACGCGGTATCGGCGATACCCGCCGGCGCGCTCGCGCTGACGGCTAGGCCGGCCGGCGGCTCGGCCGGACCTGGCGAGACATGCGCGATGCCGAACGGAGCGGACCAAACCTGCGCGAAATCGTTCGCCCAAGGTTTCCAGGTCACATCCAGAGAAGCCGCGCCCGGCGCGGCATCGTCGTCGCCCGATACGGGCTTGTCCTTGACCATGGTCCCCCGACCCCACCGATTGTATTACAGCGAGTTAATCCGGAGTAACGGCGCAATACAAGCGCCGCAAAACTCCACCGCGATCGGCGAATTCGGCGCCGATTACAGCGCGCCTATTTCCTCGAGATGCTTGCACAGCGCCACGGCGTCGTCGTGCGTCGCCGGCTTTGCGGCGGCGCTCTGCTGGCTGCGCGCGACGCAAGCCCGCACCTTGGGATCGAGGCGGTCTGCCAGCGTCGAAACCAGGCCGTAGCCGGCGAGCGCAATCACCGCGGCGAAAGCCGCGATGCCGAGATAGATCTCGAAACGGGCGAGCGTGCCCTGGCGCATGGCGATTCCGAACCGGTACCCTTAGTCTGTGTAACACACCTGCGCCGATCCGTCCGCGCCTCGGCCCCGGCGCGCGACTGGTTCGTGCGGCATCCGGCCGCCTGAGGCAGTTTCGTCTTGACGGCGCGCCGCGAAAGCCCATAAGCCATATAGGCTTTCCAGGGCTTCGCCATGCTGTCGCAGAAAGCGCGTTACGCACTGCACGCGCTGATCGTGCTCGCCGAGCACACCGGCGAAGAGCCGCTGCAGATCGCGGCGATCGCCGACGAAGCCCGCGTACCGCGCAAATTCCTCGAACAGATTCTGGTCGACCTCAAGAAGCGCGGCATCGTGCGCAGCCAGCGCGGCCGCGCCGGCGGCTATTTCATCGGCAAGGCGCCCAAGGACATCAGCTTCGCCGACGTCATCCGCGTCATCGACGGGCCGCTGGCGCTGGCGCCCTGTGTCAGCGTCACCGCCTATCACAAATGCGAGGATTGCGTGGACGAGGCGACCTGCTCCATCCGCAAGGTGCTGCTGGCGGCGCGCGACGCCACCGCCGCGGTTCTGGAATCGCGCAGCATCGCCCAGGCCGTCGTCACCGCCCGCAAGGCCGGTTGGGCGTAGCACGGCGATCCGCGACGCTGTCATTTTCATTCCCCACCACGCCGCCTGTATTTATACCTCTAAATCTCTATTGACTCACTAGTAATTACGGAGAATATACCCGTTCCGGCGAACGCAAGCGGCGTCCGTCGCATCAGGGGTCTCACGCGAATGAACACACGCCTCGCCACGCTGGCCGCGCTTCTTCTGGCCGGCGTCCTCGCACCGTCGGCCCGGGCCGCGGCCGCGCCGGACAACACCCAGGACCGCCTGCGCGCGCTGGAAGACGAACTGCAGAGCGTCGACGCGCAGCTCGCCGACCTCAAGCGAGCCCAGAGCAGTCATTATGGCGACGTCAACCGCCAGTTCGCGTCGCTGGCGCAGCTCAAGCTCGACAATGGCCGCCCGAACTTCACCTCGGCCGACGGCAATTTCAGCCTCGCCATCCGCGCCCTGGCGCAGTTCGACTGGGCCTATTATTCGCAAAGCAACGCTGCCGCGAGCCTTCCCGCCGCCTTCGGCCCCGATCTCGGCAGCGGCACGAATTTTCGCCGCGTCTATCTCGGCGTCCAGGGCAAGGCGTTCGGCGACTGGTCCTACAATGTGAATTTCGACTTCGGCGGCAGCGGCGGCACCGAGACGCCCGGCCATATCCAGTCCGTCTATCTGCAATATGACGGCCTGAAGCCTTTCGCCTTCCGCATCGGCGCCTTTCCGCCGCCCGCCAACATCGAGGACGGCACTTCGGCCGGCGACACGATCTTCCTGGAGCGTAACGCGCCCTCCGACCTGCAGCGCAACATCGCCGGCGGCGACGGCCGCGCCGCGGTCACGCTTCTCTATACCGGCGACGAAGTGTTCGGCGCGCTGTCCTATAGCGGCAACAAGATCGGCGACGGCGCCAAGGCGCTGGCCGCTGCCGGCGCCGTCGCGGCGCCCAATTTCGACGAGCAGCAGGCGCTGGTCGGCCGCCTGTCGGACCGCTTCTGGCACGACAGCGACAGCAATCTCGTCGTCGGCGTCAACGGCACCTATGTGATCAAGCCGCCGGATGCGGTGGCGCATGGCGGCGCGACGCTGTCGACCACGCCCGGCGCCACCGTGCTGAACAGCGTCACGCTGTCCGACCCGCCGGAGCTGACGGTCGACTCGAACGGCACCTTGTTCGCGACGACGGGTTCGCTGCCCACCCGTCACGTCTCGCAATGGGGCGTGGAAGCGGCCGGCAACTACCTCAATTTCTACGGCCAGGCCGGCTATTACGGCTTCGATGTCTCCCGCGCGCCCGTCGCCTTCACCCAGTTCACCGCCGCAGCCACCTCGCACACCCAAATCGTCCAACCCGCCAGCAACACGTTCAGCGGCTGGTACGCGCAGGCGAGCTGGATCCTGACCGGCGAGCAGAAGCCCTACAACGCCGCCGTCGGCGCTTTCACCGCACCCAAGGTCGCCCTTCCCTTCAACTTCGGAGACGATGCCGGCTGGGGCGCCTTCGAGCTCGCCGCCCGCTACAGCGATCTCGACCTCAACAGCCACGCGCTGGACGGCACGAACATCGTCACGGCGTGGACCGGCGCCACCAACCGCACCTACACCTACTACAACACGGTGCGCGGCGGCGATCAGCGCATCCTGACGGCGGAGGCCAACTGGTATCCCAACAATTTCGTGAAATTCGCGCTGGCCTATCAATACATCCAGGTCAGCCGGCTGCAGTCGCCGGCCGCGGTGACCACGACCGGCACGCCGGTGCTGCCCATCGTCAACGGCGGACAGAATCTTTCGACCGTCGCCCTACGTGCCCAAATCTCGCTTTGAGCGTTCTCTTATCGGTTGGAAGGGAGTTTATTTGAAATGACAAGGCTTCTCAGTGTTTTAGCAGCGTCTGCCCTTTTCCTGTGCAGCACCGCCCAGGCGGCCGATATCACCCTTCTCAATGTCAGCTACGATCCGACCCGCGAACTTTACAAGACGATCGACGCCGCCTTCGCCGCCGACTGGAAGGCCAAGCATGGCGACACCGTCACCATCAACCAGAGCCATGGCGGCTCGGGCGCGCAATCGCGGGCGGTGATCGACGGCCTCGACGCCGACGTCGTGACGCTGGCGCTCGCCTATGACATTGATGCCATCGCCGCCAAGGGCCTGCTGGCGAAGAACTGGCAGACGCGCCTGCCGCAAGGCGCCACGCCCTACACCTCGACCGTCGTGTTCCTGGTGCGCAAGGGCAATCCCTGGAAGATCAGGGACTGGCCCGACCTGATCAAGCCGGGCGTGCAGGTGATCACGCCCAATCCGAAGACCTCGGGCGGCGCCCGCTGGGCCTTCCTCGCGGCCTGGGCCTATGCGCTGAAGGCGTCGGGCGGCAACGCCGACAAGGCCAAGGCCTTCGTCGCCGCGCTCTATCATAACGTGCCGGTGCTCGACACCGGCGCGCGCGGCTCGACCACAACCTTCGCGCAGCGCGGCATCGGCGACGTGCTGCTGTCGTGGGAGAACGAGGCGCATCTCGCGCTCAAGGAGCAGGGCGGCGACCAGTTCCAGATCGTCTATCCGCCGGTCTCGATCCAGGCCGAGCCGCCGGTGTCGCTGGTCGACAAGAATGTCGACAAGCACAACACCCGCGCCGTCGCCACGGCCTATCTCGAATTCCTCTACAGCAAGCCGGCGCAGGAGATCGAGGCGAAGAACTTCTATCGCCCGCGCGACGCCGCCGTGCTGGCCGCACACGCCGCCGATTTCCCGAAAATCACGCTCTACAATTTCGCGGAGATTTTCGGCGACTGGAACAAGGCGCAGGCGACCTTCTTCGCCGATAAAGGTGTCTTCGACCAGATCTACAAGCCTGGTCAATGAGCGACAGCATCGCCGCGACACTCCCCGCGCGCGGAGGCGCGCCTTTTAAAAATGGCGCGCCGCGCGCGCTTAGGCGATGGCGGAACCCGAGTGCACTGCCCGGCTTCGGGCTTTCGCTCGGGTTCACGCTGTTCTACCTGTCGGCCATCGTCCTGCTGCCGCTGGCGGCGCTGATCATCCGTCCCTGGGAGCTCGGCTGGAGCGGATTCCGCGAGGTTCTGCTCGACGCCCGCGTTCTGCACGCGCTGGAACTCTCCTTCGGCGGCGCCGCCATCGCCGCGGCCATCAACACCGTCTTCGGCCTGATCGTCGCCTGGGTGCTGGTGCGCTATCGCTTTCCCGGCAAGCGAATCCTCGACGCGCTCGTCGACCTGCCCTTCGCGCTGCCCACCGCCGTCGCCGGTATCGCGCTGTCGGCGCTCTACGCCCGCAATGGCTGGCTCGGCGCACCGCTCGAATCCCTCGGCATCCACATCGCCTACACGCCGTTCGGCGTCGTGCTGGCGCTGACCTTCATCGGCCTGCCCTTCGTCGTGCGCACGCTGCAGCCGATCCTGTCCGAACTCGCCCTCGAATCCGAGGAAGCGGCCGCCACGCTGGGCGCCACGCGCCTGCAGACCATGCGCCGCGTCGTCCTGCCGATGCTGACGCCGGCGCTGCTCACCGGCACCGCCATGGCGTTCGCCCGCGCCGTAGGCGAGTACGGCTCGGTGATCTTCATCGCCGGCAACCTGCCCGGCATCTCCGAGATCGCGCCGCTCCTGATCATCATCAAGCTCAACGAGAACGACTATGCCGGCGCCGCCGCGATCGGCGTCATCATGCTGGCCGCGTCCTTCGTCATGCTGCTGGCGCTGAATCTCCTGCAAGCCTGGTCGAGTGCGCGCCGATGAAATCCCGCGGGCCGACCCAGGACCACCCGCTGCTGCGCTGGAGCCTGACGCTGATCGCACTCGGCTTCATCGGCCTGTTCCTCGTCCTGCCGCTCGTCACCGTGTTCAGCGGGGCCTTGAGCGAAGGCTGGCAGGCGGCGCACGATGCCGTCGAAGACCCCGAAGCGCTCGCCGCCATTCGCCTCACCCTGATCGCCGCCGCCATCGCCGTGCCGCTCAACGCCGTGTTCGGCATCGCCGCGAGCTGGGCGGTGGCGAAGTTCGATTTCTGGGGCAAGGGGTTCCTCGTCACGCTGATCGACCTGCCCTTCTCGGTCTCGCCCGTCGTCTCGGGCCTGATCTATGTCTTGATGTTCGGGCTTCAGGGCTGGCTCGGGCCCTGGCTCGCCGCGCACGACATCAAGATCATCTTCGCACTGCCCGGCATCGTGCTGGCGACGATCTTCGTCACCTTCCCGTTCGTGGCGCGCGAGCTCATCCCGCTGATGGAGGGCCAGGGCCGCGACGAGGAAGAAGCCGCCGCCTCGCTCGGCGCCGGCGGCTGGGCGACGTTCCGGCGCGTGACGCTGCCCAACATCAAATGGGGCCTGCTCTACGGCGTGCTGCTCTGCAACGCCCGCGCCATGGGCGAATTCGGCGCGGTCAGCGTCGTCTCCGGCCACATCCGCGGCCTCACCGACACCATGCCGCTGCACATCGAGGCGCTCTACAACGACTATCATTACGCCGCCGCCTTTGCCGTCGCCGCGCTGCTGGCGCTGCTGGCGCTGGTGACGCTGGCATTCAAATCGCTGCTCGAATGGCGTTACGCGGACGAGATTTCCGCCGTCCATCATCGCTGAAGGGAAATCCATGTCGCTGGTGATCGAGAAAGTCCAGAAGCGCTTCGCCGATTTCGAAGCCCTGCGCGGCGTCAGCCTCACGGCGCCCGACGGCACCTTCCTCGCCCTGCTCGGCCCCTCCGGCTCGGGCAAGACGACGCTGCTGCGCATCCTGGGCGGTCTGGAGCATGCCGATCTCGGCCATGTCGGCTTCGCCGGGCTCGACTGGCTGACGATTCCTGCGCGCGAACGCCGCGCCGGTTTCGTGTTCCAGCAATACGCCCTCTTCAAGCACATGACGGTCGCCAAGAACGTCGCCTTCGGCCTTGAAGTGCGCCCGGCGAAGAACCGCCCCAGCCGCGCCGAGATCAAACGCCGCGTCGAGGAATTGCTGGCGCTGGTCCAGCTCGAAACGCTCGGCGGCCGCTACCCGAGCCAGCTCTCCGGCGGCCAGCGCCAGCGTGTGGCGCTCGCCCGGGCGCTGGCCATCGAGCCGCGCATGCTGCTGCTCGACGAGCCGTTCGGCGCCCTTGACGCCAAGGTGCGCAAGGAGCTGCGCGGCTGGCTCAAGGGCCTTCACACCCGGCTCGGCCTCACCACGGTGTTCGTGACCCACGACCAGGAAGAGGCGCTGGAGATCGGTGACCTCGTTGCGGTCATGAACCAGGGCCGCATCGAGCAGATCGGCACGCCAGACACCCTGCGCAGCCGCCCTGCCACGCCCTTCGTCGCCGAATTCCTGGAGACGGTCGCCACATCGCCGCTCCCGCCAAGGCCGTCCAACGTCGTGGCGCTGCATTAAATTATTCCGCCACCAATCCCTTGTGGTGCGCGTCCTCGCTCCACTGGAACACGATCTCGCCGTCCGTCCGCGTCAGCTTTTTGTCCTTGTGCGGATAATCGAAGCTGTGCAGCAGGTCGCGGATCAGCTCCAGCCGCGCGATCTTCTTGGTGTCGCTGTGCACCACGCGCCAGGGCGCCGCGGGGTGGCTGGTGCGCTCGAACATCGCGTCGCGCGCCTTGGAATAGTCGTGCCACTTCTTCGTCGCCACTGCGTCGATCGGCGAGATCTTCCAGCGCTTGAGCGGATCCTCGGCCCGCGCCGCCAGCCGCTGCTTCTGCTCCTTCTTGGAAATGTCGAGATAGTATTTGCGCAGCTCGATGCCGTCGCGCACCAGCATCTGCTCGAACGGCACGACGGCCTCGAAAAACGCCTCGATCTGGCGATGGCTGGCGAAGCCCATGACGCGCTCGACGCCGGCGCGGTTGTACCAGGAGCGGTTGAAGATCACGAACTCGTCCGCGCTCGGCAGGAACGGCACGAAGCGCTGGAAATACCACTCCGATTCCTCGCGGTCCGACGGCTTGCCGGGCGCGTGCGTGCGCGTGTCGCGCGGACTCATATGCTCGGTCAGCCGCTTGATGGTGCCGTCCTTGCCCGCGCCGTCGCGCCCTTCCAGGATCACCAGCACGCGCTGGCCGGTCTTCAGCAGATGGCGCTGCAGCGCCACGAGTTCGATCTGCAGCTTGTGCAGTTCGCGCCCATAGTCGCGCTTGTCGATCTCGGCTTCGTCCTTGGCCATTGGCGGGCTCCTATGTGCGGGCGGATCAGATCACAGCCGGCGGCTCGCCACCACCGTGCCGTCCGCCAGGCGCTGCGCCGCGATGCCGAAGACATCGGCCAGTACCGTGTCGGCCAGCGCCTCGCTCGGCGCGCCCTGCGCCACGGCGCGGCCGCGGCGCAGCACCACGACCCTGTCGCAATGGCGCGAGGCCAGCGCCAGATCGTGCAACGTCACCGCCACCGCCGTGCCGCGCGCCGCTTCCTCGCGCAACAGGTCCATCAGGCGCAGCTGGTGCGCCGGATCGAGATACGCCGCCGGCTCGTCGGCCAAGAGGACCGGCGCGCCCGTCGCCAATGCCCGGGCGAACAGCACCCGCGCCCGCTCGCCGGCCGACAATTCGTCCATGCGCCGATCCGCGAACTGTGCCGCATCGCAGCGCTCCAGCGCGGCATCGACCGCCAGCCCGTCGACCGCCGACAGCGGCGCGAGCGCGGCGCGATGCGGCAGCCGTCCGAGCGCCGCCAACTGGCGCGCCGTCACCGGCCAATGCGCGTCGGCGCCCTGCGGCAGGTAGGCGAGCGTCCGCGCCAGCGCCTCGCGCGACCATTGCGCCAGCGGCCGATCCTGGATGCGCACCGCGCCGCCGCTTGCTTTCATCAGCCCGAGCGCGACCCGCAGCAGCGTCGTCTTGCCGGCGCCATTGGGCCCGACGATGCCGGTGACCGCGCCGGCCTCGAAGCTTGCGCTGACGCCGCTGAGCACGGCCCGCGCGCCATAAGCGGCGCCCACGCCCTCGAAGGCGATCGCCGCGCTCAACTATCCCTCCGTAGACGGAGGATAAGCCAGAAGAAGAACGGCGCGCCCAGCATGGCGGTGACGACGCCGAGAAGAAGCTGCCCGTCCGGCGCGATCAGGCGGATGACGACGTCGGCGGCCGTCACCAGCACCGCGCCGCCCAGCGCCGAGGGCAGGATCAGCCGCGAGGGCTCATAGCCGTAGAAGCGCCGCAGCACATGCGGCACCACGAGCCCGACGAAGCTCACCGCCCCCGCCGCCGCCGTCGCCGCGCCGGTCGCCAGCGCCACGCCGATCACCACCCGCGCCCGCACCGAGGCGACCGCGACGCCGAGACTCTCGGCCGCGTCCTCGCCCAGCGTCAGCGCATCGAGGCCGCGCGATGCGGACAACAGCAGCGCGATGCCCGCCGCCGTCAGCGGCGCGGCGAAGACGAGGTCTGAAAGCGTGCGGTCCTTCAGCGAACCCATCATCCACAGCACCATCTCGCTCATCGCGTAGGGGTTCTGCGCGAAGGACAGCGCCAGCGCCGTCAGCGCGGTCGCCAGGCTCGCGATGGCGACGCCCGCCAGCACCAGCGCCATCGCGCCGGCGCCGCGGCGCGACAGCAGGTAGAGGATTCCGGCGGAAAGCAGCGCGCCCGCGATCGCCATGGCCGGCAGCAGCAAAGGGCTCGCCGCCGCCAGCCCGAAATAGAATGCCAGCACCGCGCCGAGACCCGCCGTGGAGGTGACCCCGGTGACGCCGGGCTCGGCCAGCGGATTGCGGAACAAGCCCTGCAACGCCGCGCCGCTCGCCCCCAGCGCCGCGCCGATCACCAGCGCCAGCGCCGCGCGCGGCAAGCGGATCTCGCGCGCGATGACGCCGGCCGCGCCATCGCCGCTGAACAAGCCGCCCAGCAACGCGCCCGGCGAGAGATTCGACGGCCCCAGCAGGAACGAGAGCACGAAAAACAGCGGAAGAAGCGCGCAGAGCACGAACGTCGTCACGCGCGCGCGATCGCGTGACGCACGGCGCACGCTCATCGCGGTTAAAACTGTTCCGTCCACGCGCCGCTCCTTCGAGTCGCCGCTTGCGGAACACCGCATCCCGCGCGCCTACCCCGGCATGCGGACGGACGACACGCGAAAGCAGGTTTCCTGGCTCGCGGCCGACGCATCCGCCTTCCCGGTTTCCCAGTTTCCTGGCCCACCAGTGGCATCGTGGATGCACGTTGGCGCCGCTTACAGTTGCGGGGGCAGCCGCGGCTTCACCGCGTTCCCTTGTCCTTCGCGTCGCGCACAGTCTTAGTTTGTGCCCTGCGCCGGCGCAAGCAGTCGCGCCTTGTGCCCGAGAGCCGCGAAGGTCTGCGCCGCCGCCGCCGACCACGGTCCCGGACACAGTAGCGGCACCAGCGGCGCCCACGCCGAATAGGTCCGCCCCGCGAGCGAAGCCAGCGCCGGATGATGCAGCACCAGATCGGCACGCGTGTTGCGCGCCTGCTCCCGGCCGCTGAGGATCAGCAGCTCGGGCGCCGCCGCGATCACCTCCTCCACCGGCACCGTGCCGGTGCGCGTCGCGGCATAGGACGGCGCCGCATCGCTGAGCCCCGCCGCCGTCATCAATTCGCGCATCACGCCGCCGGCCGTGGCATAGCCGTTCGGCTCATAAATCAGTGTACGGACGGATGGCTGCGGCGCGGCACGGCGCGCGGCGGCGAGCGCGCTGTCCATTCCGGCCAGCATGGCCTCGGCGGCTTGCGGCGCGCCCAGCGCCGCGCCCAGCAGGCGCGTGGTCTTGCGGATATCGGCCAGCGAATTGTCCCACGGCACCTCCAGGATCGGCACGCCGAGCGCCGCCAGGCTGGTATGCAGCCGCGCCATGGTGCCGGCATACATCACGACCAGGTCGGGGTGGAAATTCAGCACCGTCTCGGTCGAGGGGCGGATCTGCGCGATGCCGCCGACCTTGTCGGCGATGGTCGAGACCACGGGGCTGCGGTCGCCGGCCTCGAAGGACAGCGCAGCAATATGTCCGCGCGGCACGAGGCGGAAGACATATTCATCGGTGCAGAGATAGGTCGAGACCACGCGCCGCGGCGCGGCCGCCGCACTATTGATAAAAAACAATAGTCCGCAAGCGATCGTGAAGCCCCGCGCGCCCTTGCGCAGCCACGCCCGCCCTACTATGTGCCGCCTGCCACCCGAGGGAATCTCCATGCGCACCGCTCTTGTCGCCTTTACCTTGTCGCTTATGGCCGGCTCGGCATTCGCCGCGACACCGGACGAAATCCTCAGCCTCAACCGCGCCGCGTCGGGCGGGGCGGTCCTGGCCCTGCATCCCGCCGCATTCCTGCAATACGACTACGCGGGCAATGGGCTGACAGGCAAGGTCTCCGGCACCAACGACCTCAAGGACGGCCGCTTCGAACAGGATTTCGCCATCGGGCCGCAGAAGGGCGCCAATGGCTATGACGGCACACATGTCTGGACCAAGGACAATTCGGGCATCGTGACGCTGCAGGAAGGCGGCGACGCGATACCGCTCGCGGTCAACAATGCCTACCGCAACGCCAATCTGTGGTGGCGGCCCGGCTATGGCGGCGCTGCGGTCGCGAGCGACGGCGAGAAGAGCGATGCCGGCGCCGCCTACGACGTGCTGACCGTCACGCCCAAGGGTGGCAAGCCGTTCGACGCCTGGTTCGACGTCAAGACCCACCTGCTGCACCGCATCGACGAAGCGCAGGCGGGCGTCATGACGGTGACCACCCTGAGCGGTTACCGCGATTTCGCCGGCGTGCCCACGCCGGTCGACACCGTCGTCAGCACCGGCGACAAGAAATACGACCAGCACCTGACGCTGACCAAGGCCGCCTTCGTCGACGTGCCGGACACAGCGCTCTACGCCCCGCCCAAATCCGCCGCCGCGGATTTCGCCATCGCCGGCGGCGCCCATTCGGTCACCTTCCCGTTCCAGCTCATCGCCAACCACATCCACGCCAATGTGACGGTCAACGGCAAAGGGCCCTACCTGTTCATCTTCGACACCGGCGGCGTGAACATCGTCTCGCCGCAGCTCGCCCAGGCGCTGGGCCTGAAGGTCGAGGGCCACGCCGAAGGCCGCGGCGCCGGCGCCGCCACCGTCGACATGAGCCTGACCCATGTCGACAAGCTCGACGTCGGCGGCGCCGTCGTCAACGACCAGCTCTTCGTCGCCTACGACCTCGACGCGATGTATCCGGCCAACGGCACGCACATGCCCGGCATGATCGGCTATGAGGTGTTCCGCCGCTTTATCACCACCATCGATTACGGCGCGAAGACGATCACCCTGACCGATCCGAAATATTTCGACCCCAGGGATTCCGGCACGCCGATCCATATCGTGTTCAACGGCAACGCCGCCATCGCGGAGGGCAGCTATGACGGCATCGCGGGCAAGTTCCAGATCGACACCGGCTCGCGCAGCGCGCTGACGCTGAACGCGCCCTTCGTCGCCGCCAACCATGTCGGCGCCGATGCGGCCCGGAGCGTCGATGCGATCGACGGCTGGGGCGTCGGCGGCCCGTCGACCAGCCATGTCATCCGCGGCGGCGTGCTCAAGATCGGTCCCGTCGCGGTCGCCCATCCCGTCGTCGGCATGGGTACCGACAAGGCCGGCGCCTTCGCCGACCCCACGCTCTCGGGCAATATCGGCGGCGGCATCCTCAAGCGCTTCGTGGTGACCTTCGACTATGCCGGCAACACGATGTACCTGAAGCCGGTCCCGGGCCCGGTCGCCGACCTCGACAGCTATGACCGCGCCGGCACCTGGTTCAACCTCGAGCCCGAAGGCTTCACCGTCGTCGCCGTCACTGCCGGCGGACCCGCCGAAGCCGCCGGCCTCAGGCAGGGCGACGTCATCACCGCCGTCGACGGCAAACCCTTCGCCGGCCTCGACCTGCCCGCGCTGCGCCAGCGCCTGCGCGACGACCCCGTCGGCACGGTGGTGACCTTGCGCCTTAAGAGCGGCAAGGACGTCAAGATCGTGCTGAAGGACCAGATCTGACGCGGACAGCGAATGGGGAGTGGCGAACAGGGCGTGGCTCATTTACTATTCGCCACTCGCTACTCGCTATTCGCTCCAGGAGCATTCCATGCCGATCTACCGCGCGCCGCTCGACGATTTCCGCTTTGTCCTCAACGAGCTGCTGGAGATCGACAAGCAGCGCGACCTGCCCGGTTTCGCCGACCTCAGCCCCGACCTGGTCGAGGACATCCTGACCAATGCCGGCAAGTTCTGCGAGGAGGTGCTGCATCCGCTGAACCAGTCCGGCGACGAGGAAGGCGCCCATTTCGAGAACGGCGTCGTGCGCACGCCCAAGGGCTTCAAGGAGGCCTACAAGGCCTATTCCGAGGCCGGCTGGGGTGGCCTCCTGGCGCCGGCCGATTACGGCGGCTCGGGCATGCCGATCACCATCTCCATGGCGGTCGCCGAGATGGCGATGAGCGCCAACCAGTCCTTCGCGATGTACCCCGGCCTCACCGGCGCCGCCTATGGCGCGCTGCTCGCCACCGGCTTGCCCTGGCAGAAGGAGCACATCGCCAAGCGCATGATCAGCGGCGAATGGTGCGGCACGATGTGCCTGACCGAGCCCAATTGCGGCACCGACCTGCGCCTGATGAAGACCCGCGCCGTCGAGCAGCCCGACGGCACCTACAAGCTCACCGGCACCAAGATTTTCATCTCCGGCGGCGACCACGACCTCACCGACAACATCATCCACATGGTGATCGCCAAGATCCCCGACGCGGACGGCACGCTGCACGACGACCTGTCCACCGTGAACTTCTTCATGGTGCCGAAATTCCTCGTCGCCGAGGACGGCACGGTCGGCGCCCGCAACGGCGTCACCACCGGCGGCATCGAGAAGAAGATGGGCATCAAGGCGCAGGCCACCTGCGTGCTCAATTTCGACGACGCCACCGCCTGGCGCCTCGGCCCCAAGCCGGTGCCGCCGAAGCCCGGCGAGAAACGCTCCGCCAGCGCCGGCATGGCCGGCATGTTCGGCATGATGAACGGCGCCCGGCTCGGCGTCGGCATCCAGGGCATCGCCATCGGCGAGATCGCCTACCAGAACGGCTATCAATACGTCCATGAGCGCCGCGTCGGCCACGCGCTGACCGGTCCCAAGGAGCCCGACAAGTCCGCCGATCTCGAGATCGTCCATCCCGACGTCAAGCGCATGCTGCTGCACAGCCGTTCTTTCGTCGAAGGCGCCCGCGCCATGGCGATGTGGACCACGATCAACATGGCGATCGCGCGCTCGTCGCGCCCCGACGCGGAGCAGGCCGGCCTGATTGCCGACCTGATGACGCCGGTGATCAAGGCGTTCTTCACCGACATGGGTTTCGAGGCTGCGAACCTCGCCATGCAGTGCTATGGCGGCCACGGCTATATCCGCGACAACGGCGTCGAGCAGTTCGTGCGCGACGGCCGCATCAACCAGACCTATGAAGGCGCCAACGGCGTGCAGGCGATGGACCTGGTGGGGCGCAAGCTCGGCCGCAAGGGCGGCGCCGCGCCGTTCGCCCTGTTCGGCGAGATCAGCAAATGGCTCGCCGACAACGAAGCCGACGCCGCCATGGCGCCGTATGTGAAGGGCATCAAGCGCGGCCTCGAGGCCTTGCAGGGCGCCACCCTGTGGCTTGCCCAGAACGGCCTTGCCAACCCCAACAATGCCGGCGCCGGCGCCTACGACTATCTGCGCCTGATGGGCATCGTCACCGTCGGCTGGATGTGGGGCCGCATGGCCAAGGTCGCGGGCGCCCAGCTCGCCGCCAAGCAGGGCAACGCCGATTTCTACAAGGCCAAGCTGGTCAGCGCCAGATACTGGATGGAACGCCTGATCCCCGAATGCCCGATGCTGCTGGAGCGCATCCAGGCGGGCTGCGAGACGGTGATGGCGTTCGAGTGAGGGGTCTCAGATCGCATGCATGGCCAAATCTATCGCCAAGCTTCAGCGCTGTTGGCTCTACCGTCTGCACACCATCCTTAGTTTGAAGTGCTTACGATGCTGTGTACGATTCTCCATTGACGGCGGATCGCATATCGGTCGCCGGATATTAGCATTCTTAAGATCATCATATGTTCCACCGGCGAGCGACCTGCAGATTTGTACGTGCCTCCCGTCAGGCGAAAAAGTAAACAAATGCGCGTCAAAAAGCGCGTGTATATCTGCTCGAAGCAAAATGCCGTTGCCGGGTTCGTTGATATCGACACCTTTTTGGACGCGAATGTGAGCTGCCTCCAGCGCCTGCTCTACCTCGCAGCCCGTTATCGCGCAGCGTCCTTCGTAATTTTGTCGGATGGCCTCTGAAAAGGCAGTTTGTCCTGGACGAGTTGAGATCATACCTTTTCGTTCGTTTCGCTTGACTTCGGCCCGCGCGTCGTCTGCAAAGTCCTTCAGCAACCGCACAAAGTTCGGAATGACATTCGAGTCGAACGCCGCCACTACTCCATTTTCAACAGCATGCCCGAGCGCTCCGAAGTCCAGATGGCATTCACCATCCAGCGTCCGAAATGACGTCGGTATATAGCGTGACTTCCGTGCCGCAGCGATCCGCTTAAGAAGGGTCTCGAACGCAAATTGGCGCTTCGTTTTTGCCCTTTTCCTCTGTTTAAGCGGCGTCGATCTGTACCGCCTCGGCCGGAAAAAGTCTGACCGATCGGGATCGATGTTGATGAATGATAGGTCATGACCCACCCTTGGTGGGTTACAATCCTCGCAATACCGCGTAACCGGGCCAACATAGTTTTCAGCCCATGTCGTTAGCGCGTTGGCGGCGTCGTGGCAGATTTTTATGTAGTTCTGGCCCGTGAAGGGCGCCGGCCCATTGTGCTCGGCGATGTGCAGGCAGCTCGCACGATGAAGTCCGACAAAGGTCGGATTTCTAGAGCGAAGAACATTGAGGACAAATCCCTTCTGGTAGGTCCCGAGCCAGCCCTTGTAAGCGCGCTCCCTGTTGTCAAAGATCACAACCATGAGATTTGCTCCGGAATTCTTCCTTAAATTGCACTACATTCCCGCCTTCATCCAATCCTACTTGCAATGCCCGACCACCCCTTCTCCGACCCCGCCCTTGCCGCGCTCTATAACCCCACGTGCGCTGGTCGCGGCGATTTCACTTCTATCTGCCGTTGGTGATAGCTACTGCGTCAGTGCTAAATGTCGGCTGCGGCACGGGTGCGCTGCTGATCGCGGCGCGCGATCAAAGGCATACGGGACACCTCACCGGACTTGATCCCACGGCCGACGTGCCGGTGGTGGTCAACCAGGCGCCGATGGACGCCTCGCTGCTCGGCATGAGCTTCCTGCGCCGCATGAAGTCGTTCGATTTCCGCGGCAACAAGCTCTATCTGCGCTGGCACTGAACGGGCGTGTTTCAGCGCCAGATCAAAACCCAGATCGTGTAGAGCGACAGCGCCATGCCCGCCGCCGGCACCGCCATCGCGCCGCCGCGTTGCAGCGACATCAGGATCGTCAGCCAGACCAGCAGGAAGATGACCGACAAGCCGATCCCCACGACGCCCGCGCCGCTCGAATGTCGCGCGATGCCACGGCCGGTGAAATACAGGATCACCGCCAATACGAGGCTCGCGCTGAATCCGATCGCCAACGCCCACTCGATCCAGCTCAGGAAGCCGCCCAGCCAGCCGAACATCCGGGCGACGCCCTTGGCGCCGTTGGTCAGCAGGCCGACGAGGCCGTAGGTCTGGACGTTGAGATACGGGGACTTGTCGCGGGCCGGCCCGGGGACGAACAGGCCGACGGCCACCGTCACCACTGCCACCAGCGACGGCACGCCCAGCACCCAGCCGCCGATGCGAAAGCCCCAGGCGACGATATCCCGATGATTGGTCACTGCCGCCCCCGCGAAGCCCGCTTTGTAATGCACCCTACCGCGCAAATCCGCTGCGGTCGAACCGCGACCCGCGCACCGCGATTTCGCGCGTCGACCACCCGCGAAAAATAAATATCGCGAAAGAAAATATCTTTCGCCGCATCGCACGTGCCGACTTATCGACACGCCGTGACGAATTTTCCCGCGCTCTCAGCGGCTCCGCGCAAATCTCGTGTTCGATAAGTCTCGCGGCAAATTATTTTCGCGCCCCCCTTGGTGCTGTCCTAATTCGCCCCTCAGTGTCCTAGTTCGTTCTAGAGGGTGTCCTAAGTACGCTTAATAACGTCGGTATCCCCGAGAATTTCACGAAGCAGTATCCGCGCCAGACCAATAGGCCTCGATGCGTGCAATGCCGCACTCTTTGAACCCAAGTCTGTGTTCACGTAGAGCCAACCGTCCTCAACATAGAACCGGCCTGCATAAGTCGTCCCCGCGTGTTCGATTTCGACCGGCTCGTAGTAGCGCGGCTGCGGACGTTTCTTCTTAGCCATGCCTCGGCACTCCAAAATGAACCTTATGTGGCCAGGACCGCCGCAACTTGTGCCGCCTGCGGCTTCGCGTTGATTACCTGTTGTACTCGGCTGATGGATGCCACCCAATTAGCGGTGTCGTTGCAAACCCACCGGATCAGGGTAAGCACGTCCTGGTATTTGTCGGACGGTGACCGGTCGTAGATCGGCTTGTGGTGCGCAATTCGGTTGCGCCAACGGCGAACCTTTTCAATAAGCGCGTGGAGGTCCTCCCGCGCGTCGATTTTGACCGGGGCTTGGGGGAAGTTGTGTCCAATGCCTTTGTTCCAAAGTATTCGATTGAAGCGCTTGATCGTCAGATGCTCCCAAAACCCAAAACTGAGGGAAGAGCAAATCTGGTGGGCAGCATCGGGGAGCTCTCCGTTGGTCACTACGTGCCCGGCCAATTCGTCTCTGAACTTCGGGTCCAAGATGCCAATGAATGTTTGATTCTCGAACCAGCGGTCCTTGAGCCAGAAAAGCAAAGCGCCGTGGATAGCGTTTCGCGTGACGATTTCGGCCATTTGCAAAGGCAAATAGAAGGCTTCGCAAAGGGCGCAATTCCACATATAAAATTTCAAGAGTTCGCCAAGGTCTTCGCTGCCAGCGACCGCCGCATATCGCGCAAGTCTTTGCTTTTGCAAAGCCTTTTCGATTGCTAGGAACTGCGCCGCTCCGGGGACGTTTGGTAGTTGCATGTTAAGGGGTCGATCCCTACATTGCGCACATGAGCTGCGGACAGGTTGAGCTAAGACGCTCCCCTCCCGTGGACAAGATCAGAGGGCGGGCCTTAACGGGCGCCGCCCTCACTTGTTTTATGGCTTTCAATTGTCGCTTCCCTTTTCGGGAAGTAGCGCTTTGTTCGCCTCCAAAATCTTAATCAGCGTATCGACCTCAGAAGCGCTGGTGAGCATTGCTGAAACCCCGACAGATTGGGCCGTGAGTTCAACCTTCAGCCGCTGTGCCAATGGCTTTGCCTGCAACATGCCAAACCCCGGAAAGCCTGGCTTTCCGATCTGGTCTTGATGGCCCGCGGTAGTTGTTCCCATGTCCTTCTCGGTATGCCCCTCTGACGCGCTAAGATCAGAAGACATGTTATCATCCGCTCCTAGCTTTGCATAGGCCACCGTTTGATCGAAGACATATAAAAACTGCTTTGCTCCGGCTGAATTGAACCCCCGATCGATCTCAAGCTCGCTAAGACAATGGCTATCGCTGGGGCGTTCAGGAAGCCAAATTGGCAAGTATTCTGCTATTAGCCGTGGGCTTTTTGCGGCCTCCTTGAGCGCAGATTCACGGGCTCCTGGTCGTTCGTCCTGAACGATGCGCCGCCCTAGGTCTGTTATTTGAATCTTCCGATCATCGCCACTGCCAACATCTTCAACCAGTCCGAATTGCTTTAACGCCGCCACGGTCTGAAATAGGCCGCTACTCTTGGCAGCGTAGTCCCACGACACCGCCACAGCGGCCACTCGGGCAGGCTGAAGCTTATGATTGGCAAAGAGCGCTTTGGTGCGCTCGACTGCTTTCCCCAATGGAATAAAGGGGAAAACGGGGCTCCGCTCCTTTTTGACTTTCTCTGGCGCAACGGGGTCGGACATCCAAAATCTCCTAAGTTGCAGCCCTAGTAAGCCTCAGCGCAGGGCTTGTCAAGACATGTTGTCAGAAACAGATAATGTTTCTCTTTGTCTGATTTTAGTTGACAAGAAGATAAGCGCGGCCCATTGTTGATGCCACATAAGGAGGGACGAGATGACAAGGAGGGTTTTGAGCCCCGGCGCGGCGACCGGCGACGGGGCGAGGACAAACAGGAAGGGCCGCTAGCCCGCCCTCGAAAGGAAGCTAGCGGCCCTTAATCGGCCTGATCGGGTCCCCGGTCGTCTAACGGTAGGACGCCCGCCCTTACAAGTAGGAAACCTAGGTCCGACACCTAGCCGGGGAACCAGTCAAATAAGTGGGCCCAACGCTGCTGAAACAGCGCGGGGCCCGGATCAGAAACCCGGGATTGCCCCCGAGCTACTAACCGCAACGCCTAATATAGCGTCGGTGGGCCGTCCCTTCAATCGAAGGGCCTAATACCGTGAACGTACTTCCTGCCGACAAACAAACCGCCATCATCGCCGCCCTGGTCGAAGGGTGCAGCATCCGCGCCGTCGAACGCTTGACGCAAGTTCATCGCGACACGATTTGCCGCCTGGGCGTCCGTGTCGGCGAAGGCTGCTTGAAACTCCACAGTGCCACCATGCGGAACCTACACGTCAACCGGATCGAACTTGACGAAATTTGGGCTTTCGTTGGCAAGAAACAACGCAAGATCGTCGCTGGCGACAGCGACATGATCGGCGACCAATACACGTTCATCGCGCTCGCCGACACTGCGAAGGCCATCATCACGTATCGCACCGGCAAGCGGACCAGCGAGAACACGCAGGTATTCGCCGACGATCTCCGCGCCCGCGTGATCGGCTCGCCTGAGATTTCAACGGACGGTTTCAATGCCTATCCGTGGTGCATTGCTCACGCCTTTGGCGAAAACGTCTCGCATGGCGTGGTGGAGAAGCACTATGCGGTAAACGGCTCGCCGGAGGCGTCGCGCCGGTATTCGCCGGGCCAGGTAGTAAAAGTAACGAAGAACGTAGCTCGCGGCGTCCCCACGCATATCAGCACGTCATACGTTGAACGCCAGAACCTCACGCTCCGCATGTCGCAACGCCGGTTCACGCGCCTAACAAACGGATTTTCAAAGACCTACCTCAACCATTGTGCCGCCGTCGCGCTGTACGTCGCGCACTACAACATGTGCCGTGTGCATGAGGCGTTGCGGGTCACGCCCGCGATGCAGTTGGGCGTCGCCGATCATGTGTGGACGATCAGCGAGCTTGTCGAGGCCGCACTAACTGGCGTCGTGACCGATGCACCGCAGGGGCGTAAGGTGGGCCGGTTCACTGTAATTGATGGCGGAAACAGCTAACTTGGAAACCGTCAAGACTTTGACTGACCCGACCGGCAAACGCCGAGTCCGCATCGAACGTCGCGCCGATGGCCTTTTCACGGCAACGGTTGAGCGTTGGTACGAGGAAACTTGGGAAGGGAAGATCGCATACGAGGGCTGGATACCCTCTCCCTCGCGTGCCTCATTCTACCAAACTGCTGAAATGGCTGAACGCGAAGTTCGGGCTGCTAATGATTGGTTGTCCTAATTTACTTTCTGGGGTGTCCTAGTTCGGGGGTGATTAGGACAGCACCCCCCCCTTGAACCGAGTCGGTCCAGACCACATTTGCGCTATATCCCCACAACTCTGAGCACAGCGCAGCGCGCCCTATCGGCGTGTCGCGACCGGAAGGATATCGAGCATGGCCCGCGCCGCATCCAGATCCATCGCCAGAACAGGCCCGAGCTCCGCCGCGCCGTGCAGGCTGCGCGAACGGCAGCCCGCGCGATATGCCGCCAGCACGCGCCGCGGCGCGACCAGCGCGCCGGCCAGCGCCAGCGGCAGGCAGAACAGGCGCGCGCCCCAATGCGGCATCGGCCCGGCGCCGAACTCCCACGCCGCCATGCGGCATTCGCCGGCCAGCGTGCAGGGAATCTGCGTCAGCACATGGTGCAGGTCGTGCGCCGCGAGCGCCCGCCGCCGCCATGCGAAATTGGGCAGGCGCAGCGTCACCGGTCCGACGCGGCAGCGCCAGGTCGCGCGCGCCGTCTCGTCCGCGGCCAGGCCGTTCGCGGCCCGGAAGGACGCCAACGCCTCGGCGACCGTCGGCACGGCGCCGCTCATGCCGGCCGCGCGCGCGTCAGCGCCCGCTGCCCCGGCGCCGCGACGTCCAGCGCCCGCGGCGTCAGCGGCGAAATTCCCGGCCGCGGCGGCAGCAGCGACGGCACGTTGACGTCCCAGGCGAGCCCCAGGCGCTCGAGCAGCTGCACGAAACGAAAGCCCAGATCGATCTGGCCGGGATAGAGCCCATGCCGCGCCGACGCGGGGAAGGCGTGATGATTGCTGTGCCAGGCCTCGCCCATGGTCGGGATCGCCATCAGCGGCACGTTGTGCGCCTGGATCACCGCGCCGTCGACGATCCAGTCCTGCGGCCCGCTGGTATGTGCGAAATAGGAGATGAACCAATGCATCGTGGTGCAGGCGGCGACGCGCACGCAGACGCCCCACACAACCCAGGGCCAGCCGCCGAGCAGGAACAGCACGAGCGCGATCGGAATCTGCTGCAGCATCCAGCTGCGGTCGAGGAATTGGATGAAGCGGTCGTCGGCGATCCCCGGCCCGGGGTCGAAGCCCGGCGGATTTTTCAATTTGAGGCGGAAATGCAGATAATAAAACCCGTCGACCAGCAGCGGCTTGTCATGGCGCAGGAACCAGTGGCAGTCCGGCTGGCGCTGCGCCCAGTCGCGGTTGTCGTGCAGGCGGATGGTCCAGATCGGCCCGCCCATGCCGACCGCCGTGCCGAGCCACAGCAGCACATGCTCCAGCCATTTGGGACAGGCGAAGCTCCTGTGGATCAGCCGGCGGTGAAAGCCGACCGAATGGCCGGCGCACAGCGTGACCGCGGCGGTGACGAGGAACACCAGGACGGCGCTCCAGCTCGCCGTCAGCGGCCCCAAGACCAGGGCGGTGCCCAGCATCGCCGCGTTCCACAGCGAGCGCGGCGCGTCCCACACCACGTCGCCCTCGACCGGGCTGGCACGGTCCAAGCCGCGCAGCGAATTGACCTTGAAGGCATCCGCCGCGAAGACTGCGGCGGCATCGGGCTTGTCCGGCATGTCCCATCGCGCCTCGCGGACTGCGCCGCGATATTAGCGCAGACGGCGCCCCAGGCCCACACCGCGCGCTTTGGTAAGAAAACGATGAATTTCGTCCGCCGCACGGCCTCACGCCGCCACGGCGAGCCTGGCGAGCTGGTCCATCAGCCGCTTGACGCCGTTCAGCCGCGATTCCGGCGACGGCCAGTCGCGGCTGACGACGACCTTCTGGTCGGGGCGCACTTTCATGGTGCCCGAATGCTCGCCGATCAGTTTCACCAGGCCCAGCGGATTGGGGAACGCATTACCGCGAAACGCGATCGTGCCGCCCTTCGGCCCGGCGTCGATCTTCTCGACCAGCGCGATGCGGCAGAGCTGCTTGATGGCGACGATGGCGAGCAGGTGAACCACTTCCGGCGGCAGGGCGCCGAAGCGGTCGATCAGCTCGGCGGCGAAGCGGTCTATGTCCTCGCGGCTTTCGATCGTCGCCAGCCGGCGATACAGCGCCATGCGGACATTGAGGTCGGCGACATAGGTCTCCGGAATCAGCACCGCGGCGCCGATATTGATCGTCGGCGACCACTGGTCGGCGATCTCCGCGGCGCCTTCGCCGAGCCGCATCTGCGCCACCGCGTCCTCGAGCATCTCCTGGTAGAGCTCGATGCCGACCTCGCGCACATGGCCCGACTGCTCCTCGCCGAGCAGGTTGCCGGCGCCGCGGATGTCCATGTCGTGGCTGGCGACCGAGAAGCCGGCGCCGAGCTGGTCGAGCGATTGCAGCACTTCGAGGCGCCGCGCCGCCGTGTCGGTCAGCTTGCGGTCCGGCGGCGTCGTCAGATAGGCGTAAGCGCGCTGCTTGGCGCGGCCGATGCGCCCGCGCAGCTGGTAGAGCTGCGACAGGCCGAACATGTCGGCGCGGTGCACGATCATGGTGTTGGCGGTCGGGATGTCGAGGCCGCTCTCGACGATGTTGGTGGAGACCAGCACGTCGATCTTGCGTTCATAGAAGGCGGTCATCACCTCCTCCAGCACGCTCGCCGACATCTGCCCGTGGCCGACGGCGACTTTCACCTCCGGCACGGTGAGCTTGAGGAATTCCTCGGCCTCGCGCAGGTCCGCGATGCGCGGCGCGACATAGAAGCTCTGTCCGCCGCGGTAATGCTCGCGCAGCAGCGCCTCGCGCACCACCAGGGGGTCGAACGGCGTCACGAAGGTGCGCACCGCCAGCCGGTCGATCGGCGGCGTGGTGATCAGCGACAGGTCGCGCACGCCGGAAAGCGCCAGCTGCAGCGTGCGCGGGATCGGCGTCGCCGTCAGGGTGAGGACATGCACGTCCGCCTTCAGCGACTTGAGCTGCTCCTTGTGCGTCACGCCGAAATGCTGCTCCTCGTCGACGATGACGAGGCCGAGATTCTTGAAGGCGATGGATTTGGCGAGCAGCGCGTGCGTGCCGACCACGACATCGACCTTGCCTTCGCCCAGCGCCGCCCTGGTCTCCTTGGCCTCCTTGGCGTCGACAAATCTGGACAGCTGCCGCACCGTGACGGGAAACCCCTGGAAACGCTCGACGAAATTGCGGTAGTGCTGCCGCGCCAGCAGCGTCGTCGGCACCACCACCGCGACCTGCTGGCCGCTCATCGCGGTGACGAAGGCGGCGCGCAGCGCGACTTCGGTCTTGCCGAAGCCGACGTCGCCGCAGACCAGCCGGTCCATCGGCCTGCCGCGCGCGAAATCCTCCATCGTGTCGGCGATGGCTTTTTCCTGGTCGTCGGTCTCCTGCCAGGGAAAACGGGCGCAGAACTCGTCATAGAGGCCGGCCGGCGGATCGATCGGCGTCAGCGATTTCAGCTCGCGCGCCGCGGCGATGCGGATCAGCTCGGCGGCGATCTCGCGCACCCGCTCCTTGGCGCGCGCCTTGCGCAGCTGCCAGCCGGCGCCGCCCAGCCGGTCGAGCTGCGCATTGCTTTCGTCGGCGCCGTAGCGCGTCAGAAGCTCGATGTTCTCGACGGGCAGGAACAGCTTGCCGCCGTCATATTGCAGCTCCAGGCAGTCATGCGGCGCGCCCAGCGCGTCGATGGTCTTGAGCCCCAGATAACGCCCGACGCCATGCTCGATATGCGTGACCAGATCGCCTTGCGCCAGGCTCGATGCCTCGGACAGGAAGTTCTGCGCCCGCCGCACCCGTGTCTGGGCCCGTACCATGCGGTCGCCGAGGATGTCCTGCTCGCAGATGACGGCGAAATCCGGCGCCTCGAAGCCGCGCTCGGCGCCAAGCACGGTGATGCCGACCGCCTCGCCGTGCAGCTTCTGCGCGTCGGTCCAGTTCACGATCGTCCGGATCGCGGTGACACCGTGATCGGACAGCACGCCGCCCATGCGCTCCGACGAGCCGGCGCTCCACGAAGCGACGACGACGCGCTTGTTCGCCGCCTGCAGTGCGGCGATATGATCGGCGGCGGCCTGGAAGACATTGGTCTTGCCGGCGGCGCGCTCAGGCTGGAAATCGCGGCCGACCCGGCCCCCGGCGTCAACCGACCTAGTCGATTCCGGCGCCTGGAACGGCGACAGGTCGCGGACATTGTGCTTCGCCAGCGCCGCGGTCCACTCCGCGTCGGTCAGATACAGCAGCACCGGCTTCAAGGGCTTGTATGGGGGCGCCTTGATGGTCTGCTTGTCCTCGGGCCTCGGCCGGCGGAACTGTTCGCGGGTCTCGAAATAGTCCTTCACCAGTTCGAGGCGCGCGTTCTTGGTCTCCTCGGTCTCATAGCCGAGCATGACGAGGGCGCGCGGCACGAAATCGAAGAAGCTGTCGAGCTTGCCATGGAACAGCGGCAGCCAATGCTCCATGCCGGGATGCTTGCGCCCGGCGCTGACGGATTCGTAAAGCGGATCGTCGGCGTTGGCGGGGCCGAACTGGGCGACATAGCCGGCGCGGAAGCGGCTGATCTCATCCTTGCCCAGCGGCACTTCGCTGGCCGGGAGCAGCTCGATCTCCGCGATCGTGTCCGACGACAGCTGCGTCTCGGCGTCGAAGCGGCGGATCGCCTCCAGCGTCTCGCCGAAGAAATCCAGACGGAGCGGCTGCGGGATCCCCGGCGGCCACAGATCGACGATGCCGCCGCGCAGCGCGAAATCGCCGGGCTCGCGCACCGTCGAGGCCCGGACATAGCCATTGCCGGCGAGAAACGCGATCATGCGGTCGCGGTCGACGTCCCGGCCGGCGCGGGCAAAGAAGCTCGCCTGCGCGATCCAGTCCTTCGGCGGCACGCGCTGCAGGAGCGCGTTGACGGTGGTGACCACCAGCGCCGTGCCCGGCCCAGCGGCCCGCGCCAGCGCCGCCAGCGTCGCGAGCCGCGTGCTTTCGATGTCGGGCTTGGGCGAGACGCGGTCGTAAGGCAGGCAATCCCAGGCCGGAAACGACAGGATCGTCAGCGACGGCGCGAAGAATTCCGCCGCCTCGATCACCGCGGCGGCATGCACGTCGTCCGACGCCACGAATACGACAAGGCTCTGCGTCCGCGCCGCCGCCTCGACGGCAAGGAACGCGTCATAGCCGGCGGGCGCGCCCGAGACGGCGAAGCGCCCCGGCTGGCGCGCGATGTAATCTATGCGTTCCACTTGGGGTCCTTGCGGCCGCAGACGGCTTTGAGGCGGGCGAACACCGGCGTGTCGAACGCGGCCGGCGGGGCCGCGTGGCCGCGCAGCCAGGCATAGACCTCCTGATCGGGGGCCTCGAGCAGCGCCTCGAACTGGTCGAGCTCCGCGTCCGTCAGGCCGGCCAGTTCCTCGGCCGCGAAGGCGCCGAAGATCAGGTCGACCTCCTTGAAGCCGCGGCGCTGGGCCCGAAACAAAAGCCTTTTGCGGCGGGCCCCGAAAGACCCACCGTTTTCATCACTATCCATAGGGCCGATATAGCATGCGTCGCGTTGAGAACAACCGCTGCGGACCATATTCTTTGGCCACCATGCGCCCAGCGATTCTATTCCCGCTTTTCGCCGAAATCCGCTCCCTGGGCGGTGTCGGTCCCAAGCTGGAAAAGCTGATCTCCGGGCTGATCGGGCCGCGCCTGGTCGACCTGGTGTTCGACCTGCCGGTCGGCCTGATCGACCGCTCCTACCGGCCCAGGCTGATCCAGGCCGAGGCCGGACGCATCGCGACCGTCACGGTCAACGTGCTCGACCATCTTGCGCCACGCGACCGCCGCCAGCCCTATCGCATCCGCTGCTCCGACGACACCGCGACGCTGGAGCTGATCTTCTTCCACGCCCATGCCGATTACCTGAACCGCACGCTGCCGGTCGGCAGCAAGCGCATCGTCAGCGGCAAGATCGAGCGCTACAAGGACAAGCTTCAGATGACCCACCCGGACCACGTCGTGGCGCCGGAGGAGGAAGGCGGCCTGCCACTGCACGAGCCGGTCTATGCCCTGACCGAAGGACTGACGCTGAAGCCGCTGGTCAAGGCGATCCGCGGCGCGCTGGAGAAATTGCCGGACCTGCCCGAATGGGACGATCCGGCATTCCTCAAAGCGCGCGGCTGGCAGCCCTTCGCGGCGTCGCTGCGGCAGGCGCACGCGCCGGCCGGCGCCGCCGACCTCGGCTTCGAAACGCCGATCCGCATGAGGCTCGCCTATGACGAATTGCTGGCCAACCAGCTGGCGCTGCTGCTGATCCGCCGTCAGATGCGGGCCACGAAAAAGGGCCGCGCCCTGATCGGCAATGGCCGCCTGAAGGCGAAAGCCATCGCCGCCCTGCCCTTCGCGCTGACCGAGCCGCAACTCGCCGCCATCGCCGAGATCGAAGCCGACATCGCCGCCCCGACGCGCATGCTGCGCCTGCTGCAGGGCGACGTCGGCGCCGGCAAGACGATTGTCGCGTTCCTGGCCCTGCTGGGCGCGATCGAAGCCGGCGCCCAGGGCGCGCTGATGGCGCCGACCGAGCTGTTGGCGCGGCAGCACATGGCTTCGCTCGAGCCTTACGCCAGGGCGACCGGTGTCCGCCTCGCCTTGCTCACCGGGCGTGAGCGCACCACGCGCGAGGCGACGCTCGCCGCGCTGGCGAGCGGTGAGATCGACATCCTGGTCGGCACGCATGCGCTGTTTTCCGAAGACGTCGCCTTCGCCGATCTCGGGCTTGCCGTGATCGACGAGCAGCACCGCTTCGGCGTGCATCAGAGAATGCTCCTGCAAGGCAAGGGCGGGCGTCCCGCCGACGTCCTGGTCATGACCGCGACGCCGATCCCGCGCACCCTGGCGCTGACCGCCTATGGCGACATGGACGTCTCGCGGCTGACGGGCCGTCCGCCGGGACGCAAACCGGTCGAGACGCGGGTGCTGTCCGCCGAACGGCTCGACGAAGTCGTCGAGCACCTGCGCAAGGCGATCGCCAGGGGCGCGCGCGCCTATTGGGTGTGTCCGCTGGTCGAGGAGTCCGAGAAGATCGACCTCGCCGCCGCCGAAGAGCGCGCCGGCATGCTGAAGCGCGTGCTGGGCCCGAGAGTCGGCCTGGTGCATGGCCGCCTGAAGGGTGCGGAACGCGACGCCGAGATGGCGAAGTTCAAATCCGGCGAGACGCAGAT
The DNA here is from genome assembly GCA_035570795.1 of Rhizomicrobium sp. Lineage (GTDB taxonomy): Bacteria > Pseudomonadota > Alphaproteobacteria > Micropepsales > Micropepsaceae > Rhizomicrobium. Next base: position 55,330 of record DATMKZ010000032.1, read on the forward strand.
CCTGGTCGCCACCACGGTGATCGAGGTCGGCGTCGATGTGCCCGAGGCGACCATCATGGTGGTCGAGCATGCCGAACGCTTCGGCCTAGCGCAGTTGCATCAGCTGCGCGGCCGCGTCGGGCGCGGCGCTGCCAAATCGAGTTGCCTGCTGATCTATCACGGCCATCTGGGCGAGACCGCCAAGGCGCGGCTGAAGACCATGCGCGAGACCGACGACGGCTTCGTCATCGCCGAGGAAGACCTTCGCCTGCGCGGGGCCGGCGAGTTGCTGGGCACGCGCCAGAGCGGCATGCCGGAGTTCCGCCTCGCGGATCTCGCGGCCCATGCCGAGCTCCTGGCCGTGGCGCGCGATGACGCACAGCTTGTCCTGGCGCGCGATCCGGAAATGCAGTCCGAGCGCGGGCAACGCCTGCGCACCCTGCTCTACTTGTTCGGCCGCGACGAGGCCGTGCGCTACCTGAAGGCCGGTTGAAGGTTCCGTTGCGTGAAGGTGTAGGATTCCACGATGACAGATTTCGTACCCGCCCTCGAGAGCGCCTTGAAGCCGGCGCTGCCGGGCCTGACACAGCTTGTCGGCATGACGCGGCTCTCCGGCGGCGCCAGCCAGGAGACCTGGTCGTTCGACGCGGCCTGCAACGGCGAAACCATTCCGCTGATCCTGCGCCGCACGCCCGGCGGTGCCGCACGTCTCGTCACCGAGACCTCGACGTCGGTGCCTTTGGAGACCGAAGCCATCGCCATCGAAGCCTCGCGCGCCGCCGGCGTCCGCGCCCCCCGCGTGCGTTACGTCTTGCAAGCTGCCGACGGCATCGGCGAAGGCTATGTCATGGACCGCCTGCCCGGCGAGACCATCGCGCGCAAAATCCTGCGCGACGCGGCGTTCGATGCCATCCGCCCCGACCTGGCGCGGCAATGCGGCGAGGAACTGGCCCGCATCCACGCGGTCGCGTTGACGCCGCAATTGCGCGCCGTGTTGCCGGTGGTCGACGGCCCGACGCAACTGCGCCGCTATCGCGACACCTACGACCTCTACGACTATCCGCATCCGATGTTCGAGATCGCGTTCCGCTGGCTGGAACCGCGCATGGCGCAGCCCAGGCGGCAGACGTTGGTGCATGGCGATTTCCGGCACGGCAACCTGCTGATCTCGCCACGCGGCGTCGAGGCGGCGCTCGACTGGGAGCTAACCCATATCGGCGATCCGCTCGAGGACATCGGCTGGATCTGCACCAACACCTGGCGCTTCGGCGTGCAGGAGAAGGTCGTCGGCGGCTTCGGCGACCTCGCCGATCTGCTCGCCGGCTACGAGGCCGCCGGCGGCGGCCGCATCGACATCGACGAGGCCCGCACCTGGATCGTCTACGGCTCGCTCAAATGGGGCGTGATGTGCATGAGCATGTACCAGGGCTTCCTGCGCGACCGCTCCGTCGAGCGCGCCGCCATCGGCCGCCGCGCGTCGGAGACCGAAGTCGATCTCATCAACCTGATTATCCGTGGGAAGATCTGAGCATGATGGACCAGCCCTCGATGCACGAACTTGTCGTGGCGGTGCGCGACTTCCTGGAGCAGCGCGCCATGCCGGAGCTCAAAGGCCACACCGCGTTCCATGCCCGCGTCGCGGCCAACGCGCTCGGCATCGTGGCGCGCGAGCTGGAGTTGGGCGCCGCGTCCGGTGACGCCGAGCGGGCACGGCTGGCGGCCCTGCTCGGCCGCGATGGTGCGCTGCCGCAGCTCAACCGCGAACTCTGCGCGCAAATCCGAAGCGGCAGGATCGGCCTGGAGACGCCGGGCTTGGCCGAGCATCTCACCGCGACGACACGCGACAAGGTCGGCATCGACCAGCCGAATTATGGCGGCCTCAAGCGGCTGGTGGCGGATGGCGCTTAAGCCGGAACCGCTTTGCCTTCGCGGTCGGTCAGCGCCAGCCGTGTCAGCGCCAGGCCGGCGACGCCAAGCCCTTCGACCCAGGCCGCGATGACGCCGAGCCAGTTGGGCGACGGCAGCTGCGGGAAGAACACAAACAGCAGACCGCCGGCCTGCAGGCCGGTAAGGATCGCCGGCGCCAGAACGTAAAGCGCGAACAGGATCGCCAGCGCCGCGAAATCGCCGCGGCGCTTGCCGGGCAAGGTCTGCATGAGCACGAAGATCGCAACGTCGCGGGTGATGAACCCCATGGTGGCCAGCACCAGCGGTTGGCCGACCGCGGCGGCCTGCAGGTCACGCAGCAACCAGAACGACAAGGCCGCGGCGATCGCGAAGGCGGCCGCGTAACTCATCATCCAGGCCTGCAGGCCCGACAAGGCGTTGGCAATATGACCATGACGGATTTGGCCCTCCATCCAGCGGTAGTGGACGCGATCCTTAGGCTCGAGCAGCACCATGACATAGGTGAGCGCGGCGAACGTCGTTCCTGCCAGCAGCAGGCGCAACGCCACCGCGTCCCAGCTTTTCAAGTCCGGCGACAGGAAGGCGTCGAAACCGGCGACATAGACGCCCATGAAGACGAGGAAGCAGAGCCAGACCAGCGGGCCGTTGCGCATCTTCAGCTCCAGCCGCATGCCGCGATAGCAGCCGAGCAGCGTCCAGCCCGCGAAGACGCAGATCGAGGCCAGCAGGAAGATGCGCGCGTCGATTGCCACGCCCCACCACGGCACGACGTCGGTCGTGACCTGGTGCTTGACCAGCGAGGCGACCGGATCGGCCACGCTCCACATGTAATAGACCAGGACGGCGGCGACGATGCCGACCATCTGGTAGATGAAGACTTCGAAGCGCGAATGGCTTTGCCGCCGGCCGATGGCGATCAGGCTTGCGAGCAGCGCCGCGGCCTGCGCGATGACGCCGATCCCGACATAGAACACGAGCTCGATCAGCGCCGTGACCGGACCTTGGTGGACGACGAGATTCACCAGTACAAGGGCGAGACAGATCGCGCCGCCGAACCAGTTGTAGATCGTGGCGCCGAACAGCTTGCCCCATGCCATGGTGCCGGCGCCGAGCGACGAAAGACGCTGGCCGTCCCAGGTGCGGTCGCGGATCTCGCCGACGACGCTCAGCGCGGCGCTGCGCGAGCCCCAGATGACGACGATCAGGTAGAACAGGCTGGAAGCCGCGCCCGACGGTGTCCACAAGTCTCCGACCAGCGCGGCGGCGGCGAAGATCAGGCCCAGCACGCCGATCATCAAAAGCACGCGCCGCGTCGTCAGCTCAAGCCAGAGGTTGCGTTCGAATTCGGGGTTCATGGCCGGCGCCCCACCTGCGCGAAATAGGCGTCTTCCAGCGCCTTGCTCGACTCGGCAAAGGCGGCGACGTCGAAACCAGCGGTCACCAGCTCGCGCAGCAGCTTGGCGCGGGCACCGGCATTGCGGGTGAAGACGATCAGGGCATGGTTCTGGTCGGCCTCGGCGACGTCGGCGCCCTTGGCGGTGAGGAAGTCCCTGAGATCGCTGCGTGCCGTGGCGAGCTCGATCATGTAGCGCGGCCGCCCGTCGTCGCGCACCTTGATCGCCTTGCCGCCGGCGATCAGGCCGTTCTCGATGATGATCATTTCCGAGCAGTAATCTTCGAGCTCGGCCAAGATGTGGGAGGAGACGACCAATGTCATGCCACCGTCGCGCAGCGCCGTCAACAGCGTGGAAAGGTCGCGCCGCGCCTGCGGGTCGAGGCCCGCCGCCGGCTCGTCGAGCAGCAACACTCTGGGCTCGTGGACGATCGACTGGCCGATGGCGAGGCGCTGGCGCAGGCCGCGCGACAGCTCGCCGGCCTTGGATTCGAGCCGGTCCAGCAGGCCGACCCGGCCCGCCGCCTTTTGCACCGCGGCGGCCGTCAGCGCCGAGGCGATGCCGTGCGAGCGCGCCGCATAGGTCAGGCAGCGGCGTACCGTCAGGTCGTCGTAAAGGCCGTAAAAGTCCGGCAGGTAGCCCATCCCGGCATGGATCTCGCGCGGGCTGTGGGTGGTGTCGAGGCCATTGATGACCACCCGGCCGGAATACGGGTCCTCCAGCGCCGCCAGGCAGCGCAACAGAGTCGTCTTGCCGGCGCCGTTGGGGCCGACCAGGGCCGTGATCGTCTGGTCCGCCACCTTGAGCGAAACGCCCTTCAGCGCCCGGGCGGTGGGATACTCGTAGACCAGGTCTTCGACTTCGATCATGACGCCCAGGAGAGCCGGCAGCGCCGCATCCTATCGGGTTTGAATCGGGCGAAACAGCGGCAACGGTCAGAACGTCCACGAGAAGTCGGCCCGCATGGCATGGCTCTGCACCCGGCTGGACAGCACGCTTGTCTTGCCGTTGCGCGCGTCGGCTAGCCCCAGACTGCGAAGTCCGCGTTATTTTTCAAAGAGGCGCTATCTCGCGGCCTTTGATTTGCCCATCATGCGGCATGACTGCGCCGCTGAACCGCCTGGGGTTGGGGACCGTCCAATTCGGGCAGGCCTATGGCATTTCCAACACCCGCGGACGCGTGCCGCCGGATGACGTTGCAACGATATTGGGGCGCGCGGCGACGGCAGGTCTGAAGACGCTCGACACGGCTGCAGGCTATGGCGATGCGGAGCAGGTGCTTGGCGGGCTCGCGCCATTGACCGACTCGTTCCGCATCGTGACCAAGACGATTTCGGTGAAAAACGGTGTCGACGCGGTGCTGGCGCGCGCCCGGGAGTCGGTATTGACCCTAAAACGCAGACCCGTTGACCTGTTGCTGGTCCACGCGGCATCGGACCTGCTGGCAGCCGACGGTGCCGCCCTGTGGCTGGGACTGCTGGCGCTGCGCGAAGCGGGGTTGTTTCGCGGCATCGGCATCTCGGCTTATGTCGCCGACGATCCGGTGTCGCTCGCGCGCCGCTTTCGTCCCGACGCGATGCAGGTACCTTTAAGCCTTCTCGACCAAAGGCTCGTGCAGAACGGCGCTCTCGCCGCCATCAAGGACCTGGGCGTGGAGATTCACGTCCGATCCCTGTTCCTTCAAGGGCTGTTGTTCCTGGCGGAAGGCGAATTACCGCCGAAACTTGTCTCCGCCGCAGGTCATTTGAGCGCCCTGCGGCGGCAGCTGCGCGAAGCCGGGACGTCGCCGCTCGCGGCCGCGCTGGCCTTCGCCTTGAATTGCCCCGAAGTCGATGTGGCCATCCTCGGCGTTACGACGCCGAGCGAGTTCGAGGAAATATTGCACGCTGCGGCCGAACCGGCCGTGCAACTGGATTGGCCGTCCTGCGCGCTGCACGATGATGTCGTTCTGACGCCGTCCCGCTGGTGATCAGCGTAGATCTGCAAGTTCACGCAATACATCGGCGACGCGCTCGACGTCGCCCTTCGTCATCGCGGGGAACATCGGCAGCGTGAGAATGTCCTTGTAGACCGCCTCCGCGATCGGACAGATGCCGGGTGCATAGCCGCGTGCCCGGTAGAAACTGTGCAGGTAGACCGGTGCATAATGCACATTGGCACCGATGCCACGCGCCCGCAGATGCGCAAAGGCGCGGGCGCGGTCGATGCGCAGCGTCGCCAGATCGAGGCGAACGACATAAAGATGGTAGGCATGCGAGCGGTCGGCATGCACGCGCAGCATCCGCACATGGGCGATATCCGCCAGCGCCGTTTCATACCAGGCGGCCACGGCGCGCCGCCGCGCGATCCATTGCGGCAGCCGGCTCAGCTGCGCCAGGCCCAGCGCGCATTGCACGTCCGGCAGGCGATAATTGTAGCCCAACTCGACCATGTCGTAAGCGAACGTGCCTTCGCTTTCGCGCTTGCGATGATCGCTGTCGATGCCGTGATTGCGGAAGCGGCGCATATGCGCCGCGCGTTCACGGTCCTGCGTCAACGCCATGCCGCCTTCGCAGGTCGTCAGGTGCTTGACGGGGTGGAACGAGAAACAGCTTATGTCGGCCAGCGTGCCGGCCATGCGGCCCTTGTAGGTCGCCCCGGGTGCGTGGCATGCATCGGCGACGATGGCGATATCGTGGCCTTTGACAAGCGCCTGCAACGCATCGTAATCCGCCGGTTGACCGGCATAGTCGACGGCGACGATCGCTTTGGTTTTGGGCGTGATCAGCACGGCAACGCGCTGGGGGTCGAGCAAAAGCGTATCGGGTTCGACGTCGGCGAAGACCGGCGTCGCCCCCTCATAGACCGCGGCATTGGCGGATGCGGCAAAGGTGATGGCGGAAACAATGACCTCGTCGCCCTGTCCCGCGCCGACCGCGCGCATCGCGGCATGAAGCGCCGCCGTGCCGCTGTTGACGGCCACACCTTCGGCCGCGCCGCAAAAGCCTGCGAAAGCCTTTTCGAACTCGCCGACGCGCGGACCCGTGGTTAGCCAGTCGGAGCACAAGGCCTCGACCACGGCCTTGACGTCGGCGTCGCCGATCTCCTGGCGCCCATAGGGCAGGAAGTTCTGCGCCTGAACCGGGCTCTCGCGATCAGGCATAGGCCATCTGCAGCAAGGTGTGCAGCCCGCGCACATCGAGGGTTTCAGGATTGGTGTCGCTCGAATACGAAAACCCTTCGGGGACAGGCACGCCACCGCGGGCGAGATAGGCCTCGCGCGCGGCTGTGGCGAAGCTTGCCAGGATGACGTAGCGATCCTTCAGATCGACCGTCCAGTGCGAGTCGTCGGCCGGAATCATCGTCTCGTGCAGCTTCTCGCCGGGCCGGATGCCCACGACATGCTGCTTGAGCTTGGGATTGATCAGCGTGGCCAGATCCGTGATCGTGGTGGAGGCGATCTTGGGCACGTAGATTTCGCCGCCACGCATCATCTCCATGCTCGAGAGCACGAAGTTCACGCCTTGGGTGAGCGTGATCCAGAAACGCGTCATCCGCGGATCGGTGATCGGCAGGCTGTCGGCACCGTCGGCAACCAGCTTGCGGAAGAACGGTACCACCGAGCCCCGTGAGCCGAACACATTGCCATAGCGGACGACGGAAAATTTGGTGCCGTCGGCTCCGGCCAGGTTGTTGGCGGCCACGAAGATCTTGTCCGAAGCGAGCTTGGAGGCGCCGTAGAGGTTG
>DATMKZ010000033.1:0-16883 GCA_035570795.1 Rhizomicrobium sp.
GACTGCCTGATCTACGGCACCGGCTTCGAGGTCGGCACCTCCTACACACGCCGCGCCGGCTATGAGCTCTACGGCCGCGGCGGCCAGACGCTGACGGACAAGTGGAAGGACGGCGTCTCGACCCTGCACGGCATGCATGCCCGCGGCTTCCCCAACGTCTTCATCATGAGCAACAGCCAGTCGGGCTTCACCGCCAATTTTCCGCACATGCTGGAGGCGCAGGCGACGCATCTCGCGCACATCGTTCAGGAATGCGCCAGGCGCCAGGTCCGCGTGGTCGAGGCGTCGCAGGCGGCGGAAGACGCCTGGGTGCAGACGATCGTCGCCTCGGCGTTGCAGCGCCAGCGCTTCCAGGAGGAATGCACGCCCGGCTACTACAACAACGAAGGCAAGCCCTCGGAACTGGCGGCGCGCAACGGCCCTTATGGCGCCGGCTCGATCGCCTTCATCAAGCTGATGGAAGACTGGCGCGGCGACGGCGAATTGAAGGGGTTGGAGCTGAACTCCTAGATCGCCATGCCGACCTGGATGATGAACATGCCGAGTGCGAAGCTCCAATAGCCGGAGATCGCGGCGGCCAGCCAGAAGGCGAAGCTGGAGCAGTCCTTGGCGCGGAACGACTTGGAGGCGTTCTCGAACAACACGTTGGGGCCGGCGACGACCATCACCGCGACATAGCCGACGCGGCCGGCCAGCGTCTCGGGCTTGGTCGCGATCATGCGGTAGAGGTTGGCGAGAATGCCCGACGCGGCGAAGCCCGCCAGCGTCGAGAACGCGACCAAGACCATGTCCTTGTACAAACCCGACCCCCGACAAACCGTGTGCTCGGGGTGGTCAATGCAGGCCGTGTGCCTCGATTTGCCGTCCGATCGGGCCGCTTTTGTGCCGTTTCGATGCGCCCGATTATGGAACATTGGGCCGCGTGCCGTTTCGAAAGCGCTGCCGTAGCGGCATCCGCGCCACGCTCGGAAACAATCTGGCCGTCCGGCCAGCATGCCGCGACCGATCGCTGCGCCGGCTATGTTAACACTTGTTAGCGAGACTCGCCGAGTCGCGCTTGGGCAAGGCAATGACGTATTCCGATACCGACGGCACGATCCGCAAGCGCTCCGGCTGGCTGATCCCGCTTGGCGTCTTCCTGGTGACGGCGGCGCTCTCGGCGCTGGTGCTGCTTTACTACCTCGCGCCGACCGCGCCGAATTTCCTCGAGGAACAGGTCTCGCCGACCTCGCGCGGCGACATCGTCGCCTTGCGCGTCCATGGGCTCAAGCTGTGGATTCCCGCCAACTACCTGCAATACGAAAGCGCCCGGCAGGGTGGCGCCCGCAAGGATCTCGCGCTGTTCGCCATCCTGCCCGACATGGCCGGCTGGTCGAACTGGGAAGCCTCGACCTTCACCGGCAACACGCCGGACTCGCCCGTCGTCTACATGCTGATCCGCGAGGAAAGCCTCAATCTCACCGAGGCCGACCGGCTGGCGCGGATCTATCTGTCCTACGTCACCGATCCGCGCGGCAGCCCCGGTCCGTTCGGCCTGACGCAATACACCTTCCGCGAGGATTCCGGTTATCGCAACGAGGACCTGTTCGTCGGGCAGATGCCGACCGGTCCGGTGGTGCTGCGTTGCGTACGCTTCTCGCCCGACGTGCCGAGCCCCAGCTGCCTGCGCGACCTGCCCATCGCCCATTCGGTGGCGCTGTCCTATCGCTTCAAGCGCAATCACCTGGTGCGCTGGCGCGAGATCGGCGACGGCATGAGCCGACTGATCGAGACCTTCAAGAAGGCCCCCAGGCCCCAAGCCGCGGCCGAACCTCAGCCGCGCCCGTAAAGCTGGTTCAGCGAGCGCCGCCGCGGCACCAGCGCCTCCAGCGCCGTCGCGATGGCCGGCATGCCGAGCCCCGCCGCCAGGCCCGCCAGCAGAAACAGGATCGCCAGCGGCGCCAGCGAGCCGTGCAGGATGAGCCACGGCGCGATCGCCGCCGCCGCGCCGGCCGCGCCGAAGTAAGGCGCCAGTCCGAGCTCCTCGAGGGCACGCCGCCGCGCCACCGCCGGCGCGTCGCCGGCCCGGCGATACGATCGGCTGCGGGCCAGCAACAGCAGCATGGCCAGCAGCGCCGCACCGCTCGCCACAGCGATCTCGACGAAGGCGACGTCGCGCAGGTGCCCGATGGCCCTGCCCCACAGCCACAAGCTCATCAGCGCCAGTTCGGCGAGCGTCAGCGTTGCCGCCACGGCCTCGCGCCAATCGCGTCCGATCGTGTGCGCCGACAACAGTGCTGCCAGCAACGCCGCCGCGGCCATCGCGGCTTGCGCCGGCGAAACGCCGCGCGCCAGCAACGGCCAGGCCCCGAACCAGCCCAGCACCGCAAGCACCAGCGCGCTGCCCGCGAGGCTCAGCCCCCAGCGCGGCTCGACGACCTCCGCCAGCAGGCGCAGCAGCCGCTCGCGCCTCTCACGCGCCCGGTTCGCGCGCACGAAAAACGTCTCGCCATATGGAACAACCGCCGCGCCGAACGGCACGAAGAGCAGGATGGAAACCGTCGCCGCCGCGAGTTCGCCGGCAGCGCTCGCGCCTGTCGTCGCGGCAGTCTTGAACAGCAGGCCCGCGAGCAGCGCCGCCGGGGTCAGCACGCCGAGTGCCAGCGGCAGCAGCGCGCGGGCCAGCGCCAGCCGCGCCGCATCGGCCGGTGCGCGCTCCTTCAGCACCAGACCGACCAGGTCGCCGGCAAGACAGGCCGCCGCGACGGTGGCGAAGCCATAAAGCGAAAGGATTTCCGAATAGCTGAGGCCGGTCGCCGGCAGGCTCGCCGCGATCATCCCGGGCAAGGGCGACAAGGCCGCGATGAGCGCGAGGCCGGCATGGCGCAGATGGGCGAAAGCGAGGCAGACGCCGAGCGCAACAGAGAGCGCCGATAGAAACAGCGCACCGACCGGAACCGCATGGCCACGGAACGCGAACCAGGCCGCGGCGGCCGTGCCCAGCGCCAGGATCGCCAGGACATATATCCGTGCACGGAACAAAGCCGCCAGGATCGCCACGGCCGCGCTGCCGTGCCTTAGGTCCGGCTGGCGGGCGGCTCTGGCAGGTCCATCTCCAGGATCGCCATGTTGAAGGCGTAGGAGGTCTCGCCGTCCTCTTCGTCCTTGAAGATCACGCCGATGAACTCGCCGGCCACCTGGACCTCGACCGAATCCGCCTGCTTGGACCGCTCCACGACGGTGATGGTGTCCAGCCGGAACAGGTTGCGCAGGTATTTTTCGAGGCGCCAGATTTCGCTGCGGGTCAACGTCGCTTCTCCTGCAAAGACGGGCTCAACTCGCATGCGGCAGGAAGCCGGTCAAGGCCGGACTTGGCCCTGCCGCGCCTGCACGATCGCGCGCAGGCAGGTCGCCCTGGCGGCAGCGAGCTTGGGATCGTGCACGCCGCTTATGGCGCGCTCAGCCTTGGCGAGCGCGGCGTTCCATTCGGCATCGGTCGGCTCGATCAGGCCGGGATAGCACCAGTCCGCAAACGCGTCGGGATACTGCCTGGCATAACCCAGCATCAACGCCGGATTGTTGCTCATCGCCCAGCCCAGTTCGATGGCCATGACCTCGCCGTAGCAGGCATCGACCACCGGCAGCACGGCGAGCGCGATCTTGACCGCGCGCGGATCGCCGGTCTCCACCAGCTTCCAGCCGATGCCGTTATCGCAGTCGAAATATCTTTTGAGCGTTGCCGCGGGACCGGCCTGCCTGAGACTGGCTTCGATGCGCGCCATCTGGGCCGCCGGTGACGCAGCCTCGGCCGCTGTCGCCAGGCACAGAAGCACGGCGGCGGCGATGCAGAGCCGGCCGCTCAGCCGGATCTGTCCTGCTCGACGTCGATGAACTGGTTCATCTCCTGCGATGGGCGGTCGGCGCCGGCGCAATGGGTCAGCCGTGCCGGCACACCCACGGCGGTGCAGCCCGGCGGCACATCCTTCAGCACCACGCTGCCGGCGCCGACGCGGCTGTACTCGCCGATCTCGATATTGCCGAGCACCTTGGCGCCCATCGACAGCAGCACGCCGCGGCGCACCTTGGGGTGGCGATCGCCGGTTTCCTTGCCCGTGCCGCCCAGAGTGACGCCGTGCAGCATCGAGACATCATCCTCGACCACGGCGGTCTCGCCGATCACCACGCCGGTCGCGTGGTCGATCATGATGCCCTTGCCCAGCTTAGCCGCCGGGTGGATGTCGACGTCGAACAATTCGGAGATGCGCCCCTGGAAGAACAGCGCCATCGAGCGGCGGTCGGTGGTCCACAGCCAGTGCGCGATGCGATAACTCTGCAGCGCCAGGAAGCCTTTGTAGAACAGAAAGGCGTCGATATGGGCGTTGCAGGCCGGATCGCGGTCGAACACGGCCGACAAATCCGCCCGCACCGCGTCGCCGATGGTGGGGTCGGCTTCCATCGCCTCCTCGAAGATCTCGCGCGTCATCATCGGCGACAGGTCTTCGGAGCCGATCTTCTTGGCCAGGTGGTAGGACAGCGCGTTCTCCAGCCGGTCGTGCTTGAGCACGGTGGCATGGACGAAGCTCGCCAGCGCCGGCTCGCGCTCGGCCAGCGTTTCGGCCTGGTCGCGCAGGGCGGACCAGATGGGATCGCAGGTTGCGACTTTCTCGCGCGTGACGGCCATGTTTACTCCCCGATATCGCTTTATAGCAGCGGTCCATGCCTTATGACAAAAGAACGCGCGAATCTTCGATTTGGGGTCGCGCCGCCCCGGCCTTTTGCTTAGATAAGGTCGATAACCGCCGGGGCAAGCCCCGCTTTTCGCAAAGGCCCGCGATGGATCGCGAAAGTCCGACCCTTAACCGCCCGGCGCCCGGCGCCCTCGATCTGCTGCTGTCGCGCCGTTCGGGCTCGGCCAAGGCCATGACCGGCCCGGGTCCGTCGCCGGCGCAGCTTGAAACCATCCTCACCGCCGCAGCCCGCGTCCCCGACCACGGCAAGCTGTTTCCCTGGCGCTTCATCCTGTTCGAGGGCGAGGCGCGCCGGCGTATGGGCGAACTTCTGGCCGAATGCCTGGTGGACAGCGAGCCGCAGGCCGGACCCGAGCGCCTCGATCAGGAGCGCCATCGCTTCCTGCGCGCCCCGGTCGTCGTCGCGGTCGTCAGCCGCACGCGCGAGGCCATCCCGATTCCCGAATGGGAGCAAATCCTGTCCGCCGGCGCGGTCTGCCAGACCATGCTGATCGCGGCGCATGCGCTGGGCTTCGTCGCCAACTGGCTGACCGAATGGTGCGCTTTCCATCCGCGCGTCAAGGAGCGGCTGGGCCTCAAGCCCGGCGAGCGCATCGCCGGCTTCGTCTATATCGGCACCTCGGCCGTGGCGCTCGAGGAACGTATCCGTCCCGATCTCAAGGCCATCACGACACGCTTCTGACAAGCCGTTGGGGGATCACATGAAGACGACGTTTCTCGTTCCACTGCTGGCATCGCTGGTCCTGGCCGCTTGCGGCAACGGTGTCGCGACGCCGAGCGAACTGGAAGGCAAATGGGCCGCCGATTGCGCCAGCCCATTCGTCAGCTTCTCGGGCAGCACCATCCATGTCTTTCCCGACGACGCCGACTATGCCTTGAAGAGCGTCAAGTTCGAAGGCGGCCTTTTCACGGTCAGCTACGACAGCAAGACCGGCCCGGTCACCGAGACCTACGTCTACGCCAACGACACGCTGCGCCTCGACAAGGGCACCTATGGCGGCATGGAAGCGGTCTGGCACAAGCAGCCGATGACCAGGTGTTCGTGACCTGACCGCTGCGGTTTGACGCAAAACGCCATCGCGATAAGTTCGCGCCGGGCTTTCGGGTTGTCGAGCATGCAGGACACGCAATTGGCGGCGGATATCAACCAGGTCGCGCGCCTCAAGGGCTCGTTCCGCCTGCGCTCGGGCATGATCGCATCGGAGTATTTCGACAAATATCGCTTCGAATCGGAGCCCGCGCTGCTGCAGCGCATCGCGCAGGCCATGATCCGCCTGATCCCGGCAGGCACCGAGGTCCTGGCCGGTCTTGAGCTCGGCGGCGTGCCGCTGGCCACCGCCATGTCGCTGCAGTGCGGCCTGCCTACCGTCTTCGTGCGCAAGGTCGCCAAGGACTACGGCACCTGCCAGGCCATCGAAGGCCGCGACGTCGGCGGCGTTCGGCTCGCCATCGTCGAGGACGTGATCTCGACCGGTGGCGCGGTGGTCCAGGCCGCGCGCCTGCTCGAAGACGCCGGCGCCACGCTGACCGGCGTCGTCTGCGCCATCTGGCGGCCGCAAGCGGCGCCGAGCATCGCCGGCCTCGCGGCGCCGGTCTTTGCCGCCCTCACCGCCCGCGATCTGGGTTGAGCATGGGACGAAAAATTCTCTTTATCACCACCGACCAGATGCGCTTCGACGCCCTGGGCGTGAACGGCCAGAAGATCGCCCGCACGCCGGCGATCGACGCGCTGGCGGCGGCCGGCATCAACTATACGCGGTGCCACGCGCAGAACGTCGTCTGCATGCCGGCGCGCGCCACCATGATCACCGGTCAATACGTCACGACCCATGGCGTGTGGATGAACGGCGTGCCGCTGCCCGAGGACGCGCCGTCGGTGGCGCGGCTGCTGAAGCAGAAGAAGAACTACCGCACCGCGCTGATCGGCAAGGCGCATTTCGAACCCTTCCTCGACCTGCAGCTCAAATTTTACGAGAACCGCATGGGCCGGCTCGGCGAATTCGGGCCGCATCGCGGCTTCGATCATATGGAGCTGGCGGCGCATGGCGCGCGCGGGCCGCTACACTATGCGCAATGGCTGATGAAGGAGCATCCCGAACTCGCGGACAATTTCTATCCGGTGCTGGGCGGCGACTTCCACCAGAACTCCTTCGGCGGCGGCGACACCGGTGCCGTCCAGGTCAAGCACAATGCGACGCCGCGCGGCCTCTACCACACCGACTGGATCGCCGACCGCACCGTCGCCTATCTGGATTCGCTCGGCGCCGACGAAGACTGGTTCGTGTGGATGAGCTTCCCCGACCCGCATCATCCCTGGGACCCGCCGCAGAGCGAGCTCGGCCGCCACGACTGGCGCGACCTGCCCGTGCCCGCCGGCTATCCCGGCAGCGCGGAGAATATCGACGCAATCCTCTCGCAGAAGCCGCATCACTGGCGCGACTGGTGGAGCGGCAAGCGCCTGACCTGCTACGAGGCGCCGCCCAAATGGGTCCCCGCCACGCTGACGACGGATCAGCTGCGCGAAATCGACGCCATGACGCACATCAAGAACGAGTTGATCGACGAGGCGGTGGCGCGGGTCATGGCGCATATCGGGGCGCGCGGCTGGGACGGCGACACCGACGTGATCTTCTCCACCGACCATGGCGAGTTCCAGGGCGATTTCGGCCTCCTGTTCAAGGGTCCGCACCATGTCGACAGCCTGATGCGCCTGCCGCTGATCTGGCGTCCGGCGCCGAACGCCGGCATCGCACCCGCCACGCTCGCGGCGCCCGTCGGCCAGGTCGATTTCGCGCCGACCTTCTGCGAGATCGCCGGCATCGACCGCGCCGACTGGATGGAAGGCTCGGCCCTACCCCGCGACGCGGCCGCCGCGGCGAGGCGCGAGGCCGTCTTCACCGAATGGGACAGCGAATTCGAAGGCGTCTCGGTCTCGCTGCGCACGCTGCATCGCGGCGGCTGGACTGTCACGGCCTATGGCGAGACCTCGATCTATGACGGCAGCGAAGGCGAACTCTACGACCTCAAGAACGATCCCAGGCAATGGCGCAATCTGTGGGACGAGCCGTCCGCCGCCGCAATGAAACGCGACCTGCTGGACGATCTGCGCACCCGCACACCGAAGGGCGAGACGCGGCGGCGCGAGGCGGTGACGTTCGTTTGAGCTAGCGCGCCTCGGCGGGCGTCAGGTAGATGTTGCCTTCCTGATAGGCGATATACATGTGGAGTTGCCGAAGCGTTTCGATGCCGAGCAGCAACCCCGTGTCGTCGTCTCCCATGCGCGTATCCTTGAGGAGAACGATATTGGGACTGATGACCTGCACGCCTTCGAACGACAGCGTGGCGAATGGGTAGCGATAGGCTGCGGTCGGCTTCGTCTCATTGACCGATACATTCCCCAAGGGTTTCAGTGCGGCGTCCTTTCCGCCGATCCGAAACAGCGATTCGAACGTCGCCATGCTCATGGTCGAGCCCTGTGCGCCAGTATCGACCACCGCCGTCATCGCCTTGCCGTCGAGGGTCACCGGTATCGTGATGTGACCGTCGCTGTCGAGTTTCATCGGCACCTGCGCATAATTTCCCTTAGTCCAATAAACCACCTTGCCCGGACAATGGCTGGCTGAGAAAACGTTCAGCCTTCCGGCCGCGAAATCGAAATCGATGTCGTAGTGTTGCATGATGTCAGGTGCCAGCATGCCGATCGTGTCGTTCTCCAGAACGAATTCGGGCGCGACGCTCAATTGCGACTTGCCGGCGCGCATGCCGGCAAACTCCAACGACGGGACGATGGCAAATTCATTGATCGAAACGCCGCCCATCATGGTGCCGGGCGCATAGTACATGCCGCGACTGAGATTGAGCTGCGTCGCGACGGTGTCGGAGATCATGCTCGTCACGTTGCCGGTGTCGACCAGCCAGCGTCCGGCCCGCCCCGCGACGGTCACCGGCACGGTCACCAGGCCGTTCGGCTCGGTCTGCATGTCCAGGCTCGCGATGCGCGGCAGCTGGCACGGCGCGGGCGGTGGCTGCGCGGGGCCCTCGGCCAGCGCCGCCTGCGCCGACAAGGCGAACGCGATTGCCGCAAAGGCCTGCCTCATCTGAGCCGGCTCAATTCGATGGCCGCCGCGCCGCGCTCGGCATAGTCGACCGGACAGTCGGACGCCGCCTGGCGCAGCAACGCATATCCGACAGGCTTCGCGTGATGGCGAACCTGCCACTCTCCGACGAAGAATGCGGCCTGGCAACGCATGTCGTCGCGCTCGTCGAACGGCGCCGCCGCGATGAAACTTTGGATATCGTCCGGCGTCTCCCGGCCAAGATACAAAGCCACGATCGGTCCTGGCCATTTCGTCAGGTTCACGGCCGCGGAGCGGCTCTCCAGGTCCCTGTCGGGTTCGTCATCCGCAACGCGCGCCAGGTCGAACCACAGGATGGTATAACCATCGGCGGCGGCGAGCTTCTTGAGCGGGATCAGCGCATCGGTCGCCTCCGAAAACTGCCCCATCTCCCACAAGATAATGCCCTTCTGGCGCCGCATCTCGACATCGTCGGGTGTGTCTTCCAGCACGAGGTTGATATCGGACAGCGCGAGCGCGAGCTTTCCCTGCGCTTCATAGATGGCTTCGCGCACGAAATGGCCTGGGGACGCCCTGGGCGCCATCTTGACGACACGATCCGCATCCACCATCGCCAGCTCGTATGCCCCTTTCAGAAAATACGCCTTGGCGCGCAGCAGATAGCCGAGATAGTCGTCGGATCCGACGTCGATCAGCGTTGCATATTGCGCAAGGGCCTCGTCGTATTTTTTCTGCGCCAGGTAGAGCTCTCCGAGCGATACATACCCCTTGGACAGATCCGGCCTCAGGCGAATAAGGGTGGAAAAATCAGCGGCCGCATCGTCATAGCGCGCGAGGTGTTCCAACAACTCGCCGCGCCACAGATGGCTGTCGAAATTGTCGGGGCTGAGCGCGATCGCCGCGTCGAAGTCGGCCAGCGCGGCGGCGTTCTTGTCGGTCTGTCTCAGGCAATCGCCGCGCACCAAAAGCGCCCCCGACCGCAGCGAAGCGAGCAGATCGGGCGCGCCGAGCGCCGCCGTCATATGCGCGATCGCAATGTCGCAAAGCCCAAGGTTGCGCGCGGCGATGCCGGCGTCGAACTCGGAATAGGCGCTTGCCTGTGCCGGCAGCGCCGGCAACAGGCACAATCCGCAGATTGCAAGAGCAGATCTTAACCCCACGCGCGACGCCCCGTACCCGGTCTTGGCAGCTTATTTTGCTGGCCGGTAAACGTCTAGCGAATCCCGATCAGCTTGTGGGTTTGCAGGCTCAGGCGCCATTGCGGGTGCGCCAGGCAATACGCCGTCGCCGCAGTGGTGTTGGTGTCGCGCTCCGGGCTGTCCATCGGCTGGAGAAAGAAGTTCTTGAACGCCAGCGCCGCATAGCGTTCCGGCTCGGCATCGGCCTGCGGAAAGATCAGCTTGAGCTCGTCGCCAGCCGTCAACACGAGATCGGCATTCGCCTTCGGGCTGACGCAGATCCAGTCGATGCCCGGCGGCGCTTGCTGCGTGCCGTTGGTCTCGATGCCGATCTCGAAGCCGCGGCCATGCAGCGCCGCGACCAGCGCCTCGTCCAGCTGCAAAAGCGGCTCGCCGCCGGTGCATACGACATAAGGCTTTGCCCCGCCGGGCCACGTCGCGGCCACCGCATCCGCCAGAGCATCCGCGGTGACGAATTTGCCGCCGCCCACGCCGTCGACACCGACGAACTCGGTGTCGCAGAACCGGCACACGGCCGTGGCACGGTCGCGCTCCAGCCCGCTCCACAGATTGCAGCCGGCGAAGCGCAGGAACACCGCCGCGCGTCCGGCCTGCGCGCCCTCGCCCTGCAGCGTGTAGTAGATTTCCTTGACCGCGTAGGTCATGCGCCGCGGTACTTCGCGTAACCGTTGGCGCGCAATTCGCAGGCCGGGCAGGTGCCGCAGCCCTTGCCCCAGGCGTGCGGCGCCGAGTCGCCCGCATAACAGGTCACCGTCTCGCGCACGATCAGGTCGACCAACGCCGCGCCGCCGAGTTCCTCGGCCAGCTTCCATGTCGCCGCTTTGTCGAGCCACATCAGCGGCGTATGGACGGTCGTCTCGCGCGCGAGCCCTAGCGACAGCGCCCGCGCCATCGCCTGAATCGTCTCATCGCGGCAATCGGGATAGCCCGAGAAATCGGTCTCGCACATGCCGCCGACCAGGTCGGCGATGCCGTTGCGATAGCCCAGCGCCGCCGCCGCGAGGAGGAACATCAGGTTGCGCGCCGGCACGAACGTCGTCGGTAAGCCGTTCGCGCCCATCTCCATCTTCCTGTCGTCCGTCAGCGCCGTACCGCCGATCGCCTTCAGCGTATCGATGGGCAGGACATGATCGTCGCCGAGCTTTCCCGCCCACCCCGGAAACGCCCGGAGCGCCGCCAGCACGCGCGGCCGCGCCGCCAGCTCGGCGATATGGCGCTGGCCATAGTCGAAGCCGACCGTCTCGACGCGCTGGAAACGCGTCAACGCCCAGGCCAGGCAGGTGGTCGAATCCTGTCCGCCGGAAAAAAGCACGAGGGCCATCTTGCCGTTCATGCGGCGGCTTTTAGCGCCCCTTGACGCGCATTGCGAGCCCGCGCTTGCCTTTGCCCCGGCCCTGCGCCAGCCTCGCCGGCGAATATCAAAGGGATGGCATGCGTGACAGCGCTAGCCGTGAGCGGGACGGGCCTTTATACGCCGCCCTATTCGATTTCGAACGAAGAACTGGTGACGGCGTTCAACGCCTATGTCCGCAATGCCAATGCCGCCAATGCCGACGCCATCGCGGCGGGCAGCAAGACGGCGCTGGTGGCGTCCTCAGCCGAGTTCATCGTCAAGGCCTCCGGCATCAAGGCGCGCTATGTCGTCGACAAACAGGGCGTGCTCGATCCCGACATCATGTGCCCGCGCCTGCCCGAGCGGCCGAACGACCAGATCTCCATCCTCGCCGAGATGGCGGTGAGCGCCGCGCGCGAAGCCCTGAAGGCCGCCGACCGCACGCCTGCCGATATCGACGGCGTCCTGGTCGGCGCCTCCAACCTGCAGCGCGCCTACCCCGCCATGGCGGTCGAGGTGCAGGACGCACTCGGCATCGAGGGCTTCGGCTTCGACATGAACGTCGCCTGCTCCTCGGCAACCTTCGCGCTGCAGACCGCCGCCGACATGGTCGGCGCCGGTCACGCCCGCGCCATCCTGGTGTGCAATCCGGAGATCTGCACCGGCCATCTGAATTTCCGCGATCGCGACAGCCATTTCATCTTCGGCGACGTGGCGACCGCCTTCATCGTCGAGCGGGCCGCGGCCGCCGTCGGGCGCAATTCCTGGGAAATCGTCGCAACGCGGCTGAAGACCAAATTCTCCAACAACATCCGCAACAATTTCGGCTTTTTGAACCGCACGGCGCCCGAGAGCATCGGCACCGCCGACAAGCTGTTCGTCCAGGAAGGCCGCAAGGTCTTCAAGGAAGTGGTGCCCATGGTGGCCGAGCTGATCCTGAGCCATCTGGGCGACAACGGCATCGCGCCCGCTGCCCTGAAGCGCATCTGGCTGCACCAGGCCAATCTCGGCATGAACGACATGATCGCGCGGCGCGTCCTCGGCCGCGATCCGGCCCCCGGCGAGGCGCCCAACATCCTGGACGAGTATGCCAACACCAGTTCCGCCGGCTCGATCATTGCCTTTCACAAATACAGCGCCGACCTCAAGGCCGGCGATGTGGGGCTGCTCTGCTCGTTTGGCGCAGGCTATTCGGCAGGCAGCGTGATATTGAAGAAGCTGTACAGCGCGTAATTCTCCAATTTTCCCCAAGTACAATTTGCCCGACCCATTCGCATGAGCATGGCCGACGCCATCGTCTATCTCGAGCACGCCATCAAGCCCGCCTATGTGCTGTCCGGCTTCGTCGTCGGCTTCCTGGTGGGCATGACCGGCGTCGGCGGCGGCTCGCTAATGACGCCGCTCCTGATCCTGCTGTTCGGCATCGCGCCCGAGAAGGCCGTCGCCACCGACTTGATCTACGCCAGCATCACCAAGACCGGCGGCTCGCTGGTACACGCCTTCAACAAGACCATCGACTGGCGCATCGTCCTGCGGCTGGCGAGCGGCAGTCTGCCCGCATCCGTCGCCACTCTGCTGCTCTTCTATTATTCCGGCGTCGACAGCGCCTCCATCAGCGCGTTGATCACCCGGGTGCTGGGAGTCGCCCTCTTCTTCACGTCGGCGGCGCTGATCGCCCGCCCCTGGCTGCTGCGGACCTATGGCCAGCGCCTGGACGACATGAGTAACGTCGCGACGCGGCGCTACACGGTGCTGACGGGCGTCGCACTCGGCGTCCTTGTCACCACATCGTCGGTCGGCGCCGGCGCGCTCGGCGTCACGGCGCTGATCCTGCTCTATCCGCGACTGCCCATCGTGCGCATCGCCGGCTCCGACATCGCGCATGCCGTGCCGCTGACGCTGGTCGCCGGCGTGGGGCACGTGCTGGGCGGCAGCATCAACATGTCGCTGCTGCTGTCGCTGCTGGTCGGCTCATTGCCCGGCATCGTCATCGCCAGCGCCTTCGCGCCGCGCCTGCCCGACACCGCACTCCGCCTGGTGCTGGCCGCGACGCTGATCCTGGTCGCGGCGAGGCTGCTGTTCTAGTGCACCAGGAACAGCGGCAGGTCGGCGTGGCTGACGACGTGCCGCGTCACGCCGGCGAAGAACATCTCGCGCAGCCGGCTGTGGCCGTAACCGCCCGCGACCAGCATCCCGGCGCCGCCCTTCGCCGCCTCCTCCAGCAACACGTCACCGACGACGCGCGCGCCCGCATCCACCAGCCGTTCGCTGGCCACGATGCCGCGCAATTTCAGGTAGGTCTTGAGCTCGCCGCTGTCGATGGCCTCGTCCTTGCCGCGCGTCACGCTGAGGATCTCTACGCTCTCGGCGCATTTGAGGAAGGGCAGCGCGGCGGTCACCGCATGTGCCGAGGCCATGCTCTCGTTCCAGGCGAGCGCGATCTTCTTGCAGAACGTCACCGGCGCGGCATGGGGGCTGAGCAGCACCGGGCGCCCCGTCTCCAGCAAGGTCGCCTCGAACGCCTCGGTGAGGCCGGGACGGTCGCCTTCCTTCAGCGCGCCGAAGACGACGAGGTCGCTCAGCCGCGCCGCTAGTGTCACCTGGTCTGCGAAATTGCCCAGCACTTCGCGGAACGACGCCGTCGGTGCCGCGCCGAGTTCCGGCGTCGCCAGCAATGCAGCGCCGGCGGCCGTCGCGGCCGCGGCCAGCGCTGCCCGAGCCGTCGCGGCGCCGACATCGCCGGCTTTTTTGGCGATGTCGGCGATCTCCTGCATCACCACCGCCGAGACACTCTCGCCGTAGAACGGCACCGCCTCGGCGGCATCGGGCCGCACGAACAGCGCCGCGACATGGGCGTTGAACGGCTTGGCGGCTGCGAAGGCGCTGGCGAGCACCGCGGCATCGCGCCCGCCGCCGGTCAGGGGTGCCAGGATCTTCACAAACGTCATGCAGGGTCTCCGGCGGCTTGGCGGCGTGCGTCAGGCTAGCACTTCGCGCCCTTGGGCAAAATCGGCGCGCTCAGATGGGCGCCGCGCGGCTGCCAGCCGGGCTGTCGCAAGAAATATCGACCGGATCGACGGAAATCGCGCCGTCCGCCGCCACCGTCATGACACTCGGCGTGGAGATGAGCGGCAGGGCGCCCTGGCGTGCGTGCCACGCTACCAGCGCCGCAGCCCCGTCATGCTGCGCGTGGAAACCGATATGTTCGTGGCCGAGCATGACGTCGTGGCCGTGCGCCACGTCGTTCCAGCGGATGACATATTGCCGGCCGAAACGGCGACTGCGCCGGGACGACCTCTTCGCAGCGATGCCGGTCATGCTCAGATGTCGTTGGCGGAGCGATGGACGCAGTCGGCTCCGCACCAGATCTCGGCCGTGTCGAATTCCAGCTCGCGCAAGCTGTCCAACACGTGCAAGGCATCGTGGGCGCCCGGCGTGGAGGTCAAATAGACAAGTGTCGGCGAGCCGTCGCGCTTGAGAAGCCTGATCTCATAATCCAGCACCGCGGCCCCCGCCCCAGTTGCGATCACAAGATTGAAATCATTGCATTGGCGGCGCCAGAGGAAAATCTGTACGGAATCGTACACTACGGTCGCCGCCGACCGTAGAGTCCGCCGATTAGAAGCGCCACCAGCCGTCGAGACGCACCGGCCTCAGGAGCCGTGGCCGGGCGAAGTCGAGCAGACGATCCTGGACGCGGCGGTTGAAGCTGCCGCGCGCGAAGCTGCCGTCGCGCTTGCGGGTGCCCGCCGACATGCCGGTGAGGACCGCGATCGCCTCGTCGACCGTCTCCGCCGCATAGATCGCGAAGGCGCCGCGCCGCACCGCGTCCACCACGTCGTCGCGCAGCATCAGCGTGACGATGTTCGCCCTGGGAACGATCACGCCGTGCTGTCGGCTGAGTCCGCGCGCCGCGCAGACGTCGAAGAAGCCTTCGATCTTCTCGTTGGCACCGCCGATCGGCTGCATCTGGCCGTGCTGGTTGATCGAGCCGGTGATGGCGAGGCTCTGGCGCAGGGGCACACCGGCGATGGCGGACAGGATGGCGATCAGTTCCGCCGCACTGGCGCTGTCGCCGTCGATCGGCCCATAGGACTGCTCGAACGCGACGCTGGCCGAGATCGAAAGCGGCCTGCCCTGCGCATAGACGCCGTTCAGATAGCCAGACAGGATCTGCACGCCCTTGACGTGGCTGGGGCCGCTGAATTTCGCGACACGCTCGATGTCGACGATGCGCCCTTCGCCTGGTGCGACCTGGGCCGTGATCCGCGCCGGCATGCCGAAGGCGAAGCCCGCCGCGCTCAGCACCGTCAGGCCGTTGACTTGGCCGGCCTTGGCGCCGTCGGTGTCGATGAACACGATGCGGCGCTGGATCAGCTCGTGTTCCAGCGCTTTGAGGCGTCCGGAGCGGTCTTCCTTCGCCGCCACGGCCTGCGCAATGTCGGCGCCGCAGATCGCGGTGCGGCCGGCCAGCGCCGCATAATGATCGCCCTCGCGCATCAGGTCGGCGAGGCGCCCGGTGCGGACGCTGATCTTCTCCGCATCGCCGGCGTGGCGCGAGGCCTCGTCGAGCAGGCGCGCGGCGCCCTCGCGATCGAGCTGCTTCAAGCCGTCGCTGCGCGCGATGGAGGCCATGGTGGCGATCAGGGCGCCGCAATTGACGTCGTCGCGTTGCGCGGTGGCCGAGAAATCGGCCTGCACCTTGAACAGGTCGGCGAAGCCGGCGTCTATCTGGCAGAGCCGGTGATAGACCCAGGGCTCGCCGAACAGAACGATCTTGATATCGAGCGGGATCGGCGCGGGCTGGATGCTGACGGTCTGGCTGCGGTCGAGGATGTCCGACAGGCTCTCTATCTTCACCTGCCGTGTCGTCAGCGCCCGCTTCAGCGTCTCCCAGGAGACATCCTGCTGGAACAGGTCGCGGGCGTCGATCAGCAGGAAGCCACCATTGGCGAGATGCAGCGCGCCCGGCTTGATGTACATGAAGTCGGTGACGATCGTCATCAGGACCGGCACATGCTCGATCTTGCCGACCAGGTTGGTCAGCGACGGCAGGCCGAGCGAGACCACCGGCGCGCCCGCGGTCGCCGCATGGTCGACAATCAGGTTGACGTCGTAGCGATGGAACGGCACGCCGTCGCGCCGGCCCCGTTCGCCCTCGTCGCCGCGCGCGAGGGCTTGCAGCGTGTCGATCTGGGCGACGGCGTCCTTGTAGACGGACTTCAGATGCGCGTGCGCCTCGCGGTGCTGCGTGAAACGCTGCGCCAGCGGCGTCATCAATGCCGCCAGCTCGCGTTCGCCCAGTTCGCGGTCCAGTGCCCGCGTCTTCTCGATGGCTTGCTGGCGCAGGCCTTCGAGCTGCTCCATCGCCTTTTCCAGCGCCCCGCGCAGCTCGCGCGTCTGCGCCGCCAGCCGTTCGCGCTCGAGCTTGGAAAGCCGGCGGTAATCGTCTTCCGCCAGCGCCAGTCCGTCGCGCGTCGGACGGAAATCGAAGCTGCCTTCGCCGCGCTCGACCAGCGCCAGGCCTTGCGCCTCCGCTGTCCGGCGC
>DATMKZ010000034.1:0-13851 GCA_035570795.1 Rhizomicrobium sp.
CCGGCCGGGCAGACCCTGCGCCCATTGCGTGACGCGTTCGAGCGTCACTGGATAGAGGAAGCCCGAACCCGACGCCGAGCCATGGGCGCGGGCGGCGGTCTCGAGCTCGGAGAGCTGGCGGTCGATCTCCATCGCGGTCTGTATGGTGTCTATGGTGGCGGTGGCCTGGGCGAAGGATACGCCGGTGCGCGCCGCGACGTCGGGCGCCGCCGAGTGGCTGGCCGCGCCGTTGTCGTAGAACAGCAGGCCGCGGCGCGCCAGATAGGTCATCACCGGTTCCAGCGAATCGGGATCGGAGAGCAGGCGACCGCCGAGCAGGTTGGTGACGCCGGTGTAGCCGGTGAAGCGCGTCAGGGCCCAGACCAGACGCTCGGTGTTGGCGTCCTCGCCGACGCCGGAGCGCAGCGTGTGCGGGCCTGGATCGCTGTCGGGGAAATCGAACGGCTCCATCGGCACTTCGAGCAGGACTTCGTGGCCCTCGCGGCGCGCCTCGCCGACCCAGCGTTGCACGTCGGAGGCGTAGGGCGCGAAGGCCAGCGTCACCTGCGGCGGCAGGCTGGCGAGCGCCGCGGCCGTCATCTTGGCGCTGATGCCGAGGCCGCTGACGACGATGGCGATGCGCGGCTTGCCGTTGTCGAGCGCCGGCGCGGCATAGGCGCGCTCGGGCGGCGTGCCGTCGGCGGCGATGCGCGGCAGGGGGCCGGTGTCGGTGGGCTCGATCAGCGCCGGATCTGCGACCAGGGCGGTGCCGGCGTAGACGGGCTGGGTGACGGTGGAGGGCACCAGGGCCGGCGGCGGCACCGGTTCGCCCGGCCTCGGCGCGGGCGCGACGGGCGCGACCGGATTGGCGCCGGTGTTGTGCAGCGGCGTCGCGGCGACGCTGCGCGGTATCTGCGGCAGCGTGAAGCGGACCACGGGCTCGCCGGCGCGCGGATCGCCGAACAGGGCGACGACGATGCCCAAGACGACGAGCAGCGCGAAAAGGCCGAAATAACCAAAGGCAAGCAGCCGCAGCCCGCGCCGAGGCCGGGCATCGGAAGGCGCGCCGTCGCCGGTCATGCTGCTCGCAGCCATGGCGGCAGAATAGCGCTTTTTACGGTTACGGAGCGGTTAACGAACCGCATTCAGGTGTGGGGCGGCGGGACGCCCTGCGCAGCAAGCGTCTTGTGCAGGAAGGCCAGCGCCATGGTGAGCTGGAAATCGTCGTAGCTGCGGCCGGCTTCCGGCTCGATGGCCTTGGCGAGCGGCTTGGCAGCCGGGCCTTCGGCCAGGAGGTGATGCGGCAGCTCGACCTCGCGCTCATAGTCCGGCGCGTCCGGACCGCCCGAGACCACGACGTCGGGGACGATGCCGGTGACCTGGATGGAGCGGCCGGCCGGCGTGTAGTAGCGCGCCGTCGTCATGTGCAGCGCGCCGCCGGCGCCGTTGTCGAGCGGCATGATCGACTGCACCGAGCCCTTGCCGAAGGACAGCGAGCCGAGGACGGTGGCGCGGTGATGGTCCTGCAGCGCGCCGGCAACGATCTCCGAGGCGCTGGCTGTGCCGCCGTTGATCAAAAGGACGATCGGCTTGCCCTCGGCGATGTCGCCGTAATGAGCGTCGTAGCGCTCGATGTTCTGGGCACCGCGGCCGCGCACCGAGACGATCTCGCCCTCGTTGAGGAAGTCGTCGCAGACGTCGATCGAGGCCTGCAGCACGCCGCCGCCATTGTTGCGCAGGTCGACGACATAGCCCCGGAGCGAGGGGCCGATCTGGCGCTTCAGGGCGGCGACCGCGAGGCGCAGATCCGGATCGGTGCGGTCCGAGAACGCCACGATCTTGATGTAGCCGACGTCGCCTTCGCGGCGATACGTCAGCCGCTCCACCTCGATGGCCTCGCGCGTCAGCTTGAGATCGAACGGCCTGGCGGCGCCGCGCGCCACGGTCAGCGAAACGTCGGTGCCGACGGTGCCGCGCATGCGGCTGGAGACGTCGTCGATAGTGTGGCCCTTCATCGCCACGCCATCGATGGCGACGAGGATGTCGTCCTTCTTGATTCCGGCGCGCGAGGCCGGGGTCTGCTCGATCGGCTGAACCACGGTCGGGATGCCGTCCTTGACCGAGATGACGAGGCCGATGCCGCCATAGGCGCCGGCCGCCTTGGTCTCCATCGCCTCGAAGGTCTTGGGATCGAAATAGCTCGAATGGGCGTCGAGGTTGCTGAGCATGCCGCCGATGGCGTTCTCCACCAGCGTGCGGTCCTCGGGCTTCTCCAGGTAGTTGTCGCGGACGCGCTGGAAGGCGTCGCCGAAGCGCGCCAGCTGACTCTCGGTCGAGAACAGCGGGATCGCGCCATAGGCGAAATGCGAGGCCGCGACGGCGAGCGCGAAGCCCGCCACCGCGCCCATCGCGACCAGGAACAGCCTGTTCATGTCCCCGCCCGGCCTTTCGCGCCTAGTTCGACGCCGACTTGGCGGGCAGCGCGGCGACCTTGCCGTGCAGCAGGTCCAGCGCATAGGAGAGCTGGAAGTCCGACGGCTTACCGTCCGGGCCGTTCTTCGGCAGGTTGGCCGGCGGACGGATGATGGTCTGGTTGGCCTTCGGCGTCACCGGCTCGCCGGCGAGATGGCCCGGCAGGTCGGCTTCGCTGGGACGGGCGATCTTGGGGATGTCGTCCTCGTTGCCGGCGGCGACCATGATGTCGGGGATGATGCCCTGGGCCTGGATCGAATGGCCCGACGGCGTGTAGTAGCGCGCCGTCGTCAGGCGCAGCGCGCCGCCGCCCTCGCCGAGCGGAATGATGGTCTGTACCGAGCCCTTGCCGAACGAGGTCATGCCCAGGATCGTCGCGCGATGATGATCCTGCAGCGCGCCGGCCACGATCTCGGAGGCCGAGGCGGTGCCGGCATTGACCAGCACGATGACGGGCTTGCCGTCGGTGATGTCGCCCGGATGGGCGTCGTAGCGCTGGGTGTCCTCGGCGTGGCGGCCGCGGGTCGAGACCACTTCGCCCGAGGTCAGCATGTCGTCGGAGACCTGCACCGCCTGGTCGAGCAGGCCGCCCGGGTTGTTGCGCAGGTCGAGGACGTAGCCCTTGAGGCCGGGGCCGATCTGCTTCTTGAGGTCGCGCACCGCGTTCTCGAGGCCGCTCGCCGTGTTCTCGTTGAAGCCGGGCATGCGGATGTAGCCGACATCGCCCTCGCGGTGCCAGCGCACCTCGTCGACCGCGACCTCGGCGCGCGCCAGCGTCACGTCGAACGGCTTCTTGGGCGCCGTCTTGTCGTTGGTGCGCAGGATCGTCAGCGTGATCTTGCTGCCGATCGGTCCGCGCATCTTGTCGATGGCGTCGTTGAGGTTGAGGCCCTGCACCGAGGCGCCGTTGATGGCGGCGATGTAGTCGCCCGCCTTGAGGCCGGCCTTGGACGCCGGCGTGTTGTCGATCGGCGAGATCACCTTGACGAGGCCGTTCTCCATCGTCACCTCGATGCCGATGCCGCCGAACGAGCCTCTGGTCTGGATCTGCATGTCGGCGAACGCCTTGGCGTCCATGTAGCTGGAATGCGGATCGAGATTGGAGACCATGCCTTCGATGGCGGCGTTGATCAGCTCGCTGTCGTCCACCGGGCGGACATAGTTGGCGCGCACACGCTCGAAGGCATCGCTGAAGAGGTCGAGCTGGCGATAGGCGCTCATGTCGTTGGCGCCATGCGCGGCCGGCAACAGGCCGAGCGCCGCGACGAACCCGGCCACCATGCCGATACCGACGAATGCGAACTTCTTCATGATCTCTTTGCCTTCCTTAGGTCGAGTCCCAGAAGGGATGCGGGGCTCAGCGCCCGCCCGTTCTGACGCAGTTCGAAGTAGAGCGCGCCATTCTGGCCCATTTGCGGCGCGTTTCCCATTGCAGAGGCGCCGGACATGACGCCGACCGGCTCGCCGGCCAATACCAGGTCGCCGGGCTTGACCACGATCCGGTCCAGCCCCGCCAGCACCAGATCGTACCCAGCCGTGACTTCCAGGATCAAGACTTGTCCGTTCTTATGGTAAGGGCCGGCGAAAAGCACCTCGCAATCGGCCGGTGCGACCACCTGCGCCCCGGAAGCGGCGGCAAAGCTGATGCCCGGGCCGCCCGTTCCGGGGCCGGCGAGCAGGGTTCCCACCACGGGCTGGAGCAAAGTGCCCCGCGCCGGCCCGTTGCCTGCGTTTTGCGCGGTGATCACCACCACATTCTGCTGTGCCGGATGGGCCCGGAGCTCGGCGACCTTGGCCAGCAAAGCTTCCAGGTTCTGGGCCTGCTCGGCGATGGCGGCCAGCCTTGTCTTCAGGACGGCATAGGTCGCGTCGGCATTGGCCGCCTCGGCGCTCTTGCTCGCGAGGAGTTGATCGAGCTCGATGCGGGCCTGCCTGAGGAGTGCGGCGTTGCGCACGCCGTCGAGCCGCCGGGCGATCAGCGCCGCGCGAGTCTGCTGCAGCGTCGCGATGCGGCGGGCGAGCGCGGCCGCCTTGCCGTAGACGTCGGGCAGCGAGGCGCCGACCAGCATCGCGCCGCGCGCCGCGCCGAGCGCGTCGTCGGGCCGCAGCGCCAGGGCCGGCGGTGTGTCGTGCTGCAGCCGCTCGATCACCGCGAGCAGCCGCGCCACGGCGATGCGATCCTGCGCGAAGCCGGCGGCGAGCCGCTGGTCTTCCGCCGCGAGCCGCACGATCTCGGCGTCGAGCACGATCTTCTGCTTCTCCAGCGCCTGCACGCGCTCGGCGGTGGCGATCAGTTTCTGCCGCAGCGCCTGTGCTTCGCGCTTGAGGTCGGCGCTGTGGGCCTTGGCCGAGTCGACCACCGGCTTGCCCCTGGCGAGATCGCCCCTCAGATGACGGAACTGATCCGCCGTCGACGGCAGATGCGCCGCCGCGCCCGCCGGCAGCGCGCCCGACAGATCGGGCAGCGGCTCGACGGCCGGCGGAAGGGTCGGCGCGGGCTGCGCCGGCGCGGCATGGGCCGGACGGGCGCGGTGATGCACGGCGTGATGCGGCGGCTTTTTCGCGGCGATGAGGAAAAGGACGCCGAAAATAGCGACGCCGAATGCGCGGCGAAGCGGCGTCAATCTGTATTCTCCACCAGCGAATGCCCCGTCATCTGCGGCGACGGCGCCAGGCCCATCAGGTCGAGCAGGGTCGGCGTCACGTCGGCGAGGCGGCCATTGGCGAGGCGGATGCCGGGCCGCGCATTCACCGCGATGATCGGCACGTCGAGCGTGGTGTGCGCGGTGTGCGGCTCATGCGTCGCCTGGTCCTTCATCAGCTCGATATTGCCGTGATCGGCAGTGACCAGCAGCACGCCATGCGCCCTCTCGACCGCGGCGCGCAAGCGCCCCAGACAGGTGTCGATGGTATCGACCGCCCGGATCGCCGCCGCCATGATGCCGGTGTGGCCGACCATGTCGGGATTGGCGAAGTTGACGACGATGAGATCGTAGATGCCCGAGGCGATGGCCTCTTCCAGCTTCGCGGTGACCTCGAAGGCGCTCATCTCGGGCTTGTGGTCGTAGGTCGCGACCTTCGGGCTCGGCACCAGGATGCGGTCTTCGCCGGCGAAGGTGTCCTCGCGGCCGCCATTGAGGAAGAAGGTGACGTGGGCGTATTTCTCGGTCTCGGCGATGCGCAACTGCCGCAGCCCCTGCGCCGCGACGAGTTCGCCGAGCGTGCCGTCGACGTTCTCGGCCTCGAACAGCGCCGTCATCCGCTTGCCGAGCTCTTCGGAATATTCCGTCATGCCGGCGGCGGCGCAGAACCGCACCACGCGGGCGCGTTCGAAGCCAGCGAAGCCTTCGTCCAGCAGGGCCAGCGAGATCTCGCGCGCCCGGTCGGCGCGGAAATTGGCGAACAGCAGAGCGTCGCCGTCCGCCATGCCGGCATAGTCGCCGAGCGCGCAAGGCAGGACGAATTCGTCGCCGACGTCGTTGCGATAGGAATTGGCCAGTGCCGCCTGCGCGTCGGCGAATTTGTCACCGCCGGCATCGACCAGCGCGTCATAGGCTTTGCTGACGCGCTCCCAGCGCTTGTCGCGGTCCATCGCATAGTAGCGGCCCATCACGGTGGCGAGGCGCACGCCGGCGAGATCCGCGATGGAGGCCTCGAAGACCTCGAGGAATTCCGCGGCGCTGCGGGGCGGCGTGTCGCGGCCGTCGAGGAAGGCGTGGACGAACACCGGCAGCTGCGCCGCCGCCAGCGCCCGCACCAGCGCGGTGATGTGCGCCTGATGGCTGTGCACGCCGCCGGGCGACAAGAGGCCCATGACATGCACCGCGCCCTTGCTCGCCCGCGTCCTGGCGATCAGTTCGAGAAGCGCGGGCCGGCTCGCCAGCGTGCCGTCCTCGATCGCGAGGTCGATGCGCGGCAGGTCCTGCGCCACCACGCGCCCGGCGCCGATATTCATGTGCCCGACTTCGGAATTGCCCATCTGGCCGGTCGGCAGGCCGACGGCGCGGCCCGAGGTCGCCAGCAGAGCGTGCGGCGAATCGGCCAGCATGCGCGTGTAGTTCGGCGTCGTCGCCGCGGCGATGGCGTTGTCCTGCGCGTCGGGCCGCCAGCCCCAGCCGTCCAGGATGCACAGCACGGCGGGACGGGGACGCGCGGACGCTGACGACATGATGGGATCCAAAGACGCATTCCGATGCGGCGAAAATAGGAAGGCGTGGACTCTAAGTCCATGCGCACCACTTCATCTCCCTCGCCCCCGCGAAGCGGGGGAGAGGGCGGGGTGAGGGGGTGCCGATGGCGGGAATTGTAGAATGGCGGTCGAGATACCAAGCCGATCCAGTTCTCTTCCGCTTTCTTGCACTGCACTTGCCTTAGAGACCCCCTCACCCTGCCCTCTCCCCCAAAATGGGGGAGAGGGATTCTTTTTTTTGCGCTTCACACTTAATCCCCGCCCCAAAAACACGAACGCCGCCAGTGTGCACCCGGCGGCGGTTCGTGCTGGTGCGCGAGGGGCGGATGCGGCCAGCCATCAGGCCCGACCGACAAACACTACGCGCACCCCTCGGGACTTTGCGGACTCATGGCGGCCGGCGCCTTCGGCCGGAAGGCACGGCCCATCCTCTCCGCTGGGTGCGCGTGACCCGCACAATCCCTGTATAAGGCCCACGTCATCTTCGCTCGGACATGGCTTTCCTCGTCTTCTCGAGAACAAATAGGGCACGAATTTCGCAGTTCAAGTACCGGTTGCAAAAATATTTTCCGACATATTGTCAGTTGCATAAGCGCCGAGCGCTGTCGCGGCGGCCCTGCGCCAACGGTGCAGATTGCCGGGAAGAACTTGCCGGGCGGCGGCCGGGCGGCGGCCGGGCGCCGCCGGCGCTCTCCATATCCAATTGAAAATACTGGGATATTTATCCGCCGCCCCCGGCACGATACTGGCAGGGAGGGACGCGGAATAATGCCAGAGAGCAGAACCGCCTCATGCGCCGCGCACTTTATATACGACTTGCCTGCCTGTTCCTGGGCGCCAGCCTGACGGCCGCGCCGGTTCCGGCGCTGGCGTTCAGCCGGGTCAAGGATCTCGTCGAGATCGAGGGCATCCGCGACAACATGCTGGTCGGCTACGGCCTGGTGGTCGGCCTCAACGGCTCGGGCGACAGCCTCAAGAACGCGCCGTTCACCCAGCAGAGCCTGCAGACCATGCTCGAACGCATGGGCGTCAACACCCGCGGCACCACGATGCAGACCAAGAACGTCGCCGCCGTGATGGTGACGGCCAACCTGCCGGCCTTCGCAGCCTCGGGCACGCGCATCGACATCTCGGTCAGCGCGCTGGGCGACGCCAAGAGCCTGCAGGGCGGCACCTTGCTCGTCACCTCGATGTTCGGCGCCGACGGCCAGATCTACGCGGTCGGCCAGGGCCCGGTGGCGATCGGCGGCTTCACCGCCGGCGGCGACGCGGCCAGCGTGACGCGCGGCGTGCCGACGGCGGGGCGTATCGCCAACGGCGCCATCGTCGAGCGCGAGATTCCGTTCAACCTCGGCTCGCAGCATTCGTTGCGCCTGTCGCTGCGCAATCCGGACCTGACGACGGCCTCGCGCATCGCCGTCGCACTCAACGCCTATATCGGCGGCAGCGTCGCCGAGGCCACCGATCCCTCCACCGTGCGCCTGACGGTGCCGGACAATTATCCGCATGGCGTCATGGGGCTGCTCACCGACCTGGAGCAGGTCAAGGTCGATCCCGACGAGACCGCGCGCGTCGTCATCGACGAGCAATCGGGCGTGATCGTGATGGGCGCCGACGTGCGCATCTCCACCGTCGCCATCGCCCAGGGCAACCTCACCATCCGCGTCACCGAGACGCCGCAGGTCAGCCAGCCGGCGCCGTTCTCCAACACCGGCACCACCCAGGTCGTGCCGCGCACCCAGGTCCAGATCGACGACGGCAAAGGCAACAAGATGGCCGTGCTGCACGAAGGCGTGTCGCTGCAGAGCCTGGTCGACGGCCTCAACGCGCTGGGCGTCGGTCCGCGCGACATCATCTCCATCCTGCAGGCGATCAAGGCGGCCGGGGCGTTGCAGGCCGACATCCAGGTGATCGGATGAGTGCCGCGCTCGACACCGCCTCCGCGATGACGGCGCTGCAGTCGGCGCCGGTGGCGACGCCGTTCAAGACCTCCGATCCCAACGTCGCCAAGAAGGCGGCGGAGCAGTTCGAAGGCGTCTTCGTCACCCAGTTCCTGGGCGAGATGTTCTCGGGCATCTCCAGCGACGGCCCCACCGGCGGCGGCCAGGGCGAGGAGATGTTCCGCTCGCTGATGATCGACGAATACGGCAAGCAGATCGTCGCACAGGGCGGCTTCGGCCTTGCCGCCTCGGTGCAGCGCGAGCTCCTCAAGACGCAGGAGCACGCCCATTGAACGCCAACCCCAACAACGAACGCATCGAGCGGCTGGTCAAGCTGGCCGAACGCCTGATCGAGGCCATCGAAGGCGACATCGCGGCGCTGAAGGCCGGCAGGCCGCAGGCGCTGCGCACCACCGATCCGGAGATCCAGAAGCTCTCGGCGCTGTACGGCCGCGAGGCGCAAGGCCTGACGGCGGATGCCGCCAGGGCCGCGCCGGCGCCGCTCCGCGGCCGCTTCGCCGAGACCACGAAGAAATTCCGCGAGCTGTTGCAGCTCCACGCCCGCCTCCTGACGCGGGTGCGCAACGCCAGCGAAGGCATGATCAAGGCGATCGCCGCCGAGGTCGACCGCCAGGCGGCGCCGACGCGCACCTACAATCCGCGCGCCGCGAATTACGGCAAGCCGTCGCAGGCAATGGTGTTCAACGCAGTGGTGTGAGCGCAGGTCAGGCCGTGAGGCCGGTCGAACTCGAACTCGTACTGCCTCCGAACATGCTGAGCGCCAGGTTGTAGTTGGCGATCTGCGACGTCAGATATGGCGAGACCGTGCCGCTGGTGTTGCCCGGCCCCGCCGGCTGGGCCGGCGGCGCGTTGGTCGTCTGGTAGGCCGACTGGATCTTCGACAGAACGCCGAGCAGCTGCGAGCGCGCCAAATCGGCGCCGGTCGTGGTCGTGAGATCGAAACTGGTGCCGAGGCCGAGGCCGAAGGCCTGCGTCGCCGGCGTCGCCGCCGTCGACGACGACGTGCCGGACGACGTGGCGGTCGACGGGCTCGACAGCGTGCCGGCGGGAATGCCGAGCCGCGCCAGCGCGTCGAAATCCGCCGGCCCCGCGACGAGGCCGAGCGTGACGCCGGGATTGACCGCGATCTTCAGGCCTTCGGCCGCGCCGGTGTAATTGACCGAGGCCTTGCCGTAGGTCTGCAGCTGGATGTTGATCTTGGTGGCGAGCGATTGCAGCGTCTCGCCCTGGTCGATGGTGATGGTGGCGGTGCGCGCCGCCACGCCCTGAAGCTGGATCTGGAACTGGTCGCCGGCGCGCAGCGTGGTCTGGGTCGTCAGATCGACCGACTGGCTGGGATTGATGGTGCCGCGCGGCAGGCCGAGCGCATCGAGCACGCTCGAGCCCGTGGCATCGACGGCGATGCCGGAGCCCGACGAGATGCCGTCGAGGCCGCCATATTGCCGGGTCCAGTTGGTCACACCGCCGGCAGACAGCGAGGTGGCGAAGGCGTTGCTGACGTTCGGCACGTTGCGCGACTGGCCCGCGAAAGTGCCGGTGGTCGAACCGGTGAGATAGACCGTGCCGTCGCCGCCGACCGTGACCGCGCCGCCCTTGTCCTGCGCGCCGGTGCCGACATAGGAGACGAAATTCGCCGCCGCGGTGCTGCCCTGGTCGGTGAGGTTGAAGACGAAGGCGTCGCTGCCGCCCGAACTCGCCTGCGCGACGCTGGCGGCGCCGCCGGCGGTGAGATTGGCGTTCTGCGTCGTGCCCGAGACGTAGATCTGGCTGCCCGAGACCGCCAGGCCCCCGATGCCGCCGCCGTTCTGCAGATCGCCCAGATCGCTGGTCCACACCGGCGCCGCGGTGGCGTCGCCATTGGCGTATTTCGAAACGATGGCGTGGCCGTTCTGCACGCTGGCGACATAGAGGCTGCCGTCGGACGCCGTCGCGGTGGCCGCGACCGTGTCGTTGGCGCTGGTGCCGAACTGCTTCTCGTAGACCAGCGCGCCCTTGCTGCTGAGCTTGGCGACATAGGCGTCGTTGCCGCCCGCCTTGGTCTGGCCGGCGCCGATGACGCCGCCCGAGACCTGGCCGCCGATGAAGACGTTGCCCGAAGCGTCGACGCTGACCGAAGCGGCCTGGTTCTGGCTCAGGGTCTGGAGCTGCTTGACCCAGGTCTGGTTGCCGTTGGCGTCGTAGCGGGCGACGAAGGTGTCGGTGTTGCCGTCGGTGACCGAGGTCGTGGTCAGCGCCGCCGTGGTCGAGCCGGCGATGACGACGCCGCCGGTGGGATCGAGCGCCAGCGTGGCGCCGTTGGCGGTGCCGGTGCTGCCCAGCATCTGCGTCCACAACACGTTGCCGGCGGAATCGTATTTGGTGAGATAGGCGTCCTGCTGGCCCTGGTTGACCTGGTTGCCGAAATTGCCGGTGGCGTTGCCCAGGACATAGACGTTGCCGCTGGCGTCGACCACCGTCGACTGCGCCGTGGTGGTGCCGCTGGTCGGCTGCGCGCTGACATTGAGGGTGGCGGTCGGCGAGGTGTCCAGGTCCGACAGCTTGATCAGGCGGCCCTGCTGGTCGGCGGCGGTCGAGCTCGACGTCGTGGTGCCGGCGGTCGTCGTGCTGGTGGTCGTCGCGACCGCCTGGCCCGCGGTGCCGGCGAGGTAGAGCGAGGGCGTGGCGTCGGCCGAGGACAGGCTCACCGTTTCGCTGCCGCCGGGCGAAACCTGCAATCCGTAGGTCGCCTTGGTCGGATCGAGCAGCGAGCCCGAGGTCAGCACTTTCTGGAAGCGCGTCGCGAAGCCGTCGGACGACAGCGTCTGGTTCACATAGGAGACGACATTGTCGAGCGTCAGCGGGCCCTGGATCTGCGACAGGTCGATGGCGACATTGCTGGTCGCACCGCCTTTCTTGACCGCGATGGTGAAACTGTCCGAGGCGCTGAGGCCGGGCAGCGCGTTGCCGAGATTGGCGTTGCTGACCAGCGTCTTGGTCGCATAGTCGAAGGCGCCGAACGGCACCACGACGCTGGAGCTGACGGAGGCCGCCGGCGTCGCGGCCTGCAGCGTGAAATTGTTGAACGTCGTGCCCGAGATATAGCTCTGGACCTGGGCGAGGCCGGCCTGGAAACGCGTATTGAGGCCGGCGAGCTGGCCGGCGGTGGCGTCGGGCCGCTGCCCCATCTTGGCGATATAGGCGAGCGTGTTGACCGCGGTGTAGAGCGAGAAGAGCTTCTGGTTGTCCTGCTCGGTCTTGGCGTCGGCCTTGGTCGAGGCGGTGAGCGGCACGTTGCTGGTGTCGAGGAAGTTCGTCGTCGACAGGACTTTGGCGTCCATCGCGTTCTGGTCGGGCGGCGTCGCCTCCCAGGGCGGCGCGTCGTTGGCGGTGGCGCTGGTGCTGGCGGTCGTCGCGCCCGGCTGCGTCGCCGACGACGCGGCGGCGGCGTTGCCCTGCGCCGTCGTCGTGGCGGCCGAGCTCGCCAGCTTGGACTGGTAGAAGCTGAGCAGCAGATTTGGATCGAGACCGACGGACACGCGCGAGAGCCTTTGCGGACCAACGCGGAATTGTCGCCCCGGCGCCGTTAACAGGGCGATAAGGCCGTTGCAACGTGCTTAAGCGCGCCTTAACGACGACCGCGCCACACTGGCGTCATGCCAGCACACGCGCTTTCCGATCCCTATGAGCATGGCCTGAAGCTTTTGCAAGCCGGCCGCCATGTCGAAGCCATCGCCGCGTTCGAGAGCGCCCTCGGCGCCCGGCCGGGCGATCCGCGCGTCCTGTTCGCGCTCGGCAACACGGCGCGGGTGCTCGGCCTGGCGGCGCCGGCCGAAGATTTCTTTCGCAAAGTGCTGGCGCGGGAGCCGGCGCGGCTGGAGGCGCTGGTCGCCCTGGCGAACCTGCTGCGGGCTGAGGGCCGGCCCGAGGCCGCCGAGGCGCTGCTGGCGCCGGCGCTGGCCCGCGACCCGGACGCGCCGGAGCTGTGGCTGACACTGGGTTCGACATATCGCGAGATGGGCGACGCGGTGCGCGCCGCCGAGCACTACCGCGCGGCGCTGGCGCTGCGACCCGACTATGCCGCGGCCCTGGCCAATCTGGCGGACCTTACGACCGACGACGGCGCAACCGGCGAGGCGCTGGCGCTGTATGACCGCGCCCTCAGGCTCGAGCCCGGCAACGCCCAGGCGCGGCTGAACCGCGCCGTGCTGCATCTGCTGCGGGGCAATCTGACAGACGGCTGGCGCGACTATGCGGCGCGGCTGAAGCTCTCCGGCAAGGCGCCGGTGCCGGAGCACACGCTGAAGCGCTGGACGGGCGACAGCCTGAAGCGCACGCGGCTGCTGGTGACGGCGGAACAGGGCGTCGGCGACCAGCTGATGTTCGCAAGCATGATCCCCGAACTCGCGGCGCGCGCGGCGCAGGACGGCGGCACGCTCCTGGTGGAATGCGAGCCGCGCCTGGCGGCGCTGTTCGCGCGCTCGTTCGCCGGCGTCACGGTGCATGGCTGGGACCTGGAGACCAGGGGCGGCATCACGCGAGCACGCTATGGCTGGCTGAAACAGGCCGGCGGCGCGAATGCGTTCATCGAGATGGGCAGCCTGCCGAAGATTTTGCGCGCCAACAGCGACGCGTTTCCCAGATCCCATGTCTTCCTGAAGCCCGATGCGCTGGAGCTGGCGTGCTGGGGCGGCGTGCTGGCGGGCGCCGGCAAGGGGCCGTTCATCGGCGTGTGCTGGCGCAGCGGCAACGTCGCCGGCCATCGCGCCGTGCAATATGCGCCGCGCCAAGCCTGGGCCGCGTTCATCGCCAAGCTGCCCGGCACGGTGGTGAGCGTGCAATACGATGCCGGCGCGGACGAGATCGAGGCGCTGGCCGAGGCCAGCGGCCGCCCCATCGTCACGCTGCCGCAGCTCGACCAGAAGGCCGAGCTGGACCGCACCGCGGCGCTGCTCGCCTCGCTCGACGCCGTGGTCAGCGCGCCGACGGCGGTGTCGTGGCTGGCGGCCGGCAGCGGCGTGGACACGTATAAGGTCCTCTACGACACGAGCTGGACGGGTTTTGCGCAAAGCTACGAACCGTTCGCGCCGGCCTGCGAATTGATGATGCCGGCAAGGCGGGGCGACTGGGCGGACACTTTCGCAAGGACGCTGGCGCGGCTTACCGAGCGGCTGTGAGCGCCACTCCGCCGCGGCGTGCGGCGAGGGCTCCGGCGAGATCGGCCGCGATGCGCGCCGCGCCGCCGCCGTCGACGGTCATCAGGCCGGCCCGGCG
>DATMKZ010000035.1:0-3991 GCA_035570795.1 Rhizomicrobium sp.
CAGGCGCTGACATCGAATCTGGTGACGGCGCAGACGGCGGCGGGCAACATCAACGTGCTGCAGGTCTACAAGAACAATTGGCTCACCAGCAGCAACAACAACAGCGACATGGATACCAATTTCGAAACCGCGATGTCGCAAATCAACACCATCATGCCCAATCCGGGCCTGGGCACGCCGACCTCGACGCCGCAGGAGGTGCTGTTCATCGTCTCCGACGGCGTCGACGACGAAGCCTCGACGACCTGCTCGCAGACGCTGAGCGGCAGCAACCGCTGCCAGCAGCCGTTCAACACGGCATGGTGCACGACGATCAAGAATCGCGGCATCCAGATCGCGGTGCTCTATACCGAGTATCTGCCGCTGCCGACCAATTCCTGGTACAATAGCTGGATCTCGCCGTTCCAGAACCAGATCGCTCCGAACCTGCAAAGCTGCGCCTCGACAGGCATGTTCTTCACGGTGACCACCGACGGCGACATCACTGCGGCGATGCAGGCGCTGTTCGCGCAGGCGATTTCGACGGCGCGACTGACGAAGTGAAGGTGTGCGGCGGCGGCACGGCCGCTGGGCTGACGCCGGCACGGGCAAGTCGCCGCTTGACGATGCGCGCCGCCACCACCGGCAGATCGAGCATCGCGGGAACGGGATCGTCCCAGGCGAAAACCGCCGACGCGGCCGAAGGGCGCAGCGAGCGCGCGGCGTCGGCAACGGACAGCGCGCCGAACAGCATCTCCTGAGCGACGGCGACGAGATCGCGCGACAGATAGCGCCAGGCGGCGCCTTGGCGCGGGGCCGCCGGCGCAACGCGCTCACCGCACGCGACTTGCCATTGGATCGCAGCGAAATCGATGCCGGCCGCGGCGCCGAGCGCAATCCAGGTCCAGCTGCGCGTATTGACGTCGAGGATTTTGTAGGTGCTGTCGCGGGCGTCGTATTTGAACTCGATCTCGACCAGCCCGCTGTAATCGAGCGAGGCGAGAAAGCGGCAGGCCGCGTCCTCGACCTCCTGCACCGCAACGGTCTCGACGTAGGTACTGGTGAAGCCGAAATCGACCGGATATTGCCGCCTGCGCCGCGCCACCAGCGCGGCGACCGGCGCACCGCGTTCCCACACGGCGGCGTAGGAGAACTGGCTGCGGCCGTCGCCCGGGATCAGCTCCTGCACCATGATGCGGTCGGGCCCGGCCAGCGCTTCCGCCTTGTCATAGCGCGCGGTGAGTGCGGCCAGATCGTCGGCTCGCCAGGCCTTCGCCATCACAAAAGCGTTCCGTCCTTCGTAGGCCGTGGGCTTGATGACGACGGGATAGCGCAGGCCGATTTGGGCGAGTTCATCGCGGCTGCGCGGATGGCAGCTGAGCGGCTGGGCGAGACCGAGCGCGTCGGCGCGCGCGTTCATTGCCCGCTTGTCGAGGGTCCAGCGCACAACGTCCCAGGCCGGCGTCGTCAGGGCGAAGAGCGCGCCGAGCGCTTCATGATTTTGCGCGACGAGCTGCACCTCGGCGTCGCCGCCGGCGAACAGGACCCAGCCGTGCAGACGGTGACGCGCAGCAAGGTCGGCGAGGTAGGCGACGGCATCGTCCCGACCCGGGCCGTCCCAGACGAAATGGCGCTGCACGTAGCGCGACAAGGTCGCCAGGGGATTGTCGCTGGTGACGAGCCAGACCGGGATGCCGCGGCGGCCAAGACTGCGCGCGATTTCGAGGCTGCCGTGAGCGCCGCCGAGGACGAGAGCGCCTTGCGGGGCGGGGTTGCTCATCGGTGCGGCTGCGAGAGGGCGGGCGATAATTCCGCCGCTTCGCGCTTTGCGCGCCCGCCCAGCGCGGCGCTTGCGACGGCGCGCGCCGCGTAGGGCGCGCCGGCGACAAAGCGCATCAACGGCCCGAAGCTTTTGACCGCGTAGGAGCCGACGAAATGTAATTTCGACACGCTCGATTCGAGCCCTGTGCGCAACAGCGGCGAACCGTCGGCGCAAGCGATCTTGCCCAGAAGCGCCGGCGAGAGAATGCCGATGCGTGCGATATCGATGCGGTAGCCGGTGCCGAGCACGACATGGTCGAAGGTGCGCGGGCCGGTGTCGAGATCGAGCGTGATCCGGCCGGCGTCGGCACGGGCGCCCAGGATGGTACGGCCGGCATGGCAGGCGACCTTGGCGAAGCGCGGCTTGAGCCAGCCGGCGGCGCCCGCCTTCAGGCACCGGTTGCTGAAATCTTCGCGCAGTCCGGCCGGCATGTGGCGGACGATGCCGGGCACTTCGACCAGCCAGCTCAGCGGGAACGGCCCGACCGCCGACGGCGCCGCCAGCACCTCATGCAGCCATTGGCGCGCCGTTGCCGGCGCGGCTTTGGTCGTCGTGTTACCGAGCCAACGCACTTCGCCCCGGCTGATCAACTCCGCCTCAGCGCCGGCTTCGGCAAGCAAGGCTGCGGATTCGGTCGCGCTCTGGCCGCGGCCGATGACCGCGACGCGCTTGCCGCGCATCGGCGCGAAATCGTCGTGGTCGCAGGCGTGGCTGACCAGCGCCGCCGGCAGGCCGCGGAATTCGCGCGGCCGATAGTCCTGGTTGGCAAGCCCGGTGGCGACGACGACGCGATGGGCGGCGAAAATCTCGCCATCGTCAAGTTCGAGTTGAAAGCCATCGCCCAACGCCTCGACCAGGCGGACCAAGCGCCGGTCCACGTCGGGCACGACATGATCGCAAAACCATTCGCCGTAGGCGACGAAATTCTCAAGCGCGAGCGGCTTGCCGCGGTCGGTGCCGTGTTGATCGGCGAAGGCGTCGAGCGACAGGATGCCGCCGGGATGGGAAATGTCGCTCGCGTGCCAGGGCGAGCGAAGCTGCATGCCCTTCGGCATGTGTTGCCGCCAGAACGACATCGGCTCGCCGAACACGCGCGTCGACAGGCCGGCGTGCTTGAGATGGGCCGCGACCGACAGCCCGTAGGGGCCGGCGCCGATAACGGCGATTTCGCAGGCATTGAATCGTTTGGCAGTCATCGACCTGATCTGGCTCCGGCAAGGCTAGAATTGTGCGACGAACTGTGGCGATGTTACCGCGCGGTCCTTAAATTTCGCGAACGTCGCGCGGCGCGCGGTTAACGCCGGGT
Organism: Rhizomicrobium sp.; assembly: GCA_035570795.1. Lineage (GTDB taxonomy): Bacteria > Pseudomonadota > Alphaproteobacteria > Micropepsales > Micropepsaceae > Rhizomicrobium. The sequence goes on from DATMKZ010000035.1 coordinate 3,108, forward strand.
AAATGTCGGCCGCGGGAGGATTGGGTGCCCGGACGGATCTTGGCCGGCCTTTGCCACGCGGCTTTGCCGATGCTTGCAGCGGCGCTGTGCTGCGCCGCCACGGGCGCGTCGGCGCAGGACATCGAGACGTTTTACAAGACACACACCCTGACCTTGGGCTCGCCGAACAGCCCGGGCGGCGGCTACGACATTTATCTTCGCATCCTGGCGCGCCACATCGCCCGCTACATCCCGGGCAATCCGAGCGTCATCGTGCAAAATGTTCCGGCGGCCGGCGGCATGGCGCTGGCCAACCAGATCTACAATACGGTGCCGAAGGACGGGTCCTATTTCGGCATGGTGCGCGGCACCGCGATCCAGGAGGAAGTCTACAAATCGCCTCAGGTGCAATTTCGCGGCCGCGACTTTGCCTGGATCGGCAACATGAACAGCGATCACGACGCCTGCATCGTCTCGGCAGGCAGCGGGGTCAGCGCAATCGACGACCTTTACCAGCGCGAAGTCATCGCCGGCGCGTCGGGCGCCGGCGCTCAGTCCTATTCGTTCCCGGTCGTTTATCGCCAACTGCTCGGCATGAAGTTCAAGGTGATCGCCGGCTATCCCGGCACGCCGGAACGCCTGCTGGCGCTGGAGCGCGGCGAGATCACGGGCGCCTGCGGCATCAGCCTGTCGCTGTTCCGCTCCCAGTTCAGCCGGCTGGCCGCCGACGGCAAGATTCGCCTCATCGCCCAGGGCGCGGTGCGCAAGGATGAGCGCTATCCCGACGTTCCCAATATCCTCGACCAGGCCAAGTCGCCGGACATTCGCCAGGCGCTGGAGTTCCTCTATCTGCCGCTCGCGCTCGGGCGTTCGCTGGCGGCGCCGCCCGGGACGCCGCCGGACCG
>DATMKZ010000036.1:0-49295 GCA_035570795.1 Rhizomicrobium sp.
TGCAGACCGATCCGTGGGAAGGCGTCGCCGTCAAATACCCCCCGGGCGCCAAGTTCACCGGCAAGGTCACCAACGTCACCGATTACGGCGCCTTCGTGGAGCTGGAGCCGGGCGTCGAGGGCCTCGTCCACGTCAGCGAAATGTCGTGGGTCAAGAAGAATGTCGCCCCGTCCAAGATCGTCGTGCCGGGCACCGAAGTCGAAGTGCAGGTGCTGGAGGTGGATTCCAACAAGCGCCGCATCAGCCTCGGCCTCAAGCAGACGCAGGACAATCCCTGGGAAGCCTTCCTGCGCGACCATCCGGTCGGCAGCACGATCGAGGGCGAGATCAAGTCGATCACCGAGTTCGGCCTGTTCGTCGGGCTCGACAGCGAGATCGACGGCATGGTCCACCTCTCCGACCTCAGCTGGGCCAAGTCCGGCGACGAGGCGGTCAAGGACTACGAGAAGGGCCAGGTCATCTCGGCCAAGGTGCTCGATGTCGACTCCGAGAAGGAACGCGTCAGCCTCGGCGTCAAGCAGCTCGGCGACGATCCGATCGAGAAGGCCGGCGCCGGCGGCGGCGCGCTGCGCAAGAACCAGGTCGTCACCGTCACCGTGACCCAGGTCAATGACGGCGGCGTCGAAGTCGAGCTGGCGGACGGCGTCAAGTCGTTCATCCGCAGGAGCGACCTTGCCCGCGACCGCGGCGACCAGCGTCCGGAGCGCTTCCAGGTCGGCAACAAGGTCGACGTCCTCGTCACCCAGGTCGACAAGTCGAGCCGCCGCGTCTCGGTCTCGATCAAGGCGCGCGAGATCAGCGAAGAGAAGGAGGCCGTGGCGCAATACGGCTCCTCCGACTCGGGCGCCAGCCTCGGCGACATCCTCGGTGCCGCCCTCAAAAAGCGCGGCAAGGCCGACGAGGAGTAGCCGTCGGTTTCAACGAACCACGGAAAAGGCGCGCAGCGATGCGCGCCTTTTTCCTTAGGGCTTGCGCGCCAACTTATCGAACACACTCGCCGTGATGGTATGATCGCGGCATGAACCAGCGCCGCTTTCATCTGAGCCAGCAAAACCGGTCGCGCCACGCCTGCGCGACGTCGCGCGGGCGGTCGCCGCGCGTCGCATTTGCACTGCGCTGCGCGTCGATAAAGGCTTTGCGCGTCCATCATTCGGAAAGGTTCGGGTTTGCGATGGGAGGGGCCCGTCTTTTTGCAAAGCAACTATGTTGCCGAAGAAGCCGACCCCCCACCCCCCCTCACGCCAACCCATGGTTCGAATGTACGCCGATTGAACATTTTCAAGTACTTAGGGCGCGCCGGCCTCGGTCACGGGACTGTAAGCGCCGCATCGCGCTCCTGCCAATATACTGACAGAACCCTGGCAGCAGCGCCGCGCTACGGTCCGTTTCCATTGCGGGAGAGGACCATGAAAATCGTCGCCATTGCCGCGGGCTTCGTGCTCGCCACGCTCATCACCATCGGTGCCGCGGCCGAACCGTCCGGCGCCGCCGAACGGCTGCCGCCGGCTCCGCTCGCCGTCTGGTCCGGGAAATAGGAGCGCGCCATGCCGCATAAGCCCGCCGACCTGCAGAAGAAGATGCAAGCCGCGGCGCCATCGCATGTCGAATGGCGCTACCGGCCGATGTTCGGCGGTATCGGCGTCTATGCCGACGACCGCATGTGCGTCTCGCTGTCCGATGTCGGGCTGGCGGTGAAGCTCGCGCCGGCCGAGCAGGCGAAGCTCCTTGCGCTGAAAGGCGCCAAGCGTCTGCAATACGAGCCTGCCATGCCGCCCAGCAAGACCTACATCGTCGTGCCTGACGCGATGCTGTCGAACGCCAAGGCGCTCGGCCATTGGCTCGCCGCCAGCGCCGCGCATGCCGCCGGCGCGGCCGCAAAAAAACCGCGTAAACCGAAGGTTAAAGTGCGGCGCCGCGCGGCGTAGTACTCCAGGGCCTTAACGAGCCGTTATCTCCGCCGCCGCTATGCTCGGGTGTCGCGCCAGGGTTGCACTTTTCGTGAACGCATCCGCCCAGTTGATTGCGCCTGCCGCACGCGGCGAAGGCCGCAGCACGCCGCAATTCCTGGCGTCGTTCACGCTGCTGATTTTTGCGACGACCTGGGCCTGCATCGCGCTGGTCCACCATTCGGGCCGCATCTCGACGCTGTGGATCAGCAATGCGATCGTGCTGGCCTGCCTGCTCAAGCGGCCGCGTCGCGCCTGGCTCGAGCTTGTCGGCATCGCGACGCTCGCCAATTTCGTCGCCGACGTCCTGGTCGGCGACATTGCTTTTAATGCGGTCGGCTTCTCGCTCGCCAACACCATCGAGGTGCTGGTCGTGGCGCTGCCGCTGCGCTGGCTCGGCTTCGACCGCGCCTTCAGCCGCAGCGAGGTGCTGCTAGCCTTCTACGGCCTCGTCATCGCCGCCTGCACGGTCTCCTCGGGCATCGCCGCCGCCACCTTGCTGGCGTCCGCGGGGGCGTCGTTCTGGCTGTCGTTTCGCAGCTGGTTCGGGGCCGACGCGCTCGGTCTCAGCCTGCTGGTGCCGTTCTTCATGTGCGTGCGCTATGCGGCGTTCAAGGAGATGTTCACCTTCGGCCAGCGCCTCGGCACCGTGGTGCTGCTGGGCGCCGTGTTCGGCGTCGGCTATGTCTGCTACGCGCTGCCGAGTTGGACGCCCAGCTTCCTCTATTTCCCGGTGCTGATCCTGCTCACCTTCCGCCGCGGCTTCGCCGGCGGCGCGCTGGGGCTCTTCATCGCGGTCGCCATCTCCTTCGCGCTGGCGCTCGGCCATCACGCCTCGGCTTCGCTCGCGGCGCACACCGCCTCGGAGCGCATCGCCATCATCCAGCTCTACTACGCCGTGATCGGCTTCACGATCATCCTGACCGGCGCCGCGCTCGACGAGCGGCGGGCGCTGGAGCGCGGTCTCGGCCTCGCGGTGCGCCGCGCCGAAGCCTCGCGCGAGGAAGCGCTGCTGGCCAAGGAAGTGGCCGAGAAGGCCAGCCACGCCAAATCCTCCTTCCTCGCCAATATGAGCCACGAGCTGCGCACGCCGCTCAACGCCGTGCTCGGCTTCTCGCAGATCATCGCCGCCGAGATGTACGGCCCGGCCGGCGACGTCCGCTATCGCGATTATGCCGGCATGATCAACAGCGCCGGCACGCATCTGCTCGATCTCATCGGCGACATTCTCGATATGTCGAAGATCGAGGCCGGCAAGCTCGAGCTGCACCGCGAGCGCCTCGACACCGCCGCCGTGGTGCACGAATGCGCCGAGCTGATGGCCGAGCGTGCCGCCGCCGGCGGCGTCCGCCTCGACGTGGCGCCCACGGGCGCTCCGGTGGTGATCGACGCCGACAAGCGCGCCGTGAAGCAGATCCTGCTCAACCTGTTGTCCAATGCGGTCAAGTTCACGCCCAAGGGCGGAACGGTGGCGGTGCGGATCAGCGACGAAGGCGCCTGCTGCCGCATCGCGGTGATCGACACCGGCATCGGCATGCCGGCCGGCGAACTCGACCGCATCGGCAGCCCGTTCGTCCAGCTCTCCAACAATTCGGGCAAGCATTCCGGCACCGGCCTCGGCCTGGCGCTGGTGCGCGGCCTTGCCGAGATGCATGGCGGCAAGATGCGGATCGACAGCGCCGAGGGCCAGGGCACGACCGTCACGGTCCTGCTCCCGGTCAACGCCCCCGCAGCCACGGCCCAGGCCGCCTAGCGGCGGACAGGCCCCACGCGGCCGGGGTCGGTACGCCAGCGCACCAACCCGCAACCGCAGACGCCAGACGGCGGCTTACCAGCCCCAGTGGCGGCAATAATGGCGATGGCGGCTCCAGTCGGTGCAGTGGCGGTGATGATGCCCGCCGATATGCGCTCCGACGCCGATGCCGCCGACATGGACGCCGAGCCCGATGCCGGCACTGGCGGCCGTCGTGCCCAGCAGGGTCAGGGCAAAAAGCGAAGCGATCAGGGTCTTCATGGCTGCGTCCTCATTGGAAATGAAAAGGGCTAGGCGATGGCGCCGACGAGGAAACGCCCCGCGACCCATCCTGTGCGTTGCGACTCAGTGTAGCCGGTTTCCGCGGCGAATTCGCTTTTCCGGGGCGAAGGCTGCTAGGTCGCGGGAACTTTGCCACAGTCTCAAGAAAGTGCTGACCTTTCAGGGACTTCGATTGACGCCCGGTCCCTAACTTGCCAAAGTTAAGCATGCCGGGGCGGGGGATTCTGCTGTTCGGCGTTTCCCTCAGGGGCAGGGGATGATCAAGTCCGAACTGGTTGCAAGGCTCACGGCTCGCTATCCGCACCTGTATCACCGCGATATCGAGCGGATCGTGTCCACGATGCTGGACGAAATCACCAAGGCGCTGGCCGAAGGTCATCGCGTGGAATTGCGCGGCTTTGGCGCGTTTTCGGTGAAGGTCCGCCCGGCGCGGCAGGGCCGCAATCCGCGCACCGGCGAGCCGGTCTCGGTCGACGAGAAGCGCGCACCTTTCTTCCGCACCGGCAAGGAATTGCGCGAGCGCCTGAACAATGGCGACGGCCGGGAGTAGGCTGGGCCGGCCGTCGAATCTGCGAAAGCCGGACCGCCATGCGGCTCACCACCTGGATCGTCGCCGTTCCGGTCGCATTGCTGGCGATCTGGCTCGCGCTTGCCAACCGCCAGCCGGTCGTCCTGAGCCTGGATCCGTTCAGCCAGTCCGCGCCGGCGCTGACGCTGCAGATGCCCCTCTATCTGCTGCTGTTCCTGGCGGTCCTGATCGGCGTCCTGCTGGGCGGATTTGCCATCGGCTTTCGTCGTGTGGCCCGGCGCAGCGCCGAGTTGGCCGATGCCGCTTCGGCCAGGGCCGCCTCGCTCTTGCCCGCGCGCCTGCGCCGGACTAAGGCTCCCACAGAATGAGCCCGCAGCGATTCCGCAACCCTGTCTTCGTCGCGCTCGACACGCCCGATCTTGGTCGTGCACTCGCGCTCGCCGAGGCGGTGAAACCCCATGTCGGTGGCTTGAAGATCGGCCTCGAATTCATCACGGCCTTCGGGCCCGACGGCGTCCGCCGCATCGTCGACATCGGCCTGCCGGTCTTCGCCGACGTCAAATTCCACGACATCCCGAACACCGTCGCCGGTGCATCGCGGGCGCTCGCCGGGCTGGGCGCCCAGATCTTCAACATTCACGTCTCGGGCGGCGAGGCGATGATGTGCGAGGCGGTGGCCGCGGCCCGCGCCGTCGATCCCAAGGTCAAGGTGATCGGCGTCACGGTGCTGACCAGCATCGACGAGGACGTGCTCGCCTCCGTCGGCCAGCGCGGTCCCGCCGCCGACCAGGTGGTGCGCCTCGCCAGGCTCGCGAAAGCGTCCGGCCTCGATGGCGTCGTCTGCTCGGCACACGAGATCGCCGCCATCCGCAAGGCCTGCGGTCCCGATTTCCTGCTGGTTGTTCCCGGCATCCGCCCGGCAGGCGCCGACCTTGCCGACCAGCGGCGTGTCATGACACCAGCCGAGGCGCATCGTGCCGGCGCCGACATCCTGGTTATCGGCCGCCCGATCACCGGCGCCGCCGACCCCGCCGTCGCGGCCAAAACCATCGCCGCGGAGCTCGCCGAAACAACGGCTTAAGCAACGGTTGGGCCGTTGCTTGATTGGCCGGGCAGGGCGGTTCATAAGGCCCGTCCCATGGGCGTCCTGATCAAGATCTGCGGCATCACCAGCGCCGAGGCGGCGGACGCGACCGTGCGCGCGGGCGCCGATTTCGCCGGGCTCGTTTTTCACCCGAAGTCGCCGCGCCATCTGGTCCCGGAGCAAGCCGCTTCGCTGGCGGCACGGCTGCGCGGGCGGGTGCGCCTCGCGGTCATGTTGGTCGATCCGGCGGACGAGGCGATTGCCGCCGCCATTGCCGCCGTGAAGCCCGACTTTATTCAATTGCATGGCGCCGAGACCCCGGCGCGCGTCGGCGCCATCCGTTCGCGCTTCGACGTGCCCGTGCTCAAGGTGATCTCGGTGGCGGACGCCGCCGATTTCACGGACGTGGGGCGCTTCGAAGACGCCGCCGACATGCTGATGTTCGACGCCAAGCCGCCGCCGGGCGCGTCGCGCGAAGGTGGCCTCGGCGCCCCCTTCGACTGGCAGATCATGCGGGGCCGCAAATTCGCCAAGCCTTGGCTGCTCGCCGGCGGGCTCAATGCCGAAAATGTCGCACGCGCACTGAACCTCACCGAGGCGCCTGGCGTCGATGTGTCCTCCGGCGTCGAAACCGCGCCCGGAATCAAGAGTCCTGAACTGATCTCCCAATTCACCGCCGCCGCGCGCGCCGCGCAGTTCGCCAGTGAGACCCGCGCATGAGCCAGCCCAATTCTTTCCGCTCTGGTCCGGACTCCAGGGGCCATTTCGGCGCCTATGGCGGACGCTTCGTCGCCGAAACGCTGATGCCCAATGTCATGGCGCTGGAGCAGGCATACGAAGATGCCAAGCGCGATCCCGCCTTCCACGCCGAGCTGGGCGGCTTGCTCAAGCATTATGTCGGCCGCGAGAGCCCGCTCTATTTCGCCGAGCGTCTCACCGAACATCTCGGCGGCGCCAAGATCTATCTCAAGCGCGAGGACCTCAACCACACTGGCGCCCACAAGATCAACAATTGCCTGGGGCAGATCCTGCTCGCGCGGCGCATGGGCAAGACGCGCATCATCGCCGAGACCGGCGCCGGCCAGCACGGTGTCGCCACCGCCACGGTCTGCGCCCGCTTCGGCCTGCCTTGCATCATCTACATGGGCGAGGTCGACATCGAGCGGCAGAAGCCCAATGTCTTCCGCATGAAGCTGCTCGGCGCCGAAGTCCGCGCCGTCTCGTCCGGCTCGCGCACCCTGAAGGACGCGATGAACGAGGCGCTGCGCGACTGGGTGACCAACGTCTACGATACATTCTACATCATCGGCTCCGCCGCCGGGCCGCACCCATATCCTGCGATGGTGCGCGATTTCCAGACCGTTATCGGCAACGAGACGCGGGCCCAGATGCGCGAGCGCGAGGGCGCTTTGCCCGACCTCGTCGTCGCCTGCGTCGGCGGCGGCTCCAACGCCATCGGCATGTTTCACCCGTTTCTCGACGACAGCAGCGTCGAGATCCACGGCGTCGAGGCCTCGGGCGACGGCACCGAGACCGAGCGTCATGCTGCCACCCTGACCAAGGGCACGCCCGGCGTGCTGCATGGTGCGCGCTCCTACCTGCTGCAGGACCGCGACGGACAGATACAGGAGGCGCACTCCATTTCCGCCGGCCTCGACTATCCCGGCGTCGGGCCGGAGCATTCCTGGCTGAAGGACCAGGGCCGGGTGAAGTATTTCTCTGCCACCGACAAGCAGGCGCTGGAGGCCTTCGTCCTGCTCTCCAAGCTCGAGGGCATCATTCCGGCGCTCGAATCCGCGCACGCCATCGCCCACGTCATGCGCGTCGCGCCGCAGATGGAGAAGGACAAGCTCATCGCCATCTGCCTCTCCGGCCGCGGCGACAAGGACGTGTTCTCCGCTGCCGCGGCGTTGGGGGAGACGATATGAGCCGCATCGCCGCAACCTTCGCCGCGCTTAAAAAACAAAACCGCGCCGCCTTCGTGCCGTTCGTGACAGCGGGCGATCCCGACATGGACACCTCGTTCGAGATTCTCTCCAAGCTCCCCGCTGCCGGCGCCGACGTCATCGAGCTTGGCATTCCGTTCTCCGATCCGATGGCCGACGGGCCGACCAACCAGGCCTCCTACCTGCGCGCCCTCAAATCCGGCATGACGCTGCTCAAGATCGTCGAGTTGGTGCGCCGCTTCCGCAAAGCGGACAAGAAGACGCCCATCGTTCTTATGGGTGCCTACAATCCGATCCACGCCTACGGCACCGCCCGCTTCATGAAGGACGCCGCCGAGGCTGGCATCGACGGGCTTCTCATCGTTGACGTCCCCGCCGAGGAAGACGAGGTCCTGCGCCTGCCGGCCGCGGCCCACGGCATCGACATCGTGCGCTTCCTTGCGCCTACCACCGATGCGGCACGGCTCAAGACCGTGCTCGAGGGTGCGACGGGCTATCTTTACTACGCCTCCATCGCCGGCATCACCGGCACCAAGAGCTACGCCGAGGGCGATGTCCGCGCCGCGCTCGCCCGCATCCATGCCGCCACCGATCTGCCTTGTGTCGTCGGCTTCGGCATCAAGACCCCGGAACAGGCGGGCGACATTGCGCGTTTCGCTGATGGGGCCGTGGTCGGTTCCGCGATTGTGGCGAAAATAGAGTCGCATGCCGCAAAGGGCAGCAAACATGCGCAAATGGTGGCCGATGTGACCGAATTCTGCGCCGCGCTGGCGAAATCCGTGCATGCGGCGGTGAGGGAATCCGTGCTAGGCTGAACCCATGAACTGGATCGCCAATTTCGTCCGTCCCCGCATCAAGAGCCTGATGGGCGGTGCCGTGCGCGGCGCCGAGACGCCGGAAAATCTCTGGAAGAAATGCAACGCCTGCGGCGAGATGATTTTCCACCGCGACCTGGCGGTGGCGCAGTTCGTCTGCCCGCAATGCGGCTTCCACATGCGCATCGGACCGGCGGAGCGCTTTGCCGCGATCTTCGATGCCGCGAGCTTTGAGGAATTACCCTATCCCGAAGTGCCCAGCGACCCGCTCAAATTCCGCGGCGAAAAGCGCTACGCCGACGAGCTCAAGGCCTCGCGCAGCAAGACCACCCGCAATGAGGCGCTCAGCGCCGCGCGCGGCACCATCGAAGGCATGGGCGTCATCGTCGCCGTGCAGCCGTTCGACTTCCTCGGCGGCTCGCTGTCGATGGGCGTCGGCGAAGGCCTCGTCCGAGCCATGGAGGTCGCCATCGCCGAGAAGCGGCCATTCATCCTTTTCGTCTCCTCCGGCGGCGCCCGCATGCAGGAAGGCATCCTGTCGCTGATGCAGATGCCGCGCGTCACCATCATGGTCGACCGGCTGCACGAGGCGGGCCTGCCTTACATCGTGGTGCTGACCGATCCGACCTATGGCGGCGTCAGCGCCTCCTACGCCATGCTGGGCGACGTCCAGATGGCCGAGCCGGGCGCGCAGATCGGCTTCGCCGGCCCGCGCGTCATCGCCAACACCATTCGCGAGCGCCTGCCCGAGGGCTTCCAGCGCGCCGAATACCTGCTCGAGCACGGCATGATCGACATGGTGGTACATCGCCATGAATTGCGCGCCACGCTGGCCAAGCTGACGCATCTCGTCATGAAGCGTTCGCGTCCCCGCGCCCGTCCCGTCGCCGTGCCGCCGGTCGTCAGCGCCACCGCGACCCGCGTCATCCCGCAAAGCGCGCCAAGCTCGGGGAATATCGGTGCCGGCAGCAGCACCGCCGCGGAATGAGCGTCCAGAACGACGCCGCCGATTTTCGCAGCACCGCCGTCCTCGAGCGCCTGCTGTCGCTGCATCCCAAGAAGATCGACCTGGCACTGGAGCGCATCCTGCGCCTGCTGCATGAGCTGGGCGATCCGCAAGATCGTATGCCGCCGACCATCCATGTCGCCGGCACCAACGGCAAGGGCTCAGCCTGCGCCTTCTCCCGCGCCATGCTGGAAGCCCAGGGTCTCAAGGTTCATATGCACACCTCGCCGCATCTGGTGCGCTTCCACGAGCGCATCCGCATCGCCGGCGAGCTGATTTCCGAGGATGAACTCGTCGCCACACTCGAGGAAGTCGAGCGCGTCAACGCCGGCCGGCCCATCACCTATTTCGAGATCACCGACGCGGCGATGTTCCTCGCCTTCTCCCGCCACGCCGCGGACGCGCTCGTCCTCGAAGTCGGCCTCGGCGGCAAGTTCGACGCCACCAACGTCATCGCCAGGCCGGCGATGACCATCGTCCAGCCGGTCGGGCTCGACCACCAGGACTTCTTCGGCAGCGACATCCGCAATATCGCCGCGGAGAAAGCCGGCATCATCAAGCCGGGCGTGCCGGTCGTCGTTGGGCCGCAGGAGGACGCCGCGCTCGAAGTGATCCTGTCGCGCGCCGACCGCCTCAGCGCGCCGGCCTTCGTTTTCGGCCAGGATTTCTCCGCCCATCAGGAGCACGGCCGCATGGTCTATCAGGACGATTTCGGCCTGCTCGACCTGCCACTGCCCAAGCTGATCGGCCGCCACCAGATCGAGAATGCGGCCGTCGCCATCGCCGGCCTGCGCCATGCGGGTCGCGGCTGGGGTGCCGACAAGGCCGTCGAGACCGGCCTGCGCACCGTCGACTGGCCGGCGCGGCTGCAGCGCATGACGCGCGGTCCCCTGATCGGCATGGCGCCGAAGGGCGCGGAGGTCTGGCTCGACGGCGGCCACAATCCACATTGCGCCGCCGCCGTGTCGCGCGCCATCGCCGATCTCGAGGAAAAGTCCGAGCGGCCCCTCTATCTGATCTGCGGCATGCTCAGGACCAAGGACGCTGTCGGTTTCCTGCAGGCCTTCCGCGGCCTCGCCCGCCACGTCGTCACCGTTACCGCGCCCGGCCCCAGCTTCGGCGCCGGTGCGCTCTACGACATGGCCCGCACGGCCGGCCTCGACGCCGCGCCGGCCGAGGATATGGAAGACGCGATGCTGCAGCTGCAGGCCTGGAGCCGCGCCCATCCCAAGGAACCGCCGCCACGGATCCTGATCTGCGGCTCGCTGTATCTGGCGGGCGCTGTGCTGGCTGAAAACGGCTGAACTACTTCACAGACTGCGCCATGCAGTCGCGATAGGTGTCAGCCTCGACCTTCGCCTCGTCGGCGGGGGCGGCGCCGAGTTGCCGGGCGTCGTCGGCGCGCTGACCGGCCAAAGCGCGGCAACGCGCGCCATAGTCCGGTGCAGGCGGCGGAGGAGGCAGCGCGGCCGCCGGAGGCTGCGGCGCCAGCGCGGCCGGTTTTTCAGACGGCGGCTTCGGCCGATGCGGTTTGGGTTCCGGCCTAGCGGCGGCTGGCGGCGGCGGAGCGACCGGTGTCGCGAGTTCCTGCCGGACCCAGGTGCAGCCCGACAAAAGCAACACGGCGGCAAACGCGGCGACGACACGCATCGGCGAATCCGATTGAGCGACCGCGTTACGCTACAACGTTTGCCGCGTCCGCGCGCCTATTGGTCGAGCGGCTCGTTGGTGTACTGGTCGCATTCGTATTGGACGGCGCCGTGATCGGCCGGCTTGTCGGCCTCGCAATCCTGCTGGGTCTTGTAGGCGCCGCGATAGAGCGAGCCCTGCTTCACCGGCGTGTTCATGACGACATACCAGCCGGGGCCATGCCAGCCGAAGCCGACCGCAGAGGCGGCAGTGGTCGCGGCGACGATGAAAAGAACGGAAAGGACTAGACGGCGCATGCGCATCCCTCAGGTTTTACGGCGTCCTAGAATAACGGATTTGCCGGTAAATTCCGTCCCGAGGAAGATTTGCCGGAAATAGGACTATACGGCGCGCGCGCCTGAACCGCTCACATCGACCGACGATTCGATCCATTCCTTTATCTTGGACTTGGGCAGCGCGCCAACCTTGGTCGCGGCGACCTGGCCCTGGGCGAAGATCATCATGGTGGGTATGCCGCGCACGCCGTATTTCTGCGGCACATGCGGGTTCTCGTCGATGTTGATCTTGGCGATCGTCACTTTGCCGCTCATCTCGCCGGACAGTTCCTCGAGCGCCGGCGCGATCATCCGGCAGGGACCGCACCATTCGGCCCAGAAATCCACCACCACTGGCGTCTTGGAGTTGAGGACATCCGCCTGGAACGAAGCGTCTGTGACTTTGAGGGGTGAGGCCATGGTAAACGTCCTTGGGTTCGCTGGACGTTATACTTAGGAACGCACCCCCGAAGGGTCAAGGCGCGCGCGGATACGCATCATTTCCGCGTCCAGCAGGCCATTGGACAGCTGCATCAGTGTGGGACCCTCGGTCCACACCAGGCCGCAGACGATTCGCTTGTTCGGAAATATCTTCTCTGCCGCAGCGCGGTAGAGCGCCATTTGCGTCCGGTAAAGCACGGCGACGTCGTCTTCGCGCAACGGCGGCGGCCGGTTGGTCTTGAAGTCGACGATCAGCACAGTGTCGTCCGCGACCGCCAGCCGATCGATGCGGCCGTTGACCCGCGCCGCCAGTCCGAGCTCCGGCAGGTCGGCGACGATGGCGACCTCGGCGCGGCTGTCGGCGGTAAAGGCCGCGGCGAAGATCGGATCGTCCAGCACCGCCAGCGTCTCTCGCACCAGCGTCTCCGCCTCGACGTCCGGGACGTTCCGTGCCCGGAGGAATTGTCGTGCCAGGCTGGCACGTGCCGTCGCGACGACCTCCGGCAGGTGCGCCAGCAGCGCATGCACCAGGAGTCCGCGCCGGAAACGCTTGTTGTCGGCGAACGGCGACAGCGTCGCCGGCTCGTCCATCCCTGCCGCATCGAACGGCCGGACCAGAAGCGGCGCCGGGGTATCGTGCGGCGCGGGTGTCGCCAGCCAGGGCTTTTTCGCCACCGACGTCTCTGGCGGCGCAGGCTGCGGCGGCAGGATCGCGTCCGCGGCGTCGCCGACGACCTGGATGATCTCGTCCCCGCGCGCCAGCGCTACGCCGATCTCGTTTGCGGCACGCTGCGCCAACGCGTACCACGAACCCTCCTTGAGGCCGCGCAGGCCTTCGAAGCCGCAGACGATCAGCCGGTCGCGCGCCCGCGTCAGCGCCACATAGAGGAGCCTGCGGTGCTCCTCCAGCATCCGTTGCTTGGCCGCTGCCTTGGCCGCCAAAACGGCGCGCGGCGCTTCGCGGTCGGCCATGGGGTACAGAACGCCGTCATCCGTATACAGAAGATTGCCGCGGTCGTTGGCGAGGCTCGGCAGGCCTGTCGTGTCCGGCAGCACCACGATGTCGGCCTCCAGCCCCTTGGCGCCGTGCACCGTCATGACGCGGACCTCGTCGCGCGCGCGCTCCATGTCGCGCTTGATCTCGGCACCACCGCGTTCCATCCAGGCCAGGAAACCCTCGAGCGACGGCGTGTTGCCCGCCTCGTAGGCGAAGGACAGCGAGAGGAATTCGTCGATCGCGTCGCTGGCCTCGTGCCCCAGCCGCGCCAGCAGCGCCCGCCGCCGGCCGCACGCGGTCAGGGCATGGGCGTAGAATTCGTAAGGCGGCACGAAATCGGCCTTGTTCCACATCACGGTCAGGAAATTGTGGGCCGCACGGAACGTCGCCGTCTCGCCTTGGCGCCGCTGCAGCTCGCTCCACAGCGAACCCTTGCGATCATGCGCCAGCGCAAACAATTCCTCTTCGCTCACCGTACAGAGCGGCGAGCGTAGCACGCAGGCCAGCGTGTAATCGTCCTCGGGCAACAATACGAAACGTCCCAAGGCGATCAGGTCCATCACCGCGATCTGCTCGGTCAGGCGGATGCGGTCGGCGCCCGCCACCGGCACGCCGCGCTGCTTGAGCTCACGGATGATGGCGCTGCCGAACGGCTCGCGCCGCGGCAACAGGATCATGATATCGCCGGCCTTCACGGCCGCGCCATGTCCGGGCAAAGTGACGCGCCCGATCCAGCTCTTGATCTGTTCCGCCACGCGCCGGGCCAGCTGTGCCACCGGGCTTTCCTTCGCCACCACGTCGATCGGCGGCAATTCGTAGGGATCATCGTCCGGCACATCGGCAGGCTTGACCGTCGGCCACAACTCCACACGGCCCATGTCCTTGGCGCGATAGGCCTCGTGATGCAGCAACGTGCCCTCCGAGGTCAGACCGGCCCGCGCCTCGTCGGGCCGAAACACCGCGTCGACAAAGGATAGCACTTGCGGCACCGAGCGACGCGATTGTGTCAGCGGCTGGAGAGCGAAGTCACGCTTCGCCGCGACGGCCGCGTCGTGGAAGAACCGGCGGTGGCGGTCAAACTGCGTCGGATCGGCGCCCTGGAAGCTGAAGATCGACTGCTTCTCGTCGCCAACCGCGAAGATGGTGCGAACGATTCCATCGTCGATCCCGGCGCCGGCGAAGAACTCGGCCGTCAGCGCCTTGACGATGCGCCACTGCTCGGGGCTGGTGTCCTGCGCCTCGTCGATGAGGACGTGATGGATGCCGCCGTCGAGCCTGTAGAGCACCCAGGCCGCGGCGTCGCTGCGTTCCAGCAGCATCTGCGTCCTGACGATCAGGTCGTCATAGTCGAGCGCGCCGCGCGCCCGCTTGGCCCGAGCATATTGGGCGCGCACCGCGTCGGCCACGGTCAATGAGGCTTCCGCAAGCGCCGCCGCATGCGCCGCGCGGCGCTGTTCCTCGACGGCGAGCAGTTCGCCCTGCAGGCGGTCGATCAGCGCGCGCAGATCGGGCCGCGTCGCCGAGTGTTTTTTGGTCACCGGATCCTTGCGCGGCTCGCCGGCCTGGGTCAGCAGCACGATCTTGTAGGCGTCGTACATCGCAGCGCCAGGTGTCATCGCCAGCGCCGCGCCGAGGTCCGCCGCGCGCTCCTTGTCGGTCTTCGAGCCGCCCGCCATCCACGCGGCCAGTGCCCGCAAGTCGTCCGCGACCTCAAGCAGTCCGACACAGAATTCGCGCAGGATAGTCCTCGCATCGCGTGCCGCGTCCGCGCCATGCGCTCGGCGCACCGCCGCGGCGACGCTCTCGCCGCCGAGACATTCGAAGAAGCGCTCCAGTTTGCGCCGGTCCGCGCCCAATGCCGCGTCGAGGATGTCGTTCAGCATCGCCTCGCTGGTCTGGGTCAGCAGGAACGCCAACGCCGCGGCGCGCGCCGCATCGCCGTCGCCGGCGCGCTCCAGCACCTTGTTGCGCGCCACCGCCATCAATTCGCGCGCCGTCTGCTCGTCCAGCACGTCGAATGCTGCCGGCACGTCGGCCTCAAGCGGAAAGCGCGACAGCACGTTCTGACAGAAGGCATGAATGGTCAGGATCTTGATGCCGCCCGGTGTCTCCAGCGCCTTGGCGAACAGCCGCCGCGCGCTCCTGAGTTCCTCCGGTCCGCCGAGATCGGCGCCGATCTCGACGATCTTTCGCTGCAGCGCCTTGTCCGGCAGCATCGCCCATTCGCCAAGCTGCTTGAACAGCCGTCCCTGCATTTCAGCCGCCGCCGCCTTGGTGTAGGTAAGACACAGGATGCGCCCCGGCTCGGTCCCCGCCAGCAGCAGCCGTGTTACTCGGTTGGCGAGCGTGTACGTTTTGCCGGCGCCGGCATTGGCCGCGACCCAGGCGGATCGCACGGGGTCGGCTGCGATGATGGAGGGATCGCCGGCGCTCATTCTTCCGGCGCCTCCCAGCCGCTTAGCGACCATTCGCGCACCCGCGCCAAGTGATCGTAGTCGCCGGCGACGCGCGCCTGCTTGGGATGCAGCCGCGGTTCATACGCGGTCGTCGCTTCGCGGAAGTCCGCGACGCGTTTCTTGAGTTTCTCCAACGCCTCGCCGACCAGCGCGATGTCGACCTGCAGGATCGTTCCCGGTACGCGTCCGCCACTGATCTGCACATAGAGCAGATCCCGCGTTTCGCGCTTATCGATGCCGGGAAAGGCGCCTGCCGCCAGCATCGCCGCTTCCAGCAGCAATTGCGGCGCCAGGAAACTCTCGATCTGTTTCCGGGTCGGCAATTGCCCGGTCTTGTAGTCGAGGATCGCGGCGCCGCCGTCCATCAGCACGTCGATGCGGTCGGCGATGCCGTATAGTTTGAACTCGGGCGTCACACTCATCTCGCCCGCGATTTCGGTGTGCGAGGCGGCGATGTCGTCGCGCCGCATTCGCTCGAGGTCCACGAACCATTCTGCTGCCCGCGTGAACCGCGGCCGCCACAGCGCCAGCGCCGCCTTGGGCGTGCCTTCCTCGGCGAACACCTTGTCGGCGACGGCGCAGAGCTGCACCGCCGCGTCCGGCGGCAATGCGCCGGAAAATTCCCGCACGAAGCGCTCCAGCGCCGCATGCACGGCATTGCCGCGCTCGAGGGGGCCGATCGGCGCCTCTAGGGAATCGAGAATCCGCAAGCCCAATATCCGCCGCGCATAGATCGCATAGGGATCGCGCACCCAGGTCTCGATGTCGGTCACGGGCAGCCGCAGCGGTCGCGCCGCCACCGGCGGCGCGGGTCTGGGCATCTTGATGCGCTGCGGCGCGCCGGCCGCATCGAGCTCTTCGGCCAGCAGGGCGTAGTCCTCATCCGGTCTCAGTGCGTTCTGTAGTCCAAGGCCGTTCGTGATCTGGATCAGGCGCTGCACCCAGCGCGAGGCGACAGCCGGGATACCGTCGGACTTCTGTGCCCGCGTCAGCACCACGCGCGGCCCCGCGCTCAGCATCGCGAAATCATGCGCTGCCTGGCCGATGGCACGCTCCGGCTGCTCCAGTCCCAGCGCCGAGCGCATCGGCCGCGAGAACCACGGATCGGCACCTGGCGTGCGCGGCCAGGAACCTTCGTTCAACCCGCCGAGCACGACAGTGTCGAAGCTCTGCAGCCGCGCTTCGAGCGGCCCCAGGATGGCGATGCGCGGATGGCTGGCGCGCATCGGCCGTACCGCCTTGGCACCGGCGAGCTTGCGGAACAGCGCGGCATAGGCGCCGGAGCCGATGGGCGGAATGCCGTCTGCCGCGGCGATCATCTCCTCGATGAAGAGAGCTGCCGCTTCGCCGGCCTGCGCGTTCCACAGGCCGTTGCCCGCCAGCGTCTCCGCCGCCGCCAGATGCGCCGCGATGATGCCGGCGAGTGCCGCCTCACGCTCCACCAGTGCCGCTTCGAGCGGCGCCAGGCCTGCGCTCACCACGGCGAACCAGTATTGCAGCTTCGACAGTCGCGCCTGCGACATCTCGCTGGCTTCGGCGCGGCGCCGCGCGATTGCCGCGCGCACGCCGTCCAGTCCTGGATTGGGCCGCGGCCCGCGCAACGCCTTGTCCAGTTCGCGCACCTGCGCGCGAAAGGAAGCCACGTCGTCACCCATGGTGCACAGAGGATGTTTGAGCAGCGCCAGCAGCGGCACCGGCGCGAATCCCGCATCGGCCGCTTCCGCCAGCAGGCATAGGAATGTTCCCGGTGGTGTATGCGCCAGCGGCTGGCCGGCGGAATCGTCGGCCTCGACGTCCCAGCGTGCCAGCTCGCCCGCCACCCGGCGCGCCAGCGCCCTGTCGGGAGTCACCAGCGTCGCCGTCTGGCCGGGCACTTCCAAGGCTTCGCGCAGCACCAGCGCGATCACGCTCGCCTCCGCCGCCGGATCTGGCGCCTCGATCAGCGACAGGCCGCGTGCGCCGTCGCCGATGAGGGCCTCCTGCTTGTTGTCGGCGATGGTGCGCCAGGCATCGGTAGTCGGCGCCGGGCGCAACGCCTCGCGCAGCAACCGCTCGCGTGCTCTGCCGCGCATACCGCCCCAGTCGCGCACGGCGGCGCGCGCCACGCCGAGATGCCCCAGCAGCTGCTTCATGCCGAATTGCGGATGGCCGGGATCCAGATTGTCCCAGCTTGCCGCATCCAATTCGCGGTCGAGGCCCGGCAGCACCACCGCGCCGTTCGGCAGGTTCGCGATGGCCTTGAGCAGTTCGGCCGTCGCCGGAATGCTGCCGGTCGAGCCCGCCGCGATTACAAGCCCACGGGGCGGCGTCTTGGCGATCTGCGCCGCCAGCGCGGCCAATGCCCGGTTGCGCCGCTTCGCGGGGCTGATGCAGCCCTCGGCGGCCAAGAGCTTCGGCCATTCGGTGTCGAGCAGAAGCAGGAAATCGTGCACTTGGTCCCAATGCGCCGCCAGCGCGCCCGGCACCACGGCGTCGAGATCGGACAATTTCGCGCCTTGCGTCTCGACCTCGTCCATTACGCCGGCGAGGCCCTCGGCCAGTGCGGCCGCCTGCGCGAAACTCATCTCTTCTGCGTGCGTGCGCCGGTGCCAGCGCCGCACCATCGCCGACAGCAACAGCAGGCGCCGCAGCGACGTGATCGCCGGCGGGAGGTCAAGCGCCTCCGCCTCGAACAGGAACGCGTCTTCGTCGGCGTCGCCAAGCGCCTTGAACTGAGGCAGCAGCGCCGCGCCACCCAGCACCTTCGCGAAGGCGTCGCCGAAGGTGCGCTGGGCGCGCCGCGTCGGCAGGTAGATCACCGCGTCGGCCAGCGCCAGAGGAGCCGTACCGAGTTGCGCGACCAGGCCTCGGGCAAGCGTTTCTGCGAAAGGGGCGCTGGGAGAAATCGTGAAGACGGCGGCGGCCACCGTCAGAAGCGCCGGTCGGCCAGGAACGCCTCGGCCTCCGCGACCGCCTCGGGCGTCCCCACATGGATCCATACGCCGTCGAGCCTGACGCCGAACAGCCGGCCTTTCTCGATGGCGATGTCCCAGACGCGGTTGGTCGAGAAGCCGCCCTTCGGCGCCCTGTCGAACAGGCGCGGATGCACGATCTGCACACCCGGATAGGCGAACGGCGACAGGCGGCCTTCTTCGACGCGCTTCAGCGCGCCGTCTGCCGCCAGGTTGAAATCGCCCGGTCCCTCGAAGCCCAACGCCGTCGTCATCGCCGCCATCAGCAGCAGCGCGTCCATCGCGTCGGGGTTCCAGCGCCCGATCATGCGATCCAGCGCGTGGCCGATGCCTTCCACCCATACCGTGTCGGAGTTCATGATGAAGAACGGCTCGTTGCGGAAGTGCGGCAGGGCCTTCACCACGCCGCCGCCGGTGCCGAGCAGCGCGTCGGTCTCCTCCGAGAACACGATCTCGATGTCGCGCCGTGCCGCCAAGTGCGCCTTCACCATCTCGGCCTTGTAGTGGACATTGACCACCGCGAACGTCACGCCTGCCGCCACCAGCCGGTCGAGCGCGTGATCGATCAACGTCCTGCCCGCCACCTTGACCAGCGGCTTGGGCTTGTCGTCGGTCAGGGGGCGCATCCGCGTGCCCAGTCCCGCCGCCATGATCATTGCGCGTTCCGGTCTGCTCACGCTCTGGCTCCCTCGCGCGGATCGCCGCGTCGTGCCATTGGAATCCGCGCGTCATACCATGCCTTGAGCGGCGCCAGCGCCGGATGGTCGAGATCGCGGTTCAAATAGCCCCAAACCCGCGGCAGGTAGCCGAGATAGCGTTCCTTACCGTCGCGCTTGAAGAGGCGCGCGAAGATGCCGACGATCTTGGCGTTGCGCTGCGCCGCCATCACCGCCATCTGGGCCCGGAAGTCCTCCTCGTCCAGCGCCGTGCCCTGTGCCCGCATCGTTTCGAGATAATGCGTCGTCGTCGCCGCGCCGACCTCGGGCGCCACGTCGCGCCGCGCATCCTCGACCAGCGAAATCAGGTCGTAGGCCTTGGCGCCCGCCACCGCGTCCTGGAAATCGATCAGCCCGACGCGCGCGATGCCCGAACGCTGCGGTAGCCATAAGAGGTTCTGCGCGTGATAGTCGCGATGCACGAATACCGGCGGTGCGGCCAGCATCGGCGCCAGAACGCTGCGCCATAAGGCGCGATGGCTCTCGACCTCTTCAGGCGTGGCTGCGCGGTTCATGCCGACCGGCAGGAACCAATCGGTCAACAGGTCGACCTCCGCGAGCATCGCGGTCTCATCGAAGGCGTGCAGGTCCTTGTCCGGCGGCAGCACTGCGGGCGCGCGGTCGGCATGCAGCGTTGCCAGCACCTCGGCCGCGCCGCGATAAAGTTCGAGTTCGTTGCTGCTTTCGACGACATCGGCATAGAGCCCGTCGCCGAGGTCTTCAAGCAGGACGAAGCCTTCTTTCGGATCGGCCGCGAGAATTTCCGGCGCGCTGAGGCCGCGCCGGCGCAGGTAATTCGCCGCCGCGACGAAGCGGGCGCAATCGGCACCTGCCAGCCGCGCCACCGCGTTGTAGCCGAGCGCGCGGCGTTCGTCAGGCGTCGCATTCGCCGCCGCGGCCGGCGTCTCGGCACCCGGCGGCTGGTCCATCAGCATCGCCCGGCGCCCGTTCTGCGCCAGGCGCACATAGCGCCGCGTCGAGGCATCGCCGGGCAGGGGCCTGCGCGCCGCCCCACCCCAGCCGGCGCCAGCGAGGAACGTCTGCATCGCGTCCGTGCGTTCAGCCGGCATGCGTCACCTCCGCCATCGGCTCCGCCCAGCGCGGCGGCCCGCTGATCTTCGCGGTCCGTGTCCCGTTCTTCAGACTCAGCGCGACATGCAGTCGGTCGGCCGGCAGGAAGGCCAGCGCCCGCTCCGGCCATTCGATCAGCGCCGCGCCGTCGTCCAACGCCTCGTCGAGGCCGAGCTCGGCGATCTCGGCGGGATTCTCGATGCGGTAGAGATCGTAGTGCCGCACGTTCAGCTTGGGAGTTTCGTAATGCTGGACCAAGGTGAAGGTCGGGCTCGGCACGTTTTCGCTGACGCCTAGGCTGCGCAGGATGGCGCGCGCCAGGGTCGTCTTGCCGGCGCCGAGGTCGCCCTGCAGCGCCACCGCGTCACCGACATTGAGGGCTGCGGCAATCCGCGCCCCCAAGTCCTGCGTGGCCGTCAGGCTGGCCAGCGCGATCGTCCGCTCAAAGCGTTGAGAATCCTCGGGCATGGTCTCGTTCTAGCAGTCTCTAAGCGGTTGATTCCAGTACAACCCTCGGCCATGTTGCGGCCTCTTTGGCGGCTGGTTTCCAACTGGATCAATGATGTCCGAACGCATCGTCATCGTCGGCGCCGGCCAGTCCGGCGCACAGGCCGTCGCGACCCTCAGGGTCGAGGGCTTTGCCGGCACCATCACCCTGGTCGGCGACGAGCCTTTCGCGCCTTATCAGCGCCCGCCGCTGTCCAAGGCGTATCTGATGGGCACGATGGAGCGCGACCGCCTCTTCCTCAAGCCCGACGCGTTCTACAAGGACACGCATTGCGAACTGATCCTGGATGTCGCGGTGACCGGCATCGATCGCGCCGCAAAGACGGTGACACTCGCCGACGGCCGCACGCTTGCCTACGACAAGCTGCTGCTGGCTACCGGATCGCGGGTGCGCAAGATCCGCTGTCCTGGCGCGGATCTGCCCGGGATTCACTATCTGCGCGGTATCGCCGACGTCGACGCGCTGCGCGGGGTTTTCGAGCAAGGCAAGAAGCTCGCCATCGTCGGCGGCGGCTATATCGGGCTCGAGGTCGCCGCCGTCGCCGCCAAGCGCGGCATCGACGTGACGGTGTTCGAAGCGATGGACCGGCTCATGGCTCGCGCCGTCTCGATCCCGGTCTCGGATTTCTACGAAAACGTCCATCGTGCCGCCGGCGTCAAGCTGCTGCTCAACACTGGCGTCGAAGCCTTCGAAGGCGCCGGCCGGCTCGAAGCCGTGCGCGCCGGAGGCACGCGCCATGCCGCCGACGTCGCGCTGGTCGGCATCGGCATCGTGCCGAACGACGAACTCGCCAGGGCGGCCGGTCTCGGTTGCGACGACGGCATCGTGGTCGACGAGAAAAGCAACGCCACCGGCGATCCTGCGGTCTTCGCGGCCGGCGACTGCACGCGGCACATCGGCCGTGAGGGCAGGGCGCTGCGCCTGGAATGCGTGCAGAATGCCATCGACCAGGCCAAGCACGCCGCGCTGCACATGGCCGGCAAGACGGGTACCTATCGCGAAGTGCCGTGGTTCTGGTCCGACCAGTACGATCTCAAGCTTCAGATCGCCGGCCTGGCGCGCCCGACCGACCAGATCGTGTTGCGCGGGGAGCCCGCGGCGCGCAAATTCGCGATCTTCCACCTGCGCGACGGCGCCGTCGCCGCGGTGGAGGCCGTCAACGCCGCGCCGGAATATCTCGTCGGTCGCAAACTGATCGCCGACAGCACCAAAATCGCGCCCGCGCGCCTCGCCGACACATCCATCCCCATGAAGACCCTCGCTTGAGCGGAGAAATCATGCCGAAGATCAAATATGTCGAGCACAACGGCAAGGAACACGAGGTTGAGGTCCCGGCCGGTTGGTCTGTCATGGAGGGCGCGGTGAAGAACCTCATTCCCGGTATCGACGCCGATTGCGGCGGCGCCTGTGCCTGCGCCACCTGTCACGTCTTCGTCGATGCAGCCTGGCTCGCCAGGCTGCCGGCCAAGGACGACATGGAAGTCACCATGCTCGACTTCGCGCCGGACGTGGCGCCCGAGAGCCGCCTGTCCTGCCAGATCAAAGTAACGCCCGAACTCGAGGGGCTGACGGTGCGCATGCCCAAGAGCCAGCACTGAGATTTGCTTTCCCCCCGTTTGTTGCGGGGAAGGAAACATTTCAATTCACACGCTGCACCGAGCCGCCGCCCGAGACCGCCTGGCTTACTGCCGGGTTGCCGCGATAACCTATTCTGCCGCCGCCGTTGACGGCCGCGTTCAGGGCCCCGCTCGCCGCCACCAGGATTCGGCCGCCGCCGTTCACCGCCGCGTCGACGCTGGCCGCATCGATGGCGCTGACGTCGATATTGCCGCCGCCGCTGACCGCCGCCGCCAAGCGGTTCTGGGCGGGGAACGAACCTTGCGTTGCGATCGCGCCGCCGCCTTCTATCGCGACGCCTTCGATGTCTGGCGAGACGATCTCGATTTCCAGGTCGTAGTTGTGCGGACAGTTCTCGTTGCAGGCATCAATGTTCAGCCCACCGCCATGCTCGATGGTGAAGCGCGTGTAGTCGGTGCTGCCCTTGAGCAGTGTCACGCTCTGCACAGCACCGTGCTTGAGCGTGATGTGCCCGCCGCCGCGTAGGCCCACCGAGTTGAAATGCTCGAGCGGCACCACGGTGCCGGCGAAGGCGGGTGCCGCGAGCAGGGCGCTGGCGGCGGCGAGGAACAGGATATGGGCGCGGTTCATGCGGAACTCCGGTGCGTAGATTTCGCTGGAATGCTACGCCCGGCGCACTAGTTTGGCCGCATCGCAGGCCACCGCCGCCGCCATGCCGGCGGCGAATGGCTTGCCAGGATCGACGCGCTCAGATCACGTTTTCGATAGCCCAGGTTCCGCGTGCCAGCACGAATGCCATCGGCAAGCGCAGGCCTTGCCACAGGGTGAAAGCCTCGGCACCGGTACGGCGTGCAAGGAAGATGCTGAGTGCCGTGCCGCCCGTCACCGCCGCCACGGTTCCGGCCTCGTGCACCAGCGCGCTGTCCAACGTCGCCGCCAACCGCGCATAGGTCATGTTGGCGCTCTCCTCGCCATAGACGATCTCGCCCGGCCGCGCGAACAACGCTCGGATCGCTGCCTCGAACGCCGCCTTGTCGGTGAATTTCGTCGTGCGCCGCGTATGTTCGTTAAGGCCACCCAGATGCTGGACGGCGATGCCGAGTTGCTCCGACAAAACCTTGGCTGTCCCCGCCATCTTCGGCTCCGAGCCGCACAGGATTCTCCTGGGCGCATACCGTGCAAGCGCTTGCGCCAACAGCGCCGTCGCCGTGCGCCCGTCATCCGACAAGCCCCAGGTCTCCGAAGGCCGGTCCGGCTCGATCACCGGCGCCGCATGGCGGATGAGAATGACGTGAGACATAAGGCACGCAGCACTGCGATTTCGGAGCGGGACGGTGTCGTTTTACGCGGGCGTTGTCGAGACTGCCTATGCCGTCTGGCGCTCGGGCGTCGCCGGATCTTCATCGTGGATGCGGCGCGGGAGGTGGCAGCGCACCAACGTGCCCTCGTCTGTTCCATCGACGCCGCTCTCGATCTCCACCCAGCCGTCATGCAGCTCGACGAAGCGGTTGACCAGTGCCAGGCCGAGGCCTGCACCGGCGCGCTGGCCCGAGCGGTTCTTGGATGCGAAGCGCTCGAACACCTTCGCCTTGACCTCGGGCGCCAGGCCCGGCCCGGTATCGGCCACCGCGATCTGCACGTCCTCGCCCGCGATGGTACCCGAGAGTGTGATGATGCCGCCACTCGGCGTATATTTGAACGCGTTGGAGAGCAGGTTGAAGACAATCTGGCTGATGCGCCGCTCGTCGCCGAGGAAGACGCCGGCGTCCTCGGCGCAGTCGACGACGAGTTCCAGGCTCACTTTCGCCGCCCAGTCGCGCGCCGTCGCCGCGACGCCGGTCAGCAGCACATAGAGATCGATCCGCTCGAGTTCCAGGCGCAGCGCCCCGGACTCGATCAGCGACAGATCGAGGATATTGTTGATCAGGTCCTTCAGCGTGTTCGAGCCTGAGACGATGTCCTGCACATAGCCGGTCTGCGCCCGGTTGAGCTCGCCCGGAATGCCGCTTGCCAGGTGCTCGGCGAAGCCCAGGATCGTGTTGAGCGGCGTGCGCAGCTCATATGAGACATGCTTGATGAAGTCCGATTTCAGATTGTCCGCCGCCTCCAGCGCGTCGTTGCGTTCGCGCAACGCCGCCTCGATGCGGAAGCGGTCGGTGACGTCGGCGAAGGTAACCAGCGTTGCGCCGTCCGGTAGCGGCGACAGCGCCAGCGACAATATCGTGCGGTCGTTCCGCTCGATGTCGCCCCAGTCGCGCCGCGTCGGCGCGCCCGAGACGATACTCTGGATCAGCCGCTCCCACACCGCCTCGTCGCCGAACTTGTCGGCACAGGCGGCTGCGATGCTGCGCACATGCGGCTCGCCGGCAACGTCCTTCGGCGTCAGCTCCCAGATCTTCAGGAACGCGGCGTTGTGAAGCTTCAGCTTGCCGTCCGGCCCGAACACCGCCACCGCCTCCTGCAGCGTGTCGAGTGTCGCCGATTGTACTTTGATCAGCGTGTTGTACGAGCTTTCCAGCGCCAGCTTCTCGGTGACATCCTCGTACAGGAAGGTCAGCCCGCCGAACGGATGCGGCTGCGCCACCACGCGCAGCGTCTTGCCGCCAAGCACGTGCCACAGTTCCTCCGACGGGTATTCGCGCGGATTGCCGTAAAGCGCCAGCCGCTCGCGCTTCCACGCCTGGTAGTCGCGCTGCTCCGGCAGCTTGCGGCCCTCGCGCAGCCGGTCGAGGATGTCGCCGTCGCCCGGATGGCTGTCGAGCCATGTCTCCGGCAGGTCCCACAGCCGCGCGAAGGCTCGATTGTAGAAGGCGAGCTTTTGTTCGCGCCCGAAGATCGCCACCGCCGTCGCCAGGCGGTCGAGCGTATCGGCGTGGGCGTCGATATGCTGTTGTAGCTTGGCCTCGGCCGCCGCCACGTCGGTGACGTCGATGGCGCTGCCGACGACGCCGTCGCCCTCCAGCGGCACTTCGCTGAAGGCCAGCGCCCGGCGCTGGCCGCCGATCACCGCGAAACGCCGCGCCTCATAGGCCGTGCCCTGGTTCTTCGCTGTTGCCGCCAGGTCGCGCTCGGTCTTGTCGAGACTGGCCTGCGCCACCGAGTCGAGATCCTTGGCGCCCGCCGCGGCGAGGAAATTGCGGTTGCCCCACACCAACGCCAGCGTCTTGTCGCGCAACCACACCGGCAGCGGCAACGCGTCGAGCACGGCGCGGTAATCGATGCCCTGTTCGACGGCGAGCAGCGGCTCTTCCTCAATCCACACCGCCGCCATGCCGCCGACGGCGCGGCCGCGCAGCGTGAAGGCGCGCGCATCCTTGTCGTGGGCCGTCAGCGCGAAGCCGGCGCCGCGATCCGACAGGCCGTCGAGCGCTTGCGAGACGGCCGTCGCGTCGGGGCCGGCGAGACAGGCGTCGAGCTTTGCGTCTGCACCGCCGAAGGTCATCGGCGCGGCGTCGTCGCGGCCCCACACGATCAAGCCCTCGCGTCCCGCCGACAGCAATGCATCGCGTTCGCCGACCGCGGCCCGTGTCCGTGCACCCGACTGGCGTAGCGCACGGCGCAATTTGCCGGCGCGGTTCTGCTCGGCCAGTGCCCATAGGCCGGCGGCAAGCGCCAGCGCCACGGCGCCCGTCGTCACCGCGCCCAGAACGAGAAGTTGCTGCGTCGCCGCGTCGGTCGCCGCCAAAGCGGGTGTGGGCGCCAAGAGGAATCCGACCAGCGCGGGCCACCTGGCCCGCCACTTCCCGAATCCTCCCCTGACGCCAGGGCTGTTTTTCTGTCCCATGATGGGACGCATTCCCGGCTGCCCCCGATTCGATCCACAGCGACGAATCACTGTGGAATCAACATGATACGGTCGTTAATGAGCCGCAAGGGAATGTGGTTAAGAAAGTGTAAAAAACCAGATGTGGCGTCCAGCCCCAGATTTTGGGCTCGAATTTCCAATTCCCGAGTCAAATCAGTGAATTAGGAACTCCGGGTACGGAGGGTTGTGTACCGAAGGCGAGTCGCCCACCGATTCGTGGGCGAGCGCGCCGACGCTGCGCCGCCTGCCGGTCTCGCGGCAGTCATAAATCGGCTCGATCCCAGTCTGCCGTGATATCGTGAGCGGTATGGGATAGTTCGGGGCCTTCCATGCATCAGACACGTCGCCAGTTCGTCGGCACGGCGGCCGCCATCGGTGCGCTGACGCTGATCCCCGGCCGCGCCGCGACACCGTCCGGTCCGCGGCGCCAGTCGCTCGCTGCGTTCTCGGCCGATCCGGTGCGCGTCGCCGTGCTGCGCCGCGGCGTCGCGGCGATGAAGGCGTTGCCGGCGTCCAATCCCGGCAGTTGGTTCTTCCAGGCCGCGACGCATGCTTATAGCGATGCGCTGCTCAAGGCCGAACTCAAGCGTGATCCGAAATTGCAGGCGTTCGACCGCGACAAATATTGGAACAAGTGTCCGCATTTTGGCCAGTGCTCGGCCGATTTCGCCATCTGGCACCGTGCCTTCCTGCATTTCTTCGAGCGCACCTTGCGTGCCGCGTCCGGCGATCCCACCTTCGCGCTGCCCTATTGGGACTACGGCAACGCGGAGCAGCGCGTCTTCCCCGCCGTCTACGCGCCGGAATTCGTGGACAATGCGAAGACGATTGCGAACCCGCTGTTCCATCCCAACCGCGAGGAGTCGTTCGCCCGTGGCCTGCTCGAGATCAGCGGCGCCATCGGCGAAGCGCCCAAAACCGTCGGCGCCGCCACCTTCTTCCACCAGCCGGGCGTCCTCGGCTTCGGCGGCGACACGCTCGATTCCGACCACACCCAGATCGGCCTGCTCGAGCAGCGGCCGCACAACGATATCCATCTCGCGGTCGGCGGCGTGATCGATTCCGCAAACGGCGCCATGGCCGAGATCACCACCGCCGCCTTCGATCCGGTGTTCTGGGTGCATCACGCCAACATCGATCGCATGTGGGCGCAATGGGCTGCGACGCCGGGCAAAAGCTGGGGCATTGCACAGTCACAGGATTGGTTCGACGAGCGACCCTGGACCTTCGTCGACGCCGACGGCAGTGACGTGACGCTCAGCCGGCGCGAGGCCATCGAATTGCCGGTCGCCTATGACGTGGACTACGGGCCGCAACTCCCCGTGCCGGCCTCTCCGCCACCGCCACCACCGCCAAAATCGGTCGCCGCTGCAGCCAGTGGCGCAGGCAGCGCCGACAGCGCTGCCGTGCAGGCCGCCCCCGCGCCGCCGCCCGTTGGTGCTGCTCCTCCGGTCGCCTTGGGTGCCGCCGCGCCGAGCGATGAAGTGGTCGCGGCTGAGGGCCGTCGTACACATACCGCGCGTCGCCGGCCGCGCGAGCGTGAGTTGCTTGCCGACAGCCATCCTATCACCGTTACACCGCACAGCGGCGCTCACCGCCAGATCGGCGGAGCTCGGTCCGCTGCCGCCGCGCATCGCGACACCCGCCCTGCGAGCGAAGCCGCGCCGGCCGCGCCGACTCTGGACGCGCCCGAACTGTCCGATGCTGGTGCAACGGTCCTGCTTGAGCTTTCCGGCATCAGCTTCACCTTGGTGCCGTCGTCGGGCTTTGCCGTCTATCTCGACCGCGCCGGCAAGCCCACGTCCGCCGATCCGGTCGGCCTGATCGACATTTTCGGCGCGACGCATCATGGTGCCGGCCTGGACCCCATGCCCGGCATGCACATGATCAAGGCGGCGCAGCGTTTCGACGTCACCGCCATCGTGCGCCGGTCGCCCGGCCCGTTCACGCTGCGCGTCGAGCCCTACGACCTGCTGGTGACCCATGACGGCCGGTCTGTCCGCGGACGCGCCGACGCGGTGACTATCGAGTCCGTCAGGTTCGTGGTGCTCAGCTAGCCCCGGAAACGTCGGTTCAGCTTGCGCATGCCGCCGATCCAGCGGCCGTAGTCGTTGGCCTTGTTGCGCATATATTGCAGCACTTCGGGATGCGGCAGGATGAGGAATTCCTCCGCCGCGATGGCGCGCATGCAGGCATCGGCGACGGCGTCGGGCTCCATCATGCCGTCGACACTGGCGACGCCGTCGGGATTGCCGGCGGTCATCGCCGTTCGCACAGCCTGCGGGCACAGGACCGAGACCTTGATGCCCTGGTCGCCATGAGTGATGGCAAGCCACTCCGCCAGCCCGACCGCTGCGTGCTTGGTCACGGCATAGGGCGCGGAGCCGATCTGCGACAGCAGGCCTGCCGCCGACGCGGTGCTGAGCAGATAGCCGCCGCCGCGGGCGATCATGCGTGGCACCAGATGCCGCGCCGCCCAGACATGCGCCATCACGTTGATGTCCCAGATGCGCTGCCAGCCTTCATTGGAGGCCTCGGCGCCGCCGCCGATGCCGATGCCGGCGTTGGAGAAGAAGAGATCGATCGGCCCGTGCTGGTGCTCGACGGTTTCGATCAGGTGCTGGATGTCCGCCTCCTTGGCGACATCGGTGGTGAAAGCGACGCCGCCGACCGCTTTGGCCGTCGCCGCAGCGCCCTCGCCATTGCGGTCGGCGCAGACCACAAGCCTGGCGCCGTCCCGGGCGAAGCGTTCCGCCAGCGCCTTGCCGATGCCGCTCGCCGCGCCCGTCACCACAACGATCTTGTCCCCGATTTCCATCGCTTTGCTCCCGGTTTCTCTGCCCGAAGCATACGTTGTAGGCTCCGGTCATCGCAATTGATGGAGAGAACCCATGGACGGACTGCAACTTCGCTCGCTCGTGACCGACAAGGGCGAGCTGGAGCTTTCGCTGGCAAGCGTGCCCGTAGCCGAGCCCGGCCCCGACGAAGTCGTCGTGCGCATCCAGGCGTCGCCGATCAATCCCTCCGACATCGGTCTGCTGTTCGGTGCCGCCGACATGCGCGCTGCGAAATTCTCCGGCACGGCGGCCGAGCCCGTCGTCGTCGCGCCGATCCCCGACGCCTATCGCCGCGCCATGGCAGCGCGGGTCGGCCAGTCGCTGCCCGTCGGAAACGAAGGCGCCGGCATCGTCATCAAGACGGGTGCTGACGCGCAAGGCTTGATGGGCAAGACCGTCGCCATTCTTGGCGGCGCGATGTACGCGCAATATCGCACGCTCAAGGCGCGCGATTGTCTTGTGCTGCCGGCCGGCACGACGGCGGCAGAGGGCGCCTCTTGTTTCGTCAATCCGCTCACCGCGCTTGGCATGGTCGAAACCATGCGGCGCGAGAACCACAGCGCGCTGATCCACACCGCCGCGGCCTCCAATCTCGGCCAGATGCTGAACAAGATCTGTCTCAAGGACGGCGTCGCGCTGGTCAACGTCGTGCGCAGCCCGGCGCAGGTGAATATCCTCCGCGACCTCGGCGCGGTGCATGTCGTCGACTCGTCCAAGACGTCGTTCATGGAGGATCTGATCGCCACGCTGGTCGATACCGGCGCCACCATCGCCTTCGACGCCATCGGGGGCGGCAAGCTGGCCGGCCAGCTTCTCACCGGCATGGAGATCGCCGCGACCCGCAAGATGACATCGTTCAGCCGCTACGGCTCGACGACCTACAAGCAGGTCTACATCTATGGCGGCCTCGACACCGGCCCGACCGAACTCAATCGCGCTTTCGGCATGTCCTGGGGCCTCGGCGGCTGGCTGCTGACGCCGTTCCTGATGAAGATCGGTCCGGCCGAGACCGAGAAGCTGCGCCAGCGAGTCGCGAATGAAATCAAGACAACCTTCGCCAGCCACTATACGCAGACGGTTTCGCTCGCCGGCGCGCTCGGCGCTCCCGCCATCGCCGCATACAACAAGCGCGCCACGGGCGAGAAGTATCTCATCGACCCGAGCCTGGGTGGCTGATGGGCTAGCCGAGACGTTCGACGTCGGTATCGATACCGACCCATGCATGCTTGCGCTGCTCGTACACCGAGAATTTCGGCGCCGGGAACAGCGGATCGGCGAAGGCGCCGACCGCGACGGCGACGAGATCGGACTGGTTGTCGAGCTGGTAGTGCACCGTCGAACCGCAATGCGGGCAAAAGTGAAAGGTGAGGCCGTTGCCGCTGTCGGCGACACGCGCATATGCCGTCGAGACGCCCTCGATGCGCACCTGTGTCCGCGGCCAGCGCGCCTGCACGCCATAGGTGCTGCCGGTGCGCTTCTGACATTCCAGGCAATGGCAGACCGAGACGCGCACCGGCGCGCCGCTGCAATGCACGCGAAGCTGGCCGCAACTGCAGGTCGCGGTACGCTCGGTCATGTTCGCTCTCGCAAATTTTCGTTCTTGCACGGAGTCTAACACAGAAGTAATCATGTTGCCCAGAATGCGTGTTCCGTTCGAACTGTCGTGACCGCGTCGGGGCGCGCGCACGGTGTCGGTTCTCCATCGAAAACAGCTTGTTGTTTACAGGGGGCAACCATGCGTCATTCGAGCGCGTTCGCGCTGGCATCGTCGATTCTCTTTCTCGTCACAGCGACACCCGCTTCGGCGCAGGCCGTGCCGACCGTCGCGATCGTCCAGACCGCCACGCACCCGGCACCGCCGCCCGGCTGGAAAGTCGCCTGCATGCCCAACGCCGTGAACGGCGGCGCCAGCCCGACCTGCCCGGTGCTGCAGTTCAACGGCTACACCTATTGGGCCTGGAGCGACGACCAGAATGGCATGGCCATGGCTATCGTGGCTTATGATGCCAATGGCGTCGCGGTGAAGCAGTGGAACAAGAGCGGCGCCCGTTATGTCTGGAACGTCACGGTCGACACGACGGCGCAGACCGTCGCCTTCGTTGGCCAGGCCAACAACCAGGCGGTATTCTCATGGTCCGATCTCTTCATTCCCGCGGTCTCCGGCGCGCTTACCTTCGTCAATGTTGGTGCGCCCGCGATCAATTGCGTCTTCAACATCGCCTGCACGGTGACCGTGACCGACTCGCTCGGGGCCATTTCTTTGGAGCCCGGCGTCAGCGGCACGGCGCAGTTGCAGACGCGCACTTTCATGGGTGCGGCGGGCGCGCCCGGCGCCGGCCTCACGTCCTATGAATATCGCGTCGACATGACGGGCGCCTCAAGCGATGGCGAAGTGCCCTGCGTCACCGATCTGGCGGTGGATTTCGGCGCCGTCTCGCGGCTTTCCTTTGACGGCACCGGCCAGGCCTACGACGTCTATGTCGTGACGCAGGGCGCGGTCGGCACAGTTGGCCTGTTCAGCGTCACCAAAACCGGCAACGTCGTCGACTTCGTCTTCAACCAGCCGGTCTGCGCCGGCCACAGCGGCGGCGCCGGCCTCTCCAGCGACTTTATCGGCATCGCGTCCGCCTTTGTGCCGAAAACGGTCACCGCCAATCTCGGCTGGCCGGGCACGCTGGGCCTCGCCGTCGCCGCGCGCGCGCCGGCACATCCCGGCACCCTGATGTCGGTCGTGCCCAAGAAGCCCGTCCCGCTCAAGAAGAAGCCTGCCGCAAAGCCGCCGCACAAGCCGGTCAAGCCGCATTAGGCGCGGCGCAGCACCTCCGGATTGACGACGTTGATCGGCCGGCCCGCGGCATAGGCCGTGATCTGGTCGAAGATGTCGGCGAATTGCAGTTCGTATTCGTCGCGCGTCACATAGCCGATATGCGGCGTCGCAATGACATTGGCGAGCTGCAACAGCGGATGCCGGGGATCGCGCAGCGGCTCCTCCTCGAACACGTCCACCGCCGCCATCCCCGGTCGTCCCGCTTTGAGCGCCTGCACCAGCACGCCGGGCGCGATTAGCGGTGCGCGCGACGTGTTGACGATCAACGACGCCGGTTTCATCCGCGCCAGATCGTCCGCCGTCACGATGCCGCGCGTCGCCGGCACCAGCCGCATATGCAGTGACAGCACGTCGCTCCGTTCGAAGAAGGCCGCTTTGCTTTCCGCCACCGCGTGGCCGTGGGCCCGCGCCCGTTCCAGCGATGCCGGGCGCCCCCATACCAGGACGTTCATGCCGAAGGCCCGGCCGTAACCCGCGACCGCGGCCCCGATCCGGCCATAACCGAAGATACCCAGTGTCTTGCCGCGCAACGTGATGCCGACGCCGGTCTGCCATACGCCCTGTTTCAGGGCGGCGACCTGGCTCGGCAGGCGCCGCGCCGCCGCCAGCACCAGCGCCCAGGTCAGCTCCGCCGCCGCATAGGACGGCGTGTCGGCGTGCAGGTTCGACGACACGACGACGCCGGCACGCGTGCAGGCCTCGACGTCGATATGCGGATAGACGCTACGCTGGCTGATCAGTTTCAGCTTCGGCAGGCGTGCGACGAGGTCGGCGCCGACCCTGGTGCGCTCGCGGATCAGGACCAGAGCCTCGGCACCCGCGAGCCGCGCCGCCAGCGCCTCCGTTTCCTGGATGTGATCGATCCACACGGTGACGTCGTGGCCGTCGAGCTTGCGAAACGCGTCCAGCGTGCGCAGCGTATCGAAGTAATCGTCGAGGATCGCGATGTTCATGGCGCGTACCCTTCCGGCAACTGCGAAATTAGGGCGGCCATGGGCAGTAACAGAACGGGCAACATACCAAGGCAGAAAAGAAAACGATTGCGATACATCAGACCTTTGACGTCAGTGAACGCGTTTGCCGGGAGATACATCGGATACAGGCCGCGAGACCCCTTTCGCGTGCCTGGTTTGATATAAGGCGCCATCGCCGCCATGAAGACGATGATGGCCGCAAAATCCAGCAGGGTCATCAGGGCAAGAAACCTGATGACAAAGATCACGGCCTTGCCTGCGCGATAAAGGCCCGCCCCTTGGCCGTCGCGCGCACCACGGCGCCCTGCGGCGTGCCGACCCGCGTCACCAATCCGCGCGCATTGGCCTCTTCCCACACCGGCAACCGCGGACAGGATGTGCGCCAGGCGTCCATGAGTTCGAGATAGGGCCGCTCCTCGCGCGCGACGAACGCCACCAGATCGACCAGCAGTGGCTCGACGATATCGCTCATCGACGTTCTCCCTCAAGCGTCCAGCAAGCCAATCGCTTCCAGCGCCCGCGCCCCGTGTTTGGCCTCTTCGATGCCGTTCTGGCGGAAGAGCACGGCGGCCTCGGCGTTGGTGGTGTTGTCGGCCCAGGTGTCGTAGAGCGTCTTGCCGAAATTCTCTGCCTTCACGAGGCCCTCTAGGATCGCGCGGTCGACCCTGCGTCCCGACTTCTTCGCGTAAGGATTGTCGGCCGGCGCCGGCACCGCGAAGTCCTCGCCGGTGATGGCGCGTATCGCCTTGGCGACGCGATGGGCATGCGCCACTTCCTCGCGGCCATTGGCGTTCAAAAGATTGGCGACCGCCCGGTTCGGCGCGCCATCGGCGAGATCGCCATAGCCGACTTCGCCTGAAGCCTCGAGATAGACCATCAGCTTAAGGTCGTCGACTGTCGGCGTGGTCACCGCATTGATATGCCTGAATGCCTCGCCGGCGCTGGCGGGCAGAAAGGATGGCTTGCTCACAGCGTTCCTCCGGATGTCGAAGGTCTAAAGTAATTCGGGCGGCACCTTCTGTCGAATGTGCCGCCCGATCTTTTCGCAACTAGTACCGGTAATGATCTGGCTTAAACGGTCCGGCCTGCGGGACGCTGATGTATTCAGACTGCTTGTCCGACAGCACGGTCAGCTTGACGCCAATCTTGGCGAGATGCAGCCGCGCCACCTTCTCGTCCAGGTGCTTTGGCAGGGTGTAGACTTTCTTGCCGTACTTGCCTGTGTTGGCGTGCAATTCCATCTGCGCCAGCGTCTGGTTGGTGAACGACGCCGACATCACGAAGGAGGGATGCCCCATGGCATTGCCCAGATTCACCAGCCGTCCTTCCGATAGCAGGATGATGCGCTTGCCGTCCGAGAACTCGACCTCGTCGACCTGCGGCTTGACGTTGTGCCACTTGAAGTTCTTCAGCGCTGCGACCTGGATCTCCGAGTCGAAGTGACCGATGTTGCAGACGATGGCGCGGTCCTTCATCGCCCGCATGTGGTCGATGGTCAGCACGTCGACATTGCCGGTCGCGGTGACGAAGATGTCGGCGCGCGGCGCCGCATCTTCCATCGTCGTGACCTCATAGCCTTCCATCGCCGCCTGCAGGGCGCAGATCGGATCGACTTCCGAGACCATAACGCGGCAGCCGGCCTGGCGCAGCGAAGCGGCCGAGCCCTTGCCGACGTCGCCGAAGCCCGCGACCATGGCGACCTTGCCGGCCATCATCACGTCGGTGCCGCGGCGGATGCCATCGACCAGGCTCTCGCGGCAGCCATAGAGATTGTCGAATTTCGACTTGGTAACGCTGTCGTTGACGTTGATCGCCGGGAACAGCAGCTTGCCGTCCTTCTCCATCAGATAGAGGCGATGCACGCCGGTCGTGGTCTCTTCGGAGACGCCGCGGATGTTCCTGGCGAGTTCGGCGAACCAGCCCGGCTTCTCCTTCAGTGTCTTCTTGATCAGAGCGAAGAAGACTTCCTCTTCCTCATTGCCGGCCTTGTCGAGGAACGCGACATCGCCCTTCTCGGCGCGCAGGCCGTGATGCACCAGCATGGTGGCGTCGCCGCCGTCGTCGAGGATCAGGTTCGGCGTGCCGCCGTCCGACCATTCCAGGATGCGGCGGGTGTAGTCCCAATAGTCCTTCAGGCTCTCACCCTTGATCGCGAACACCGGAATGCCGGCCGCCGCGATCGCCGCTGCGGCATGGTCCTGCGTCGAATAGATGTTGCAACTGGCCCAGCGGATGTCGGCGCCGAGCGCCTTCAGCGTCTCGATCAGCACCGCTGTCTGGATCGTCATGTGCAGCGAGCCCGCGATGCGCGCGCCCTTGAGCGGCTGCGCCTTGGCGAATTCCTCGCGTGTCGCCATCAGGCCGGGCATCTCGACCTCGGCGATGTTCAATTCCTTGCGGCCCCATTCGGCGAGCGTGATGTCCTTGACGACGTAATCGTGTTGGTCGGCCATGGGGCAGGGTCCTTGGAAAAGCGGGGCGGATATAGCAGCCGGATTTGGCGGGGGCAAGGAACATATAAAGAAATATGCATGTCTTTATGAGGCGCGCAAAATTGCAATTTTCTTTCGTATACGGTCCGTGGACTTTGGATTTCACGCGTCGGATTTCGCTCCAATAGGAATATTTCCAACAAAATCCATGCCGACATGATTCTTTTGACTTGAGGATTCTCCTGCGCGGAGCTTCATGCACCATAGCCACAAATCCGAGGGACCATCATGCGATTCACCCGACTGACGCTCGCCGCGCTGACCGTTCTCGCCGCCTCTGTTTGCGCCGCAGGCGCCGCGCCCGACGCCGCTTCGGCCCGCGCCTTCGTGCAGAAGATCTATGCGCACTACCCACAGCCCGCGAACGGTCCGGTCTTCAGCCCGACTGACAAGAATGCCGCGGACGTGTTCGATCCCGGCATGGTCGCGCTGTTCAAGGAGGATGTGCGGCTGGCCAAGGGCGAAGTCGGCTTCGTCGATGCCGATCCCTTGTGCCAGTGCCAGGACGATAGCGGCCTCAAGGCGAAAATTCTCTCCGTGACCATGAAGGGCGCCGGCGCCGCGATCGCGGTGGTCGATCTGCGTTTCCCGGGCGGCGGGCCCAATCCGCTGACGCTCCATCTCGTCGCCGTGAACGGCGCATGGCGCATCGCCGATCTCTCCTCCAAGGACACGGCGAGCTACCGCGCCGACTTCATCAAGGCGAACAAGGAACACGCGGCAGGCCATTGGTGATGACGGCGGCGCTGCTCCTTGACCAGCCCGACCTGATCGCGCCGCACAAGGCACGGCGGATGCATTTCGGGCCGGACCATGGCCCGCGCCTCGCCATCCTGAACGCCCGCGGCGCACGCTTCGAAGGCGGCGGTGACGAGCCGGAGCTGTCGCTCAAATGGATCCCGCGAGGCGCAGCGCGCTACCGCGTCGCCGGCCGCAGTTTCGTGCTCGGCGCCGGCACCCAGCTGCTGCTCAATCGCGGCCAATCCTACAGCCTCGACATGCGCGAGTCGTCCGAGAGCTTCGTTGTGTTCTTTCCCAGGGCCCTCGCCGACGCGGCGTGGCGCACGCATGGCGCAAGGGACGAAGCCTTTCCCGAAATTCCGGCCGTAGCGAGTTCGCCAACGCCCCTGTTGCAGGCTTCGCTGACGCGCCTGCGTGACGAGGCACGCCGTGCCGCGCCGGCGCAGGCTGCGCTGGTCGAGGGGGCCTTCGCGCTGCTCGCGGACGTTGCCGCACTCGCCTTCGCGCGCCGCGGGATGGCGCAGCGCGTGCCCGCCCTGCGCCGCACGACAAGGGACGAGTTGCTGCGCCGCGTTGCGCGCGCCGAGACCTATCTGGTCGAAACCCAAACGCATGCGACGCTCGAAGGCGCCGCGGCGGCCGCGGCCCTGTCGCCGTTCCATCTGATCCGCGTCTTCCGCGCCGTCTATGGCCGGCCGCCGCTCGCTTTCGCGGCAGCGCGGCGTCTCGATGCCGCGCGTGACGCCCTGATCATGACGGCCGACGCAATCGAGGATATCGCCCGCGCCGCCGGGTATGAAAGCCGCAGCGCCTTCGACCGCGCCTTCGTCCGCCAGTTCGGCGCCACGCCGGGGGCGGTACGTGCGGCCCGCAACTGAGATTCGCAATTTCGGCGGATGCGAGCGGCGCGCAGGCCCCCTAGTCTGGTGGCGAAACAGGGGGAAGGACGGCGATGCCCGAGACGACGACATTCTTCAAGCTGGCCGAGGCCGACGATGCCGAAGGTCTCGCCGCCGTGCTGGGTGACCGCAGCGATGCGAGCCGCATCCGCAACGACAACGGCGAGTCGTTGTTCCTGTTCTGCACCTTCCGAGGCCGGGTGAAGTGCGCCGCAATGCTCAAGGCACGCGGCGGGCTTTCGCTGCATGAGGCGGCGCTCGCCGGGGACGTTTCTCGGCTCGATGCGCTCTTGAAACAGGCGCCCTGGGCCGTCGACCTGCTATCGCCGGACGGCTGGACCGCGCTGCACCTCGCCGCCTTCGTCGGCAATGACGACGTGGTGATCCTGCTGCTCGAGGCCGGCGCAAGCGGCCGCATCATGGGCCGCGCCTTCGAACAGAATCTCGCACTGCACGCCGCCTGTGCCGGACGGCGCATCGGCAAGCCGGCCTTCGAAAGGCTGATTGCGGCGACCGGTGTCGATGCGCTGCAGAAACAGGGCTATACCGCGCTGATGATCGCCGCCGGCAATGGCTACGAGACCTGCGTCGATGCCTTGCTTGCGGCCGGCGCCGACAAGGCGATCAAGCTTGCCGACGGCAAGACGGCGGCCGATCTCGCCGGCGAACGCGGCCACGCGGATCTGGCCAGGCGGCTCGCGCCTTAGACAGTGCGAACATGGCTGTGCGTGTGATGCCTGCGCTTACTCCTCGCCGAACTTGGCTTCGATAAGCGCCAGGATCGCGGTCAGGGCTTCGCCGGAATCCGCGCCTTCGGCGGAGACTTCCACCTCGGCGCCGAGGCTCGCGGCCAGCATCATCAGCCCCATGATCGAGCGCGCGTTCACCTCCTGGCCGTCCTTGGCGATGATGATCTCGCATTGGAAGCGCGCCGCCGCTTCGACGATCTTGGCCGAGGCGCGGGCGTGCAGGCCGCGCTTGTTGGTGATCCTGGCGATCGCGACGCGCTTGGCGGGTTCGCTCATTCCTTGGCGACACCGGCGAGGTCGGCCGAGCCGGCGCGCATATATTTGCGCCCCGCGGCGATGGCGAGTTTCACCGCTTCGTCCAGCGGCAGCTTGGCGCGCACGTCGATCAGCTTGATCAGGCTGGGCAGGTTGACGCCGGCCAGGACCTCGATCTTGCCGCGCTCCAGCACGGTCAGCGCCAGATTGCAGGGCGTGCCGCCGAACATGTCGGTGGCGATGACGACGCCGCGGCCGACATCGACCGACTTCGCCGCCGCCGCGATCTCGCGCTGGCGGCGCTCGATGTCGTCCTCAGGGCCGATGCAGACGGCCCGCAGATGGGTTTGCGGGCCGACCATATGCTCCATCGCAGCGATGAATTCCTGCGCGAGGCGGCCGTGCGTGACGAGTACGATACCGATCATGGGATGCCTCTGATGTGGTGTCACGATAGCAAGGTTCAAGGGGCGGCACAGGCCTCAATTGCGCTTGACAGGGGCGCGCGCACCCCGGTGTCGCAGGGCTGCGATAACCTTGTCGGGTGCCGACGCCTCGAAAGCATTGAGCGAAATCAAGGTGGGACGCGTGGCGGGCGCCAGCGGCGAAGGCGGCGCATAGGTCCGGTGTTCCGGCAGACGTTCCGCCCTTGCCGACAGATCGACAACGAGGGCGATGCGGGCGCTGCGGAGGTGCGGCACCGCGACGATGCCGAGGCCGCGGACTTCCAGAAGGCCGGCGATGGTTTTCGGCGCCTGGGCGACGAGCGCGCCGCGCACGACCGACAGATCGCAGCGGTCGTCCGACACCAGCACGGCGCCGCGCCCGATCAGGCGCAGCGCGAGATCGGACTTCCCGGCGCCGCTCCTGCCCAGCAGCAGCACGCCGGCGCGGCCGAGCCGCACGCAGGTCGCATGGATGTTGACGCGGTGGGCCATTCAGCGCGCCAGCGGCAGGACGACGATGAAGCGCGCGCCGCCCGCCTCGCGGTTCTCGGCCGTGATGCTGCCGCCGGCGCTCTCGGCGATCTGGCGCGCGATGGACAGGCCGAGGCCGGAATTGTTGCCGAAATTCGCGTTCGGCCGTTCTGTGTAGAAGCGCTCGAAGATGGTCTCCAGATTGTCCGGCGGGATGCCGGGGCCGTCATCCTCCACCGTGACGCGGGCATTGCCGCCTTCGGCCCGCGCCGCGACCGTGACGGTCGCGCCTTCCTTGCTGAACGACACCGCGTTGTCGATCAGGTTGCGAAACACCTGGCCGAGCCGCTCGTCGCGGCCGAGCACGCGCGCCTGCGCCGGCAACTCGATAGCGAGTTCGACATTGACGCCCTTGGAGATCTCGGTGAAGCGATAGACCTCGACGATGGTCTCCAGCAGATGCGCGAGATCGACGCGCTCGCTGGTCTCGCGGCTGAGCTCGGCATCGAGGCGCGAGGCGTCCGAGATGTCGGTGATCAGCCGGTCGATGCGCTTCACGTCGTTGCGCACGATGCCCATCATCCGCGTCCGCGCCGCATCGTCGGTGGCGCGCGTCAGCATCTCCACCGCGCTCTTGAGCGAGGTCAGGGGGTTCTTCAGCTCGTGCGCCACGTCGGCGGCGAAGCGCTCGATGGCGTCGATGCGGTCGTAGAGCGCGCGCGTCATCGCCGCCAGGCTGGCGGCAAGGTCGCCGATCTCGTCGCGGCGCTCCTCCATGCTCGGAATGGTGCCGCGCCCGGCATGGCCGCTGCGCACTTCGTCGGCCGCCTGGGCGAGGCGCTGCACCGGCTCGGCGATGAAGCGCGCCAGGAACAGCGAGGAGATCACCATCACGGCGACGGCCACCAGGAACACCTGGATCAGCGTCTTGCGCTCGTCGCGCAGGATGTCGTCGATGTCGCCGCCTTCGGTGGTCACCAGCAGCACGCCGTAGATCGCCTTGAAGCGCTGGATCGGCATGGCGATGGAGAGCACCAGCTTGTTGCGCTCGTCGACGCGCTCGGCCGAAGCGCTGTCGCCGCCGAGCGCGGTGGTGACTTCGCCATAGACGCGGCCGTCGTCGCCGGCCTCGAAATAGGGATCCAGGTGCGTGAAGGGGCGCACGCCCATCACGCCGTCATAGAGGCGCGCGACGCTGGCCTTGAAGCGGTCCCAGCCGTCGATCGGCGGCAGGTCCTGGACCTGCACGACGTTGCGCGCCAGCAGGTAGCGGGTGTCGACCAGAAGGCGCCCATTGGTGTCGTACAGCCGGGCGCGCAGCCGGGTCGGCGCAATCAGCTGGCGCAAGAGCGGCTTGGCCTGGCTGACGAAGACCATGTGGTTGTCCTCGTCGGTGGTGTATTCGGCCAGCGTGCTGGCGACGATCTGGGCCTGCTGCTGGATGCCGCTGAGGCGCTCGTCGACCAGGCTGGCGCGCTGCGACTGCACCGTCAGCACGCCGGCGATCAGCACGACCAGCGCAAAGGCGTTGAACAGGATGATGCGGCGCGACAGCGCGGAGAAGCGCGAACGCCGGAGGGGCGCGGCCATGCTCAAGCCCGACTGCGCGGCGGCTTAAGCCTCGCGATAGCGGTAGCCCACACCATACAGCGTCTCGATGGCGTCGAAATCGTCGGCGGCAACCTTGAATTTCTTGCGCAGCCGCTTGATGTGGCTGTCGATAGTGCGGTCGTCGACATAGACCTGGTCGTCATAGGCGGCATCCATCAAGCTGTCCCGGCTCTTCACGAAGCCCGGGCGCTGCGCCAGCGCCTGGAGAATGAGGAATTCGGTGACGGTGAGGCGGACCGGCTTGCCGTCCCAGGTGCATTCGTGGCGCTGCGGATCGAGCGCCAGCTTGCCGCGCACCAGCGCTTCCTTCTTGCCCTCGGGCCCCGGCGGCAGGCCCTTGTTGGCGTCGGCGCGGCGCAGCACCGCCTTGACCCGCTCCAGCAGCAGGCGCTGCGAGAAGGGCTTGCGGATATAGTCGTCGGCGCCGGCGTTCAGCCCCATCAACTCGTCGATCTCCTCGTCCTTCGAGGTCAGGAAGATCACCGGCAGGTCGGCGGTCTGGCGCAGCCGGCGCAGCAGCTCCAGACCATCCATGCGCGGCATTTTGATGTCGAGGATGGCAAGGTCGGGCGGATTGGCGGTCAGCGCGGTCAAGGCGGAGGCCCCGTCGGAGAAGGTGCGGACATGGTAGCCCTCCTGCTCCAGCAGCATGTTGACCGAGGCGAGGATGTTCTTGTCGTCGTCGACGAGGGCGATGTTGGCCATGATTCGAAAACCCTTGCAGCGGCTCGCACTATAAGGTGCTGCGGCGCAAAGCAAAGCCGCCCCGGCGGCGGCGCGGCCGTCGCCGGACCCTGGCCGCTGCGCGCCAGGATCGCGAGCAGGCGGGTGAGCTCGCGCGTAGCGCAGAGCTGCGCCCAGGTGGCGGCCCGGCGCGCACGGAACGCAGCGCCATAGCGTCCATGGCTGAGGCGGTTGCGGTTGCCGGGCTGAGCGCCGCGCGCCCGCCTCGGCAGACCCAGCGCAGCGCGCAGCCTTTGCACTGCCCGGCGGGACAGGGGCGCCTCGCAAGCGATTGAAATGTTTCGCCCGGCGTACATTCGAACCCCTACTTCGCTTCAGGGGGGTGGGGGGTGTCGGAAGCGGGCGCAGCGTCGTCCGAAGCGGGCGCCGGCCAGCCCTTGCCGGCCAGCCCGGCCAGCCGCCGTTCGAGCTCTTCGACCGCGGCATCGGACGACTGGCCGTCGCCATGCCGCGCCGACATCTCCGCCGCGAAGCGCTGCGCGATGTCGGCAAGGCCGGGGCTCAGTCCGCTGGCCGGCGACGGCAGCTCGCCGGCGCCGTCGCCCGGCGCCGCCGGCAGCGAGAAGCTGTGCACGACGGTCGTCGCGCGCTGACGGTGCTTGGCCTTGGCGCCGGCGCGGCGGTCGCTGTGGCGGATGGTGAAATCCTGGCTGAACTGGCCGCGCAGCCGGGCGAAGCCGGTCAGCAGGCGGGCGCTGGCCTCGGCGAGGCGGGCGGCATCGCGCAGCTCGGCCGAGCGCGCCGCCTGCCAGCTGGTGACGGCATTGACGCTCGGGCGGGCGAGGGCGTTCGGCTCCTGCGCCGCGCCTTCGGTCAGGTTGGGAAAGGCGCCGGTGGCCAGGATCATGCAGTCGGCGACGCCCTGGGTGAGGACGCCCAGCTGCATGTCGACCCGCTCGGCGATGGTGCCGCGATAGAAAAACGAGGCCGGATTGGGGGCGGGGTCGAGCACGGGGTCGGTGGATTCGTCGTCGTCCATGGAAGGGTCTCCTGATTGAAACCGTTCATGGTATGTTCATTGCAA
The DNA here is from genome assembly GCA_035570795.1 of Rhizomicrobium sp. Taxonomy (GTDB): domain Bacteria; phylum Pseudomonadota; class Alphaproteobacteria; order Micropepsales; family Micropepsaceae; genus Rhizomicrobium. The sequence continues at coordinate 41,919 of DATMKZ010000036.1, forward strand.
CGCGGAGTCAACCTTAGGTTGTAGTGGGGTGGTGGCACTGTTTGAGTTTTCTCAGCGAACGTGCCCGAGGACACGAAGTGCGTGCCCGATCGATTCAATGGGAAATTTCCCCAATCCGGCGAGAATGGAGGCTGCCTGTTCAATATTCTGTTTTTCGAAACTAGATGGCATGCGGCCCTCGCCGTTTGGCGAACGGCGCTTGAACTCAGCAACCGCTGGAAATTCAATCCACTCGATCGAGCGCAGCGCAAAGGGGCCAAATTCAACCGTGTCTATGTACGGCCAAGGCTTCTTGCCGTAGGCGTAGGCTCTCGGGCGGTTGATAGTATGCACCTCGTCCGCATCAACAAATTTGATGCGGGCCTGCTTCAAGTTCAAATCCGGTCTATCAAGCGCGGTAAATAGCTTTCGCCATTTGGTATCGGACATGAGAGAGGCGGTGAATCCGCGTGGATTGCGGCGCCCTTTGGAAATTACGCTTGACCTAAGCTGCATCTCGGTTCGCTTCCCAATCCTCTAGCACCTGCACCATATCAGACATTTCCCAAAGCTTGGGAGCGACGCCAGCTGCCATTGCTATTGCGACGGTCCCCGAAGGGGAGTGGGAGAAGTAGAGGGATTGCGGTGATATAGAGTCTCGCAAGCCAGCAACTAAGGATCAGCCGTGAGCCAACCCTCCAGCACTTTCAATCCGCGCAGGTTTCGCTCGACCGTGCCGTTTTATGCGCGCTATCGGCTCGGCTATCCCGAGGCGTTGATCGCGCGCGTCGCCGAGACGGTCGGGCTTGGGCCCGGCGATGCGGTGCTGGATCTGGGCTGCGGGCCGGGGCTCTTGGCGGTGCCGCTGGCGCGGCTGGGGTTCAAGGTCACCGCGGTCGATCCCGAGCCGGACATGGTCGCGGCCTGCCGCGACGCGGCGGGCGCGGCCGGCGTCACGCTCGATGTGCGCCAGGGCAGTTCGTTCGACCTGCCGGGCGGCATCGGGCCGTTCCGGCTGGTGACGATGGGACGCGCGTTCCACTGGATGGACCGCGAGGCGACGCTGAAGACGCTGGACGGCATCGTTGCGGCGGACGGCGCGCTCGCCTTCTTCGACGACGACCATCCGGCGACGGCCGAGAATGCCTGGCGGCGCAGCCTGCGCGATCTCGGCGATCGCTATGGAAGGGGCCTGTCGTCGCATATGCAGCAGGCGCGGGCGCCCGGTTATCGCAGCAAGGAAGCGCTGCTGCTGGATTCGGCCTTCCCGCGCCTCGCCGGCCTCAGCGAATTCATCCGCCGCACGATCGGCGCCGACGCGATCGTCGGGCTGGCATTCTCGCTGTCGACGACGTCGCCGGAACGGCTGGGCGAGAAGGCGGCGCCGTTCGAGGCGGAGCTGCGCGCGGCGCTGGCGGCGCTGTCGCCGGACGGACGCTTCACCGAGATCGCGGAATTGAGCGCGCTGGTGGCAAGGCGGGGGTAAAGCCGTTCACAACAGAGCGACGAAGTCGTCCACCGACAAGCCGGCCTGGCGAATGATCGCGCGAAGGGTGCCCGGTTTGAGATCGCGATTGCCATGGACAGGGACAACGACCGTTCTCGACCGGTCGCCGGGTTGCGTCAGCAGATGGTGGCTTCCGGATATGCGCACAGAGACGAAACCCGCCTTGTACAGCGCCTGAATCACGCGTTGACCGCTCGTGATCGGCAGCCGCGCGGCCGCCATTCATGCCGCCACGGTTACGCGACGAACTTCGGGCAATGCATCGGGTGGAATGGCGAGACCTTGCTGGCGGCGATAGGAAAGCACGAGGTGAATTGCGTCTTCGGCATTGGCAAGCGCTTCAGCTTCCGTGTCGCCTTCTGTGATCACTTCAGGAAGGGCAGGGACCAGCACGGTGAAGCCGCCGCCTTCCTGCGGTTCCAGCACAACCGTAAAGCTGTAGTCGTTCGCCATCGTCAGCTCCCGCTCAAACGAACTCGACCTTCAGGATCTCGTACGACCGCGAGCCGCCGGGGGTTGCGACTTCGACGGTGTCGCCCTTGCCTTTGCCGATCAGGGCGCGGGCGATGGGCGAGGACAGCGAGATGCGGCCATGCTTGGCGTCGCTCTCGACGTCGCCGACGATCTGATATTTGCGCTTCTCATCGGAATCCTCGTCGACCAGCGTCACTGTGGCGCCGAACTTCACCGTCGTGCCCGTCATCTTCAGCACGTCGATCACCTCGGCGCGGCCGATCTGGTCTTCGAGCTCCATGACGCGGCCCTCGATGAAGCTCTGCTTCTCCTTGGCGGCGTGATACTCGGCGTTCTCCGACAGGTCGCCATGGGCGCGCGCCTCCGCGATCGCCTTGATGATCTCATGGCGGTCGACGTTCTTGAGCTGATTCACTTCGTCCTCGAGGGCCTTGTAGCCCGCGGCGGTCATCGGAATGCGTTCCATGGCAGTCGTCCTGTAATCGGCAAAGAAGCTCCGCCCGGCCCCGCGTGGCGGGATTGCCGGTGGCGGAAGTCTGCGGTGTTTTTAGTAAGTCCTTGTTACGCCTTGGTTTATTCGTCCCAACAGGGGGCGCCAACAGGCAAATTGTAAGACCGGCGGGGTGCGACTTCAAGGGCACACCGGCAAGGGCCCGCTTTATGGTTAGGCGTAGCTTTGCAGCGTGCGGACGCCGAGGTCGCCGTGCTGCAGCGCCGCGATGCCCTCCGCGGCGGCGGCGGCGCCCGCCATGGTGGTGTAGTAGGGCACTTTCATCGTCAGCGCGGTGCGGCGGATCGACAGCGAATCGGTCAGCGCCTGGCTACCGTCGGTGGTGTTGAAGACCAGGTGGATCTCGCCGTTCTTGAGCGCGTCGACGACATGCGGGCGGCCCTCCAGCACCTTGTTGATGCGCCTGACCGCAACGCCGGCGGCCTCCAGCGCGTCGGCGGTGCCGCGCGTCGCCAGGATGTCGAAGCCGAGCGCGATCATCTGGCGCGCCGGGCCGACGGCATAAGGCTTGTCGGCGTCGCGCACCGAGATGAAGACGCTGCCGGCGAGCGGCAGCTTGAGCCCGGCGCCGATCTGGCTCTTGGCGAAGGCGCGGCCGAAATTGGCGTCGAGGCCCATGACCTCGCCGGTCGAGCGCATCTCCGGCCCCAGGATGGTGTCGACGCCGGGAAAGCGCGCGAAGGGCAGCACCGCCTCCTTGACCGCGATATGCGCCGATCGGGACGGCGTGAGATCGAAGGTCTTCAGCCGCTCGCCGGACATCACGCGGGCCGCGATGGCGGCGACCGGCAGGCCGATCGCCTTGGCGACGAAGGGCACGGTGCGGCTGGCGCGGGGGTTCACTTCGAGGACGTAGATGTCGCCCTCCTGCACGGCGTATTGCACGTTCATCAGGCCGCGCACCTTGAGCGCCCGCGCCATGGCGACGGTCTGGCGCTCGATCTCGCGCAAGGTGGCGGGTTTGAGCGAATGGGGCGGGATGGCGCAGGCGCTGTCGCCCGAATGCACGCCCGCTTCCTCGATATGCTCCATGATGCCGGCGATGAAGACCTCGCCGTCGTGGTCGCAGATGGCATCGACGTCGACTTCGGTGGCGTGGTGCAGAAAGCCGTCGATCAGCACCGGATTGTCGCCGGAGATGCGGAACAGCTCGCCCGATTGCACCTGGGTCTTCAGATGCGCCTCGTCGGCGCACACCACCATGCCGCGGCCGCCCAGCACATAGGACGGGCGCAGGATCACCGGATAGCCGATGCTTCGGGCGGCGGCGACGGTTTCCTCCGCCGTCATCGCGGTGGCGTTGCGCGGCTGCTTGAGGCCGAGTTCGTGGAGCAAGACCTGGAAGCGCTTGCGATCCTCGGCGAGGTCGATGGCGTCGGCGCTGGTGCCCAGGATCGGCACGCCTTCGGCGGCCAGCATGTTGGCGAGCTTGAGCGGCGTCTGGCCGCCGAACTGGACGATGACGCCGGCGAGGGTGCCGTTCGACTGCTCGACGCGCACGATCTCCAGCACGTCCTCGACGGTCAGCGGCTCGAAGTAGAGGCGGTCCGAGGTGTCGTAGTCGGTCGACACGGTCTCCGGGTTGCAGTTGATCATGATCGTCTCGAAGCCCTGGGCCGAGAGCGAGAAGGCGGCGTGGCAGCAGCAATAGTCGAACTCGATGCCCTGGCCGATGCGGTTGGGGCCGCCGCCGAGGATGATGATCTTCTTGTTGTCCGTGGGTTTGGCTTCGCATTCGGCTGCGCCGCCGAAAGGGGTCTCGTAGGTCGAGTACATATAGGGCGTCAGGGCGGCGAATTCGGCGGCGCAGGTGTCGATGCGCTTGAACACCGGGCGCACGCCCAGCGCGGCGCGCGCGGCGGCGACCGCCTGGCGGGTCGAGCCGGTCAGCGTCGCCAGCCGCGCGTCGGAGAAGCCCATCTGCTTGAGGCGGCGCAGGCCGATAGCGTCCTTCGGCAGGCCGGCGGCGCGCACGCGCGCTTCGGTGGCGACGATGGCCTCGATCTCGCCGAGGAACCAGGGGTCGTATTTGGTGATGGCGTGGATTTCGGCGAGCGGGAAGCCGTAGCGCATCGCCTGCGCCGCCAGCAGCAGGCGGTCCGGCGTCGCCCGGCCGAGCGCGGCGCGGATGGTGTTCTCGTCGTCCTCCAGCGCGATCTCGTCGAAGCCGGTGAGGCCGGTCTCCAGCGAGCGCAGCGCCTTCTGGATCGACTCGGCGAAGGTGCGGCCGATGGCCATGGCCTCGCCGACCGATTTCATCGAGGTCGTCAGCAGCGGCTCGGCGCCGGGGAATTTCTCGAAGGCGAAGCGCGGGATCTTGGTCACGACATAGTCGATGGTCGGCTCGAAGGCGGCCGGCGTCACCTTGGTGATGTCGTTGTCGAGCTCGTCGAGCGTGTAGCCGACGGCCAGCTTGGCCGCGATCTTGGCGATGGGAAAGCCGGTGGCCTTGGAGGCCAGCGCCGAGGAGCGCGAAACCCGCGGGTTCATCTCGATCACCACCATGCGGCCGTCGGCCGGGTTGACCGCGAACTGCACGTTGGAGCCGCCGGTCTCGACCCCGATCTCGCGCAGCACCGCGATGCTGGCGGAGCGCATGCGCTGGTATTCCTTGTCGGTCAGCGTCAGGGCGGGCGCCACGGTGATGGAATCGCCGGTGTGCACGCCCATGGCGTCGACGTTCTCGATCGAGCAGATGATGATGGCGTTGTCGGCGCGGTCGCGCACGACCTCCATCTCGTATTCCTTCCAGCCGAGCACCGATTCCTCGATCAGCACTTCGTTGGTCGGCGAGGCCTCGAGGCCGCCCTCGACGATGCGGTAGAATTCCTCGCGGTTGTAGGCGATGCCGCCGCCGGTGCCGCCGAGCGTGAAGCTGGGGCGGATCACCGCCGGCAGGCCGACCAGCGCCAGCGCGTCGCGGGCGCCGTTCTGCGACTCGGCGGCGAGCTCGATGATCGGGTTGTTGCGGCTGTCGTAGAGGAATTCGCCGTGGGCGTCCTTCTTGTGGCGCAGCTCGCCCTTCAGCGTGACGCCCTTGGGGACCTCCAGGCCGATGCGCAGCATCGCCTGGCGGAACAGCTCGCGGTCCTCTGCCTTGTCGATGGCGTCGGCGCTGGCGCCGATCAGCTCGACGCCGTATTTCTCCAGCGTGCCGCGCTTGCGCAGCGACAGCGCGGTGTTGAGCGCGGTCTGGCCGCCCATGGTCGGCAGCAACGCGAAGACGCGGCCGGGCGGCACGTTGGGCTTCTCGGCGGCGATGATCTGCTCGACGAATTCGGGCGTGATCGGCTCGATATAGGTCGCGTCCGCCATCCCCGGATCGGTCATGATCGTGGCCGGGTTGGAATTGACCAGCACCACGCGGTAGCCCTCGGCCCTGAGCGCCTTGCAGGCCTGCACGCCGGAATAGTCGAACTCGCAGGCCTGGCCGATGACGATGGGCCCGGCGCCGATGATCAGGACGGTGTGGATGTCGGTCCGCTTGGGCATGCTTTATCCCGGTTGTCCTGGGCCTCTCGGCCCAGGCGGCTCACGCGCGTGAGAGCGCCACGCGGATGCGCGGTCGCTCGGCCCTATTTGCAGGTTAAGGGGATCGTTTAGCGAGGAGTCGGGCGCGCGGCAACCCTTGCGATCCGCATTCGCTTCCCCCAGCAGGGGGCGAGGCAGGGCGAGACGGTGTTTCAGCGCGAGAAGCTGTGAATCGAAAGAGATTTGCCGGCGCAGCCACCACGTTTCGGCGATTGCCGCTTCGCTTTGCCGCTCCCTCGCCGGCCGGCCCGGGGGGCAGGCGCGCGAGGGCTCATTTCAACCCCGCCGCCGAAGCGACGGCGGTCCTGGCGTGGCGCTGCGCCACCCGCCCGGCGAGCGCGGCGAGGTCGGCGCGCAACGCGGGCGGGCTCAAGATCTCGATCTCGTCGCCGAAACGCAGCAGATCGCGCAGGCCGTGTTCGCCGGGCTCGACCGGCAGCGTGCAGCGGACGAAGCCCCGGCGATCCGGCCTGGCGGCGCTGCGCCTGGCGGCATCGTTCGCATGAGGACCGAGCAGCGGCAGCAGCGCCATCCCTTTGGGCGACAGCCGCACCGACGCCGCATCGCGATAAAGGCTGGTCTCGTAGGCGCGCGAGGAGGCTTGCCAATGGGCGGCGAGGTCGAAGCGTCGGGGCCGCGCGAAGCCTTCGTCCGTGATCGTGGCGTCTTCGATCGCGGCGACGCGATAGGTCCGGATGGCGCTGCCGCTTTGCGCCACGAGGTACCAGATGCCGGCTTTCAGCACGAGGCCGAGCGGTGCGAGCTTGCGGGCATAGACCTGCCCCGAATTGCGGTAACCGGCCTTGAGATAGCGCGCGCTCCACACGGCGCGCGCCACGGTCTGCAGCGCGGGCAGCGGATCGGCGCCGCGGAACCAGCCGACCGGGTCGAGGTGGAAGCGCGAAGCGATGCGCTCGGCCTCGCCCTGCATGCGCGCCGGGAGCGCCGCCGTCAGCTTGAGCCGGGCGGCGGAGAGCAGATCGGCAAGGCCGAGTTCGGCCGCCGGGCCGGGCAGGCCCGCCAGGAACAGCGCCTCCGCCTCGTCCTGGGTGAGGCCGGTCAGCCGCGTGCGGTAGCCGTCCATCAGCTCGAAGCCGCCGCTGCGCCCGCGCTCGGCATAGACCGGCACGCCGGCGGCGCTCAACTGGTCGATGTCGCGGTGGATGGTGCGCACCGAGACCTCGAATTCCCCGGCCAGCGCGGTCGCGCTCAGGCGGCCCTTGGACTGGAGCAGCATCAGGATCGTGAGGAGGCGGCTGGCGCGCATGATTTTCAGATCGCACGGAAATCATGACATTCGACGTCATGTTTAGGGGCTTACACCGTCTTCCGAAACAGACGGACAAGGACGCAACACCATGAAAACCCCAACGCT
>DATMKZ010000037.1:0-11704 GCA_035570795.1 Rhizomicrobium sp.
CCGAGCCGGCGCCGCTCTACATGCTGCGGCCGACGCCGCCGCCGGCCGGCGGTGGGCCGCGCGTGGCGTGGCAGCTTTCCATCGTCCTGCCCGAAGCGCCCGAGAGCCTGGACACCGACCGCATCGCCCTGGTGCAGCCGACCAGCCAGATGGACTACTACGCCAATTCGTCGTGGCAGGACCGCGTGCCGTTCCTGGTCCAGTCGGCGCTGGTCGAGGCGTTCGAGGCCAGCGGCCGCATCGCCGCCGTCGGGCTCGACACCCAAGGCCTCAAATCCGACTACCTGCTGCTGACCGAAGTGCGCGACTTCCAGGCGCGCTACGACGTCGCCGATGCGCCGCCGACCGCGGTGGTGCGCATCTCCGCCAAGCTGATCTCGGTGCGCGGCCGTGCCATCGCCGGAACGACCGTCGGCCACGGCGAAGTCGCCGCCGGCCAGAACAGCGTGCCGAGCGTGGTTGCGGCCTTCAACCAGGCGCTGGCGATGGCGCTCGGCCAGATCGTCGACTGGACCCTCAGCGCCCCGATGCCGGCGCGGACGGATTAAAAGTCGGTGTGGAGGGTCGGGCCAAGCCCGATCCTTTGGGAACTTTTCCGTCAAATCGCCGTTTCCATTGGCGATTTCGATACGGAGTTCCTCATGTTGCGCTGGGCCATCATCTTTCTGGTCGTCGGCCTCGTTGCCGGTGTCTTGGGCTTCGGCGGCATCGCCGGCGCCTCCTTTGCCATCGCCAAGATCCTGTTCTTCGTCTTCATGGTGATCTTCCTGGTGCTGCTGATCGCCGGCCTCACCGTGGCGCGACGGGTGAGCGGCGGATAACGGGCCATGAGCCAGGCATACCGTCTGGGTTTCGAGCTTTCGTCCCCGGACGACCGGCACAGCATCGCCGATGCGCGTTGGGCGCTGGCCGGAACCGATCCCGCCGCCGACATGCGCACCGGCGCCTTCGACGCCTCGGACGGCGCGGCCGTGCCGTATCGGCTGTGGCGGGCGAAGACGCCGCGGGCGCTGATCCTGCTGCTGCACGGTGCCTGCGACTATGGCGGCGCCTTCGATGAGATCGGGCCGCTGTTCGCCGCCCGCGGCTTCACCGCCCTCGCCATCGACCAGCGCGGCTTCGGCGCCACCGCGACGCGCGGCCGCTGGCGCGGCAAGAATCGCATGATCCGCGACGCCATCGAGGCGGTGATCTTCCTGCGCATGCGCTTCGGCGAGGCGCTGCCGGTCTTCCTCCTCGGCGAGAGCATGGGCGCCGCGCTTGCCGTGCACGCCGCCGCGCGGGCGCCCGATCTCGATCTCGCCGGCATCGTGCTGGCAGCGCCCGGCGCGATCTCGGGCACCTGGCGCCGCCTGTTCGGCTCGGCGCTGACCCGCGTGCTGCGCTTCTTCGCGCCCAACGCCGGCATCGTGATCGAGCGCATCAGCGCCTGGGACTTCACGCCGGGCGCCGCCATCCGCCTGCTCAGCGATCCGATGGTGCTGCGCCGCATCCGCCCCGCCATCCTGTTCGGCCTGTTCAAGCTGTCGCGCAGCGCGGTGGACGAGGCCGAGCATGTCCGCGTCCCCGCCCTGACCATGATCGGCGGCAAGGAAGAATTGCTGCGCGAGGCCTGCATCGCGCGGCTGCACCACGGCCTCGCGGGGGAGAAGGAATGGGCCAGATTCAAGCATGGACCCCACCTGCTGCTGCACTGGAAGTGGCGCGATCGCGTGCTGGATAAAGTATTTTCGTGGGCGGAGGCGCGACTGACGGCGGCCGCGCCCGCGTATAAGATCGCAGCAGCAAGCGGCGCGATTCGCGCCTAGGGGAGCCTTCGATGCGCGTTCTGATCGGTGCGGCCGCCGCGCTTATGCTCATGGCGGCGCCGGCGCGCGCGGATTGCAACCTCGCCGCCCCCGATGCGGCAGCCGCCGGCCCGGCCTGCGCCCGCGCCTGGATGGATCAGAACCTGCATCTCAACGACATCGTCACCGTCGGCACGCACAACAGCTACAAGGCGGCGATTTCCGACAAGATCATGGCGCTGTTGAAGGGTGTGGCGCCGCGGCAGGCGGCGGGCCTCGACTATTCGCACCTGCCCCTGGCCGAGCAACTCGACGACGGCGCCCGCGCCATCGAGATCGACGTCGCCTACGACCCCAAGGGCGGCCTCTACGCCCATCCCGCCGGCGCCGCGATGACCGGCGAGCCGGTCTCCGACGCCTATGTCGCCGCCATGTCGCAGCCGGGCTTCAAGGTGCTGCACGTCCAGGACATCGACTTCCACGCCGTCTGCATCACCTTCGTCATCTGCCTGCGCGAGCTGAAGACCTGGTCCGGGGCACATCCCGATCACGTGCCGATCCTGATCACCCTGAACGCCAAGGACGACGCGATCCCGATGCCGAATTCGGTGACGCCGCTGAAATTCGACACCGCCGCGTTCGACGCGCTGGACGCCGAAGTGCTGTCGGTGTTCTCGAGGAGCGAACTGGTGACGCCCGACCAGATCCAGGCCGGCGCGCCGAGCCTGCGCGACGCGGTGCTCGCCCATGGCTGGCCGACGCTGGGCGCCACGCGCGGCAAATTCCTCTTCGCGCTCGACGAGAGCGGCGACAAGATCGCGGCCTATCAGGGTGGGCGCAAATCGCTCGAAGGCCGCGTCATGTTCGTCAACGCACCGGAGGATTCGCCGGCCGCGGCGTACCTCACGCTCAACGAGACCAGCGACATCCCCCGCATCACCGCCGACGTGCAGAAAGGCTTCCTGGTGCGTACCCGCGCCGACGCCGACACGGTCGAGGCCCGCACCAACGACACAGCGCGGCGCGACAAGGCGCTGGCCTCGGGCGCGCAATATGTCTCGACCGACTACATGCATCCCGACACGCGTTTCGGGCCCTATCTTGCGCGCATGCCGGCCGGCGTCATCGCGGCCTGCAACCCGCAGCGCCAGCCCGAACGCTGCGCCGGACTGCCGGTGGAAGCCGCGCCTAGGCCATGATCTGGCGCATCTGGAGCGCATTTTCCGTCGCGGCGCCGAGCGCGGTGTTGTCGAAGATGCACCAGGTGTCGGCGCCGCCCGCCCGGGCCTCGCGCAGCCGCGCCGCCAGGACCGCCAGACGCCCGGTCTCGTAATTCGAGTAATAGACGCGCGGCGAACCGTGCCAGCGGAAATAAACGACGCGGCGGTCGCCGCCGGGCGCCTGCGCCCGTGCGACCGGCGCCGGATCGGCCGCGACTCGGGCGATGCGCGCCGCCGCCAGTACGTTGTCCGCGCCGGGCGCGAACCAGCTCGCATGCCGGGGCTCGCAGACCACCGCGCCGTCGAAACGCGCCCGCAAGCCTGCGAAGAAATCGCGCGCGACGCGGTCGTCGAACGCCAGGCTCGGCGGCAATTGCACCAGCAGCGGCCCGAGCTTGCCGCCCAAGGCTCCGGCCTCGGACAGGAAGCGTTCGAGCGGCGCCGCGACGTCAACCAGCCGCCGCTCATGCGTGATCGCCTTGGGCAGTTTCACCGCAAAGCGGAAATCCGCCGGGACCGAAGCCGCCCAGCGCGCATAGGTCGCCGCGCGGTGCGGGCGGTAGAACGACGAATTGATCTCCACCGCGGTCAGCCGCGTCGCGTAGCGCGCCAGCTGGCTCACCCCTTCGCCGAACCGCGCGGCCTGCTCGCGCCGCAGGCTCCAGCCCGCCGTTCCGACATGCACATGCCCGTCGCTCATGCGCCCCGCGCCGCCCTGACCTCGTCCGCTAGCGCACGCCAGACGCTTTCGTTCCAGTTCCAATGCGCCGCCGGCGACGGCGACGGCAGCACCCACAGCCGCGTCGCGCCGAGCCTCTGCGCCTGGGCGCCGAATGTCGTCGCCGGACCGAGAAACCGCTTGCCGCCGGTCAGGCTGGTGAAGGCGAGAATGGCGGGGCTGTGCGCTTCGATGCGCCCGCGCAGCGCGGCGACGGCGTCGCGGCCGAGGCTTTGCGGCGGCAATTCGCTGTCCATGCCGCTGGCATGTTTGGCGATGTCGGTCAGGCCGATGCCGAGGCGCGGCAATTGCCCGTACTCGCCGGGCGCGAACAGGCGCGGCGTCAGGCCGACCGCGTGCAGCGTGCGCCAGAACTTGTTCTGCGGGTGGGCGTAATACTGGCCGCGCCGTGCCGACACCGTGCCCGCCGCGGTGCCGCAGAACACCAGCGCGAGGCCGGGCTCCAGCACATCCGGCAACACCGGCGGCGTCACCGCAGCGCGGCGCGATACGGCGTCAGGTCCCAGCCGGGATAGCGCGCCTGGGCGCGCGCCAGCGTCACGTCGGTCCAGAACGGATCGCCCGGCGACTGCACGCCGAAGCAGGCGAGCTGCTCCGGCGTCGCATGCTCGAAGATATTCGCCCAGGGCTGGCGGTGGTGGAACGGCCAGGCGTGAAAGGCGATGCTGTCGTCATGCGCCTTGCGGAAGCAGGACATCAGCGCATAGCGGTGGCCGTGCGGCGCGGTCAGGTTGGTGCCGCGGTGATAGACGTCGGTGCTATAGGGGATCGCCGTCCCCGCCGGCGCGGCGCTCGAGCGCGCGCTGCGCTGCAGGCCCGCCTGCAGCTTTGCCTGGACCTCGGCGTCCATGCTCAGCGACGCTTCCGGGCCCGCGATCCTTTCGGCGTCCGGCCGGACCACGTAGTTCATCGGGCCATGAGCGTCCGTCACGTCGCTGAAATAGCACAGGATCGTCACCGAGTTCTTCGCCACGTCCTCCGACGGCACCGTCAGCGTGTGGTTGGAGAAATCGGTGTGGAAGGGCTGGTCGTAATCGGCGTCGCCGGTGAACTTCGCCCAGGACTGGCATTGATAGACGCGCACCGCATCGGTACCCAACGCCTGTTTGGCGAAGGCGATCAGCGCCGGATGCACACCGATCAGGTTCAGCGCCGGCGAGCAGTCCAGCGGCACCGGCTGAATGTCCTTGAACTGCGCCTTGTTGAAGCGGCCGAGTTCGCCCGGCTTCTTCTTGTCCATGCCCGCATCGGCGCCCTCAGTGCGGCCGAACACGGTTTCGAAATCGCGGCTTACGGCGGCGACTTCCGCCGGCGTGAAGAAATCGCGGATCACGACCGCGCCGTCGCGCCGCCAGGTCTCCAGATGCGCGGGCTGAAAGCGGTCCGACATGGCAGGGATTACTTCTTGCGGTTCTTCCGCGCCGCGTAGCGTGCGTCGCGCGCCGCCTTCTGTTCGGCCGCCAGCGCCACCAGCCGGTCGGCTTCCTCGCGGCGCAGGCGCAGGCGCTCCTCCTCGGCGAGGCGGTCGGCCTCAGCCTTGGCCAGCGCGTCGGCCGCCTTGCGCTCGGCGTCGCGCTTCTGTTCTTCGGCCTTTTCGGCGGCGCGCTGGGCGAGACGCGCCTCGCGCTCCTCGGCCAGGCGCTTGCGCTCGGCCTGGCGGGCGGCGAATTCGGGATCGTTCTGCGGCGCCTTGGCGCGCGCCCGCTCGAGTTGTGCCTGCCGCGCCTTGGCCGCAGCCTCCAGCTTGTCGTTGAAACCTTTTTCCTTGAATCCGCGCATGCCGTGCAACCTGTCGTCCTTTTCGCCCGAAGGTGCGGAACCTGATCGTTATGCGGCCAATTATCAAGCCGGAAATGCCGTGCGCGTCGCGTAAAATGTGACATAAGGCGCGCATGGCCGCCCCGCTTCTGCTCCTGCAAGACATCCATGTGACGTTCGGCAACACCGCCCTCCTGGACGGCGCGGAACTGTCGGTCGCGGCCGGCGAGCGGCTGTGCCTGGTGGGCCGCAACGGCTCGGGCAAGTCGACGCTGCTGAAGGTCGCCGCCGGGCTGATGGAGGCCGACGCCGGCAACCGCTTCGCCCAGCCGGGCGCCACCATCCGCTACCTCGCCCAGGAGCCGAGCCTGGCGGGCTACGCCGACACCCACGCCTATGTCGAGGCCGGGCTGATGCCGGGCGACGACCCGGCACGCGCCTACTACCTGCTCGGCAAGCTCGGGCTTTCCGGCGCGGAGGCGCCGGGTACGCTGTCCGGCGGCGAGGCGCGCCGCGCCGCCCTGGCCCGCACGCTGGCGCCTCGGCCCGACATCCTGCTGCTCGACGAGCCGACCAACCATCTCGACCTGCCGGCCATCGAATGGCTCGAGGGCGAGTTGACGGCGCTGAAATCGGCCCTGGTGCTGATCAGCCACGACCGGCGCTTCCTCGAGAACCTGTCGCGCGCCACGGTGTGGCTCGACCGCGGCACGACGCGGCGGCTGGAGAAGAGCTTCGCCGCCTTCGAGCCCTGGCGCGACGAGATCCTCGAGCAGGAAGAGAGCGAACGCCACAAGCTCGACCGCAAGATCGCCATGGAGGAAGACTGGGTGCGTTACGGCGTCAGCGGCCGGCGCAAGCGCAACCAGGGGCGCCTTGCCAAGCTGCGCGGCCTGCGCACCGGGCGGCGCGAGCAGATCGAGGTCACCGGCAGCGTCAAGCTGACCGTCGGCGAGGCCGAAGAAGGCGGCACCCGCGTCATCGACGCCAAGAAGATCTCCAAGAGCTGGGGCGACAAGCACGTCGTCCGCGACGTCTCGATCCGCATCCATCGCGGCGAGCGCGTCGGCATCGTCGGGCCCAACGGCGCCGGCAAGACGACGCTGGTGAACCTCTTGACCGGCGTGCTGGCGCCCGAGACCGGCAATGTGAAGATCGGCGTCGCGGTCAAGATGGCGCGGCTGGACCAGAACCGCGACACCCTGGCGCCGAACGACACGCTGGCCAGCGTGCTGACCGGCGGCCGCGGCGATCACATCGCGGTCGCCGGCGAGATGCGCCACGTCGTCAGCTACATGAAGGACTTCCTGTTCACGCCGCAGCAGGCGCGTTCGCCGGTGAAAGTCCTGTCCGGCGGGGAGCGGGCGCGGTTGCTGCTCGCCAAGGTGCTGGCACAGCCTTCGAACCTCTTGGTGCTCGACGAGCCGACCAACGATCTCGACCTCGAAACGCTCGACCTGCTGGAGGAGATGATCGACGACTATCCCGGCACCGCGATCGTCGTCAGCCACGACCGCGATTTCCTCGACCGGGTGACCACCTCGATCCTGATGGCGGAAGACGGCGGCCATTTCATCCAATATGCCGGCGGCTACAGCGACATGCTGGCCCAGCGCGGCAGCGGCGTGGCGGCGAAGGAGCGGAGCAAACCCGCCAGGACCGGCGAGTCCAAAGAGCGGCGCGCCGCGGCGCCGGTGCGGCGCAAGATGAACTTCTCCGACCGGCACGACCTCGAAAAACTGCCCGCGCGCATCGCCGCTCTCGACCGCCAGATCGCCGCGCTGCAGGCCGAGCTCGCGGCGCCCGATCTCTACACGCGCGATGCGAAAAAATTCGCCGCCCTGTCGCAGGCCCTGGCCGATGCCCAGCACGCGCATGCGGCCGGCGAGGAACGCTGGCTGGAGCTCGAAATGCTGCGCGAGGAATTGGAGCGCGGCTAGCGTTTGTGATAGGTCAGCGCCAGCGCGAGGCAGTGGCGCAGCGCCGCCTGCGGCAGCTTCGTCGTCAGGTCGAACAGCAGCGCCCGGTTGCCGCCGAAGCGGAAGCGGCGCGGATAAAGCTCGCGGAAACGGTCCACCAGTCCCGTGGTGCAGATGAAATACAGCGCCACCTCGTCCGGCGCGGAGGCCTTCCAGCCCAGCCGGATCGTGCTGCCGCTCCCGGAACGCGCGCGATAGGCCGGCTCGCCCCATTTCAGCGTCTCGTCCAACGCCCCGACGCCGTCCCGCGCCGCGGCCACCGCGAAGATCAGGGCGCGCAGCGCCATCAGCCGCGCCCGCGCCGGCGCGGGTATGGCGGCAAACACCGCGGCCACCTTGGGGTCGGCGATCCTGGTCATGCCATAAGCCTATACCGCCGGCGTGCCGATTCTGTCAGCAGGCAGACGGACGCTCCACGCCGATGTCAATCCCCATCGCTGAGGGGGAAGCCTTCAACGGTGCATGCGCGAAGCTGGTGCAAACCACACGGGAGAGCGGCATGGCGCACCAAACGCGAAACTGGCACGCGGTCGAGGTGTCGGACTTCGGCGGCGGCAATCTCAGGCTCATGGTCACGGGCGAATTTCAGAGCCTGCGCAGCAACGAGGTGGCGCATCTCAAGGAAGCGGTGCCGCAGGGCATCAACGCGCACGTCCTGATCCTCGACATGGCGGTCGAGGCCTCGGGCACCGGCAGCGACATCGTTGTCTGGAAGCACGTGACGCCGTTCGCCAAGCCGGTCTCGCCCCGGCAGTACAGCGAAGTCTGGATCCAGCACGACGGCACCAGCAAGAGCGTGAAGGTCGAGGTCGTGCTGTCCTGAGACGCATGCCGCGAAGCGCGGGAAGCCCGCCGCGGACACGTCGTCGCGCGCGGCGGCCCGGTCATCATCGCGCGCCCGGCAAGGCCCGCCAAGCTGCGCGCAGGCGACGCACGGCGCGTTGCAGGACATATCCCAGCGCAACGCCAATCGCGAGCATGCCGATCAAGGCAAGAAAATCGGTGACCGCCTCAAGCCAATCCGGGTCCTTGACGTACGCGTCGCCGATAAACCCGCCGCCGGTCGCGGTCAGGTCGAGATACCAATAGTTGTCGTCATACACGGCATTTGCATCGCCAGCCGCACCATCGACATCCTTGGCGTCCAGGACGTCCGAGTTGCCCGTCAGCCTGTAGTCGAGCGTCAACGTGTCGTCGGCACGGGTCACGGTCATGCGGTAGGAAAAGCCTGTATTGTCCAGTGCGGCGTCATGCGGAACCGGCGGCTGGCGGCCGGGTGTGATCAGAACGATGCTGTGCTCGCGGCTGACCGGCCAGCTCAGGGCATAAGGCGTGGCGCGCCTTCCGACGGGCAGCTTGTCATAGGCATTCAGGCTCGACGCCTTGATCTCGAATTTTTCCAGCAACTTGTTGCGGTGCAGATCGGCAGCCGCGAGCCGATACCGTTCGAAAACGACGATTCGGTTACGCGCGCGATCGTCGACGATGCGCAGTGGTGCGTCGCGCGTCAGGCCGGGATACATGCCGGCGTAGTATTTGAGGTAGTCGCTCTCAAGCTGCGCCGCCGAATTGCTCACGATGTCGTTGCGCATCGAGTCCGCTTCGGCGTCGAGATATTGCGTTCGGACGCTCAACGTCAGGCCGGGATGATCGCCGGAGTCGAGTTCGTAGCGCTCGACGGTGCTGTAGGTGGGCTGCGCCGGCGCGGCGGGCCGTGCGATGCGCTCCAGCCGCGCCTGCCCCGGCGCAATCGGCAGTGCCCAGCCGTAGTTCAGCGCCGCCAGATTCGGAAAGCGTCCGCCTTCGTTCGAGCCGGTCGGATCGAGCCAGTAGGAGCGACCATGAAAGCGGACCTGCACAATCGCATGGTCGAACACGTTGGCCGCCGGCGCGACGTCGGGCAGCGACGCGCCTTTGTCCATGTCGGTCAGCGCGACGTAGGCCTCGATCCCCATCCGGCGCAGCAGGATGACGAGCAATTGCGACTTGTCCTTGCAGTCGCCGAAACCCGAGCGGAAAACGTCCGTCGGGCTGCGCGGCGTATAGGAGCCGTCGCCGATCGAAAGGCTGACATAGCGCACCTCGTCCTCGACCAGGCGCATCGCTTGCGTGATGCGGTCTTCGGGCTGCGGATATGTCTTCATGATCGCTTCGGCTCGGGCGTCGAGTTCGCTCGGCAAGGCGTCCGTTTTCGAGTAGAGCGGCAGCGCCCAGTTCACGACCTCGGACCACGTCACCATGCTCGAGACACTGACGACGCCCCATGTCGCGTACCATTGCGGCGTCCCGTCCTCGCCATGCGTCGGTTCGGGATCGGCCGTTCGCCATTCGTAGATCGCGTCGCCGCCGCGGCGCGTCACGGTCGGCTTGAGCGTCGTGCTGCGGTTGCGGACGGTGAGCGGCGGGCGGTCCGCCGGCCAGATCAGCCGGTAGCGCATCAGTCCCAGCGGCACCGACCAACCGGTCGTCACATGAGCGAAGAACTGTCCCGGCCAATAGCTCGAGGTGCTTTGCCAGCTATAGGCGTAGTCGACGATGTCGCCGACCTCGACGCCCTTGATCTCGACGTGAACCGTCTTGTTGCCGTCGAAGATGCCCTTGTCGAGATCCTTTTCGCGGCGCATGACCTGGATGTCGGCATCGCCCATCCGGTCGAGCACGACGCCGTTGCGGATGACGCGAATGTGGTGCAGCACCACCCGCTCATGGCTCGGGTCGTAGACGATCTCGAACCGCGCCGCCTCCTCGAGGCCGCCCCGGTCGATCACCTTGTAGGCGTTGCGGGTGTAGAAGACCTCGGCGCCGTCACCGGCCTTCACCTGGCTGTCGAGCAGAAGGTAATAGAGCCCGTCTTCGGCCTGACGCAGGCGGGCTGCGAGCGGCTGGGGAATTGCAAGATCTTCGACCCAGGCCGCAGGCGCGGCGCGCTCCAATTCATCCGCCCGTGCGGCCGGAACAAAGACAGCCAGGCTCCCGAACAGGAACCAGGCGAAACGCGCAATCGATCCCAACTTGGTCCCCGGCGACAAGTGTTGGGGAGATAGTTTCCGGAACTTGCGGTTAAAGCAATTGCGGGCCGAAGGGCCGGCCGATCCGCGAAGCGCGCAGCAGGATGGCGGACAGGGTGAGATTCGAACTCACGAAACCCGTAAAGGTTCTCCGCATTTCGAGTGCGGTGCCATCAACCACTCGACCACCTGTCCGTGGGGCGACCAGATACTGGGGGACGGCGCAAATCGCAAGCGGTGGCGCCAAAATCGCCGTCGGGGCAGAGTGGCGCCATGGCGACAAGGCGTCATTTCCTGGGAACGGCGGCGGCGCTGGCCGCCCTCCTGCCCTTGCCCGCCGGGGCACAGGTGCCGCCGGACGCCGATGCGCGGTTCCGCGCCCTGCTGGACCGCCTCGGCAAGGAGGTCGGCGCCAAGGATGGCCTTTCGGCGTTGCGCGGCTTCGATCCCGCGCCGCTCTCGTTCGAGGCGCGCCTCGACTATGACGGCATCGCCGAGGGACTGGGTCTCGAAGCCGCGCTGGGCGATTTCGGGTTCGGCGCCGTGGGCGCGACGCTTTCGCCCTATGTCGTCAACCAGCGCATCGGTGCCTGGCAAGGCCGCGATGCCGCCGCGGTCGCCGCCGAAACCGAGCGCCTCAAGGCCGATGCCGCTTCCGGCATCGTGCCGCCCGATTTCATCCTGGCCGCGACGCTCGCCAAGCTCGCCGGTGCCCGCGCCGCCGCGACCGGCCCGCTCGCCGCCGCCCTCGAGGCGCAGAGCGCAGCGCTGAACGATCTGCGCCCGCATGCCGTGCACGACGCGGGCGCGTGGCGGCTGCCGAGGGGCGGCGACTATTACGCGCTGGCGCTGCAGGCCGGCACCTCGCTGCCGCTCGCGCCGCAGGCTGCGCATCAGGCGGGGCTCGCGCAGCTGCGCGAATTGTCCGCCCGCGCCGAGCCTTTGCTGCGCAAACAGGGGCTGACGCGCGGCAGCGTCGGCGCCCGCCTGCACGCGCTGGCACAGCGGCCGCGCGATCTCTACAGCGACGACGATGCCGGCCGCGCCAAAGCCGTCGCCGACATGAACGGGGCGCTGGCGCGCGTCGCCGGCGTGCTGGGCAAGGCGTTCAACGGCCTGTCGCCGGGCGCGGTCAGCGTCGTGCTCGCCGGCCCCGGCAAGATCGGCTACCGCGAAGCGCCCTCCTATGACGGAAGCAAGCCCGGCGCCTATT
>DATMKZ010000038.1:0-3069 GCA_035570795.1 Rhizomicrobium sp.
CCGTCATCAAACTGGCATCGATGGTGGGCTATATATAGGGGATTGAGGCGATCCGGAGTGGATTTGGGTGGTCGATCCGCGGACTGAGAGTCACGTCCGACTGAAAGATGCGGTCCGCCGTAATCGCGCCTTTTCCCGGGAAGGCCTGCTGGAGCGGCTGTTCGAACGGCTGTTCCGCGGCCTCGTCTACACCCAGATCTGGGAGGATCCCGAGATCGATCTCGAGGCGCTGGCGCTGGGGCCGGATTGCCACGTCGTGGCCATCGCTTCGGGCGGCTGCAACGTCCTCTCCTATTTGACCGCCGATCCTGCGCGCATCACGGCCGTCGATCTCAGCCGGGCCCATGTGGCGCTAAACCGCCTGAAACTGGTCGCCGCTACCCGGCTGCCGTCGTGGCAGGCCTACTACGGCTTTTTCGGCACGGCCGACGATCCGGCGAATGTCGCGGCCTATCACCGGGTGATTGCGCCTTATCTCGATGCCCAGAGCCGCGCCTACTGGGAAAGCCGCGGCCTGCAGCATCTGGGCCGCCGGCGGATCTCGATCTTCGCCCGCAACGCCTACCGCCACGGCGTGCTCGGTCGCTTCATCGGCATTGCCCATGCCGCCGCCCGGATCTACGGCGTCGACCTGCGCGATCTTCTGTCCGCGCGTTCTCTCGAGGAGCAGCGGCGCTTCTTCGAAACCGTGCTGGCGCCGCTGTTCGACAAGCCCGCGGTGCGCTGGGCGACGGCCAACCGGCTGTCGCTCTACGGCCTCGGCATTCCGCCCGCGCAGTACGAGGCTTTGGCCGGCGGCCGCGACATGGGCACGGTCCTGCGTTCCCGGGTGGAGCGGCTGGCCTGCGGCTTCAGCCTCGATGACAACTACTTCACCTGGCAGGCGTTCGGCCGGCGCTACAGTCGTGACGGGCAGGGCCCGCTGCCGCCTTACCTGCGGCGCGAGCAGTTCGACGCCGTCCGTGCGCGGGTCGATCGCGTCGAAGTGCTGAACCGTTCCGTCACCGAATATCTCGCCGGCTGCCCCGACGCCTCGCGCGACCGCTACGTTCTGCTCGACGCCCAGGACTGGATGACCGACGCCCAGCTCACCGCGCTGTGGGCCGAGATCACGCGCACGGCGCGGCCCGGCGCCCGCGTGATCTTCCGCACCGCCGCCGAACCGTCGCTGCTGCCCGGTCGCCTCGACCCGGCGCTGCTCGCGCGCTGGCGCTACGAAGCGGCATTGTCGCGCACCCTCACCGAACGCGACCGTTCGGCGATCTATGGCGGCTTCCATCTCTACATCCTCGAAGGCTGAGGTGGGCGACGCCGCCGGCGCGGCCCTCATGGACCGCCTCTATCGCCGGCAGCGGCATTTCTATGATTTGACGCGCAAGCACTACCTGCTGGGCCGTGATCGCCTGATCGAGGGTCTCGCGCCGCCGTCCGATAGCCGGGTGCTCGAAATCGGCTGTGGCACGGCGCGCAATCTGGTCGCTGCCGCCCGCGCCTGGCCGGAGGCTCAGTTCTTCGGCATCGACATCTCGGCCGCGATGCTGGACACGGCGCGCCGGGTCGTTGGGCGGGCGGGGCTCGCGGCCCGCATCGAACTCGCCCGCGGCGATGCCACCTCGTTCGATCCGGCATGGCTGTTCGGCGTGCCCTCCTTCTCGCGCATCTTCTTCTCCTACAGCCTGTCGATGATCCCCGAGTGGCGGGCGGCGCTCGCCCAGGCGCTGCTCTGGCTGCCGGCAGGCGGCGAGCTGCATATCGTCGATTTCGGCGGCCAGGAGCGGCTGCCGTCGTGGTTTCGCGCCGGCTTGCGGCAGTGGCTGGCGCGGTTCCACGTGAGCCCGCGTGACGAGCTCGCGGCCGAGTTGGCGGCGCTCGCCGGCCGCGCCGGTACGCTGCACCGCCTGGAGCGCCCGCATGGCGGCTACGCCCAATACGCCGTATTCCACCGGGGCTGCACAGGATAATGCCCGGCGCATGGCCCCTCTGCCCGTAAGGCATTTGGCAAGCCTATGAGGCGATGCTACCCCGGCAACACCGTCTGTGTCGGGAGTATCCCAAATGACCGAAGCCTTCATCTGCGACGCCGTCCGCACGCCCGTCGGCCGCTACAATGGCGGGCTTGCCGCGGTGCGAGTCGACGATCTCGCCGCCCATCCCATCAAGGCGCTGATGCAGCGCAATACCGGGGTCGATTGGGGCGGGGTCGACGATGTGATCTATGGCTGCGTCAACCAGGCGGGCGAGGACAACCGCAACGTGGCGCGCATGGCGGGCCTGCTGGCCGGCCTGCCGGTCGAGGTGGCGGGCGCCACGATCAATCGCCTGTGCGGTTCGGGCCTGGAGGCGGCCGGACATGCCGCGCGCGCCGTGAAGCTCGGCGAGGCCGACATGATGATCGCCGGCGGCGTCGAGGGCATGACCCGCTCGCCCTACGTCATGGGCAAGCCCGAGGGTCCGTTCGACCGTTCGATGAAGCTTGAGGATACGGTGTTGGGTTGGCGCTTCGTCAATCCGCGCATGAAGGCCGCCTACGGCGTCGACGCCATGGGCCAGACCGCCGAGAACGTCGCCGGCGAGCATCAGATCAGCCGCACCGACCAGGATGCCTTCGCCTATCGCAGCCAACGCCGCTGCAAGGCGGCCCAGGAGCGCGGCTTCTTCGACAAGGAAATCGTCAAGGTCTGCGTCAAGAAGGGCAAGACCGAAACCATCGTCGAGAAGGACGAGCATCCACGCGGCGACACCACGATGGAAATCCTCGCCAAGCTGCCGGCCGCGTTCCGCGACGGCGGCTCGGTGACGGCGGGCAACTCGTCGGGCATCAACGACGCCGCCTGCGCCATGATCATCGCCTCCGAGGCGGCGGCCAAGGCCAACGGCCTCGTCCCGCGCGCGCGCATCCTGGCCACCGTCTCGGCCGGCGTGCCGCCCCGGGTCATGGGCATCGGCCCGGTGCCCGCCACCCAGAAGCTTCTGGCCAAGCTCGGCATGACGGTGCGCGACTTCGACGTGATCGAGCTCAACGAGGCGTTCGCGGCCCAGGCGCTGGCCGTGCTGCGCCAGCTCGGCCTG
>DATMKZ010000039.1:0-5282 GCA_035570795.1 Rhizomicrobium sp.
GCGGCGCATTTCCACGACACCTACGGCCAGTCGCTGGCCAACATCATGGCGGTGATGGAGCGCGGCATCGCCGTGTTCGATACCGCCGTTGCCGGCCTGGGCGGCTGTCCCTACGCCAAGGGCGCCTCGGGCAATGTCGGCACCGAGGACGTGATCTATCTGATGAACGGCCTCGGCATCGAGCACGGCGTCGACCTCGACGCCATCGCCAGGGCCGGCCGCGAGATTTGCGCCGCGCTCGGTCGCGAGCCGGCGTCCAAGGTGGCGCAGGCGCTGAAGGCCAAGGTGGCGGCATGAAGCACGCAACGGCGCCCGCGCTCGACCGGCTGGAACCGTTGCTGGCGAAGGTGCGCCGGCACGGCAGGCTGAAGGAGAAGTCGCGCGGCGTGTTCTATTTCAAGTCGAAGGCAGTCCTTCATTTCCATGAGGATCCCGCAGGACTCTTCG
Organism: Rhizomicrobium sp.; assembly: GCA_035570795.1. GTDB lineage: Bacteria > Pseudomonadota > Alphaproteobacteria > Micropepsales > Micropepsaceae > Rhizomicrobium. The sequence continues at coordinate 448 of DATMKZ010000039.1, forward strand.
CTGATTTCCGGGCGAAGGGCGATTGGCAGCGCTTCGCGGTGAACACGACCGACGAGCGGGCGGCGTTCCTGCGGGTGGTTGCGGCATTCCTGATGCCGAGGTGAGCCGACGCACGAACGTTCAAGACGCGAGAGGTGTACACCGCCATATCGGGGCGGTGGAAGCGTTACCCGGCTTCGTCCTTGCAGCGATCGCCCTGGCCGGCAGCCCCGGTCCGGCGACCTTGAGCCTGACCGCCACCGGCGCCGCTTTCGGCGCACGCCGCGGCGCCGCCTATCTTGCCGGCATCGTCGTCGGCATGGTGGCGGTGATGGCGATCGTCGCGAGCGGGCTGGTCGGCCTGCTGCTGGCCGTGCCCGGCGCGACGCCGGTCGTGACCGTGCTGGCTGCGGCCTATTTCCTCTATCTTGCCTGGCGCATCGCCACGGCGCCGCCGCTGGCCGACGATGGCGGGCAACGACGCGCGCCCAGCTTCGCGGGCGGGCTGTTGCTGTCGCTGGTCAATCCCAAGGGCTATGCCGCCATGGCGGCGCTGTTCTCCGGCTTCGTGCTGATGCACGAGCGGCTGGTGTTCGACGTCGCCGTCAAGATGGCCGTGCTCTTCGTGATCATCACGGCCGTCAACGTCGCCTGGCTGCTGGCCGGCGCCGTGCTCACGCGCTTCTTCCGCGAGCCGCGCACCAACCGTGCGATCAACGTGACGTTCGCCGTGCTGCTGGTGGCCTCGGTGGTGTTTGCGCTGGCGCTCTGACAGGAGCGTCAGCGGCGCTCGACGATGCGCACCGTGACGGCGCTCGAGTGGCCGGCCTCGTCGACCACCGCCACGCGGACCGTGCCGGGTCCGTCGGGGACCCAGCGGGTGCCGTCGAGCGGGCGGCCGTCGACCAGCCAGCGCAGCCGGCCTTCGCCCCCCAGGGCGGACAGCGGGACGGCTTCGCGCGAGCCCAGCTCGATCCTGGCGTCGGCCGGCGGATAGGCGATGCGCGGCGCGCCATGGCCATCGGCCACCGGCCCCAGGGTGCGCATGCGCAGCGGCAGCTCGTGATACGAGGCGACGCGCAGCACATCGGCGGGTTCGGGCTGCGCGCGGTTGTCCTCGGCGGGCAGGCGACTGAAAGCCTTGAACAGGACCGGCAGCGCCGCCAGGCGGCCGAGCTGGCCGGGCCGCGGCGTGCCGTCGGCATGACCGACCCAGACCACGACGGTCCAGTTGGCGCTGTAGCCCGCGGCCCAGGCATCGCGGTAGCCGGCCGAGGTGCCGGTCTTGAAGGCGATCCGCCGATCGCGCATCGCCACCGGCAGCGACGCGAAGCCCTCGGGCAGCGGCGCGCCGGCCAGCACATCGGCGACATACCAGGCGGCGGTCGGGCCGATCAGCTGCACCGGCTCAGGCCGCGGCCGGTCGCGGCGCACGACCGGCGGCGCAAACTTGCCGCCATTGGCGAGCCCGGCATAAAGCCCGGCCATCTCGAGCGGCGAGACCGTGGCGCTGCCCAGCGCCACGCCCAGCGTGGCCCCGGCCTCGCCCGGCGGCAGGCCGGGCGCGACCCCGGCATTGCGCAGGGTCGAGATGAAGCGTTGCGGGCCCACCTTCTCCAAGGTCAGGACGGCCGGCACGTTCAGCGATTGCTGCAGGGCGCGGCGCACGGTGACGGCGCCGACATGCTCGCGGTCGAAGTTGCGCGGCAGCCAGTCGCGAAAGCGCACCGGCACGTCCTCGACCAGCGACTCCGGATGCAGCACCCGATCGTCGAAGGCCATGGCGTAGATCAATGGCTTCAGCGCCGAGCCGGGCGAGCGGCGGGAGCGCACCAGATCGACCTGGCCGGCGCGGCCGAAATAGTCCGAGCCGCCCAGCCAGGCCACGACGCCGCCGGTGCGATTGTCGATCGCGACCAGGGCGATCTGCGCCCGGTCGGCGAACTGGCCGCGTTCCTCGGCCACGAGCTGGCCGAGCGCGCCCTGCAATTCGAGGCGCAAGGTCGTGGGAACGATCGCTCCGGGCGACTGGCCGGCGAGCCACGCCGCGAGGTGCGGCGCCTGCATGGGCATGGCGAGCCGTCGATCGGGCACCGGCCGGCTGGCCGCCTTGTCGAACAGCACCTGGTCGATGATGCCGTGCTCCAGCCCGCGCACCAGCACGCGATCGCGCGCGGCCTGGGCGGACTTGCCGGCGCGCTCAGGCCGGCGGCGCTCGGGCGATTGCGGGATGGCGACCAGCAGGGCCGCTTCGGCCGCGGAGAGCTGGCGCGGCTCCTTGCCGAAATAGGCGAAGGAGGCCGCCCGCACGCCCTCGAGATTGCCGCCCATCGGCGCCAGGGTCAGGTAGATCGCCAGCACCTCGCGCTTGGAGTAGCGCCATTCGAGCTGCAGCGCGCGCGCCGACTGGATCGCCTTGGTCAAAATCCCGCGTCGCCCCCCTTGGAATCGGTGGGGTTCGAGCAGGCGGGCGGCCTGCATGGAGATCGTCGAGGCGCCCGACACGATGCGGCCGCGCGCCATCCATTGGCCGGCGGCGCGCACCGCCGCCAGCGGGTCGATGCCCCAGTGATCGTCGAAGCGGCGGTCCTCGTAGGCTTTTAGCAGGGCGAGATAGACCGGATCGACGTCGTCGACCGTGGTCTTGAGCCGCCATTTGCCGTCGGCCGTCGTGAAGGCGCGCAGCAGGCGGCCATTGGCGTCGACGGTCTCGCTCGACCGCTCGTGGTAGCGCGAGAGGTCGGGCGGGAAGATCCGGTCGAGCGCCAGGGCGCCCGCCGCCAGGCTGGTGGCGGCGAGCGCTGCGACGGCGAGGAGGCGCCGGAGGTTCATGTCAGCGCGATCCGCTTACCTCGGAGCGATCGCGACGCTGCCCATGCCGCTTCGGGCATAGACGCGCGGCGCGTACATGTCGGAGACATTCACCGACGGCAGCACGAAGCTGCCCGGCGTCACGGCGCGTACGATGTAGGCGACGTGGAAGGCGTTGGTGAAGCTGTCGGCCGGATCGTCATACCAGCTGCGATAGCTGCGCCGCCCGAGGTTGAACGAGGCGAAGAAGCGGTCGTCGCGCGCCTCGGCGATGCGCGTCTCGGAGAGCTTCGCCAGGAACGGGAACGACTTCACTGTATCCTCGTTCAGCACCGTCTCGATCTCGAAGCCGGCCGGCAGCAGGTCGAGCAGCGCCACCTCGTGGTAGCCGCCATCGACGTTGCGGCCGTCGATCGACACGATCACCCGATCGTTCTGGCGCAGCCGCGCGAGATTGGCGGGCTCGCCGGTGAGCGTCAGGAACTGGCGCCGGACGCTGAGACCCTCCGAAGCGGCAGGCAGCGGATCGATTGGCACGCCGCGCGCCGTCACCTGCAGCCATACCGGCCGATCGCCGTCGTTGGTCACGCGCATGCCGCGCGCGATCGCGGCCTGGTCGGGATTGAGCACGACCGGCTCAGTCGCCGACTTCTGCGGCTGGCCGTCGACCGAATAGGCGAGCTCAGCGCCGGCGCTCATCGCCCGCGCCGCCAGCAACAACCAGGCCTGCTCCTGGGTCGTCGTCCGGTCGATCCTGGCGACCATCCGCTCGCGCACCGCATTGACGACTTCGGCGAGCCCCTCACGGCCGCCGGCTTCGGTCGCCAGCGCCAGAACCGCAGCGCGGTTGCGCAGCGGCGTGCCGTAATATTCGCCGGGGCTGGGCTGGTCGATATGCTGGCGGGCCTGCGCGAAGGCAAGCCGCGCGCGGCCAGGCTCGGCGACATGGTTCAGGGCGGCGGCGAGCTGCGCCCAGGCGAGACCACCCGTGATGTCGGCGCCCTTCGTGTCCTGGAAGTAGCGGATCCGCCCGGGATCGGCGAGGCCGGCCTTGGCCAGCACGTACCAGCCATAGGCCTGTGCGTTGGGCTGCAGCTTCTCGACGTTGCGGTTGAGCCAGGTGAGCCCGCGCTGCAGCGAGGCGGCAGGCACCGCCATCGACTGGTCGCGGGCGCGCAGCAGGAAGTCGAGCACGTAGCCCTGCAGCCACTCCGCCGCCGGCGCGTAGGGTCCCCACATGCCGAACGAGCCGTCGGGCAGCTGCATGTCGACGACGCGATAGACCGCTTCCTGCACACGATCGGGAATCCGCTGATCGGACGATCCGTAGCCCAGCAGCGCCACGTCGTTGTAGTAAAGCAAGGCCAGGGCGCGGCTGGTCGTCTGCTCGATGCAGCCAAAGGGGTACTTGTCGAGGGCGCGCAGCAGGCCGGGCACGTCGATGCCCGGAATGCGCGACAGCGCCACGCTCACCACCGCGGTGCCGGGCGCGAAGCTGGCCGTCAGGTTGCGGTCGATCATGAGCTCACGCTGCGGATCGAGCTGCGAGACGGTGTCGATCGCGGTCGGCGTCTGGGCCGAGCGGACCTGGATGTCCCATTCGCGGCGCACCGCGAAGTTGCCCGGCCCTTCGACCGCGACGGCGACCTTGCCGAAGCCGGCGTCGCCCGCCTTGAGATCCCAGGTCAGGAGCTCGCGCTGGTTCGCCGCCAGCTTGCGCGTCTCGGCCACCGGCCGGTCGAGCGCGACCGCACCGCTCGCCTCCAGGGTCACGCGATAGTCGCCGGCCTGGCCGTCGACATTGTGCAGCGACAGCGCCACGCGGCCGCGGTCGTTGGGCGCCAGGAAGCGCGGCAGGACGACGTCGGCGGTCACCGCGTCGCGCACGAACATGCGTTTCTCGGCCGAACCGACGCGCGTCTTGGCGTAGGCCACGGTCATGATCCTGAGCTGGCCGATGAAGTCGGGGATATCGAGCGCGATCTTGGCCTCGCCCTTGCTGTCGAGCTTCACCGGCCCGCTGAACAGGGCGACGGTGCGCGTCG
>DATMKZ010000040.1:0-64666 GCA_035570795.1 Rhizomicrobium sp.
CACTCCATGATGTAGAACATCGTGCCCGTGATGCTCTCGTCCTCACAGAGCAGGTACGGTTTCGCGACTGGAAAGCCGGTCGGGTATAGCGCGGATATCACCTTGAACTCGCGGTCCACCGCATGCGCGCTGGGCAGCAGCTTGCCCGGCGGCTTGCGGCGCATCACGTATTTGCGGTTCGGCGTGACGAGCTGGTAGGTCGGGTTCGACTGGCCGCCCTTGAACTGGCGCACCTCCAGCGGCGTCTGGAAGCCCTCGATCCGGTCGGCGAGATAAGCCTCGAGCTTCCTGACGTCGAAGGCATGCGCCGCGACGACCTCCTTGGTGCCCGAATAGGTCTCCTGTCGGCTGGCGCCTGCCTGGCTCATCACCGTACTCCCCGTTCCAATTTTGTTGGGCGCAGTTTTGACCGGATGCGCCGCCCGGCACAAGGCGCCGGGGCTGCTGCGGCATCAACGCTTTGCGAGAAGGGGTTCCAGCGCGGCGACGACGTCCTCGTTGCTGCGCACATGCACGGCCTGCATGCCGGCGGCGCGGGCCCCTTCGACGTTGGCGATGGCGTCGTCGAAGAACAGGATGCGCGCGGCCGGAACGCCGATCTCGCGCGCCACATGGTCGAAGGCGCGGCGCTCGGGCTTGCGCAAGCCCAGGGTCGACGACACGAATATCCTGCGGAACGGTTTCAGGCCGTCCGCGAACCGCACCGACCAGAACGCCTCATGCGCCGGGTTGGTGTTGGTGAAGGCATAGGTCGGCAGTTGCGCCGCGGCCCGCGCCAGCAGCGGCGCAAATCCCGGAATGACGTCGCCGAAGATCGCGTTCCAGCCGTCGAGGAACTGCGCGTCCGTCAGATCGATACCGAGCGAGGTCCGCAGCGAGGCGAAATAATCGCCGACACCGATCTCGTTGCGCTCGTGTCGCTCATAGGCCTCGTCATGCATGTAACGGCCCCGGATGCGCTCCGGTTCGCAACCCGCATGCGCCGCCCAGCGCGCGATGGCGCGCTGGAAATCGATATCGACGAACACGCCGCCAAGATCGAACAGCAAGGCTTCGACGGGTTCGCTCATGGCGCCGGCGCCCCGTCAACGCGCCTCAGCGCGCGCCAACCGATATCGCGCCGGGCGAAGCAGCCGTCCCAGTGAATCGTATCCACCGCCGCATAGGCGCGCGCCTGCGCCTCGGTCACGCTCCTGCCCGTCGCGGTGACGCTGAGCACGCGGCCGCCGGCGCTGACGATGCGGCCGTCGCGTCTTTCGGTGCCGGCATGGAAGACCTGCACGCCGGGCAGGCGCGCCGCCGCCTCCAGGCCGTGGATGATCGCGCCCTTCGCGTAAGCGCCGGGATAGCCCTTCGAGGCCATCGCCACGGTGAGCGCGACCTCGTCGCTCCAGCGCAGGTCGACATCCTTCAGCATGCCGTCGCGCATCGCGATCAGCACGGTGAGCAGGTCGCTCTTCAGCCGCGGGATCATGACCTGCGTCTCGGGATCGCCGAAGCGGCAATTGTATTCGACCAGCTTGGGGCCGTCCGCCGTGAACATCAGGCCGAGATACATCACGCCCATGTAAGCCATGCCCTTGGCGCGCATCGCCGCGGCGGTCGGCTTGATGAAGCGTTCCATCGCCAGCGTCTCCATCGCCGGTCCGAGCACCGGCGCCGGCGAATAGGCGCCCATGCCGCCCGTGTTCGGACCCTTGTCGCCGTCAAAGGCGCGCTTGTGGTCCTGGGCGCCGGCCAGCGGGATGACGGTCTCGCCGTCGCTGAGCGCGAAGAAGCTCGCTTCCTCGCCGACCATGAATTCCTCGACCACGACTTCGTGGCCGCTCGGACCGAAGCCGCCCTCGAACATGAAGTCGATCGCGCCGTGCGCGTCGGCCTGCGTCTCCGCCACGATCACGCCCTTGCCCACCGCCAGGCCGTCCGCCTTGATGACCACCGGAAGCCCCAGCGTATCCGCGAACGCCTTGGCTGTCCCGGCCTCGCGAAAACGCCGATAGGCGGCGGTCGGAATGCCCGCCTCGCGGCACAAATCCTTGACGAAGCCCTTGGAGCCTTCCAGCGCCGCGGCTGCCTTGCTCGGCCCGGTGCTGCGGATGCCGGCGGCCTCGAACGCATCCCACAGCCCGCCCACCAGCGGCGCATCCATGCCGATCACTGCGAAGTCGATGGCGTTCTCCGCTGCGAAGGCCACCAGGCCGGCGAAATCCATCGCCGCGATCGGCACGCATTCGGCGACCGCCTCGATCCCGGCATTGCCCGGCGCGCAGTAAAGCTTGGTCAGCAGCGGGCTGGCGGCAAGCGCCCAGGCCAGCGCGTGCTCGCGCCCTCCGGAACCGACGAGAAGGACTTTCATGCCCTACCTTTAACGAAGCCGGGGGAAGGTGAAAATCGCCTTTCGATGTATCATCTGTGAATCATGTCCGACGCCGCCGCCAAACCCGTTCCCAACCTGCCCGAATTCTCGGTCAGCGAACTGTCGTTTGCGCTCAAGCGCACCGTCGAGGATGCCTTCCCGTTCGTCCGCGTCCGCGGCGAGGTCAGCAAGGTGACGTTCCAGTCCTCCGGTCATGTCTATTTCGACCTCAAGGACGACAAGGCGGTGCTCAATGCCGTGTGCTGGCGCGGCACGGTCTCCAAGCTGAAGGTCCGGCCGCAGCAGGGCCTCGAAGTGGTCTGCACCGGCCGCATCTCCACCTATCCCGGCTCCTCGCGCTACCAGATCGTGGTCGAACAGGTCGAGCTTGCCGGCCTCGGCGCCCTCATGGCCCTCTTGGAGGAGCGCCGCAAGAAGCTCGCCGCCGAAGGCCTGTTCGACGCCGCGCACAAGAAAAAGCTTCCCTTCCTGCCGGAGGTGATCGGCCTCGTCACCTCGCCGACCGGTGCGGTGCTGCGCGACATCATGCACCGCCTCGCCGCGCGCTTTCCGCGCCGCGTCCTGTTGTGGCCGGTGGCGGTGCAGGGCGAACGCGCGGCCGCTGAGATCGCCGCCGCCGTACGCGGCTTTAACGCTTTGCCGCCTGGTGGTCGGTTGCCGCGCCCCGATCTTTTGATCGTTGCGCGGGGCGGCGGCTCGATCGAGGACCTGATGGCCTTCAACGAGGAAACGGTGATCCGGGCGGTGTTCGACGGCACGATTCCGCTGATCTCCGCCGTCGGCCACGAGACCGATACCACGCTGATCGATTTCGTCTCCGACGTCCGCGCGCCGACGCCGACCGCAGCCGCCGAGCTCGCCGTGCCGGTGCGCACCGAACTGCTCGGCCAGGCGCTGGATTTCGAGCGCCGGCTGCTACGCAGCTTTGCCAAAGGCATGGACGACCGCCGCCGCCATCTCGCCCAACTCGTCCGTGTCCTGCCGCGCGCCGAGCAATTGTTCTCGGGTCCGCGCCAGCGCCTCGACCATGCCGGCGAGAATCTCGGCAAGGCCCTGCGCACCAATCTGCAGGTCCATGACCGGCGATTGATCAAAGCCGCGGCGGCTTTGCGCCCGGGCGAGATCCGCCAGCGCATCAAGCGCAGCCGGGAACAGACCGATGCCCTGGCGAACCGGCTCGTTCGGGCCCATCGCATTCGGCTCGCCGAATATCGCAGGCACATCGACTCGCTCGGGCGCATTCTCGAGAGTTCCTCCTACAAGTCGGCCCTCGAACGCGGTTTCGCGCTGGTGCGGGGTGAGGACGGCGCTATTCGCCGCCGCGCCGTCGACGTCATGGGCGGCGAGCACCTGACCTTGACCTTCGCCGACGGCCAGCAAGGCGCCACCGCCGATGGTGACGCCGTGCCGAAGCCAAAATTACCGCGCAAGGTGCCGGGAAGTCAGGGAAGTTTGTTTTGACGCCTGCTTTGTCTAGGATAACGCCATGAACAAGATGGATCGCGATCTGCAGCCCGAAGGCCAGGCCGTCCTTGAATATCTCGACGGGGAGTTCCGCGTCGTGAAGGCGGGCTCCTTCGTCCCCTGCGCCGTTACGGGCGTCAACATCCCCGTCGAAGCGTTGCGCTATTGGAGCGTCGACCTGCAGGAGGCCTACGCCAGCCCGGTCGTCGCCCTCAAGCGCATGCAGGACGCCGGGAAGACGCCGAAATGATCACGCGCCGGCTCGTGGTCGCCAGCGGCCTCGCCGCGGCGCTCGCTCCCGCCCTTGCCCGCGCCGCGACCTCGCGTCTGTCGCTGAGCGGCTCGATGGAGCAGGGCGGCCTGATCGTCGGCCGTGTCGAAGCCGGCGCCCGTGTGACGCTCGACGATACCGCGCTGCATGTCTCGCCGGACGGCATCTTCGCTTTCGGCCTCGGCTGGGACCGCGCCACGCCGGCCCATGTCGCGGCGCAATTCGCCGACGGCAGCAGCGACAGCCGCGATGTCACGCCCCTTGTCCGCCACTACGACGTCCAGCATGTCAACGGCCTGCCGCAGAAGACCGTCACGCCGCCGCCGGAGGTTCTCGAACGCATCAAGCGAGAGCACGCGCGGCTCGCCGAGGCGCGCAAGGCCGACAGCGAGCATGTCTGGTTCGCCGAGCCGTTCGACTGGCCGGCACCCGGCATCATGAGCGGCGTCTTCGGCAGCCAGCGCATCGATAACGGCACGCCGATGTCGCCGCATATGGGCGTCGACATGGCCAACGCCACCGGCACGCCGATCCACGCGCCGACCGACGCCATCGTGCTGCTGTCGGACGACTTCTTCCTCGAGGGCGGCTTCACGTTGCTCGACCACGGCCAGGGCGTCACGACGCACTACATGCACCAGAGCCTGCGCCTGGTGAAGCCGGGCGACGCGGTGAAGCGCGGCGACATCATCGGCCATATCGGCAAGACCGGGCGTGCCACCGGCCCGCACCTGCATTGGGGCATGAACTGGTTTCAGGTCAGGCTCGACCCGTCGCTTTCGACGCGGACGCCGGTGCCGCCCAAAGCCTGAAGGCCGTGCTTGCCGCGCACCTGATCCTGCTCGCGCGAGGTCGGCCAGCGGCGGTGGATCCACAACCATTGCGACGGCCGCTGCCGGACGCATTTCTCGACCGCGTCGTTGATGGCGCAGGTCAGCAGGTACACGTCGCGGTCCTGGTCGCCGGTCGGCGTGAACGCCAGCGGCGGATGCACCGTCATGCGGAAGCGCGAGCCCGCCAGCCGCTCGTTCGACGCCGGCAGCAGCACCGCGCCGAGCTTGAGCGCGAGCATCGCGGGCGCCGGCGTGGTCATCGCCTCGCGGCCGAAGAACGGCGCCGCAATGCCCTCGTTGGTCTTCTGATCGGCGAGCAGGAAAATCGACTTGCCGCGCCGCAGCAGCGTGAAGATGCGCTTGGTGCCCTGCACGCCCTTGGCGATCTGGTCGGCGGGACCGTTCTTGCGGCGCTGGTTCACCAGCCAGCGGTCGATATAGGGATTGTTCTGCGGCCGGTAGACCTCGCCGCCCTCGAAGCCCAGTTGCGCCGCGACGAACGGCATCATCTCCCAATTGGCGAAGTGGCCGGAGAAGAACATGACGCCCTTGCCGTGGGCGACGGCGGCGTGGGCGCGATCGACATGGACGACTTCCAGCCGCGGATCGGCGCCTTGCGTCGAGAACTTGTCCAGATGCGCGTATTCCGCGACCGTGCGGCCGAGATTTTCGCACATTTCCAGCACGATGGTTTCGATTTCGGCCGGCGATTTCTCGGGAAAGGCGTGCCCGAGGTTGTCGCGCGCGCGGTTCATGATGCCCCGGACGCGATAGAAGATGTTGCGGCCGATGAAGCCGCCCAGCGCCGACGTAAGTTTGAGGCCGAGCAGGCGGCAAAACCCGATGAAGCTGAAAAACGCCGCCGCTTCCGCGCCGTAGCGCAGCCTGCTCGCAAGCGGCAATGGCGCCGGGGTCTTGTCGGTCATGATGCCTTGGGCGGTAGCCCACGCCAGACGAGCCTGTCAAGCAATGCCTCCAGCGCGGCATGGTCGTCGAACACGGTTTGCACCGGCAGCGCCGCTATTCCGTCGCGTTCCGCCGGCGTCAGGCGCACGAAGTCTTTCTCGGTCGTGACCAGCAGGGCGTCCTCGGCGCGGGCGCGTGCCTTCAGGCGGGCGATCTCCGATTGGGTGTAGATATGGTGGTCGCCATAGGCGCGTTGCTCGACGATCCTGGCGCCCTGCGCCGTCAGGGAGGCGAAGAATTTCTCCGGCCGTCCGATTCCCGCGAATGCCACGACGCGGGCGCCGGAATGGATGATCCCGCCGTCCTGCACCAGCCGGGCGCGCAGCACCGGGCCGTCGAAGCCGGGGAGCCGCGTCTCGCCGCCGCTGCCGCTCAGGATCACCGCGTCGGCGCGTGCCAGGCCCTGCGCCACCGGCTCGCGCAACGGCCCGGCTGGCAGCACGCGCCGATTGCCGAATCCGGTCTCGGCGTCGACGACGACCAACGACAAGTCCTTCGCCAGCATGAAATTCTGGTGGCCGTCATCCATGACGACAACGTCGAAACCGTGCTCTTCGGCGAGGCGTGCGCCGGCGGCGCGGTCGGCGGAGACGATCACCGGCGCCACCGCGGCCAGCAGCAGCGGCTCGTCGCCGACATGCGTCGCGCGGTCGTCCGGCGTCACGAAGGCCGTGCCGCGCACGTTGCCGCCATAGCCGCGCGTCAGGAACACGGGCCGCGCGCCGCGCGCGATCAGGAGGTTCGCGATGGCGATGGCGATCGGGGTCTTGCCGGTGCCGCCCGCGGTCAGGTTGCCGACGCAAACCACCTTCGCCGACGAGCGATAGGTCGAGGTATGCCCGGCGCGGTATTGCACGCTCCAGCCATAGAGCCAGCCGAACGGCGTCAGCAGCGTCACGGCGAGCTGCGAGACGAAGTCCTTGCGGGTCCAGAAATCAGGCGGTCGCATGGCCGGCCAGGAAGGTCTCGACGACCGCGATCGTCTTCTCCACCGCGCCGCCGAGCGCGGCCGCGCCGCGGGCCGCCGCTTCACCCAGGGCCTTGGCCCGCGCCGGGTCGCCGAGCAGCTGTGTCGCCAGCGCCGCGATCTCGGCGCTCGAATGCACCAGGCCGAGGCCCTGCGCGGAAAAGATCGCGGCATAGGCCGTGGCGGAGTTGAAGGTGTGCGGCCCCGCGAGGACCGCGCAGCCGAGCCGCGCCGGCTCGAGCGGATTGTGCCCGCCGGCCGGCACCAACGTGCCGCCGACGAAGGCGAACGGCGCCAGGCGGTAAAACAGCCCGAGCTCGCCCAGCGTATCGGCGATGTAGACCGCCGTGTCCGCCGCGATCACGCCGCCTTCGGCACGGCGCGGCGCCTTGCGCGTGTCGCAGAGCATGGCGATATCGGGCCCGCGCGCCGGATGGCGCGGCACGATGATGGTCAGCAGGTCCGGATACGTCCGCCGCAACGCATCGTGCACCGGCAGGATCGTCTCGTCCTCGCCGGGATGGGTCTGCGCCGCCAGCAGCACGGGCCGCCCGCCGATCGCCGCCTTCAGCTCCGCGAGTTTCGCCGCGTCATAGGGCAGGGGCGGCGCGTCCTCCTTCAGGCTGCCGACGACGCGCACGTCCGGCGCGCCGAGCACCCGGAAACGTTGCGCGATCTCGTCGTCCTGCGCCAGGCAGATGTCGAACGCCGCCAGGATCGCGGCCACGGTCTTCTTGGCCCAGCGCCAGCCTTCGAACGAACGCTGCGACATGCGCGCATTGACGAGCGCCAGCCTGGTGCCCCGGGCGTGCGCCCCCAGGATCAGGTTCGGCCACAAATCGGAATCGACGAACAGGCCGGCGTCAGGCTTCCAATGGGCGAGAAAGCGCCGCGTCGCCGCCGGCGTGTCGACCGGCACGAACTGGTGGATGGCGCCGGGCGGCAGCCGTTCCTGCATCAGTGCCGCCGAGGTGACGGTGCCGCTGGTCATCAGCACGGCGATGCCCCTGGCCGCCAGCGCCTCGATCACCGGCAGGGCCGCGAGGCACTCGCCATTGCTCGCGCCATGCACCCAGACGAGCTTGCCGCTCGGCCGCGCCACGCCGGCATGGCCGAGCCGCTCGGCGGCCCGGTCGCGGTGTTCCTTGCCCTGCTTGCCGCGCCGGCGCAGCAGCATGGGGGCGGCCGGCGCCAGCGCGAACGTCGCGGCGCGATAGGCGAGAATGCCGAGGGGAACGCGCGCCATCGTCAGCCTTGTCCTGCGTCGTCGGCGAAATCGTGCTGATAGAGCCGGGCATAAAGACCGCCGCGCGCGATCAGCTCGCCATGCGTGCCGCTTTCTACCACCCGGCTCTTGTCGAGCACATAGATGCGGTCGGCGTCCAGCACCGTCGACAGGCGGTGCGCGATCACCACCGTGGTGCGGTTCTTCATCAGCCGCGCCAGCGCCTCCTGGACCTGGCGTTCGCTCTCGGCGTCGAGCGCCGAGGTCGCCTCGTCGAGCAGCAGGATCGGCGCGTCGCGCAGCATCGCGCGCGCGATGGCGATACGCTGGCGCTGGCCGCCGGAGAGCTTGAGACCGCCTTCGCCGACCCGTGTGTCGTAGCCTTGCGGCATCTGGCGGATGAATTCGTCCGCCGCGGCGTTCTTCGCCGCCGTCTCTATCTCCGTCCGGCTCGCGCCGAGGCGGCCCAGCGCGATATTGTCCGCCACGCTCTCGTCGAACAGCACCGCTTCCTGCGTCACCAGCGCGATGTTCCGGCGCAGCGAGTCCAGCGTCACCCTCTGGATGTCCTGTCCGTCGACGCAGATGCGGCCCGCGTCGATCTCGTAGAACCGCAGCAGCAGGTTGAACACCGTGCTCTTGCCGGCGCCGGACGGTCCGACCAGCGCGACCTTCTGGCCGGCACCGACCGCGAAGGATACCCCGCTCAGCACCGGGCTCGCATTGTCGTGATAGGCGAACGACACGTCCTCGAACGTGATGGCGCGTCCGCGCAGCGCCGGCACGGCGGGAAGCGCCGCGGCGCCGGCGGCGTCGCCGATCGCCGGCTTGCGGTCGATGATGCCGAACAGCCGGTCGGCCGCGGAGATGCCCGAGGATGCCGTCGCCCACAGCTGGGTCAGGTTGCGGACCGGCTGCAGCGCCAGCAGCAGCGCAGTCAGGAACGAGGCGAAGTGATTGATGCCGATCTCGTTGTGCGCCGCCTGGTAGCCGGCATAGGCGATGGTCGCGGCGATCACCAGGCCGCCGAACAGGTCGGAGGACGGCACCGCGGCGGCGCGCCGCCTGACCACGCGCAGCAGGAATTTGAGACGGGCCTGCAGCCGCGCGTCCGTCCGCTCGGCGATGTGCTCTTCCAGCCCGTAGGACTTGATGATGCGGCGGCCTTCCAGCATCTCGGACAGCGCGGTGGAGAGTTCCGCCGTTTCTTCCATGCCGCGGCTGGCGGCGCGGCGCAGCGAAGCGCCGATGATCTGCGTCACCCAGGCGGCGCCCGGCAGCACCACCACGGCGATCGCCGCCAGCCGCCAGTCCTGGTAGATCATCACGCCCGCCAGCGCGATCAGCGACAGCAGTTCCAGCCCGATGCCGGCGATGCCGCGAATGATGGCGTCGCGCATCAGCGTGGCATCGTAGATGAAGTTCGAGATGAACGTCGCCGAATGCACCGCGTTGAGCGACGCCAGATCCTGCCGCAGCAGGCTCGCCAGCATGTCGTGCTGGGTGTTGGCGACGGCGCGCTCGCCGACCGTGTCCATCAGCGATTGCTGCACGTATTGCGTGACGGCGCGTACCACGACCACGCCGAAGATCGCGGCCGGGACGATCAGCAGCATGTCGGCGCGCTTGTCTAGAAAGAGCAGCTTGATCACCGGATCGGTCAGCCAGGACAGTGCCGCCGTCATGCCGGCGGTCACCGCCATGCAGCCGACGGCAACCGCCAGCGTCGCCCATTGCTTGCGCACATAGTCGCGAAACAGGCGTCCGATGATCGCAGAGTTGTCGCGCGGCTTTGGCGCCGGCTCGGCTATGATGGGGGCGGGCGGCAAGCCCCCCGCATCGGCGTTCATGCTCATGGTCTTGGCTTAGCACGGGCGGCGCGCGGCGTGCGAGGGCCGCGAAGGCCGGAAAATCCGCTCAGATCGGCCGCAGGTTTACATACATGTAGTCGTTGAGGGGGATGCGGCCATAGAGCCGGAATTCCGCGCTGAAGCCGCAGTCCCGCGCCAGCCGCGCCATCGTCTTGGGCGTGAAGTATTGCGTGTGGTCGGGATGCCAGAAGCCGGTCCATTTGTTGCCCAGGATCGTGCGGTTCCAGCAGGCGTAGTTGGGCACCTTGACCACCACCACCGCGCCCTTCTTCATCACGCGGCGCACGCCCTGAAGCGCTTCCTTCGGCTTGGCCTCGTGCTCGAGATAGCCCCACATCGCCGCGCCGTTGAAGAAGTCCTGCGGCAGCTGCGCCAGGCCGCTGACGCCGTCGGCGTTGAGCACCTGGCCGCCGCGAGGCTCGAAGATGGCGCGCGCTTCGGCGGCGGCGCTTTTCTCGATTTCGATGCCGTACGGGATATAGCCCGGCGGCAGATGGGCGAATTCGTCGCCGGTGCCGCAGCCGACGTCGAGCACCGGTCCGGGCTTTGCCCAGGCGCGCATCCCGCTGGCCGGCGTCGGATCGCCGAACATCCCCAGCCGCCACATCGTCCACTTGTCCAGCCGGGCCAGGATCGGCTGCTCCTTCAGCCGCCGCTCCCATTGCTTCTCGTATTGCTGCGTGAAGCCGAGCTCCTCCTCGAGCCGGACATAGGCCGGGGCGTATTCGAGATAAACCATGCTGCATTCCGGGCATTCTTTCAGCGGCCAGTCGGGATGCGAATAGCGCAGCGGAGCGCCGCCCGGCGGCGGGGCGCCGCACAGCGGACAGTTCCTATGGATGCGTTCTCCGGCCGAACTCGACATTGTGCTTCCCGGCGCCGATTCAATGCGGCGGCTGTCTATCATCTCCGCCCGAGGCGGGATAGCGGCTCCTATTCCGGTTCCATCAGCCGGTGGATATGCACGACAAAATAGCGCATCTGCGCATTGTCGACGGTGGCCTGCGCCTTGCCGCGCCAGGCCTTCAGCGCTTCGGCATAGCTGGGGTACATGCCGACCATGTCCAGCTTGGACAGGTCCTTGAACTCCATGCTGTGCGGCGCCGTCAACTCGCCGCCGAACACCAGGTGCAGCAATTGCTTGGGCGTGTGATCGGCCATGATCGCTCCTATCCTCGCGGCAGGTTTATGTGGCTTACCCGTTCCAGGAGCCCGGCATGCAGCTTCGGTCCGGCCACGACCACCGAAGGCTTGAGCGTGCTCTCGCGGTTATAGCGCAGCGCGGCGCCGGTGTGGGTGGTGACGACCGCTCCGGCCTCCGCCGCGATGATCTCCGCCGCCGCCAGGTCCCAGTCGCGCTTGGACGACAGCGCCAGCATGGCGTCGAACTGGCCGCAGGCGACCAGGACCATCCGGTAGGCGATGGAGCCGCGCGTTTCGATCTCCATCGCCGGCCACGGCCGGTTCGGCGGCGTGTTCCAGGCGGCGTGCGCCAGCATCGCTTTGTCGGCCAGCATGCGGCAGCCCTCGACCGCGCCGCGGTCATGGACGTGGATCGGCGCGCCGTTGAGCAAGGCGCCGTGCCCGCTGCGCGCCGTGAAGCATTCCTCGGTGATCGGATTGTAGACCGCGCCCGCGACCGGCACGCCGTCCGTCACCACGCCGGCGCAGATCGTGAAATGCGGCTTGCCTTTCATGAAGGCGATCGTGCCGTCGATCGGGTCGACGACGAAGACGGACGTCGCCGCGAGCCGCGCCGTGTCGTCCTCGGTCTCCTCCGACAGCCAGCCATAGTCCGGCCGGGCGGCACGCAGCGTCTCGCGCAGGAATTTGTCGACCGCGAGATCGGCTTCGGTGACGGGATTGCCCTTGCTCTTGTCCCAGCGCTTGTAGCTGCCGCCGAAAAAGCCGCGCGCGATCTTGCCGGCCTCGCGCACGCTCGCCTCCAGCAGCGCCAGGACGTCGTCGGCGTCAGGCGCCGGCAACGGTCATGCCTTCGATGCGCACCGTCGGCGCGTTGGTGCCGTGCTTGAATTCCAGGTCGTTGGCCGCCGTCAGGTTCGCGAACATGGTCTTGAGATTGCCGGCGATGGTGATCTCCGACACCGGATAGGCGATCTCGCCGTTCTCGATCCAGAAGCCGGCGGCACCGCGGCTGTAGTCGCCGGTGACGCCGTTGACCCCCATGCCGATCAGCTCGGTGACATAGAAGCCTTCGCGGATGTCGGCCATCAGGGCCTTGGGCGTCAGCGTGCCCGCTGCCATGTAGAGATTGGTCGGCGCCGGCATCGGCGGGCCGCCGGTGCCGCGGGCGGCATGGCCGGTGGTCTCGAGGCCGAGTTGCCGCGCGCTGGCGCATTCCAGCAGCCAGGTCTTCAGGATGCCGTTCTCGATCAGCGTCCAACGCCGGTTGGCGACGCCTTCGCCGTCGAACGGCTTGGAGCGCAGGCCGCGCACGCGATGCGGATCGTCGATGATGTCGATCGCCGGCGCGAACACCGCCTTGCCCATCATGTCCTTCAGGAAGCTGACGCCGCGCGCGATCGAGCTGCCCGAAATCGCGCCGGCCAGGTGCCCCACAAGTCCTGCCGAGACGCGCGGATCGTATACGATCGGCACCGCCTGCGATTTCACCTTGCGCGGGTTCAGCCGCTTCACCGCACGCGCGCCGGCGCTGCGGCCGATCGCTTCGGCGCTTTCCAGGTCGCAAGCGTGCCGGGCGCTCGCCTGGTCGTAGTCGCGCTCCATGCCGGTGCCTTCGCCGGCGACCACGGCGACGCCGATGCCGCTGCTGGTGCCGGCATAGCGGCCGTAGAAGCCTTCGCTGGTCGCCAGCGCCACGCCGGTGCGGCTGAAGCTGGCGCCGCCGCCTTCGGAATTGGTTACGCCGGGCACCGCCATGGCGGCGCCTTCGGTGCTGCGGGCCCATTCGACCAGCGTCTCGGCCGCCGGCTCGTTCTTGTCCTCGATGTCGAGTTCGGGAAACGACGTGGCGAGGCGCTCCCGCGGCGCGAGGCCTGCGAATTTGTCCTCCGGCGCCAGCCGCGCCATCGCCACGGCCCGGCCGGGCAGCTGCGCCAGCGAGTCCTTGGAGAAGTCGGTCGACGACACGAAGGCGATCTTGCGGCCGACGAAGACGCGCAGGCCCAGATCGTGGCTCTCGGCGCGCTCGACGTCTTCGAGCTTGCCCAGGCGGTACGACACGCTCGCCGCCACGTTCTCGACGAACAGCGCATCGGCGGCGTCGGCGCCCGCGGCCTTGGCGCCCTGGATCAGGCTCGCCAGCATCTGCTCGGCATCGGCGCGCGCCATGATCGCTCAGCCCGGCGCGAAGGTCAGCCACAGCGTGGCGACGATGGCGATGATATAGGAGAGCCAGGTCAGGACCATGCCGAGGAAGCGCGGCGCCGAGGTGCCGACGTTCCGCGTCAGGCCGATGCCGTGAAGCAGCCGGCCCAGCGTCAGCGTGCCGCCCACCGCATGGATGACGTACACATTGGCGCCGAGCGCGTAGAGGATCATCAGCAGGATGATCGCCATCGGTACGTATTCGGCGTTGTTGGCATGCGCCCTGAGCGGCCCGATCATGCCCGGATGGCCGCCGTCGCCGATTTCGGTCTTGGTCTTCACCCGTGCGCGCACCACCAGCATGCCGAGGACCAGCATGAGCAGGGCGTTGATCACGGCGTAGAAGGCGAGCATCGGCAGCGGCAGCAGGAACGGATTGTCCATCGGCGCGGTATCCAGGGGTGCGAGGCCATAAGTAGAGCACCTGCCGGTGCGGTCAAGCCTCGATCCGCCGCGCCTGCGCGGTGCCTCAGCGCGGCGTGATGTAGAGCTTGTGTTCTCTGTAGGCGATATAGACGTGCAGGTGCCGCAGCACGTCCAGTCCGATGACCAGGCTGGGCGCGGTGGCGCTGTCGGCCGCGTCGTTCTGGTCGGAACCCGGCATGATCGCGGGATTGGCTATGGCGACGCCTTCGAAGGCGAGCGACTGGAACGCATGCGGGCCGGCGCCGAACTCGCGCTTCGCGGCAGCCGGGCGCAGGTAGGTCGCCGTCGCACCGGTGTCGAGCGCCGCCGTCAGTGTATGGCCGTCGAGCGTCACCGGGAAGGCGATCGCGCCGTCCGCCGAGATCGTCATCGCCACCACCGACACGGCCGGCGCCTGCCAATAGACCACCTTGCCGTCGCAATGGTCGGACGACAGCAGGTTGAACTTGCCGCGCGCGAAATCGAACTCGACGTCGTTGGTGCTGAGGATGTCGGTCGCGATGGCGCCGCCGATCGCGGCATCGCTGCCGAGCCCGTGCGCGTCGCCGACCTTGAAGTCGAGCGCCCGGGCTCTGAGATTGCCGAGCAGGAAGGGCGACACCAGGACCATCTTCTGCGGCGAGTTTCCCGACACCGGCTTGTCGTAGGTGTCCAGGTGCAGCGCCTGCGCCGCCTGCGGCGTGATTTCGCTGGCCGCGTGGCCGGTATCGATCAGCATCAGCTTGCTGCCGGTGCCCAGCGTCGCCGGCACCAGGACGAGGCCGCTCGCATGGCTCACCATGTCGTTCGACGACAGGACCGTGAGCGGCGGGCAGGAATCCGCCCAGGCGGAGCCGCAGGCCAGGAACGCCAGCGCGGCAATGGCTGCAGGTGCGATCTTCATCGGTTCCCCCCTGATGGCTTCGCGAACGAGCCTGCGATTTTTGCCGCTCGGCGACAGCTTGTCCAGATCGCTCCGCCGTCTCAGCGGTTCCACACCGGCTTGCCGCTGCCCGGCAGGCCGAGGCGCGGCCACTTTTCCGTGACCGTGCGGATCACCTCGTCGTCCATGCGGATCTGGCGGCCCCATTCGCGCTTGGTTTCCGGTGGCAACTTGTTGGTTGCATCCAGTCCGATCTTCGAGCCCAGGCCACTTTCGGGCGAGGCGAAGTCCAGGTAGTCGATCGGCGTGTGTTCGATCAGCGTGATGTCGCGCGCCGGATCCATGCGCGTTGCGATCGCCCACATCACGTCCTTCCAGTCGCGCGCGTCGATGTCGTCGTCCACCACGATCACCCATTTGGTGTACATGAACTGGCGCAGATACGACCACACCGCCAGCATCACGCGCTTGGCATGGCCGGGATAGGCCTTCTTCATCGCCACCACCGCGATGCGGTAGGAGCAGCCTTCGGGCGGCAGCCAGAAATCGGTGATCTCGGGGAATTGCTGGATCAGCAGCGGCACGAAGACTTCGTTGAGCGCCTCGCCCAGTACGCTGGGCTCGTCCGGTGGCCGTCCGGTGTAGGTGGAAAGATAGATCGGCGATTTGCGCATCGTGATCGCGGTGACGGTGAAGACTGGGAACTGCTCGACCGAATTGTAGTAGCCGGTGTGGTCGCCATATGGCCCTTCGTCGCGGTAGTCGGTGAGCGAGACCTCGCCCTCCAGCACGATCTCGGCCTCGGCCGGCACTTTCAGCGGCTGCGACACGCAATCGACTAGTTCGACGCGCTGGCCGCGCAAGAGGCCCGCGAACTGATATTCCGACAGCGTCTCCGGCACGGGCGTCACCGCCGCCAGGATCGTGCCGGGATCGGCGCCCAGCACGATGGCCGCGGGCAGTGGCGCGGCCTTCTCCTTCGCCCAGCGCTGATGATGCTGCGCGCCGCCCCGGTGACGCAACCAGCGCATGATGGTCTGTGTCTTGTTCAGCACCTGCATGCGGTAGATGCCCAGATTGTAATTGTCCTCGCGCGCCTCGCCCGGCCCCTTCGTCACCACCAGCGGCCAGGTGATCAGCGGCGCCGGCTCGCCCGGCCAGCAGGTCTGGACCGGCAACGCGCCGAGATCGATCTGATCGCCGCGCAGCACCACCTCTTGGCAGGGCGCGCGCGACACGCTTTTCGGTTTCATCGCCAGAAGGGTCTTGGCCAGCGGCAGCAATTCGAAGGCTTCCCCAAGGCTGCGCGGCGGCTGCGGCTGGCGCAATGTGGCGAGCATTTCGCCGACCTCGCGCAGCGAACGCGCATCCGTCCGCTCCTTGCCGTCCATGGTGACCCCCATGGCGACGCGCCTGACCGTGCCGAACAGGTTGACCAGCACCGGAATGGCGCTCGGCGAGCCGTCGGCCTTCACCGGTCTTTCGAAGATCACCGCCGGGCCGCCGTTCGCGATCAGGCGGGTCTGGATCTCGGTCATCTCCAGCACGGTCGAGACCGGCTCGCGGACGCGCACCAGTTCCCCCGCGCTCTCGAGCTTGGCGATGAAGTCACGCAGGGAGCGGTATGGCATGGCGGTTTCTAACCCGATCCACAGGGCGCGTCACCCTGTGCGGAAAGCCCGGCTTGCGCGCCTCGCAATAGAAGCTAGGCTCGCGCCCGGCGGCTGCTTGCGCGGCCTCATGAGGGGATGATCCATGCTTTTTGGGCGCACCAAGTCTCTGGAAGCGATTCTGGCCACCGCCGAGAAGAAGTCTCTGCACCGCTCGCTCGGGCCGTTCCAGCTGACCATGCTCGGCATCGGCGCGGTGATCGGCACCGGCATCTTCGTGCTGACGGCGGAGGCGGCGCAGAAGGCCGGCCCCGGCATGATGATCTCCTTCGTCATCGCCGGCTTCGTCTGCGCCGTGGCGGCGCTGTGCTATTCCGAGCTGGCCTCGATGGTCCCGGTGGCGGGCTCGGCCTACACCTACACCTATGCCGTGGTCGGCGAGATCTTCGCCTGGATGGTCGGCTGGGCGCTGATCCTCGAATATGCCGTCGGCGCCAGCGCGGTCGCCGTCGGCTGGTCGGGCTATTTCGTCGGCCTCCTGCACAATTCGCTCGGCATCACCGTGCCGCTATACCTCGCGGTCGGCCCCAGCCAGGGCGGGCTCATCAACCTGCCGGCTGTCGTCGTCTCGGCGCTGGTCACCCTTCTTCTCATCGTCGGCACCACCGAAAGTGCGCGCTTCAATGCGGTGCTGGTGGCGATCAAGGTGACGGCGCTCACGGTCTTCATCGCGCTGACCTTGCCGCTCGCCAAGGAAGCCTATTTCCATCCCTTCATCCCCAATGGCTGGGGCACGGTCGGCGTGGTCGGTGCCGCCTCGTCGATCTTCTTCGCCTATGTCGGCTTCGACGCGGTCTCGACCGCGGCCGAGGAGACCCGCAACCCGCAGCGCAACGTGCCGATCGGCCTGATCGGCAGCCTCTTAATTTGCACCGTCTTCTACCTGCTGGTCTCGGCCGGCGCGGTCGGCGCCATCGGGGCGCAGCCCGTCGCGGGCCTGATGGGCCAGGTGCTCGAGCCGGGCAGCACGGAACTCGCCGCGCGCTGCGCCCAGATCGTCGCCGGCGGCGCCACCCAGCCGCTGGTCTGCAGCCATGAGGCGCTGGCGCATGTCCTGCGCACCGTCGGCTACCTGCGCATCGGCAACCTGCTCGGCCTCGCCGCCTTCCTGGCGCTGCCTTCGGTGGTGCTGATGATGATGTACGGCCAGACCCGCGTTTTCTTCGTGATGGCGCGCGACGGCCTGCTGCCGGCGAAACTCGCCTCCGTCCATCCGCGCTTTCGCACACCGCATATCGTGACGGCCTTCACCGGCATCGTCGTGATGGCGATGGCGGCGTTCCTCCCGGTCGGCAAGCTCGCCGATTATTCGAATTCGGGCACGCTGTTCGCGTTCGCGATGGTGGCCGTGTCGGTGATGGTGCTGCGCCGCAAGGACCCGGGCCGCAAGCGTCCGTTCCGCACGCCCGCGGTCTACGTCGTGGCCCCGCTCGCGATCATCGGTTGCGCCGTGCTCTATGTGAAGCTGCCGCTGGTCGCGATTCTGGTGCTGCCAGCCTGGGGCGCGGTGGGCCTGCTGTTCTACTTCGCCTACAGCCGCTCGCGCAGCCATGTCGGCCGCGGCATCGTCGACGCGGAGTCCGAGCCGCCGTCGATCGTCCAGCCGTAAGGGCCCGCGCTACGTCTCTGCCGCGACCGGCGCGGCGACGTCCTCGCGCGATCGCATCTTCGGCGGTCCGGCGATCGCCGCCGCCGTCGCGGCGAGATCGTTCAGATCGTCGCGCAGCGTCTGCAGCAGGAACGGCAGCGCCTCCAGATGCGCCGCCGGATCGTTGGCGGTGCGCATCGCGATCCGGGCCGAGGCCGCTTCGACGCTCGCGTCCAGCGCCGCGCCCGGGTCCAGCGGCACGCCGTCCGCCAGGAGATGATGGATCGCGCCCAGCCGCGCCCGCGCGTCGCGCACGAACGGCCTGAGCGCGCCCGCGACGTTTTCCGGCAGCGGCGCGCCCGACACGGCGCGGTTGATGAACACGATGCTGCCATGGGTGCGGCCGAGCGCCGCCGTGAACTGGTTGGGCAGCGTCTCGGCGAGGTGGCGCTCGCCGCGTTTGGGCTTGATCTGGCGCGCCGCAACGACGACCTCGCGCATCTCGCGCCGCGTCCTGGCGTTCAGCCGCGTGAGCTTGTCGCGCGCCTCGGCCTCGCCCGGCTTGACCCCCAGCGCCAGCAGTTTGGCCAGCGGCATCATCAGCGCCGCCGCGTCCTTGCGCAGGCCCTTCAGCGCATTGGACGGCAACACCACATAAGACACGAACAGCGCCACCAGCGTGCCCATGCCGACGTCCAGCACCCGCAAGCCCGCCACGCCGAGGCCGTACAGCCCCGGCTTGCCGCTCGCCGTCGCCGACAAGACGATCATCGCCGCCATCGGCGCGGCGCGGAACGCGGTGTTATCTGCCGACAGGAACGCCATCGGCGCCATCGCGGCGAACAGCAACGCCCAGTCGGGCATGCCGAAGCGGTGCAGGAACGACGCCGCCAGCCCCACCCCGGCGCCCGCCAGCGTGCCGACCAGCCGGTCGGTCGCCGAGCCGCCCGCGCCCTTGGCGCCGCCGCGCGCGACGATAACCGCGGACATCACCGGCCAATAGGTCTCCGGCACATGCTGCAGCGTCGCCACCAGGTAGGCGAGCGTCGCCGAAAGCCCGACGCGTCCGCCGACCAGCAGCGCATCCTGATGCTTCGAGAAAAGCGCGCGCGCCCAATGGGCGAGCGGGAGAAGGCGGGTTTTCATCGCCCGATTATCGCCCGCCGTTCCCGTTTCGTCCACCCGCGATTTCGGGTGTGTCTCAGTTTGAATTTCTTCTGCGTAAATGAGCCGCCCCCTTTCGCGCCTCGTCCCTTGAGTCATGGATGCTGTCCAAGGTCCGACCTTTGCCGTTCCATCCATAGAGTCCGAACCGAACCTTGCCGGTAGTTCTGCCTTCCCAGTCGCTGCGCAATGTCAGCGTTGTGGACCATTTCCCCGCGATATAGCGTCGATCAAAGTACCTTGGCTCTGGCTTGAGGGTCTTTGGAAATTCGGCGGACATACCTGCGTCTCCTATTCGGCTTCTCGCTTCTTGTATGGCCCGCGTTTCTTCAGCGGGTTCGCCGCGTCCATGATAGCGCAAAGATGATCCATCGATAGCAGTTGATCGGTCACGCCAGCCTCTTGAGCGGGCGAAGCGCGAAGCCGCCTAGGCGTCTTTGATGTGCTGCGCGACGTGCGGCATCGCCCGGTCCAGCAGAGCTAGGCAGTCCTGATAGCCGGCCATCCCAAGTTCGTAGGGGTCCGGAATGCCGCCTTGATGCTCGTTCGCGACCATCACGCGCGCCGAGCCTCCGCCCAGGGCGGAACGGACCTTGTCGGCCTCGTCGTGGCCGACACAAACGATCCATCGGTACTGGTCGAGGTCCAGGTCCCCGATCCAGCGGCTGATATGGCCACTCAAATCGACCCCGCGTTCCTTCATGCACGCGACAGAGCGGTAATTGGCGGGACGGCCTGCCAGTTCCTTACGCAGGCCGGCACTTTCGACTGAGAAGGCGGCGCCAAGGTGCTGCTGCAGCACCGCCCGCATCATCGGGCTGCGGCTGATGTTGCCGACACAGACGCAGAGAACCTTTTCCATCATCCGATGAAAGCACGATGGGCGGCGGATTTGAACAGACTCAATACAAACCGGGATAGGCCGGGTGGATGGGCGAGCCGCTATATCTATCAGCACCGCCGCGCGGAAATTCGAACTGAGACACTGCCGCGATTTCGGGTGTGTCTCGGTTTGAGTTTCGCCGCGTCACCATCGAAGTTCGTCCTCGCGGGGCGGTTCGAAGTGCGGCCACATTTCGTCGAGTTGTTCCGGCGTGACCGCGAAGGTATCCGGCGGCAAGTCTGCATTGCGTGCCACAAGCCGCCGCTTCAACTCATCGCGCGTCGCATCGCAATAGACGAGCCTGCACTCAGCACCTAGCTCCAAGGCCTGCGCGCGACGGGCCTGGCGCTCCGTTCGCCGCCAAAAGCCGTTTTCCAGCACGACATCGAGGCCCAACGTGAGCAGTCGCTGGGCCAATTCCCATTGAACCGTTTCGACCTGCTCCCGCCGTTCGTGGTCCCACCCGTCGCCGACAATGCGCGCCATCCATTCGTCCGGTGCAAGTCGTACAGCGTTGTTGTCGCGCTCCAAAGCCAGTGCGGCTGTCGTCTTGCCGGAGCCGGGCAGGCCGCAAATCAGGAAGAGTGTCGGCATCGGACCGCCTCTACGTGTTTCTTATGGCTCGCGTTTCTTCGCAGGGTTCGCCGCGTCCATGATAGCGCAAAGATATTCCATCGACAGCAACTCATCGGTCACGCCAACCTCTGGAGCGGCGAGGCGCGCAGCGTCTTGTGCTGGCGGCAGAAATTGTAGTGTAAGAATTACGGCGCCGTGATTTCGGGTGTCTCTCCATTTGAATTTCGACGAGATTGCTGGATATTCCCAGGCGGAATAAGGTCGGATTGTTGCCCGGAGCTCCCGATGAACCACCTTGCGCATGGCCACCATTTGGCAGTCCTGATCGCAGTGGGAATTTCCATGTTCACGGCAATAGGGGTGTCCCTCTGGGTCGTATTCCTCGGTCGCCGCACAAACCCTGATGCCTAAAGGTCTGGAGGGCGCGAAGCAGGTTTCGACAATGACTCCGAATCCAATTGATCGGATGACAATCCCAGAGCTCCTGGAAGCCCGCGCCGTAATTCGCGGTCGATTGGAAATGGGGACGGGCGGAGCGCCAAACCGAGCGGGCACGTCCGGATGGAACAACGCCGCGCGCGACAAACTCCTGGCGGAATTGCAGGAAATCCAAGACGAGCTGGCCGAGCAGGGGCATAAAGATGCCTGAAGGCGCCGCGGCGGCTCCTAGCAGGCAACCCCGCCCTCGATCTTGATCGTCTGCGTCCCGCCCTGGAATTTCGCCGTCAGCGATCCCCCCATCTCGGACGAGTCGGCCTCCGGATGCAGGGCTGTGACCGTCACCGCCGTCTCGACCACCACCGCACCGCTCTTGTCCTTGAAGACGCGGTCGAAATGCGCGCCGATGCCGGACGAGTCCGCGCCGTCCTTGCCGGTCGTCTTGGTACTGACGAGTTTGAGGTCGAACAGCTTGCCGCCCAGCTTGATGTTGCCGCGTGCCTTGAGCAATTCGTCGGTGCTCTCGTCGAGAAAGACGCTGTTGGCGCCGTTCGTCCCGACGATGGAATAGGTCGTCAGGCAGCTCTGGCTGGCGAGCGGCAGATTGTCGGGCAAGGACTCGACATGCCAGTTGGCGGCGGCCGTGCCGCAGGTGAACGCCGCTGCGGCCATCACGACCAGGCCGGTTTTGAACGCACGCATGTGAAATCCCCCGAATATCTTTGCCGAGCATCCCTATTTCGCGACCAAGGTCAAAGTGCGGCAGTTGCAAGTCACAACCGCGGACTGCGCGAACGACCGGCGTCAGCATGACCAGATGGAGGCTTAATGTCCGGCCGTTGAGACTCGCCGGTGATTGACGCCTGCCCGACAGTCGTGAATTCATATTCTGGCTTCATGGAACATATCCATAAAATGGAACCGAAGAATACATCCGACGATATATCTTATAGACAACTCAATGCTGCGATGCTCATCCCGATAGTACTTTTCGGAGTGATCGGATGCCTGACCGAGAATTTGGTTAGTCTCGTCTTCGTGTTTGTACTGATCGCTGTCTATATCCGGTTGATGTGGGACGCGCCGCCGAATAGCGATCCCCTCGGCTGCTTTGGTGGCGTGCTGCTCCTAAGCGCGACGGTGGTCCTCAGTTCGATCTTCATGATATGCGATGCATGCGGTTGGTTCCTCCTCATCCCGATAGCATCGGGACTTGCCTGCGCGGTCATGTTGTTCAGGCGCAAGGCGCTGAGCTACTTGCCTGTCATCGCGGCGCTGTTCTTCGCATCGCTCCCCCATGCGATCTTCCTCATTACCGCGAACACCGCGCCCGATCCTACGGACCTAGTGCCGATTGCACGTTCCTACGAGGCCGCCGCGATATCGCTTCATCTGTTTCTTGAACCCGTGATCAATCTTGCATGGTTCTGGTGGCTTCCCATCCTACTTGCTGCGGCGATTCAAACCTGGCTGTCGCGGGGCCGCCTTCTCGGCAGGGTGCTCGTCTGGCGAAACACGATGGAGGCGGCGCTGCTCGCCGTGATAGTCGTCAGTTCTCTGACCGTGTTCACGCAGGCGCCCGGTGCCGCGTGGAGTGCGAATATCCGGAGCCGCATCCGCATCGAACTGGCTGCGCAGATGCAAAGCCGCCTCGAGTTCAATGTCGAACAGGTGCTGCAGGAAAACCTCGCCGCCAATTCGCGCTGGCGTACCACGTTCGCGCAGCACGGAGTGGCGCTGCGGCGTTTACAGGTCCCTGCTGCGGCACCGGACGCCGAAAACACCAATTCCGCGATGCGTCTCGAACGTAGGATGGATGCGCTGCACAGCCGGGCTGCGCCGACCGCCGAAGAGACCGTAGCGCAAGGATTCGGTAGCGATGTTGGACGGCAACTGGCGGCGGACGTCGACGCTGCGATAGGCCCTTCCTTCCGCAAGGCTGCCGTCGCGTCGCCAAATCATGCGAACGAGCCGCCGCCGAATATTGACACGCTGCATCGGCTGCATGGCGAGCGCGTTTACGCTGATCTGGTCGAAGCGCAGACGCGCGCCGCACTGAGCCGAGTCGTAACCGATGCACTGCTCGGAGGCTGGTCGCAAAACGGGCTCGTCTCTTCGGTCGCAAGAGGTTTCGTTGATACTTTCGTCGAGGATGTGACGGGCAAGCTTCTCGCGCGTGTCCCCGACATCCGCGTCACCCCGCGCGCCGTCGGCACGTGGGCGGCAGCGGCCTGGCGGACGCATATTGGCCGCATGCCGCTCCGCGCGTTCGAGCATCCGTTCCCAACTCCTACGGAGTGGCATCGAGCGGTTGCGCGGGAGGTCATGCGCATGGAGATGGAGCGGCTGAAGGCGCAGGAAGCCGAGCGTGGGCGGGTCATCGAGCGCGGCTTCCGCGTTCCGTAATGCCGTCCGTAACTGTCAATTCGATCCGGCCGGCATCTCCCCGATATATGCCGAGCTTGGCCGCAGCAGGCGGCCGCGGCGCTGCTGTTCGCGGGCATGCGCCGTCCAGCCCGCCGCGCGCGCCACCGCGAAGATCGGCGTGAAGGCCTGGCGCGGGATCTGCAGCGCATCCAAAAGGATCGCGGTGAAGAACTCGACATTGGTGTCGAGCGGATGGTCCGGCTTTTTCCGGCGCAGCGCCTCACGGGCATAAGCCTCGACCTCGGCCGCGAACGGCATGTCGATGGCGTTGCTCGCCAGTTTCTCGACCGCGACCTTCAGCACGTCGGCGCGCGGATCGCGCACCTTGTAGACGCGGTGGCCGAAGCCCATCAGCCGCTCGCCGCGCGCCAGCGCGTCGTCGATCCACGGCTCGATGCGCTCGCGCGTGCCGATGGCGTCGAGCATCTCCAGCACCGGCTCCGGTGCGCCGCCATGCAACGGCCCCGTCAGCGCGCAATAGCCGCCGGTGACGGCGCAGAAGAGGTCGGCCTGGGTCGAGGCGATGACCCGCGCGGTGAAGGTCGACGCATTCATGCCGTGGTCGCATACCGTGACGAAATAGGCGTCCAGCGCCGCCGTCTCCGCCGCGTTGGGCGCCCGCCCATGCAGCATCGCCAGCGTGTCCGCGGCATGGCTGCGCGTGGCGCTCGGGATATGCGGCGCCTTGCCCTTCAGGCGCTGCACCAGCGCGCCGACAATGACGGGCAGGGCGCCGACGATGGTCGCGTCATGCGTCAGCCCGTGCTCGGCGCGCAGCGTCGCGGTCGCGGCGCGGAAGCCGTCGACCACCGACAGCCCCTCGCTCGCGGCCAGGAATTGCGGCAGCCGCGCATGCGCCCGCACCCGGGCCTCGCCCAGCGCCGCGCGCACCTCCGCCTCGCTGATCGGCACCGTCGTCGCCGCCGTCCATAGCCGGGCCGTGACGCCCTCGAAGCTCGATCTGGCCGCCAGGTCCGCGACCCGCTCGCCGGCGATGATCAGCTCGCCCTTCTGGCCGTCGACATGGCTCAAGGCGGTCTCGGCGGCGGGAACTCCGTCCAGCCCGATCGGCGATTTGCTGCTTTGCAGTGTCATGTCCCTCTCCTTTGTTGCGTTGCACAAAAGATCGGGCGGCTAGACACATTGATCAATCTTGATTAGCATAATCAACATGAATAATTCTGACGAAGCGCTCTATCTCACCGCCCGCGACGCCGCTACCGAACTCGCCGTCTCGCCGGCCACGCTTTACGCCTATGTCTCGCGCGGCCTGATCCGCTCCGAGCCCGGCGAGAATCCGCGTAGCCGCCGCTACCGCGCCGAGGATGTCCGCAGCCTCAAGAACCGCCGCGCCCCGCTGGTCGAGGGGCAGGGCCTGAAGGCCGCCGACCTGCCGGTGATGGATTCGGCGGTGTCGACCATCACCGAGGAGGGACCGATCTATCGCGGCGTGCGCGCCGTGATGCTGGCCGAGACCGCGACCTTCGAGCAATGCGCCTCGCTGCTGTGGGACGCCAAATCCTCCGATCCGTTCGCCAAGGCGAACCTGCCGGTGATCTCGCCGGCGATGCGCGGTATCATGGCGGCGACCAGGGGCGCGCCGCCGATCGACCGCGCCATCGCGGTCTTGTCGCAGGCCGCCGAGGCCGATCCCCGCGCCTACAACAGCGTCGCCGAAGGCCGCGCCGCCACCGGCGCGCGCATCCTGCGCCTCGTCGTCGCCACCATGACCGAAAGCGAGCCGTCGGCCGAGCCGCTGCACAGGCAGATCGCGCACGCCTGGGCGCCGGCGCACCGCCATGCCGAGGACCTGATCCGCCGCGCGCTCGTGCTGCTCGCCGACCACGAGCTCAATGCCTCGACCTTCACGGTGCGCTGCGCCGCCTCGACCGGCATCAGCCTCTACGACGCGGTCATCGCCGGCATGGCCGCGCTGAAAGGGCCGCGCCATGGCGGCGTTGGCCCGCTCGCCGCCAAGCTGCTCGACACGCTGCTCGAAGGCGACGTCGCCGCGGTGGTGCGCGAGCGCGTCGCGCTGGGCGAGAAATTCCCGGGCTTCGGCCACATGATCTATCGCGACGGCGATCCGCGCGGCGTCTCGCTGTTCAACGCGCTCCTGAAGCTCGACATCGACAAGCGCCTGGCGCTCGACATCCCGCAAGCGGTGCGCGAGGCGACCGGCGCGTCGGCCAATTGCGACTACGCGCTCGCCGTCATGCGCCGCGTCCTCGGCATGCCGGTCGGCAGCGAAACCACGTTGTTCGCCATGGCCCGCGTCGCCGGCTGGGTGGCGCACGCCAGCGAGCAGTTCGAGAGCAAGAAGCTCATCCGCCCGCGCGCCCGCTATATCGGCCCGGCGCCGTCGCCGGCGCGCAAGCGCTGATCAGTTCGGCTTGCGGAAGCGATAGGCGAACTGGTCGGTCTTGCCGCGGATCGAGGGATCGAACACCAGCGCGGTGTGCGGATCGGCCGGATTGCGCAGCACGTCGCTCTCGCCGTCGAACGCGAAGCCCGCCGCCGCCATCTCGCTCTTCACCACCGCCGGATCGATGCGGTGCAGCTTGTCGGCGGTGTCCGTCGCCGAGGCGTTCGGCAACGCGACATGATCGACGATCACCACCACGCCGCCGGGCTTCAGCCGCGCGAAGAAATCCTTGTCGATCGCCGCCATGTCGGCATGGACGCGGCTGAGATGCAGGTCGTGGTAGTTCCACGAGGTCCAGATCACGTCGAGCGGCGGCGTCGCACCCAGGGGCGCGATCGGGATGACCGTGACGTTGGCATAACCCGGCTGCGCTGCCAGGGCGGCGGCCACCGGCTCGGCGTCGGCGCCCTTGGGGTCCGGCACGGCGGCATAGAGATGGCCGGTCGGCCCGATCTCCTTGCTGAAGATGCGCGTGAAATAGCCGCCGCCGGGCAGCAGCTCGAGCACGCTGTCGCCGGCCTTGATGCCGGAGAAGGTCAGCATCTCGGCCGGCTTGCGTGCCGCGTCGCGTGCCACGTCTTCGGCGGGGCGGCCCGGATCGCTGATCGAAGCCGGCGTTGCCGCCGCTGCTGCGGTGACGAGTGTCGTCGCAAGCGCGAGCGCGGCGATGAAAGTGCGGTGCATGGCGTCCTCCCGTTTTGCCGCCAGCATAGCAGCGCCGCGGATATATGCCTATTTTGTCGCCGCGCGCGACTGTCCCAGGCGGTTCTAACTGAACACCAGCGCAATCCCCAGATCGCGCAAGACATTTGCGATGTCTGCATCCGGCGTTGCCGTCGCGCCGGCGACCCTGATCTCCACGCGCCCGCCGCCGGCGCGCATCGCGTCGACGAAGAAGCGGTAATGCGCGAAGCGGGCCGCGACGTCGCGCAGCGCCGAATTCAAATCGCCGCGTCCCGTCTCGTTGCCGGCCAGTCGCGTCTGCCAAAAGGTTTCGCGGCGGTCGCCGCCCGCCGCCCACGACGTCTGCGGCGGCAGACCGAGTTCCTCCGTGATCTTGCGCGGATCGATCGCGGGATGCACGACGCGCAGGCTGAGTGCCGGCGCGCTCATGCGCCGGCCGCCTTCAGCGCGTAGACGCTGGTCGCCCGGATCTCGCGGTCTTCCAGGTCGCGCGTCGTCTGCACGTTATAGG
Organism: Rhizomicrobium sp.; assembly: GCA_035570795.1. GTDB lineage: Bacteria > Pseudomonadota > Alphaproteobacteria > Micropepsales > Micropepsaceae > Rhizomicrobium. The sequence goes on from DATMKZ010000040.1 coordinate 26,977, forward strand.
TGACGAGCTTCTCGACGCCGCTCGCCGGAAAATAGCTGCGCCCCGGATCGCCGAGCAGCACCGTGGCGCCATGCGCCGCGCGGTCCGTCAGCCACGTCATCAGCCGCTCGGCCAGCGGCCGCTCGTAGCACATGTCGCCGACCAGGATGACGCGCCAATTGCCCTCTGAGCCGATCACGTCGTCCGTCGTGGCGCTGAGGATCGCGCTGTTGGCAATGGCGTTGAGCCGGATCGCGGCATGCGCGAAGACGTCGATGTCGGCGGCCAGCACGCGCCCCGCGCCGGCCTTCGCGGCGGCGATGCCGACGAGGCCCGAACCCGCTCCGAAGTCGAGCACGTCGAGCCCGGCGACGGTCCTGGGATTGTCGAGCACATAGCGCGACAGCGCCTGCCCGCCGGCCCAGGCGAACGCCCAATAGGGCGGCGGCACGCCCTGCGCCTGCAATTCGTCCTCGGTCAGCCGCCACAGCGGCACCACCTCGGTCGCCAGATGCAGCTTGATCTCCGGCACCAGCGGCGGCGCGGCCAACGCGGTGTTGGCGCGGATGAAGTCGGCGGGATCGCTCACGCGGCCTGCGCGGCCAGGGGCTCGGGCTTGGAGGTCGCCAGCTTCAGCATGGTGAGATAGTCGGGCTGGATTTCCATCTTTGGGCCCAGCCCCTTGGACAGCAGCAGCGCGTGCAGCCTGGGCAGGTTGTAGCAGGGCACGTAGAACAGCAGGTGATGGTCGACGTGGTAGTTGACCCAATACGGCGCCACCAGCGCCCGCACCCACCACGACGCATAGGTGGTGCGCGCATTGCGGAAGACGTCGTTGTCGTCCGGCACGATGGCGTGCTCGGCGATGTTGCGCACCCGCGTGATCGCCATCTGCCAGGTGATGTTGGGCAGCACCCAGAACATCAGGAAATAATGCGGCTTGCCGAACGCCGTCATCAAAGCGAGCAGGATCAGCTGCACCGCGTATTGCCGCCCGATCCGCCTTCCGAAGGTCTTCAGCCGCTCGCCGAACGGCCGGCCCTTCTCGCCCCAGGCGCGCAGGAACTGCGCCTTCCTCTGCTTGAAGCCGGTCTGGCCGGTGAGGTCGCGGACCATCTTGCGCCGGAAGCTGTCGCGGGTGATGGGAAACTTCGCCGACAGGCCGAGGTCGGGATCGTCCGCCTGCTGCGTGCGGCGATGATGCACCAGGTGATAGTGGCGATAGCCGATCATCTCGCCCATCGTCGGATAGGCGCACAGCCATTGCCCGACCCATTCGTTGAGCGCCCGCGTCTTCATCAGGACGCCATGCGCCGCATCGTGCATCAGGATGGCGAGGCCGAGCTGGCGGCTGCCGATCACGATCACCGCGGCGATGAAGGTCAGCGGATTGGGCCACAGCGCGTAGAGCGCCATCATCGCGCCGATCACCACCCAGGCATGGATGACGCAAAGCAGGCCCGTGACGTCCGAGCGCGCCCGCACGCTCGCCATCTCCTGCGGCGAGAACACGGTGGTCGGATCGAAGCGCTGCACGTTCATGGCGGCAATTATAGGCGCTTCGCGGTCAAAGCGAAGCCCCGGTTCCGCTACGGCGCCATCCCCGCCATCTGCCTGGGATCGTAGTAAAACCGCTCTTGCGCCATCTTGTTCCCGGTCCAGCGCTGGTGTGCCAGTTCCTCGATTCGCACCACGCCGCCGTCGGCGCGGATGAACTCGAAGATCCAGTGGAGGACGACGCAATCGCCGGCCACGAACAGCGGCGGCACCAAGGTCGTGCGCACCTCCTTGAAGCGCGCCAGCGTCGCCTTTTCGCGCGCCACCGCCGCGGCGCGGCCCTTGCGGATCTCGCCGAGATTCTCCTGCATGGTGCAGTCCTCGGCGTAGAACTCCTCGATGGCGCGGTCATGCTGGCCGCCGACGACCATGGCGATGAAAGCGTCGAGAACCTTTTGGTCGGGCATCACCAGATCCAGCTCGAGATCACGAACGCCAGCGCGATCAGCGCGCCGGTGTCGCGGTTGGCGCGGAACAGCTTGAGGCAGCGCGCCCCATCGTCGATCTTCAGCGTATGCACCTGCCACAGCAGATGCCCGCCCGCCGCCAGCATGACGAAGGCGAACGGCCAGCCGGCATGCTCGGCGAAGCCGGCCGCCAGGATGAGCGCGAAGGCGGCGGCATAGAATCCCAGCACCCAACCCTGCGCCCGCGCTCCGAACAAAAGCGCCGTCGATCTGACGCCGTTCAGCGCGTCGTCGTCCTTGTCCTGCGCCGCGTAGATCGTGTCGTAGCCCAACGTCCAGAAGAACAGCCCCGCATACAGCATCGCGTCCGCCGCATCGATCGTCCCGGTCTGCGCCGCGAAGCCGAGCAGGGCGCCCCAGTTGAAGGTCAGTCCCAGCCACGCCTGCGGCCACCAGGTGATGCGCTTCATGAAGGGATAAGCGGCGATCAGCAGCAGCGACGCCGCCCCGATCTCGATGGCGAACAGGTTGAGCTGGATCAGGATGGCGAGGCCTGCCGCCAGCTGCGCGCCCAGGAACAGCCACGCCTGGCGCAGCGTCACCGCACCCGAGGGCAGGGGCCGTCCGCGCGTCCGCGCCACGCCGGCGTCGATGTCGCGGTCGACGATGTCGTTGTAGGTGCAGCCCGCGCCGCGCATCGTCACCGCGCCGACGGCAAACAGGGCGATGAGGTAGAGATCGTGCCAGCCCGACAGCGGCCGCTCGCTGGCGATGGCGCCCAGCGTCAGCCCGAAGACGCAAGGCCACAGAAGCAGCCAGGTGCCGATCGGCCGGTCCAGCCTCATGAGTTGCAGGAATGGCCTGAGGAGGCCCGGCGCATGGTCGATCCAGCCGAGCGGCACGGCATCGGCGGGTTTCAGCTTGGCGGTTGTCTCGTTCATCGCCGGCACTCTACAAGTATTCGTCCATGAGCGAAAACGATCTCACCACTCCCGGCGGCAAGCTGCGGCTCTTCGTCGAGGCGCCGCTGGGCACCGATGCACGCATCGTGCCGGATGCGGCGCAGGCGCATTACCTGCTGCACGTCATGCGTGCCAAGGCCGGCGACCGCGTCAGCCTGTTCAACGGCCGCGACGGCGAATGGCTGGCGCGCGTCGCCGACGTCGCCAAGCGGTCCTGCTCGCTGCAATGTGATCGCCAGGTTGCGCCGCAGGCGGAGGTTCCCGACCTCTGGCTGTGCTTTGCGCCGATCAAGAAGACCCCCGCCGACTATGTCGTGCAGAAGGCGACCGAACTCGGCGTCCGCGTCCTGCAGCCGGTGTTCACCCGGCGCACCGTCGTCGGGCGCGTGAACCTGGACCGCATGCGGGCCAACGCCGTCGAGGCCGCCGAACAATCCGGCCGCCTCAGCGTGTCCGACTGCCGCGAACCCATGTCGTTCGACAAGCTGCTTGCTGCCTGGCCGCGCGACCGCCGCCTGTTCTTCTGCGACGAAGGCGGCGACGCGCTCCCCATAGCAGAAGCCGTCCGCAACCCGCCGCCGCTCGCCGAAGCGGGCGGCGAGATGATGCTGAGCGCCAGCCCCGCCCGCGAAGTCGCGCCCGAGCCCGCTGCCATCTTTACCGGTCCCGAAGGCGGCTTCGACGATCGCGAACGCGAGGCCCTGCGCGCGCTTTCTTTCGTCACGCCGGTGACGCTCGGCCCGCGCATCCTGCGCGCCGACACCGCCGCGCTCGCCGCACTCGCCATCTGGCAATCCGTGCGCGGCGATTGGCGCTAAGCGCACCGTAAGGTGCGCGCCAACAGACCATTACCAAGCGCACCGTAAGGTGCGCGCCAACAAACGATCGCCAACCGCACCGTAAGGTGCGCGCGGGCAAACCATCACCGCGACAGGTTGTTCAGATCGACGCCGTACAAGGCGGCATTCTTTTTCATCAGGTCGGGGCGTGCCGGCGGGGGCTCGCCGCGCAACCCCGCCTCAAGGATATCGAGCATGGTGTGCCAGCCCATCGCGTTCTGCGGCACGAAGCGCTCCAGCACCGGGAAATGCCGCAACGTCAGCACGACCTCGGCGCCGCGCGCCTCCAGCTCGAACGTCGGATAGGATTCGGGAAAGGCCGAGACCGCGTCCGGCCCATCGTTCGGCCCGAACACGTTCCAGGTGTAGACCAGCTTGTTTGGCGGCTGCCATTGCGTGACCACGCCGCGGATATGCCCGCCCATCAGGCGCACGGCGCCGCCCGTGCGCGGTTCGATCGCGCTGTCGGGCCCGAACCAGCCCGGCAGCAATCCGGTGTCGGTCAGATGCGCCCAGACCTTGTCGCTCGGGCCGGGCAGGGTGCGCACGAAGGTCACGCACGGCAACGCCGAGAACATGCCTTTGTCGCTCATGGATGGGCCTCTCGATACAGTGCGTCATAAGGCTCCCACGCCCGATAGGGCATGAACCGGCCGTCGCTTGCCTCCGCGAGCACGTCCAGCAAACCTTCCCAGCCGCCGAGGAACGGCACGATGTCTCGCCGCGCCACCCCGTGAGCGAAGCGATGTGTCAGCACCAGCCGGCAGCCTTCGTCCGCCGCCGCCAACTCCCACCGCACGTGCGATGGCGGCATGTCCACGCCACTCTCGACCCAACTGTATTCCAGCACGCGCTCCGGCTCGAATGCCGTGATCGAACCGGTCATCACCGTATCTGCGTCGTGGAAGCGGAAAACGAATTTGCCGCCCTGCCGCGGCTCGACCTCCGCCGCGCCCAGCCAGTTCGCCAGCACGTTCGGCTCCGTCAGCGCCGTCCACACCCGCGCCGGCGGCCGCGGGATCAGCCGCTCGAACCGCACCACGAAGCCGTCGTCACGTTTCTCCAGCGCGCCGTCTCGTACGAGCGTCGCCGCCTCGCGGAACAATCCGGCGTAGCGCGCCTCGGATTCGCGCAGCGCGGCCTTGTCTTCCGATCCGCCGCCGCGGCCCAGCCGGTCCAGGATGACATGCCAGCCACCGCCGAGCTCGACCGCCTCCCCATCCGGCGTGCCGGGCGGCAGGACATGCATCAGCTTCAGCTTCGTCCGCCCATCCTGTGGCGACAGGATCCAGCGCACCACCGAAGGCGGTGCGGTATCGTTCTCGCCCCACGAATATTCGAGCAGGCGCTCCGGCTCCAACGCCCGGATCACCCCACGCATCGCGCCGTTCGGGAAATGAAGGACGAAAGCGCCGCCGAGCCGCAGATCGACCTCCGCACGCTCAAGCCAGCGCTGCAGCAGCGCCGGTTCGGTCAGCATCGCCCACACTTGTGCGGGCGCCTTGTCGATCAACCGTTCGTAGAGCAGGATCGTGCCGCCATCGAAAGTTCGTGAAACGGTGCCGAGCGGGTTCATGACTTCGTCAACTCCGCTTCGAGCGCATCCAGCTTGTTCGCCCAGAATTTCCGCAGATCGTTCACCCAGTCGGCGACTTCCATCACGCCCTCCTGATCGAGTTCGTAGAACCGCTTCTGCGCCTCGGCCCGCACCTTCACGAGCTTGGCCTCGCGCAGCGTCTTGAGATGCTGGGAGACCGCCGGCGGCGTCATCGCGAAACGCCGCGCGATATCGCCCGACGACAGGGCGCCGGCGGCGAGCATCTGTACGATGCGCTGGCGGGTGGGGTCGGCAAGGGCGGTCAGGCCGTTCATGGGCCTATATTGTCGAACTCACTTAATTAAGTCAACACGCAATTATAGCTACCTGGCGCCGTTGTTTGCCGTCATTGCCTGGACCTGTGACGTCCGGAACGACGGCGCTCCGCTGCGTGCCAGGAATTCGCCGTTGCGCGATTTGAGGTCGGCCAGGAACGCCGCCGGGTCGCGCACGAACTTGTCGTCGTCCACCACCGAGAGGCCGACCGCGGCGGCGATGTCCTTCACGAAGATCACGCAATTATGCGTGTCGAGGTCGTAAGACGGCTGCGCCGCATTGCGCCATCGCGCCACCACCGCCAGCACGGCGGCGTATTGCCGGTCGCTGAGCGGCAGCGAAAAGATCGGCTTGTCCTTGGCGATGTAGTCGTCCTCGGCGCTGACCACCGTGCCGTCGACCTTGCCGAACAGGATGGAAGGTCCCACCACCGGCGGCGTGAAGCCGAAATTTGCCTTGACCGGCAAGGCACCGGTCTGCGTCGTGCCGGCGAGCGTCACATAGGCGTGCGGAAATTCGACCCAGATCCCCTTGCTGCCCAATTGGTGCGCGTAAAACGAGATCGTGACGGCGGCCTGGGCCGACGACATGGTAGCAAGAAACGCGGCCGCCAGCGCCAGCAACTTTCGCAATGCCATGTCACCCTCTCCAAGCTCTCAGTCGGAGACAACGTCGCAAGCCGCGAAAAGCCGTGGGCACGGGGCGAAATTTCGCTGGGGTAGTAGGGTTCGCGTACCGGCTCACTTGCCGGAACGCTGGCACGTCACTAGATAACCGATCACTGAACGGCCAGTTCAATATTTACACAAAGGCGTGGGGACTTCCGCGCGGGGAAACAGAGCCGATGTCCATTCCACAATCCGCCGGCGGCCCCATCGAAACGCGCGACGACCTCGTCCGCCATCTGTCGGACGGCTGCAAGCCGAAGGCCGACTGGCGCATCGGCACTGAGCACGAGAAATTCGTCTACGACCTCAAGACCCACAAGCCGCTCGCCTATGACACCAGGCCCGGCATCCGCCAGTTGCTCGAAGGCATGGCGCGCTTCGGCTGGGAGCCCGTGCTCGAAGAGGGCAACATCATCGGCCTGACCCAGAACAAGGCCTCGCTGAGCCTCGAGCCGGGCGGCCAGTTCGAGCTCTCCGGCGCACCGCTCAAAACGGTGCACGAGACCTGCGCCGAGGTGAACACGCATCTCGTCCAGGTTCGCGAAGTCGCCGACGAAATGGGCGCGGGTGTCATCGGCATGGGCTTCGCGCCCACCTGGTCGATGGACGAGACCCACATGATGCCCAAGGGGCGCTACCAGATCATGCGCCGCTACATGCCGAAGGTCGGCGGCTATGGCCATGAAATGATGTTCCGCACCTGCACGGTGCAGGTGAATCTCGACTTCTCCTCCGAAGCCGACATGATCAGGAAATTCCGCGTCGGCCTGGCGCTGCAGCCGATCGCCACGGCGCTGCTCGCCAACTCGCCGTTCCGCGAAGGCAAGCCCAACGGCTTTCTCTCATATCGCTCGCAGGTCTGGACCGACGTCGACAACGCCCGCTCGGGCATGCTGCCCTGGGTGTTCGAGGATGGCATGTCGTTCGAGCGCTATGTCGACTACGCGCTCGATGTGCCGATGTATTTCGTCTACCGCGACGGCAAATATATCGACGTCGCCGGCAAGAGCTTCCGCGATTTCCTCGGCCACCGGATTCCTGAGGTCAAGGATCAGACGCCGATGATGAGCGACTGGGCCGATCATCTCACCACCATCTTTCCCGAAGTGCGCCTCAAGAGCTTCCTGGAGATGCGCGGCGCCGACGGCGGCCAGTGGCGGCGCATCTGCGGCATGCCGGCACTGTGGGTCGGCATCTATTACGACCAGGTGGCGCTCGACGCCGCCTGGGACCTCGTCAAGGACTGGACCGCCGAGGAGCGCCAGGCGATGCGCGACGCGGTGCCGAAACAGGCGTTCAAGACGCCGTTCCGCAACACCACGGTGCACGCCCTGGCGCACCGCATGCTGGAAATCTCCTCGGCCGGCCTTCGGCGCCGTGCCGAACTCGACAGCGGCGGCATGAGCGAGGACGGCTTTCTCAATCCGCTGCGCGAACTCGTCGCCCGCGGCTACACCCGCGCCGAAGAGCTGCTCAAGAACTACAACGCCGAATGGGGCCGGGACCTCGCGCCGCTGTTTACGGAATACAACTTCCTTTAGCGCGGCGTGATCGGTTCGCCGGCCGGCGAAAACGCCCTTAGATTCGTCTCGAAACGACCGCCAGGATCGCCCCGCCCACCGCCAGCCCGATGCCGCGATAGGCCCATTGCATGTGATTGGCCATGAAGCCGACCGGCACGATGCCGGTGCCCTGCAACGTCCACCACACGCCCAGCGCGATCGCCAGCACGCCGATGGTCAGCAGCCCGGTCCTGAAAAATCCCCGCATGATCCCCTCCGTTCGCCCAACTTCGCCCGCTGTCACGACTTCACCTGTGGCACTTACTTCGCCTGCGGCACGCGCTCGGCGCCTTGGCGCGACACCATCCAGCCGGGATATTCCGGCGGCAGGGCGCTGACCGTGTCGAGCGTCTTCATCTCGTCGGCGCTCAGCGTCAGCTTGACGGCTTCCAGGTTGTCGTCGAGCTGCTCCATCGTCTTGGCGCCGATGATGACGCTCGTCACGAATTTCTTGGCGAGCACATAGGCGAGCGCCACCCGCGCCACCGAGGCGCCGCCATGCGCCGCCCCGATCTCGCGCATCGCGTCGACGCATTTCCAGGCGCGGTCCTTGTCGACCGGCGGGAAGTCGAAGGCCACGCGCCTGGCGCCTTCCGGCCCGTTGCTGCCCGGGCCGAACTTGCCCGAGAGCAGGCCGCCGGCCAGCGGGCTCCACACCATCAGTCCGACCTTCTGGTCCGCCATCATCGGCACGATCTCGCGCTCCAGGTCGCGCCCGGCGATCGAGTAATAGGCCTGGACGGTCTGCAGCCGCGACCAGCCATGCTGCGCAGCGAGGCCGTTGGCCTTCATCACGCGCCACGCCTGCCAGTTGGAGCAGCCGACATAGCGCACGAGCCCAGAGCGCACGAGGTCGTCGAGCGCCCGCATCGTCTCCTCCACCGGCGTGACGACGTCGGTCGCGTGAATCTGGTAGAGATCGATATGATCGGTGCCGAGCCGTTCCAGACTGCGCGCCACCGAATCCATGATGTGGCCGCGCGACGCGCCGATGTCGTTCACGCCCGGACCCATGCGGCCATAGCATTTGGTCGCGATCACCAACGACGAACGCTTCAGGCCGAGATCCTTGATCGCCTGTCCGGTCAGCCGCTCCGACTGGCCGGCGGAGTAGACGTCCGCCGTATCGACGAAGTTCACGCCGGCCGCAACCGAGCGGCCGACGATTTCCGTCGCCGCCTTCTGGCCGATATCGCCGATCGCGGCCCACATCCCGGCGTTCTTGCCGTCGCCGGTGAAGGTCATGGTGCCGAGGCAGATTTCCGAAACGAACAGGCCGCTATGGCCGAGCTGGTTGTATTTCATGGCTTTCCTCAATCGGGCAGGGGAATGAATTCTTTGTCGTCGCCGGGGATCGTGCCGAAGCTTCCGGCTTGCCAGTCGCGCTTGGCGCGTTCGATGCGCTCTTTCGAGCTGGAGACGAAATTCCACCACAGATGGCGCGGCCCGTCGAGCGCCGCGCCGCCCAGCAGCATGGCCCGCGCCGGTGCCGCCGCGTGCAGCGTCACAGCTTCGCCGCCGCGCAGCACGATCATCGTGCCGTCGCCATGCGTCTCGCCGTCGATTGCGATGTTTCCGCCGACCACGAATACCGCGCGCTCTTCGTGCTCGGCCGTCACCACCAGGCTGCTGCCCGCCGCGAACTGCGCGTCGGCGTAGAACATCGGCGAGAACACGCGCACCGGCGATTTCAGCCCGAAGGCCTCGCCGGTGACGATCTTGAGCGTCACGCCGCCCAGCACCGCCGCCGGCAGATCGCGCGAGGCGACATGCTGGAACGAGGGCGGCGCCTCTTCGCTGGCGGTCGGCAACCCGATCCAGCTCTGGATGCCGTGCAGCCGGTGCCCGGCGGCGCGCATCGCCGGGCCGGTGCGCTCGGAATGGGCGATGCCGCGCCCCGCCGTCATCCAGTTGACGTCGCCGGGCTGGATCTCCTGCACCGATCCCAGCGTGTCGCGGTGCATCTGCGCGCCTTCGAACAGGTAGGTGACGGTGGCGAGCCCGATATGGGGATGCGGCCGCACGTCGATGCCCTTGCCGGGCGCGAAACGCACCGGCCCGAAATAGTCGAAGAACACGAACGGCCCGACGGCGCGCTGCTCGACGCTCGGCAGGATGCGGCTGACATGGAAGCCGTCGCCCAGGTCGCGCGGCTTGCCTTCGATGACGGTCATGGCAGGCACCTCATGGTGCCAGGATCGTAAGCTCCGGCCAGTTTTCGCGCCAGCGCCGCGCCTTTTCGGCATAGCGTTCGGGATGGTAGTTCGGCATCCGGTTGGGCCGCAGCGTCAGGCTGGCGATATCGGCGAAGCCCTTGGGCGCGTAGACCTCGTAAGCCCCGTCCTTCGGCCGCATGCCGACCATGCAGCACTCCGCGAGAAAGCGGTCGACGCCTTCCGTTGCGCGCGCCAGCGGCGGATAGGGCGCGCCGAACTTCTCCTCGTACCAGATATGCACCCGCGCCTGGTTGCGCACCTCGACCGCGGCGCCCAGATCGGCGAACAGCGCGGCGGCGCGCTTGATGATGACGTCCTCCGCCTCCCACGACGTATCGGGATCGAAATAGAGCACGTCGTAGTCCTTGATGCCGTGCTGCGCGGGCCGCCCGGTCAGCCCGTTCCACACGGTCTGGAACAGCGCGCCCGACACCAGCCAGCTGTCGGGCGCGTTCAGCGCCGGCAGGCGCTCCAGGATCGCGCGGTTGACCGGATTGACCAGCACGGCGTCGACGAATTGGGACCGATTCATTCCGCCAGTGTCACAGAAGCGCCACGACGCCGTCCACATAGCGCGCCGCCCATTCCCGGAATGTTTTGCCCTCGCTCCACGCGGCGCGCGCGCCGGGTCGCGTGAAATATCCCCAGATTTTCATGCGATCATTGAGGATATAGAGCGGCATCAGGTCCTTGAGGCGCGGATCGGCGGGCACGCGTTCGAGATAGCTGCGCACGAACACCGGCGCCAGCTCCGGCTCGCTATCGAGATAGCTGCAGGCCTGCCGCACGATGTCGAGCGCGCCGTCGCCGAACTGCGCCTCGTGCAGATCGAACAGTCCGCTGACGCGCCAGTCCGCCGCGTCCTGTGCGACGCTCAGGTTGTTGAGCTTGTAGTCGCAATGCACGAAGGTATTCGGCCGTTCGCCGGCTGCCAGCGCGGTTTGCCCGACGGCCTCGATCCAGTCGCGGTCGCCCGCGGTCAGCGCGCCGTTGGCCTCTGTCTCGCCGGCATGGCCGCGCGTTTGCGCGAGGACGTGCCGCGTATTGCCGCCGGGAAATTCCGCCAGCGCGATCGTGTCGATGTCGAAATCGCCGGCGAATGGCGAAGTCAGTGCCTGCATCTGCGCCAGCATGGCGCCCAGCGCCACCGCGACGTCGCGCCGGTCGTCCGGCGCCAGTGCCTTCCCGATGCGGCGCTCGTCGAAGCAGAAGCCCGGCATCCGCGGCATGACGAGATAGGGCCAGCCGAAAATGTCGCTGCTCTCGTCGTGCAGCATGGGCCATGGCACCGGCGCCTGCGTGCGCGCGTGCAGCTGCCGCGCGAAGAACACTTCCTTGGTGAACTGCCAGCGGTCTTCGCGCCGCCACGCCGCCTCACCCGGGCTTTTCACCCAGTGCGGCGCGCCGCGCAGTACGAAGTCGCCTGCGCTGGACGTGACGAAGACGTTCTGCCCGAACAGGCCCGCGGTCGTCGGCTCGGCCTTGACGAAGCGTCCGAGACCGAACCGCGCCAGGGCCGCCTCGAACTGCGCCGCGCTGATCGCGCCCAGACGCTCGGAATAGACCCTGGCCTCGCCCATGCGCGGCAATCTGCGCTCAGATTCCGGTGAAAACCAGATCGAGCGCCGCGACGATGCGGTCACGCTCCAAGCTCAGATGGGCAACCGGTTTGCGCAGATAGCGCAGCGCAAGCGCGAAAGGCTCCGTGGGCGACAAATGCAGACGCTGGCCGAGGACTGTGAGGCTCGGATTGAGCCGCGGCAGCATATGGATCGCGCCCTCTGTGACGAGGGGCACCACCACGCGCGTCGGCAGACCGTCAAGGAACACGTGCTGTATCGCGAGGACATAGGGCCGCTGGTCACGTCCCGATCGGAGCGGATTGCGGAAAACGTCAAACTGGCGGGTCATCGAGGTCCAGCAATTCTTCGCCGAACACGCCGTTGCGCCCAATATAGGCCTCGTAGGATTCGAAGAATTCGCGGTTCTCGGCGCGGAAGCGCTGCACCCGCTCCGGTTCCGTCAGCTTGCGCAGCGTGTCTTCCAGGGCTTGCGAGAGATTGATCTCCATTTCCTTCGCTACCTTCAAAATCGCCGCGTCCACCGAGACGTTGACGGCCCGTTTCGGGCCCGGCTTCGGGCCGGGGCCGATATGGCGGTTGTGCTTTGGCGTTTGGGGGCCGTGAAACGGCCTGGACGGGTCTTCGAGGCGGCGGTTTTTCATGCGCACAGCATATGCGCATGGCCGTGCGCATTCAATCCATATCCGGCAAGACAGCGGTGCCGCCCGCGTCGCGCGCAATCGGCCGCACCCAGCGCACCGCGGTGATCGGCAGCGCGGCGAACAGATGCGGGAAGTCCTCGCCGCGCGACGGTGCATGCTCCCATCTGAGCGCGGCGCCGAGCGGCGCGGGATCGACCGCGACCAGCACCAGACCGTCCCGGCCCGGGTAATAGCGCCTGAGCGTCTCAGCCAGCTGCGGCGCCGTCGAGAAATGCAGGAAGCCGTCGGCCTGGTCGTGCGCCGAGCCGGCATAGGCGCCGGCGCGCTCCGCTTCTGCCCACTCCGCCGCCGGTACGACTTTGAAGATCGTCGCCATGGCGCGAATCCTCAAACCGCGATGACGAACTGCGAGCGGATGACCGCCGGCTTCAACCCGAAGCGCTGCGCGAACCGGGCGACCGCGTCCTTGACCGACGCGCGGCCCTGTTCGTCGCGCCAGCGATAGTCGTCGCCGCAGAGCAGGCCGCCGCTGCGGAGCTTGGGTCGCCAGGCGCCGAGGTCCTTCAGCACCGCGTCCGCCGAATGATCGCCGTCGATATAGACCCAGTCGAACGTCCCGTCGGCGAACGTCGCCGCCGCCGCCAACGATGGCGCGCGATGCACCCGAACCTCGGTCCGGCCGGCGAACCACGCCACGACGCCGTCATGGATCGCATCCATGTCGGCCTGGCCGCCGGCGCGCGCGCCGCCATACCAGCGCTGCGGGAAACTCGCGTCGAACAGCCACGGATCGATCAGATGCAGCGCCCGCGGCCGCGCCGTCTCGAGCAGGGCCTGCGAGAAGTCGCCCTTCCACACGCCGACCTCGGCGCCGACGCCGCCCTTCGGCAGTCGCTCCAGCAAACGCGCGCGCGGATCGCGAAGGAACGAGAACATTAGGCCGCCTGCGCCGTGCCGCCGATCGTCAGCCCGTCGAGCCGCAGCGTCGGCTGACCGACGCCCACCGGCACGCTCTGGCCGTTCTTGCCGCAGACGCCGACGCCGCTGTCGAGCTTCAGGTCGTTGCCGATCATCTTGACGCGCGTCAGCGCCTCCGGACCGCTGCCGATCAGCGTCGCGCCCTTGATCGGCGCGCCCTTCTTGCCGTTCTCGATGAGATACGCCTCGGTGCAGGAGAACACGAACTTGCCCGACGTGATGTCGACCTGGCCGCCGCCGAAATTCGCCGCATAGATGCCGCTCTTGACGCTGGCGAGGATCTCGCCGGGATCGTCTTTGCCGCTCAGCATGGTGGTGTTGGTCATGCGCGGCATCACCGGGCTCGCATAGGATTGCCGCCGGCCGTTGCCGGTCGGCGCCACGCCCATCAGCCGCGCGTTCTGCCGGTCCTGCATGTAGCCCTTGAGGATGCCGTCCTCGATCAGCACGGTGCGCGACGTCGGCGTGCCTTCGTCGTCGATCGACAGCGAGCCGCGCCGCCCGTCGATGGTGCCGTCGTCGACCACCGTGACCCCCGGGGCCGCGACTCGGCTGCCCAGCAATCCGGCGAAGGCGCTGGTGCCCTTGCGGTTGAAGTCGCCTTCCAGCCCGTGGCCGATCGCCTCATGCAGGAGGATGCCGGGCCAGCCCGGGCCGAGCACCACGACCATCTCGCCGGCCGGCGCCGGGATCGAACCGAGGTTGACCAGCGCCTGGCGCAGCGCCTCGTCGATGCCGGCGTGCCAGTAGTCCGGCGCGAGGTATGCCTGGTAGCCGCTGCGTCCGCCGCCGCCATAATGCCCGCTCTCCTGGCGTCCGTCCTGTTCGACCACGACCGTCACGTCGAGGCGGACCAGGGGGCGGATGTCGCGATAGGTCTCGCCGTCGGCGCGCAGGATCTCGACCTGCTGCCACTCGCCCGAGAGGTGGCACGACACCTGGCGCACGCGGCCGTCCTTGGCTCTCGCATAGGCGTTCATGTCCTCCATGAGCTTGACCTTGGCCTCGAACGACGCCGTGCCGAGCGGATCGATATCGGTATAGAGCTTGGTATTGCTGCGGGCCGGCGCTCCCGCCGCCACGCCCGAATGGCCGCGCGCCACCGCCCGCACCGTCGCCGCGGCGCGCGCGATCGCCTCTTCCGAGAGGTCCGAGGCGTGGGCGTAGCCCGTCGCCTCGCCGGCCACGGCGCGCAGGCCGAAGCCCTGCGTGGTGTCGAAACTCGCCGCCTTCAACCGCCCGTCGTCGAACGAGAACGATTCGCTCTGGCGGTATTCGAGGAACAATTCCCCGTCGTCGGCGCCCTTCAGGGCCTCGCGCACGGTTTCCTGGACGCGGCCCCGGTCCATGCCGGTGCGGGTGAAGAAGAGGTCGGACGGGTTGCTCATGCGAGGCTCCGAAACGGGTGATTTGGCGCGGCTTTACATATAGGTACTTTTTGGCGCTGTTGCCCACCGGCGCCGCCGGCCTGCCGCGCGGAGGGCCTTTGCCCACCCCGTGCCAGAAGGTCGCAATGACTTTAGGGGCTTAGCGCCTCTAAATCGCCGCCAAGAATCTGAAAAGCGGGGGGCTTTGCGGCCGGCCTGCTCATTTTGTGAGGTCGCCTCATGTCCTTCGGAAAATCCGGCATTGGCGCGGGCGTCGCCGCGGCGGCCCTGGCCTGGGCGACCGCCGCTTCGGCGCTGCCCTACAACTACCAGCTCGGCATGCAGCCGGCCGCCTCGCCGGTGATGGAGCGCATCGAGAGTTTCCACACCCTGCTCGTCTACATCATCGTCGCCATCAGCCTGTTCGTGCTGCTGCTGCTGGTGTGGATCGTCATCCGCTACAACAAGCGCGCCAACCCGGTTCCCAGCAAGACGCACCACAATTCGCTGCTCGAGGTCGCCTGGACGATCATCCCGGTGATCATCCTCGTCATCATCGCGGTGCCGTCGTTCAAGCTGCTCTACTACGAAGCGGAGATCCCCAAGCCCGACGTCACCATCAAGGTGATCGGCAAGCAGTGGTTCTGGACCTACGAATATCCCGGTGCCGGCGCCAACTTCCAATACGATTCGCTGCCGCTGTCGGACGCGCAGGACAAGGCGGCCGGCGAGCCGCGCCTGCTCGGCGTCGACAACGTCGTCGTCGTGCCGGTGAACAAGGTGATCGAGATCGTGACCACCGGCGCCGACGTCATCCACTCCTGGGCGCTGCCGCAGATGGGCGTGAAGATGGATGCCGTGCCCGGCCGCCTCAACCACACCTGGTTCAAGGCGACGCGCACCGGCACCTTCTACGGCCAGTGCTCCGAGCTGTGCGGCGCCAAGCACGCCTTCATGCCGATCGAGGTCAAGGTGGTGAGCGACGCCGAATACGCCGCCTGGCTGGTCGCGGCGAAGAAGAAGACTTCGATCTATTCCCCGATTGCCGACGCCGCGACAACCCGTTTGGCCGCGCAATAAAGGACGATTTTCATGGCTGATCTCGCTCACGCGGCCGACGACCACGCCCACGGCCATCCCACCGGCTGGCGCCGCTACGTCTACTCGACGAACCACAAGGACATCGGCTCGATGTACCTGATCTTCGCGATCTGCGCTGGGCTCGTCGGCGGCTTCCTGTCGATGATGATGCGTGCCGAGCTGATGTATCCCGGCCTGCAGATCTTCAAGGACCCGCACACCTTCAACGTCTTCGTCACCGGCCACGGCCTCATCATGGTGTTCTTCATGATCATGCCGGCGATGATCGGCGGTTTCGGCAACTGGCTGGTGCCCTTGATGATCGGCGCGCCGGACATGGCCTTTCCGCGCATGAACAACATCTCGTTCTGGCTGCTGCCGTTCTCCTTCCTGCTGCTGGTGCTGTCGATGTTCGTCGAGGGCGATTCGGGCGGCATCGGCGTCGGCGGCGGCTGGACGATCTACGCGCCGCTGTCGACCTACGGCTCGCCGGGCCCGGCCATGGACCTCGCCATCTTCTCGCTGCACATCGCCGGCGCCTCCTCGATTCTCGGCGCCATCAACTTCATCACCACCATCTTCAACATGCGCGCGCCCGGCATGACGCTGCACAAGATGCCGCTGTTCGTGTGGTCGATCCTGGTCACCGTGTTCCTGCTGCTGCTGTCGCTGCCGGTGCTCGCCGGCGCCATCACCATGCTGCTCACCGACCGCCATTTCGGCACCTCGTTCTTCAACGCGGCCGGCGGCGGCGATCCGATCCTCTACCAGCACCTGTTCTGGTTCTTCGGCCATCCGGAAGTCTACATTCTGATCCTGCCGGGCTTCGGCATGGTCAGCCACATCATCTCGACCTTCGCCAAGAAGCCGGTGTTCGGCTATCTCGGCATGGCCTATGCGATGGTGGCGATCGGCTTCATCGGCTTCCTGGTCTGGGCGCACCACATGTACACGGTGGGGCTCAGCGTCGACACCAAGGCCTATTTCGTCTTCGCGACCATGGTCATCGCGGTGCCGACGGGCATCAAGATCTTCTCCTGGATCGCCACCATGTGGGGCGGCTCCATCGAGTTCAAGACGCCGATGCTGTGGGCGGTCGGGTTCGTCTTCCTGTTCACGGTCGGCGGCGTCACCGGCGTGGTGCTGGCGAACGCCGGCGTCGACGTCGTGCTGCAGGACACCTATTACGTCGTGGCGCATTTCCACTACGTGCTCAGCCTCGGCGCCGTGTTCACGATCTTCGCCGGCTTCTATTTCTGGTTCCCCAAGATCACCGGCTACATGTACAACGAGTTCCTCGGCAAGCTGCACTTCTGGATCACCTTCATCGGCGTGAACCTGGCGTTCTTCCCGCAGCACTTTTTGGGCCTCGCCGGCATGCCGCGCCGCTATGCCGACTATCCGGACGCCTTCGCCGGCTGGAACTTCGTCTCCTCGATCGGCGCCTTCATTGCCGGCTTCGGCGTCCTGGTCTTCCTCGCCATGCTGGCCGAGGCCTTCATCAAGAAGCGTGTCGCCGGCGACAATCCGTGGGGCCCGTATGCCACGACGCTGGAATGGACCCTGCCGTCGCCGCCGCCCTTCCACCAGTTCAACGAACTGCCGAAGATCACCTGATGGCACTGACGGCCACCTTCGAGCCTCGACGCAGCGCCACGGTCGGCGACTATTTCGCGCTGCTGAAGCCACGCGTCATGTCGCTCGTTATTTTCACGGGCCTCGCCGGCATCGTCGCGGCGCCGGGGCATATCGATCCGGCGACGGCGTTCACGGCGCTGCTCTGCATCGCGGTCGCGGCGGGCGCCTCGGGCGCGCTCAACATGGCCTATGACGCCGACATCGACGCGGTGATGTCGCGCACCGCGAACCGGCCCATCCCGTCCGGCCACATCGCGCGCGGCGAAGCGCTCGGCTTCGGCTGGACGCTCTCCATCGCCGCCGTGACGGTGATGGGACTGTTCGTGAATTATGCGGCCGCGGCGCTCCTCGCCTTCACGCTGTTCGTCTATGTCGGCGTCTACACGCTGTGGCTCAAGCGCCGCACGCCGCAGAACATCGTCATCGGCGGCCTTTCCGGCGCGCTGCCGCCGGCCATCGGCTGGGCCGCGGTGACGGGCGATCTCAGCCTCGCGCCGGTCCTCCTCGTCGCGATCATCTTCCTGTGGACGCCGCCGCATTTCTGGGCGCTGTCGCTGTGGCGTTCGGACGATTACGCCCGCGCCGGCGTGCCGATGATGCCGGTGGTGCGCGGCAAGACCTCCACCCGCCGCCAGATCCTCGCCTACACCGCTTTGCTGGTCCCGCTCGGCCTCGCGCCTGCCGCCATCGGCCTTGCCGGGCCGCTCTATCTCGCCTGCGCCGGCGGCATCGGCGCCTGGTTCGCCGTCGAAGCCGTCGCAACCCTGCTGGAGCGCGACGCGATCAAGGAGCCGGCCGCCAGGCGCCTGTTCCGCGTCTCGCTGGTCTACATGTTCGCGCTGTTCGCGGCGCTGATCGTCGAGAAGCTGGCGCATATCGCGCCCTTCGCGAGCTGGCTCTGAGGTGACGGCGATGAGCGACATCGACGACAAGTCCCGCCGTCGGCGCAGCATCGCCATCGCGCTGGCGCTGGGCGGCCTGGTGGTTCTGTTTTACGTCATGACGATGGTGCGGGTTCACCCGTAGAAGAGAAGGTTTCAGACATGGCCAATACCGAGGTCAAGCACGACTACCACCTGGTCGACCCCAGCCCATGGCCGATTGTCGGCTCGATTGCCGCCTTCACCATGCTGGTCGGCGCCGTGTTCTGGATGAACAAGGATTACACCGGCTTCTTCGGCCTGCCGGTGAACGGCCAGCCCTGGATCTTCATCATCGGCTTCGCGCTGGTGCTGTTCACCATGGCCGGCTGGTGGCGCGACGTGGTCAGCGAGTCCGTCGTCAAGGGCGACCACACGCCGGTCGTCAAGCTGCACCTGCGCTACGGCATGCTGCTGTTCATCGCTTCCGAAGTGATGTTCTTCGTCGCCTGGTTCTGGGCTTATTTCAACTCGGCGATCTTCTTCGGCGACGTCTCGATCGGCTCCTGGCCGCCGAGCGGCATCGTCACGCTCGATCCCTGGCACTTCCCGCTGCTCAACACGCTGATCCTCTTGACCTCGGGCACCACGGTGACCTGGGCGCATCACGCCATCCAGCACGGCGACAAGAAGGGCGCGGTGCAGGGCCTGATCCTCACCGTGCTGCTCGGCGCCTCCTTCACCTGCGTGCAGGCCTATGAGTATGCCCACGCGCCGTTCACCTTCGGCTTCAACCACCTGGCGCTGGTGCCGTTCACCGATGCGGCGCACGCCAGCCTGACCGCCGGCGTCGGCAATTTCGACGCCATTTACGGCTCGACCTTCTTCATGGCGACGGGCTTTCACGGCTTCCACGTCCTGATCGGCACCATCTTCCTCTCCGTCTGCCTGGCGCGCGCCATCGCCGGCCAGTTCACCCCGACGCGCCATTTCGGCTTCGAGGCCGCCGCCTGGTACTGGCACTTCGTCGACGTGGTGTGGCTGTTCCTATTCGCCTGCATCTATGTCTGGGGCGCGGGTCCCGTCACCGCCGGCTGATGGCGGCGGGTCCCAGCGTCGTTGTCGCGAGCCTGCTGGGGCGGTGTCCGCGTTGCGGCCAGGGCAGGCTGTTCGCCGGCTATCTTGCCATCGCGCCCGCCTGCACGGCGTGCGGCCAGGATTTCTCGGCCTTCGACGTCGGCGACGGTGCCGCGGCGCTGGTCATCCTGGTGGTCGGCGCCATCGTCTGTGGCCTGGCGCTGTGGACCGAGTTCACCTTCTCGCCGCCGCTCTGGCTGCATGCGGTCCTCTGGGCGCCGCTGATTTGCGTGCTGACCTTCGTCTTCCTGCGCTTGATCAAGTCGGCGCTGCTGGTGCTGCAATATCGCCACAAGGCCGGCGAGGGCAGGGTGCTGTGAGAGCGACGCGTCACCTAACCTCTCCCGCTTGCGGGAGAGGTCGAACGGCGCGTAGCGACGTTCGGGTGAGGGGCCGCGCTGCGCCGAAATCCCCTCACCCGGAAATGCTTCGCATTTCCGACCTCTCCCGCAAGCGGGAGAGGTTATGATGTTCTTCCGCCCGCTCCCCGCGCTCACCGTCGCCTGCGCGTTGCTCTTCGCTTTCCTGATCGGCCTCGGCGTCTGGCAGCTGCAGCGTCTGCAATGGAAGCTCGGCCTGATTGCGCAGGTGAACGCCCACATGAGCGCGCCGCCGATCGCGCTCGATCGGGCCCTGGCGCTGGGCGCCGATGCGCAGTACCGCCGCGTCGCGCTCCATGGCCGTTTCGACAATGCCCGCGAGGCCTACGTCTTCGGTACCGGCGTGGAAGGCGCGCCCGTCTTCCACGTCATCGTGCCGTTCAGGACCGACGACGGCCGCCTCCTGCTGGTCGACCGCGGCATCGTTCCGCGCGACCTGCGCAACCCCGCGACGCGTCCGGACGGCATCCGGAGCGGCGAGACCGGGCTGGTCGGCGTCTGGCACGATCCCGAACCGCCCGGCCCCTTCACGCCGCCGCCGGACTTGCAAAAGCGCGTCTGGTATTCGCGCAATGTCGCCGGCATGGCGCGCGCCGACGGCGAAGTGCTCGCCGCCGACACGCTGGTCGAGGCCGACGCCACGCCAAACCCGGGTGGCTGGCCGCGCGGCGGCCAGACCGTCGTCGCCTTCCGCAACGAGCACCTGCAATATGCGATCACCTGGTTTTTGATGGCGGCGGGTCTGCTGGGCGTGTATCTCGCCTATCATGCCTCCCGCGGCCGGTTGGGCTTGAAATCGAGGGATTGAAGTCCTACCTGCTGCAGCCGGCCCGCTCGGCATCGGCGCGGCGGGAAAGAGGGGGTACCCCCCCACCCCCCTCGGTTTTTTCGCCGAACAATTATATTGCCGAAAGAGTTCTAAGTGGCTGATTTTAAAGGAAATTATCTGAATTTCGTCAGCACCCGCGGCCTGGCGCCCAAGGCCGGCTTCACCGACGTCCTGCTGGCCGGCCTGGCGCCGGACGGCGGCCTCTACCTGCCCGAGGCGTGGCCGCAGGTCACCGCCGCCGAGCAGGCCGGCTTCGCCACGGCGTCCTACAGCGACGTTGCGCAGGATATCCTGACGCGCTTCGCCGGCAATTCCTTCGCACCCGACGAGATCGCCGAAGACCTGCGTGCCGCCTATGCCGGCTTCGAGGACGCCGCCATCGCGCCGCTGGTGCCGCTCGGCCCGGACCTCTACCTGCTCGAGCTGTTCCACGGCCCGACGCTCGCCTTCAAGGACATCGCGCTGCAGGTCCTTGGCCGCCTCTTCGCCCGTGCCCTCGCCAGGCGCGGCGGCCGCGCGACGGTCGTCGCCGCGACCTCGGGCGACACCGGCTCCGCCGCCATCGCCGCGCTCGGCGGCCTTGCCAACATCGACGTCTTCGTACTGCATCCCAAGGGCCGCGTCAGCGAGGTGCAGCGCCGCCAGATGACGACCTCGCGCCACGCCAACGTCCGCAATATCGCGCTCGAAGGCACGTTCGACGACTGCCAGGCCGTCGTGAAGGTACTGTTCGCGCAAGCCGATTTCGCGCGCGCCGTGAACCTGACCGCGGTGAACTCGATCAACTTCGCCCGCATCGCGGCGCAATGCGTCTACTACTTCACCGCCACCGCCGCGCTCGGCCGCCCTGCCACCTTCGTCGTGCCGACCGGCAATTTCGGCGACGTCTTCGCCGGCGAGGCCGCCATGCGCATGGGCCTCGGAATCGAAAGACTCGTCGTCGCCACCAACGCCAACGACATCCTGTTCCGCGTGCTGCAAAGCGGCGTCTATGAACCCGGCGCCGTGCAGCCCTCGCTCAGTCCCTCGATGGACATCCAGGTCGCCAGCAATTTCGAGCGCGCGCTGTTCGAGGCCGCGAACCGCGACGCCCCATGGTTGCGCGGCGCCATGGCAAGCTTCGCGCGTGACAAGCGCCTGGTGCTGCCGTCGGCCGTTCTCGCCGCCCTGCGCGCCCGCTACACCGCCGCGCGCTGCGACGATGCTGAGACGCTCGAAACCATCGCCCGCGTCCAGCGCGAAACCGGCCGCCTCGTCGACCCGCACACCGCCGTGGCGCTGCATGCCGCCGACCGGATGAATTGCGCGCCGGGCACGCCCGTCGTCGTCCTCTCCACCGCCCATCCCGCCAAATTCCCCAATGCCGCCCAGCGCGCCACCGGCACGACACCGCCGCTGCCGGATCGCCTGAAGGGCCTGTTCGAGGCCGCCGAACGCTGCGAAATACTCGCCAATGACAAGGCCTTGGTGCGGGCCCATATCGAGTCTAAGCTGGGCCGATGAGACCTGAAATTACAAGACTTTCCAACGGCTTGACCGTTATCTCCGATCCCATGCCGCAGCTCGAGAGCGCCATGCTCGGGGTCTGGGTCAACACCGGCGCGCGCAACGAGACCCGTCCCGTCATGGGCGTCAGCCACATGCTCGAGCACATGGCCTTCAAGGGCACGGCGACGCGCAGCGCCCGCGACCTCGCCGAACAGATCGAAGCCGTCGGCGGTTATCTCAACGCCTATACCAGTCGCGAGCAGACCGCCTTCCACGCCCGCGTGCTGAAAGCCGACGTGGCGCTCGCCGTCGATCTGCTCTCCGACATCCTGATCCATCCGACCTTCGAGCAGAACGAGCTCGAGCGCGAGCGCCAGGTCGTGCTGCAGGAGATCGGCCAGGCGCGCGACACGCCCGACGATATCGTCTTCGATCACCTGCAGGCGGCAACCTATCCCGACCAGCCGATGGGCTGGCCTATTCTCGGCATCGAACAAACCGTCAGCGCCTTCACGCAGGAGCACCTGCGCACCTACATGGCCGCCAACTACCGCGCCGGCGACATGACCTTCATCGCCTCGGGCGCCGTCGCGCACGACGCCATGGTCGCGTTGGTCGCCGAGAAATTCGCGGGCCTCAGGCCCGGTCCGGCGCCGACGCCGCTGCCGGCGCGTTATGTCGGCGGCGATCTGCGCTTCGAGGAGGATCTCGAACAGGCGCACATCACCTACGCCCTGCCGGGCGTCTCGAGCGCCGATCCGGATTTCTACGTCGCGCAGGTCTACGTCACCGCGCTCGGCGGCGGCATGTCCTCGCGTCTGTTCCAGGAAGCGCGCGAGAAGCGCGGCCTGTGCTACGCCATCTCGGCCTTCGCGCAGGCCTCGAAGGATTCGGGCACCATCGGCGTCTACACCGGCACCGGCGAGAGCGAGGCCGGCGAGATCTCCGCCGTCATCGCCGGCGAGATGGAGAACCTCGCCGCCAATGCCAGCGATGCCGAAGTCTCCCGCGCCAAGGCGCAGATGAAATCAAGCCTGCTGATGGGCCTGGAACGTCCCGGCCAGCGCGCCGAGCAGATCGCCGGCCAGATGTTCTCCTACGGCCGCGTCCAGTCGGTCGAGGAAATGACCACTAGGCTCGACGCCGTCGATGCCGCGGCGGTGCGCCGCTTTGGCGAGCGCGTCATGCGCGGTGCGAACCCGGCGATGGCCGCGGTCGGTCCGGTGAGCAAGCTCGAAGCTCACGATGTCTTCGCGCGCCGCTTCGGCACGGCGCGCACGCTGCGGGCGGCGGAATAATGAACACCGGCCCCATGGCGTTCATGCGGGGCCTGACCTTCCCGGGCGGCCAGCAGCCGGTCATCAAGGCCGGCGCGGTCTATCTGCGTTATCCCCGCATGGCGGATTTTCCCGCCTGGGCGCGGCTGCGCGGCGAATCCCGGGCCTTCCTCGAGCCCTGGGAGCCGGTATGGGCCAGCGACGAGCTGACCAAGGGCGCCTTCCGTCGCCGCATCAAGCGCTACCAGAAGGAAGCGCGCCTCGATTCGGCCTATGCCTTCTTCGTCTTCCGCTACGAGGACGATGCGCTGATGGGCGGCTGCACCCTGTCCAATGTCCGCCGCGGCGTCACCCAATGCTGCGCCCTCGGCTACTGGGTCGGCGAGCGCTTCGCCCGCCAGGGCTTCATGTACGACGCGGTGCGGGCGCTGGTGCCGTTCATCTTCGGCACGCTGGGGCTGCACCGCATCGAGGCGGCCTGCCTGCCGTCGAACGAGCCGTCGCGCAACCTGCTCAGCAAGGCCGGCTTTCGCCAGGAGGGCATCGCGCTGCGTTACCTGCAGATCAACGGCGAGTGGCGCGACCACGTCCAGTTCGCCTTGCTGGCGGACGAAGCGAAGAGTGCGTGATGCGCTTTCATGGCATTAAAGCGCTGATGAAACGATTCGCCGTCATCGCGGCCCTCGCCGCCAGCCTCGCCTGCGCGTTCGCCGCGGCGGCGCCGGCGCGCCCGACGATCGATTTCGCCGGGCCGGACGGTGCCATCGAGATCACCGATGCGCTGGCGTCCTACCATGCGCCATCGGCCGGCGGGCGGCCGGACGGCTCGGGCTGGTATTTGCTGACCGCCACCAATTCCTCCATCCGTCCGGCGGCCCGCGTGCTCCAGGCCTCCCAGCCGCAAAGCGTCAGCTTTCGGTTCCTGCCGCGCCCGACGCGTCCGGCCATCCTCGCCGTCGCCAGTTCGGACTCGCTGGTCGTCATCGACAAGCTGAACGCCTATGGCCGCCGCGCCTTTCGCGTCATCGTCCCGCCGGCGACCTCGGTCGCCATCGCGGTTCAGATCGCCAACGCCGCCGAGCCGCCCTCGCTGCTGGCCTGGACCGAGCCGGCGCTGGCCGCCCACAACCGGCAGCTCGCCATCTTCACCACCGCCGTCTGGGCGGTGATCGGCGCCGCGGCGCTGCTCGCCGCCGGCCTTGCCGTGACGCTCGGCCACGCGCCGGCGCGCTGGGCGGCGATCACCCTGCTGGTGATCCTGCTCGAACGGCTGTCCGAGACCGGCCTGTTCGACGGCAGCCTGGCGACCGCCGTCGGCGGGCCCTACGGCCTGATGGCGATGTTCGCGGGCCTGTCGCTGGCCGCCGGCGCCATGCTGGCCGACGCCATCGTGCCGCTGCACGACGTCGCGCCGCGCGCGATCGGCTGGTTCCATCGCAGCCTCTACGGCATCGCCGGCCTTTCCCTGCTCGCCTATCTCGGCATCCCCGGCGCCACGGTCCTCGCCGACAGCATCGTGGTGCTGGGTTCGCCGGCCATCGCCGCCTATCTCGTCTATCGCGGCCGGCGCGGCGCCCAGGCGGCGCGCGTTGCGGCGCCCAGTGCGTTGGTCTTCGCGCTCGTCGCGCTGGCCTCGGTCGCCGCCACAATGAACAACACCGGCGAATCCTGGGCGACCTCGGCGGCCGGCGGTTTCGCGGCCGCCGGCGCGCTGCTGCTGGCGCTCGCCGTCGCGGCAGGCGAGGGCATCGCGGTCCTGCCGTTCCAGTCGATCGCCGCCATGCCGCAGGCCGAGCCGGACGCGGATGAAGAGAATTTCGAACCGTCCGCCCCGTCGCGCAACGCGCCGGTCGGCGGCGGCTTCACGAGCTCCGCCCTGCAGGCCATCGGCGCCTCGCACCAGGGCGTCTTCGATCTCGATTTCGACGCCGACATCGTCAAGCTGTCGCGCGATGCGGCCGGCCTGATCGGCCTTGCGGAGTCCGCCGCGCGCATGGCGCACGAAGACTGGACCCAGCGCATCCATGCCGACGACCGCGAGGTCTATGCCCAGGCGCTGGACGATTATCGCAGCCATCCGGGCCTAGCCTTCCGCGTCGAGTTCCGCGTCCGCAGCGAGAGCGGCCGCTACCCCTGGTTCGAGCTGCGCGCCACCATGCTCGGCGAGCACGCGCCCTCCAGCCGCTGCCTCGGCCTCATGGCCGACGTCACCACGCGCAAGGAAAGCGAATCCGAGCTGCTCCAGCGCACCTTGCGCGACCCGCTCACCGGCCTCGGCAATCGCGTCGCGCTGATGGAGGAGCTCGAGCAGCTCGGCGCGCGCTTCGCCGCCGCCACCTTCGTCCTGCTCGACATCGACCGCTTCAAGTCGATCCATGCCAGCCTCGGCGACGCCGGCGGCGACGAGCTGCTGGTCCAGGTCGCCGAGCGCCTGACCAAGCGCTTCCACGGCGTCGCCGAAGTCTTCCGGGTCGGCGGCGACGCCTTCGCCGTGATCTTCGCCGGCGCCCGCGGCGAGCCGTCCGCCGTCGGCAACGAACTGCTCGACGCCTGCGCCGCGCCCTATGCCCGCGACGGCCGCAACGTCTTTGCGCCGGCCAGCATCGGCGTCGCGGTCGGCCGCGACGCGCGCGATCCGCTCGACCTCTTGAAGAACGCCGAGCTCGCGCTGCTCCAGGCCAAGCGCGTCGGCGGCAATTGCGCCCGGGTCTATTCCCGCGACCTGGAATTGCTGGCGCCGGGCGACGCCGTCGCGCTGGAGACCGACCTGCGCCGCGCCATCGAGGACAAGCAGCTCGACGTCTACTACCAGCCGATCGTGCGGCTCGCCGACGACACCGTGGCCGGCTTCGAGGCCCTGCTGCGCTGGAACCATCCCGCCAAGGGCCTCGTCTCGCCGTCCGACTTCATCGCCCATTCCGAGGAGACCGGCAGCATCGTGGCGCTGGGCCGTTTCGCGCTGGAACGGGCCGGCCACGACGTGGCGCAGTGGCAGCGTTTCTTCCCGCTCACCCCGCCGCTGTTCGTCAGCGTCAACGTTTCGCGGCGCCAGCTGCGCGACGAGGACTTCGCCGTCTTTCTCGGTGCCTTGCTGCACAATGAGGCGATCGCGCCCGCCACGCTCAAGCTCGAAGTGACGGAGAGCACGCTGGCCTCCAGCCAGGACATTCTGGCGGCGCTGGAGCGCTGCCGCGCGCTCGGCGCCGGCATCTCGATCGACGATTTCGGCACCGGCGCCTCCAGCCTCAGCCAGCTCAAGACGCTGCCGTTCGACACCATCAAGATCGACCAGAGCTTCCTCGCCCGCCACGCCAACGCCGACACCGCGGCGGACGGCGAGACCGTGCTCAGATCGATCATCTCGCTGGCGCACGATCTGAAACGCAGCGTCGTGGTGGAGGGCGTCGAGAGCGCCAAGGACGCCCAATGGCTGAAAGCGCTGGGCGTCGAGTTCGCGCAAGGCTATTACTTCGCGCAGCCCCTGCCGTCGGCCCAGGCGCTGCAATACATCGCGCTGCATTTCGATGGCCGAGCGCAATAGGGCGTGCGTCTTCGGCGCGCCCGTAAATTGCGCGACAATCAAACGACGGCGTGCAATAGGCCGAGCGTCTTCGGCTCGCTCGTAAAGCGACGTCAGGCGCGGCCGGCCTCGGACGACAGGCCTGAGAGGCCGGCGCCCAGCTTGCCGAAGGCCCGGGCCCATTTCGTGTCCATGACCGTGTCGAACACCAGTGCCGCGTCGGCGTCGCAATGGATCCAGCCATTGGCGGCGATCTCGCTTTCGATCTGGCCCGGCCCCCAGCCGGCATAGCCCAGCGCCATCAGCCACTGGCTGGGCCCGCGCCCGTCGGCGATGGCGCGCAGCATGTCGACCGTCGGCGTCAGCGAGATCTCCGGCGTGATCGCCAGCGTCGAAGGCCGGTTCGTCCGCCCGTTGCCGTGCAGGACATAGCCGCGATCGGTGTCGACCGGCCCGCCGAACAGTACCGGCGCCTGCGGCGTCGCGGCGGCGACCTCGATATCCATCTTGGTCATCAGGTCGCGGAAGGATAGGCCGGGGATCGCCTTGTTGACGATCAGCCCGAGCGCGCCCTCGGACGAATGCGAGCACATGAAGATGACGCTCTTCTCGAAGCGCGTGTCCGGCATGCCGGGCATCGCCATCAGGAGCTTGCCGTGCAGAAAGCCCTGTTCGGTCTGTGGTTGCTGCAGGTCGCTCAGCGCCATGGCGCCAAGCTACATCCATCGGCGGGGCTTTGCGACTGGCGCCGGCTTCCGCTAAAACCCTGCCGGCTTCCCATCCCTCCTGGAGACTTCCATGACCATCAAGACCGGCGACAAGGTTCCTTCTGCAACCCTCATGGAGATGCAGGACGGCGGTCCCAAACCCGTCAAGACCGACGATTTCTTCGCCGGCAAGAAGGTCGTCGTCTTCGCGCTGCCGGGCGCTTTCACGCCGACCTGCTCGGCCAAGCATGTTCCCGGCTTCGTGCAGAACTTCGACGCGCTGAAGGCCAAGGGCGTCGACGAGATCGCCTGCGTCAGCGTCAACGACGCCTTCGTGATGGGGGCCTGGGGCAAGGACCAGAAATCGGACGGCAAGGTCCACATGCTGGCCGACGGCAATGGCGACTTCACCAGGGCGATGGGCCTGGAAATGGACGGCTCGCGCTTCGGCATGGGCAAGCGCAGCCAGCGCTACGCCATGATCGTCGACAACGGCGTCGTCAAGGAACTCAACGTCGAAGAGCCCGGCGCCTTCTCGGTCTCCAGCGCCGAGCATGTTCTGAAGCAGCTCTGATCCTCTTGTCCTCCCCCGCTTCAGCGGGGGAGGTGGCTCGCGAGCACTTGCGAGCGAGACGGAGGGGGAAGCCGTCAACGCTTCTACTGGTTTCCGCCACCCGGGCGGCTGCGTTTCTCGCTGAGGTAATCCTTGAGCAGCACGAAGCGGTAACCGTCCGCCTGCAATCCGGCGATCAGTCGCGGCAGCGCCTCCGCCGTGTGCCAGCCCCGCCCGTTGATGTGGTGGATGAGGATGTCGCCGGGCCTGACCGCTTCGAGCGTCTCGCGCACGATCCGGTCGGCGGTTTCGTGCGGATCGGGGTCGCCGGACTCCCAGCGGTAATGCACCACGCGGAAGCCGAGCCCCTCCGCGTCGGCCAGCGTTCGCGCGTTGTAATTCGTCGCCGGAAAGCGGAAGAACGCCGTCCTGCGGCCCGTCACGCGCGCGATCTCCGCGTCGGTCGCCAGAATCTCGGCGCGCACCGCATCGTCCGACAGATGCTGCATCCGGTTGGGATGGTCCCAGCTGTGGTTCTCGAGCTCCACGAAGTCGAGTGCCGCCAGGGCTTTCACGGCCGCCGCGTTGTCCTGCACGAAGCGGCCCGACAGGAACAGGGTGAACGGAATCCGGTGCGCCACCAGGAAGTCGGAGATCGCGGTATCGAGCTTCATCGGCCGCTGCTGCTCGCAGGCATCGAAGGTCAGCGCCAGGACGCGTTCGGACGTCGGCAGGCGCAGGATGACCTCGGCGCGTGCGGCGCCCAGCCAGAGCAGGGCAAGACCCACGCCGGCCAGCCACGTCTTCACGGTATCGCGCCGCGCGCCAGCGCATCGGCGCGTTCGTTCTCGGCGTGTCCGTCGTGCCCGCGCACCCAGCGCCAGGTGACGTCGTGCCGCTCGGCTTCGACCTCCAGCAGGCGCCACAGATCGTCGTTCTTCACCGGCTTCTTGTCTGCGGTCTTCCAGCCGTTCCGCTTCCAGTTTTTGATCCACTTGGTGGCGCCGTCCAGCACGTAGCGCGAATCGGTATAAAGCGTGACCGCCGAAGGCTGCTTCAGCGCCGCGAGCCCCTGGATCACGGCCATCATCTCCATGCGGTTGTTGGTCGTGGCGCGCTCGCCGCCCGACAATTCCTTCTCTGCGCCCTTGGCGCGCAGGATCGCGCCCCAGCCGCCGGGGCCGGGATTGCCCGAGCAGGCGCCGTCGGTGAAGATTTCCACGGGCGGCTTGCTCACAATCCATACTCCGATGCGTGCCTGACCTTGAGATGGAAGCGCAGGCGGCGCGAAAAGTCGCGCGGATCCTTGGGCCGCACCAGCGCGGCCGGATCGTGGTGGATGCGGTCGTAGAGCCGTGTCAGCAGGAAGCGCAGCGCCGCGCCGCGGGCCAGGAGCGGCAAGGCCTCGACTTCGCCCGCCGTCAGTTCGCGGCCCTGGCGATAGGCGGCGATCACGCTCTGGCCCTTGGTGATGTTGTAGGCGCCGTCGCTTTCGAAGCACCAGGCGTTCAGCATCACCGCCAGGTCGTAGGCGAAGGCGTCGTTGCAGGCGAAATAGAAATCGATCAGCCCCGACACGGCGGCGTTCATGAACAGCACGTTGTCGGGAAACAGGTCGGCGTGGATCACGCCTGACGGCAGGCCGTCCGGCCAGGACGCGGCGCAGTCGCCATAGGCGTCGGCGATCAGCGCGCCCAGTCCCGGCTCGACCCCATCGGCCCCCGCCGCGGTGCGCGCCACAAGCTCGCCCCAGCCCGCCGGGCCCAGCGCGTTGGGCCGCGTCAGCGCGAAGCTCGACCCCGCCGCATGCAGCTTGGCCAGCGCCGCGCCGGCTGCGGCACAATGAACCGGCTCGGGCCGGCGAAGTGACAATCCGTTCAGGAAGCTCACCAGCGCCGCCGGCCGGCCGTTGATCTCGCTCCACTGCGCGCCGTCCTTGCGGCGGATCGGCTGCGGGCAGGCGATTCCGCGCGCTGCCAGATGCTCCATCAGCCCCAGGAAAAAGGGCAGGTCGCCCTCGCGGACGCGCTTTTCGTAGAGCGTCAGGAAATAGCCGCCGCGGTCGGTCTGCAGATAGAAATTGGAGTTTTCGACGCCCTCCGCGATGCCCTTGAAGCTCAGCGGCATGCCGACGTCGTAGCCGGCGAGCAGCCCTTCCAGCTCCTCGAAGGAGACGTCGGTATAGACCGCCATGACCCGTGCTTCCCCTGAAGCGCCCGCTTGGTTACAGTCCGGCGCGTTTGCGGCCGCGCGTTCGACAAGTCGGATGCGGCCCCCCAAAAGTCAAGCGAAGGGCGTACCCATGGCAGAGCCGTTTGTGGCGCAGAAATCTCCGTTCTCGGCGCAGGTCGAGGCGGGCAAGTCGTATTGGTGGTGCGCCTGCGGCCAGTCCAGGCGCCAGCCTTTCTGCGACGGCAGCCACAAGGGCAGCGCCTTTGCGCCCGTCGAGTACCAGGCCGACGCCGACAAGACCGTGTGGTTCTGCGGCTGCAAGCACACCCACGCCGCGCCGTTGTGCGACGGCTCGCACAACACGCTCTGATCCCCCATGAACGTCCTCCTCCGCACCGCCTCGCTTGGCGCTCTTTCGCTTTTCCTGCTGTCCGGCTGCCAGAGCGCCAAGGACAAGGCGATGTGTCCGACCGCCAGCATCCTCGCCAGCACCTCGGCGCTGACCGCCTTCAAGCCCGGCATGCAGGGCGATCCCGCCGGCGAGCTCTACACCGTTCAGATCACCGGCGTGCAGGTCAGCTGCAGCTTCGATCGCGACGAAGGCACCACCGATTCCAATCTCGACATCAGCTTCCGTGCCACGCGTGCGCCGAGCGGCGACGGCGCCAACTATACGGCGCCCTTTTACGTCGCCTCGCTGCTGACCGGCACGACCATCGTGGGCAAGCAGATCCTGGCGACGGCCTTCTCGTTCGCGCCGGGCGAGGCGACGACCACCTTCACGCAGAATGTGCCGTCGACCGTCATCAAGTTCGACAATGGCCGCAAGCCCTATGAATATGGCCTGCTGGTCGGCCTGCAGATAACGCGCGAGCAGCTCGACTACAACAAGAAGACAGGGCGTTACACGCCATGACGGCGCTGGCCGCCGAGCTCAGCGCGATCGCGGGTGCCGCGTTCGCGGCCGAAGGACTGTCCGCGAGCTTCGGCCAGGTCCAGCGCTCCGACCGGCCCGACTTGGCGCAATTCCAGTGCAACGGCGCGCTCGCCGCGGCCAAGGTCGCCAAAGCCAATCCGCGCGCCATCGCCGAGAAGGTCGCGGCCCGGCTGAAAGCCGATTCCCTGTTCGCCAAGGTTGAGATCGCCGGTCCCGGGTTCATCAATCTCGACCTCACCGACGACGCGCTCGCCCTGCGCCTCGGCACGATGGCCAAGGACAAGCGCCTCGGCGCGCCCGAAAGTGGCGACGGCAAGGTGCTGGTGATCGATTTCGGCGGCCCCAACGTCGCCAAGACGATGCATGTCGGCCATCTGCGGTCATCCGTCATCGGCGACAGCCTGCAGCGGCTGTTCCGCGCCAATGGCTGGCATGTAACCAGCGATATCCATTTGGGCGACTGGGGCTTGCAGATGGGCCAGCTCATCTCCGAGGTGGCGCATCGCGGCATTGCGCCGATCTACTTCGATGCCGATTTCACCGGGCCATATCCGGTGACGTCGCCGGTCACGATGGACGATCTGGAGGTGATGTTTCCGGCCGCTTCCGCCGCCTGCAAGGCCGATCCGGCGCGCCTCGCCGAGGCGCGCCAGGCCACGGCGGATTTGCAGGCCGCCCGTCCCGGCTACCGCGCGCTTTGGCAGCACTTCTTCAACGTCTCGAAAGTCGGCCTCGACCGCGAGTTCGCCAGCCTCGGGGTGCATTTCGACCTGTGGAAGGGGGAGGCAAGCGTCGATCCGATCACCGGCCCGATGGTCGAAGATCTCAAGGCGCGCCGCATCGCGGTCGAAAGCGACGGCGCGTTGGTCATCCCGGTCGAGCGCAACAGCGACAAGAAGGAAATGCCGCCGCTGATCCTGGTGAAATCGGACGGCGCGGTGCTCTACGGCACCACCGATCTCGCCACCGTCATCGACCGGGTCGCCTCGCAGGACCCCGATCTCATTCTTTACGTCGTCGATCAGCGCCAGCACCTGCATTTCGAGCAGGTCTTCCGCGCCGCCGAGAAGGCCGGCATCGCCGGCAAGGCGACGCTGGAACACGCCGGCTTCGGCACCATGAACGGCACGGACGGCAAGCCGTTCAAGACCCGCGCCGGCGGCGTGATGAAGTTGTTCGACCTGATCGCCATGGTGACGGCCGAGGCGGAGAAGCGGCTGGCGGAGCAGGGGATCGGCGCGGATTATTCCGCCGAGGAACGGGCCGCTATTGCCCGGATGGTCGGCATCGCGACGCTGAAATTCGCCGACCTCTCGAACTATCGCCTGACCGACTACATTTTCGATCTCGAGCGCTTCTCGCGCTTCGAAGGCAAGACCGGCCCCTACCTGCAATACGCCGCCGTGCGCATCAAATCGATCCTGCGCAAGGCCGACGAAAAAGACTTCGCGCCGGCCGCCCGCGCCGTCCTCACCTCGCCCGAGGAGCGGGCCCTCATCCTGCAATTGCTGGGACTGGCCGACGCCATGAGCGGCGCCGAAGCGCGGCGGGCGCCCAATATCCTGTGCGAATATGCCTTCGAGCTGGCGCAGGCCTTCAGCCGCTTCTACGCGGCCTTCCACATCCTCTCCGAATCGGACGATGCGGTGCGGGCCTCGCGGCTGGGCCTGTGCGGCCTGACGCTGGCCGTCCTGACCAAGGTCCTGGACCTGCTGGGCATCGAAATCCCCGAGAGAATGTGAGCAAACGCGAGACATTCACGGCTTTCGTTGACTCGCCTCGGGCCCTCCTTATGATGCATCGCAACGTGACGGCCCGCCGTGAGGCGCGCCGGCACGGCCAACACATGATCCCTCGCGGGAGACATTTGTCTTTGTTGGAGGCCGACCCGTCGGCCGAAATCGAAGGCCAAGGCCGAAGGAGCAACCGCCCCGGAAACTCTCAGGCAAAAGGACCGCGTTCGGGAGATGAGCTTCTGGAAAGCGAGGCCGCGCGAGGTGCGGGTCTCCACCGAAGGGGTAACTCCGGCCGCGTCGCTGGGGGAAATCTCTCAGGTCCAATGACAGAGGGGCGCGGGTTCCGCGACAGCGCGGAAGCGCCACCATAACCTCTGTACACGGACCATCCATGGCCGAGACGACACAAGATCTCAAGACGACGCCGCTGCACGCATTGCATGTCGCGCTTGGCGCCAAGATGGTGCCGTTCTCCGGCTACGACATGCCGGTGCAGTATCCGGCCGGCATCCTCAAGGAGCATCTGCACACCCGCGCCCAGGCCGGTCTGTTCGATGTCTCGCATATGGGCCAGGCCTTTCTTTCGGGGAGCGATCCCGGCAAGGCGCTGGAGCGCCTGACGCCGGCCGATGTCGTCGGTCTGAGGCCCGGCATGCAGCGCTACGGCCTGCTGCTGAACGAACAAGGCACCATCAAAGACGACTTCATGTTTTCGCGCCTGCTGGGCGAGGACCCGCTCTATCTCGTCGTCAATGCCGGCACCAAGGACGGCGACTTCGCTTATATCGCCGAACAACTCGGCGATGCTGCCAAGCTCGAACCGCGTCCCGACCGCGCGCTGCTGGCGCTGCAAGGCCCTGCCGCCGCCATGGTGCTGGAACGCCATTCGCGGGGCATCGACAACCTCACCTTCATGAAGGTCGTGCGCTGCAGCGTCGCCGGCGCGCCCGCCATCGTCAGCCGCTCGGGCTATACCGGCGAGGACGGTTTCGAGATCTCCATCGAGGCGAGCCACGCCGAACGCGTCGCCCGCGCCCTGCTCGGCGAGGCCGAGGTGCTGCCCATCGGTCTTGGCGCCCGCGACAGCCTGCGGCTCGAAGCCGGGCTCTGTCTCTACGGCCACGACATCGACGAGACGACCAATCCAGTCGAGGCCAATCTGGTCTGGGCCATCGCCAAGCGCCGCAAGCTCGACAAGGACTTTCCCGCCGCCGAAACGATCATGGACGCGATCTTCAATGGCACGGCGCGCAAGCGCGTCGGCATCCGTACCGACGGCAAGGCGCCGGCCCGCGAGGGCAGCGAGATCGCCGACAAATCCGGCCGCGTCATCGGCAAAATCACCAGCGGCGGCTTCGGCCCCAGTCTCAATGCGCCGGTCGCGATGGGTTACGTCGAAACAGCGTTTGCCGCCGACGGCACGGAAATCGATCTCATCGTGCGCGGCAAGCCGCTGGCGGCCCGCGTCGCGCCCATGCCCTTCGTTCCCCACCGCTATCGCCGCGCCCTCTAGGAGCCCCTCATGAGCGATGTCCGTTTCACCGATCAGCACGAATGGGTCCGCGTCGACGGCGACGAGGCCACCATCGGCATCACCAAATACGCCGCCGAGCAACTCGGCGACGTCGTCTTCGTCGAGCTGCCCGATGTCGGCCGCAAGATCGGCGCCGGCGGCGAGGCGGCGGTCGTCGAAAGCGTCAAGGCCGCGAGCGAGGTCTATGCGCCCGTCGGCGGTGAAGTCTCGTCCGCCAATCCGGCGCTGAGCGAGGACCCGGCCAAGGTCAACGCCGATCCGGAAGGCGAGGGCTGGTTCTTCAAGCTCAAGCTCGCCGACAAAGCCGAACTCGCCAAGCTGATGACGGCGGAGCAATACGCGGAATTCGTGAAAGGCCTCTAGTCCATGCGTTATCACCCGCTTACCGCCGCCGACCGCACCGCCATGCTCGGCACCATCGGTGTCGGCAGCGTCGATGCGCTGTTCAAGGACGTGCCGCAGATCGCCGTCGTGCCGCTGTCCGCCTTCGACCTGCCGGACGGGCAGGGCGAGATCGAGGTCGAGCGCAAACTCTCCCGCATGGCGGCCAAAAGCGTCGCGGCGGGCGCGGGGCCGTTCTTCTGCGGCGCCGGCGCCTACCAGCATCACGTGCCGGCGGCCGTCGATCACCTGATTCAGCGCTCGGAGTTCCTCACCTCCTACACGCCGTACCAGCCCGAGATTGCGCAAGGCACGCTGCAATACATGTTCGAGTTTCAGACCCAGGTCGCGCTGTTGACCGGCATGGAAGTCGCCAATGCGTCGCTCTATGACGGCTCGACCGCCACCGCCGAAGCCGTGCTGATGGCCCAGCGCATCACCAGGCGGCCCAAGGCGATCCTGTCGGGCGGCCTGCATCCGCAGTATTGCGAGACGGTCGAGACTGTCGCCGCGCTGTCGGGTGAGGTGCAGCGTGCGCCCGCGACGCCCGGCACGCCTGACGATGTCATCGCTTTGATCGACGACGAGACGGCCTGCGTCGTGGTGCAGAGCCCCGACGTCTTCGGCCTGATCCGCGACCTCAAACCCATCGCCGCCGCCGCCCACGCCAAAGGCGCGCTTCTGATCGCGGTGGTGACCGAGATCGTTTCGCTCGGCCTGCTCGATGCCCCCGGCTTCCAGGACGCCGACATCGTCGCCTGCGAAGGCCAGTCCATCGGCAACGGCCTCAATTTCGGCGGCCCTTATGTCGGGCTGTTTGCGACGAAAGAGAAATATCTCCGTCAGATGCCCGGCCGCCTCTGCGGCGAGACCGTGGATGCGGGCGGCAAGCGCGGCTACGTGCTGACGCTTTCGACCCGCGAGCAGCATATCCGCCGCGAAAAGGCGACCAGCAATATCTGCACCAATTCGGGCCTGTGCTGTCTCGCCTTCACGATCCATCTGTCGCTGCTCGGCGAAGAGGGTCTGACCCGCCTTGCCCGCATCAACCACGCCAAGGCCTCGGCGCTCGCCGACAAGCTCTCCCAGGTGAAGGGCGTTGCGCTCGTCACGCCATCCTTCTTCAACGAGTTCACGCTCAAGCTGCCTGGGCCCGCCGCTGAGATCGTCGAAGCGCTGGCAAAGAAAGGCATCATCGCCGGTGTGCCCGCCTCGCGCCTGATGCCGCACGATCCGGGTGTCCGCGACCTGCTGATCGTCGCCGCAACCGAGACAACCACCGACGAAGACGCCGACGCCTTCGCCACCGCGCTCGCGGAGTGCATAGGCGAGAGCTGGAGCACCGACAGAGAGGTGCTGTGATGACCATGAACAATCAGGGCCGTCCCTCGGCCGCCGGCGCCGCCGACAGCCATGAACTGCCGACGATCTCCGGCGACCGCGGCCTCGATCACGAGGAAGCGCTGATCTTCGAGCTCGGCCGCGACGGCATGACCGGCGTTGACCTGCCCGATGTGCAACTGGCCGAGACGCGCCTCGGCGGCCAGCGCCGGCGCAAACCCATCGGCCTGCCGGGCCTCTCCGAGCCCGAAGTGATCCGCCACTATGTGCGGCTCAGCCGCATGAACTACGCCATCGACGCCGGCCTTTATCCGCTCGGCTCCTGCACCATGAAGCACAATCCGCGCCTCAACGAGAAGATGGCGCGGCTGCCCGGCTTCGGCGACCTGCATCCGCTGGCGCCGCAATCGACGGTGCAGGGCGCGCTGGCGCTGATCTCCGAGCTGATGACATGGCTCACCACGCTGACCGGCATGCCGGCGGTGGCGATGAGCCCGAAAGCCGGCGCCCACGGCGAGCTCTGCGGCCTGCTCGCCATTCGCGCCGCCATCGAAGCCCGCGGCGAGAGGCGGACCCGTATCCTGGTCCCGGAATCCGCGCACGGCACCAATCCCGCCACCGCCGCCTTCGCCGGCTTCACCATCGACGAGGTCAAGGGCACCGCCGACGGCCGCGTCGACATGATCGAGCTCGAAGGCAAGCTCGGTCCCGACGTCGCCGCCATCATGCTGACCAATCCCAACACCTGCGGCCTGTTCGAGCGCGACATCCGTCACATGGCCGATGCCACCCACAAGGCCGGCGCCTATTTCTATTGCGACGGCGCCAATTTCAACGCCATCGCCGGCCGCGTCCGCCCCGGCGACCTCGGCATCGATGCGATGCACATCAACCTGCACAAAACCTTCTCGACGCCGCATGGCGGCGGCGGGCCGGGGGCCGGGCCGGTGGTGCTCTCCGCCGCGCTGGCTGCGTTCGCTCCGCTCCCGCTTCTTGTGCATGACCAGCAGGGTTTCCGCCTGATCGAGGATTGGGACGAACTTCCGCAGGGCGCCAAGCCGTTCGGCCGCCTCTGCGCTTTTCACGGCCAGATGGGCATGTTCGTGCGCGCGCTCGCCTACATGCTGAGCCACGGCCGCGACGGCGTGCGCCAGGCGAGCGAGGACGCGGTGCTCTCCGCCAACTATATCCTCGCCAGCCTCAAGGGCGTCATGAGCGCCCCCTTCGGCGACGGCCCCTGCATGCATGAAGCCCTGTTCGACGACAGCTTTCTCGGCGGCACCGGCGTCACCACGCTCGATTTCGCCAAGGCGATGATCGACGAGGGTTATCACCCGATGACGATGTATTTTCCGCTTGTGGTGCATGGCGCCATGCTGATCGAGCCGACGGAATCCGAATCCAAGGAATCCCTCGACCGCTTCATCCATGTGCTGCGCGCCATGGCGCTGGAAGCCAAGGCCGGCAACACGGTGCGTTTCGAAGGCG
>DATMKZ010000041.1:0-2408 GCA_035570795.1 Rhizomicrobium sp.
CCGAGATTGTCGAGCAGGTTGCGCACGCTCTTCTGCGCCGGCTCCGGCACGCCGTCGCGATACATCACCGCGAGCGGCCGGACCGCGATCATGTCGACCGTGCGGTTGATCGCGAAGATGAACCGGTTGGGCGTCTCGATCGGGTCCCAGACTTCGGCCGCTCCAGTATCGCCTGACGCACAGCCCCCCACGAGAGTGGCAGCCACGGCAGCCGCGACGACTGAACGACGGACGCCAGCCGTCATCGACTTGGAAACGCTTGCAATCATCAACGCCAACCCTGGGCCCCCGCCGGCCCTGGGAATGGGCCAAAGACGCCGCAGTGTTGCACACGCCAACTGCACTTTGAAGTGCATAGGGCCACAGACATCTGCCGTGTGGCGCGGCGGCCACAATTTTCCGTCGAACAAAATCCCGCTTGCTAACATAAAGATATGCTTATATCCTTTGGCGCATGGATCACCTTCTCACCCTCCTGCGGGCCGCGGCCGAAGACACAAGGCTGCGCATTCTGGCGTTGGCGGCGCGTGAAGATCTGACGGTCAGCGACTACGTGCACGTGCTGGGGCAAAGCCAGCCGCGCGTGTCACGCCATCTGAAACTCCTGGTGGAAGCGGGGCTCCTGGAGCGTTTCCGCGAGGCCCAGTTCACGCGTTTTCGCCTCGTCACGTCGGGCGACGACGCCGCGCTGGTGCGCGAGTTCGTGCGCCGGCTCGATCCCAAGCATGCGCGCATCGCCGCCGACCGTTCGCGGCTCGACGCCCTGCAGCAGCGGCGCCAGACCGCCGCCGTGCGCTTCTTCCGCGACAACGCTCAGCGCTGGGATGAACTGCGCGCCCTGCACGTCGCCGACCGCGAGATCGAGCGCGCGCTCGCCCACCATCTTCCGGTCGGTGCCCGCCGGCTGCTCGATATCGGCACCGGCACCGGCCGGTTGCTCGAAGTGCTGGCGCCCAAGGTCGAACAGGCGATCGGCGTCGACCAGTCGCGCGAGATGCTGGCGCTGGCGCGCGCCAACCTCGCCCGCGCCGGCATCGACAATGCCGACATCCGGCTGGGCGACATGTATGCCCTGCCCTTCGAGGCCGACAGCTTCGACGTCGTCACCATCCACCACGTCCTGCACTATGCCGACGATCCCGCGGCGGCGCTGAGCGAAGCGGCGCGCGTCGTGCGCCCGGGCGGCGTCGTGCTGGTGGTCGATTTCTCGCCGCACGATCTGGTCGAGCTGAAGCGCGAGCACGCCCACGTTCATCTCGGCTTCGCCGACAACCAGGTCCAGGGCTGGCTGAAGAGCGCCGGCCTCAATCCGCTGGAGCCGATCCATTTCCCCGGCCGCCGGATCATGACCGGCATCTGGCGCGGCGAGCGCGAGGTCGCCGAACGTCCCAACCGTCCCACCGCCCTCGCGCACGGAGCGTCCCGATGAGCCCCGACACCGGTCCGCTGAGCGTCGCCGCGCCAGTCCACGAGTACCCCGCGCACTCGGCCCAACGCCTGTGCGCCTCCTTCGAGTTCTCGCCGCCCAAGACCGAGGCGATGGAACGCACGCTGTGGGAGGCCGTGACCCGTCTTGCCCCGCTCTGTCCGACTTTCTTCTCGGTGACCTACGGCGCCGGCGGCTCGACGCGCCAGCGCACCCACGACACCGTGGTGCGCCTCAAGCAGGAGACCGGCATCGATCCGGCGGCGCATCTCACCTGCGTCGGCGCGACCCAGGGCGAGATCGACGACATCGCGCGCGCCTACTGGGACGCCGGCATCCGCCATATCGTGGCGCTGCGCGGCGATCCGCCGGCGGGCATGGGCGCCAAGTACACCGCCCATCCCGGCGGCTACGCCAACGCCGCCGAGCTGGTCGCCGGCCTGAAAAAGATCGGCGACTTCCAGATCAGCGTCGCGGGCTACCCCGAAAAGCACCCGGACTCGCCCGACATCAAGGCCGACCTCGACAACCTCAAGCGCAAGGTCGATGCGGGCGCCGATCGTTGCATCACCCAGTTCTTCTTCGAGGCCGACGATTTCCTGGGCTTCCGCGACCGCGCGGCGGCTGCCGGCGTCCATGTGCCGATCGTGCCCGGCATCATGCCGGTGTCGAACTTCCAGTCCGTGACGAGGATTGCCGGTCTCTGCGGCTCCAAGGTGCCGAGCTGGCTGGCCCACCTGTTCGAGGGGCTGGACGACGACCTCGAGACGCGCCGCATGATCGCCGCCACCGTCGCCGGCGACCTTTGCCGTCGCCTGCAGCGGGAAGGCGTCGATCAATTCCATTTCTATACGCTGAACCGCGCCGATCTCACGTTCGCGACCTGCCATCTGCTGGGCGTTCGTCCGGCGCGCACCGGAGCCAACCAATGACACGCGCTGAAAAGGCCCGGCAACTGCGCGACATCGGCGCCGAGCGCATC
>DATMKZ010000042.1:0-15351 GCA_035570795.1 Rhizomicrobium sp.
CCTAATGTCAAGTATTACTTTGGATGCACTTAAGGCAGTCGATCGAATTTTCGGGCGCCATAGCGCCCGAAAAACGCCGTCTTAGCCTCTTGAGTGAGTGTCGACAGGGATACGCCCCAACATTGCTCAGTTCTGTCGAGAGGCACATGTCGGCGGCGAGCAGGGTATCGGCATAGAGGACGCGGGAATGCTGTCAAAGATGGCAGGTTGCGGCGGCGGCCCACCGCATCCGCACTCTCCGCGTTTCGTCCTTCCGTGTCGTTCGGCATAAAGTTTGCTCATTAGCGGCTGCCAAGTGCGGGCAATCCGCCAGGGAACGCTAGCGGCCGGCAGCGGCAACGAGGGAATAGAGCATGCTACGCATCCCTAGAAAGTACGGGCATTTTGTATTTGGCGTTATTCAGTCAGGCCTGACGTCCGCGATAGCCGCTGGGGTCGCAAGCATGCCCTTCTTCGGCACCTTTGCGTTCATCGAGAACTGGCTGGGTTCCTGGCTGATCGCGTGGACGACAACCATTCCCATCGTCATGTTGGCTGCTCCCGGAATTCGGCGCCTCGTTTTCGCTTTAACGAGCGAGTCCGGCGGCCATATCAACAGAGAATGACGCTTCCGCCCTGATCATCTCCACGTCCCCTTCTGCCGAGAGTCGGGTGATGATTCACAGACTCTTCGCCAACGCCGCCATGCCGACTGCGAAATCGACGCGAGGGCGCCACCCCAGCTCCTCGCGCAGGCGCGAGGAGTCAGCCGTGATGTGTCGGACGTCTCCCAACCGGTATTGGCCGGTCACCACAGGCGTCGGTCCCCCCATGGTCTCGGCGAGGGCGCTCGCCATGTCGCCCACTGTGCGCGGCGTACCGGAACCGACATTGAAGGCGCGCACACCGGCGCCGTGCCTTTCGAAGGCGAGCACGGTAGCGGCCGCAACGTCGTGCACATGCACGAAGTCGCGCCTTTGCCTTCCGTCCTCGAACACCGACGGGGCCTCGCCGCGTCGCAGCGCCGAGGTGAAGATCGCGGCGACGCCGGCATAGGGCGTGTTGAGCGGCATGCCCGGGCCGTAGACGTTATGATAGCGCATCGCCGCCATCGAGCCGCCGGTCGCGCGGGCCCAGTTGGCGCCATAGAATTCCTGGGCGACCTTGCTGCTGGCATAGGCGTTGCGCGGATCGAAGGCGGTGCTTTCGCTCACCAGCTCCGTGGCCAGCGGCCGGCCGCACTGCGGGCAGGGCGGCTCGAATCGCCCGGCTTTGAGATCGCTCTCCTGTCGCGGCGCCGGCCTCACCGCGCCGTGCTCGGCGCACTGCCCGACGCCCTCGCCATAGACCACCATCGAACTGGCCAAGATGAGTCGCGACACGCCGGCGCGCGCCATCCCGGCCAGCACTTCCGCCATGCCCGCGTCGTTCGACGAGGCGTAGTCGGGCAGGTCGCCGACAGCCACGCCCAGCCCGACCTTCGCGGCGAGATGGAGGACGGCGTCCATGCCCGCGAGGGCACGATCGACGGCGACGCCGTCGCGCACATCGCCGATCTCGAATTCGACGCCGTCCGGCGGCGTCCACCGCCGGTCTGCATGAACGTCGGGGCGCATTGAATCGAGGACGCGCACGCCATGGCCGCGCGACAGCAATTCGCGCACGACGTGCTGGCCGATGAAGCCGGCGCCGCCGGTGACCAGTGCCTTCATTTCGACCTCTCGCCGGCTGCCATCCGCGGCTGGCTGCGCAGCGAGATCGCCAGGCGCAGGAAGGTCCTGATGATTGTCCAGGCCGCTTTCAGGCCGGCGACAAGATTGCCCGACACCTTGGAAACGCCGCCGCGACGCCGGCGATGGTCGACCGGTACTTCGAGGATGCGCCAGCCGGCCGCGGCCATTCTCATCTGCATCTCCAGATTCCAGCCGAATGTCAGCTCGCTCATGCCCAGCGACCGCAGGCGATCGAGTCGAATGGCGCGAAACGGCGACATGTCCGTGAAGCGCACGCCATAGGCCAGGCGCAGCAACCGGCCCGCGAGCCAGCCGGCCACGAGCTGCTGCGGTGTCATGCTGCCCGCCTCGCGCTGGCCGCGCAATCGTGAGCCCATGACGAAGTCGGCATCGCCGGCCGCGACCGGCCCGACGATGGCGGCCAGGAAGGCGGGTACGTCGCTGCCGTCGCCATCGAGGAAGCAGACGATGTCGGTGTCCGGCGGAACGGCCGCCACGCCGGTGGCGCAGGCGCGCCCGTAACCGCGCACGGGCTCGCGGACGACCTTGGCGCCCGCGGCCGCAGCCCGGCCGGCGGTGTCGTCGGTCGAGCCGTTGTCGACGACGACGACCGCGTCGACCTGCTGCGCCAGGATCTCGCGCACGACGCCGCCGATCGGTTCAGCCTCATTGAGGCACGGAACGACGACGGCGACACGCGCGCTTCCGGTCGGCAGGAGCATGGGCCCAGCTTACATCACGCCGCGGAAGAGGCGACGAACGAGCGACGGTCGCGCAGAAAACGCCGGGTTGCAGGCGCATCGGCGCCAGGCATGGAGGAGAAGCCGGGCTTGCTTCCCGACAATTCCTTTTCGAGCATGACGAGCGAGGCCGCGTCGTCGATGTCGTACCAGGGTGGCACATCGACCACCGGCAGGCCGATTTCGTGGGCCCGATCGTGCGTCCGGGTGTGGACCGTGCTGGTGCTCCACTCGATGTCCTCGAACAGCCGGCGATGCGGCTTCGACAGGCCGATCAGCGTATAGCCGCCGTCGGCTGCCCGGCTCAGCACGACATTGTCGCCTTGTCCCAGCGCATCGACGGCGGCGCGCAGGATCGGCAGGGGCAAGGTCGGGCTGTCGGAATTGACCAGGATGGCGCCGGCATGTCCCGCCTCCAGCAGCATCCGAACACCTTCGAAGAGCCGGACGCCGAAGTCGCCGTCGACTTGCGGCATCAGTCCAAAACCGTGCGGCAACAGCCGCCGCAAAGCTTCCTCCGAGCCGACCGGCGTATAGACGGCATAGCCCGTCGCATCGCCGCTTTCACCCAGCCGGCCGATCGTCCGCGACAGATCGCGAATGAAGCAGGCCGAGATCGCCGCGCATTCGTCCGGACGCAGCGGCGGCGACAGGCGCGTCTTGGACAGGCCCGGCGCGGGAGTCTTGCACATGATGCCGACGGCGACGCTGCCCATCAGACTCCTCCTCGGATCCCATCTTTTCCATGTCCCGCCGCGGCGGCGGCCGATCCCAAGGCCTGCACCAGATCGAAGAACAGGTCGTCGATGTCCTCGAGGCCGACCGACAGGCGCAGCAGGTCGGAGGGGCACGGCGTTCCGGTGCCCTCGATCGAGGCGCGATGCTCGATCAGGCTTTCGACGCCGCCCAGCGACGTCGCGCGTTTCCAGAGCTGGACCTGAGCGGCCGCGGCGACAGCTGCCGCTTCGCCGCCCTTCACGCGGATGGACATCATGCCGCCGAACCCGCCGATCATCTGGCGAACCGCAACGGCATGGCCCGGATGCGACCTGAGGCCAGGATAGAGAACGGCGCTCAAGGCCGGGTGCCCGGCGAGACGGTTGGCCAGCATCAAAGCGGTCTCCGATTGCGCCTTCACCCTCACATGCAGCGTGCGGACCCCGCGCATCAGGAGCCAGGCCTCGAAGGGACCCAGCGTCGCGCCGATCTGGGCGCGGCCGCGACGGATGCGATCCCACAATCCATTGCGCTCGGCGACCGCCAGGACACCCGCCATCACGTCGGAATGGCCGTTCAGGTACTTGGTGGCGGAATGCACGACGATATCGGCGCCGACGGCGATCGGCCGGGTCAAGACGGGCGTGGAGACCGTCGCATCCACACACAGCAAGGCACCGGCAGAATGGGCGATCTCGGCGACCGCCGGGATGTCGGTGATCGTCCACAGGGGATTGCTGGGCGTTTCGACCCAGAACAGGCCGGTTTCGCCGGGACGCATGGCTCGGCGAATGGCATCGAGATCCGATGTCTCGACGAAGGTCACGCAATGGCCGAACACGCTGATATCGGCCAGCCAGGCGCGCAGGCCGTAAAACATCCCGCGCGAGGCGATGATGTGCGTCGGACGCTCGAGGGCCTGGAAGACGGCGCTCGCGGCGGCCATGCCGGACCCGAACATCAGCGCGTCCTGGGCGCCCTCGAGCGCGGCGAACAAGGCTTCGGCCTGCTGCACTGACGGATTATCGGTCGCGCCATAGATGCG
This sequence comes from Rhizomicrobium sp., assembly GCA_035570795.1. Classification (GTDB taxonomy): domain Bacteria; phylum Pseudomonadota; class Alphaproteobacteria; order Micropepsales; family Micropepsaceae; genus Rhizomicrobium. The sequence continues at coordinate 4,215 of DATMKZ010000042.1, forward strand.
GCCGCCGCTATAGCCGTTGTCGGCATCGCGCAGGTAGGTGGTGGACATGTGGATCGGCGAGACCAGGGCCTTGGTCGCCGACTCGGCCGGGCCAAGACCCTGCGCGAGCAGCGTCCGGGTTTTCACAGGCGAGCGCGTTTCATGATCCATGGAGGCCCTGGTCCTGGCGTGATAACCCGATTGCCCGCAAGGCAGTTCCCTGTCGTTGCGACGATGGCCGGGCGAATCGGATATTCATCGCCGGCCGAGCGCGATCTTTATGATTTCATCGCGGCCGATCGACGTGGCCTGGTCCGCCCTGAACGTCGGCGCCGCGTCGAACGCAGAGCGCGGCATGTCGAGTGCGTCGAGCTGGCGGGCAAGGATCGCCACTGTTTCGAGCGGCACGGCGACAGGGCGCCGGTTCCAGTCGAACGGTCCGCCTGCCCTCACCCAGCCGAACCAAGGGCTGTACGGCACGACAAGCTGGATTTTTCCCGCCGGCGTCCGCACGACATCGTGAACGTAGCCGATCGTTGAATCATCGTCGTCGAGCACGGGCAGGCCGATCAAATCGCCGACCCTTACCGGCTGGGGGAAGCGCCGATTCATCTTCGCTTCGGGAGAGAGTGTCTGGCCCGCGCTCTGGGCAAATGCGGGCATGCAGAGACACTGCAAGGCCAACAGCAGGACAGCAATGAACGAAGTCCGCAATTTGCCGTTCCGGATCGATTTCACCGAACGCACCTTCCGGTTTGGGCGCAGCCACTGTCGCCTTGGGATAAGTTCGCCCGCGCAGGACGGATCTTACGCCGTCCGCCGGAAAATCTTTCGCTACCAGCGCAGGAGGCGGCCGCCGGCCAGCGCGCCCAGCAGCGAGACGGCGCCGACGGCGAGCCCGTGCCAAAGCGCTACGAACAACAACGAGTCTTCCGGGCAGTGCAGCGTATAGAGCGCGGTCGTTATGCCGCCCGCCAGAAGCCCCGCCATGGCGCCGGCCAGCCTTGGATGGGTGGGCGCGCCGGCACGCAAGGCTGCGAGGACAGCGGCCAGGATCGGCAGGGACAGAACCAGGACGCAGAGGAAGCATCCCAGCGGGGACTGGCCCCACAACCGCTCGGACCAGCTCGACTCCAGCGAGTCGGCCAGTTCGAAGCCGAGGCCCGACAGCAGGATCACCGCCGGCGCCGCCAGCCACCAAAGACGTGGCCTTCCTTCCGGATAGCTGAGCGCCAGCGTCGCCGAGAAAGCGGCGGCCGCCAGGGTGAGTCCCGCCAGCGCGGAAAAGGCGATGGTCGGGCCGAGACCGTGCGCAATGTGGGGGCTCCGCGAGAGCAGCAGCAGGATCGCCGCGAGGCTCACCCCCGCGGCCATGAGCACCGCGAGGACAAGATGCGGCCACGCGACGCGCGAGCGCTTCGGCCCGGCCTGAAGGTCGCTTGCCAGCGATTCGATGAGCAATTCGGTGTTCATGCCCTGTCCCGCTCGAACCGCGCGGTCAGCGTCGCGAGCGCACGATGGAAGGCGACATAGACCGCTCCGCGGGACATTTTCAGCTTCGAGGCGGTGTCCGTCACGCTGGTGCCGCTCAGGGCGAGCTCCTCGATCACTTCGCGTTGCCGGCGCGGCAGGTCGCCCAGGAGCTGGCCCAGCGGCACGGCGAGGCCGGGCTCGACCGGCTGCACCGGACTGATATCGGGAAAGTCGTCGATCGGAAGCTCGCCGCGCCGGCTGCGACGCCGCACAAAGTCGACCAGCTTGTGCCGGGTGATTGCACGCAGCCAGGGCGCGAAAGGATGGTCGGGCCGCCAGGTGTGCCGCTTGAGGTGAATCGCCAGCAGGATTTCCTGCAATACATCCTCGATGTCGACGGACTGCAGGTCAAAGCGGCGAAGGTCGGTCGCCGCGAACTGGCGGAACGAGGTCGACACATCGGTGAGCAAGCGCACATAGGCCACGCTGGAGCCGGCCTGCGCCGCCCGCATATCCGCCGCCCATCGCTGCTCGCGGTCGTGCATGGTCCGTCCGGACTAACGCAGACTCGCCGGTAACCCTACTGACTTCTGGTTCACAAGCACGTGATCCTGGTAAGATTTGCAGGAGGGCGCGCGAAGGATCGGGAGAGGTGCTTCCATGGCCGTCGGCCTGTCGTCCAAACGCAGCATGAAGCTGCACCCGCTGCCGGTGCGCATCATGCATTGGCTGAACGCGCTGGCGATGATCCTCATGATCCTGAGCGGCTGGAAGATCTACAACGACGAAGTGCTGTTTGGCTGGCTGCATTTTCCCGAGTGGATGACGCTGGGCGGCGAAGCGCAGGGCGCGCTGCAATGGCATTTCTTCGCCATGTGGCTCTTGATGATCAATGGCCTATGCTACCTGGCCTATGGACTGATCACCGGGCGGTTCCGCCGCAAGTTGCTGCCGATCCGCCCGCGCGAGGTGTTGTCCGACATAGGCGATGCAATGCGGTTCCACCTCTCCCATGCCGACATCACGCACTACAATGCGGTGCAGAAAGTGCTCTACGCCGGCATCATCGTGGTGATCATCGTGCAGGTGGTATCGGGCTGGGCGGTCTGGAAGCCGATGCAGCTCTCCGAACTGGCTTCGGTGTTCGGCAGTTTCCAGGGCGCGCGCCTCGTTCACTTCATCGGAATGGCCGCGATCGTGGCCTTCCTCGTCATCCACGTCGTGTTGGCCTTGATCGTACCCAAGACGATCGGGGCCATGATCACCGGCGGACCGCAAGTGCGGCCTTCCGACCCGGCGCGGACCCAGACGGGTTCGGCGGACTGATTGGAGAATTCGAATGCCCATTCGCAGCCCCTCACCGTCGCGTTTCCGGCCAGCGGCGGGGATCGACCAGAGCGCGCTCGAGGCGAACCGGGCGCTCGTCGCCGGAATCAACCGCCGCAGGCTATTGCGCGGGTCGCTCAGCCTGGGCGCGCTCGCCATGCTGACGGGCTGCGACGTCACCAATCGCGACGCCGTGCAGGCAGCGCTTCGCGCGGTCTCGTCTTTCAACGACAAGGTCCAGGCGCTGATCTTTCGGCCCAACCACCTCGCACCGACCTACAGCGAGGCTGAGGTCGTGAAGCCGCCGCGCTTCAACGCCTATTACGGTGTCGAGGACGTCGATCCGGTCGATGGCGCCAAGTGGAAGCTGGAGCTCGCCGGCCGCATCACCGACAAGCAGCCCTGGACCATCCGGCAATTCGCCGAGCTGCCCGAGCAGGAGATGATCATCCGCCATATCTGCGTCGAGGGCTGGGACTATATCGGCCAATGGTCGGGCGTGAACCTGCGCCTCTTCCTCGAAAAGGTCGGCGCCGACCTCACGGCGCAGTACGTGGCGTTCAAATGCGCCGACGACTATAGCGGCAGCATCGACATGGCCACGGCGCTCCATCCGCAGACGATCCTGGCGACGAAATACGCCAAGCAGCCGATCACCGACCCGTTCGGATTTCCGTTGCGCCTGCGGACGGCGACCAAGCTCGGCTTCAAGAACCCGAAATGGATCACCGCAATCGAGGTGACCAACGTCTTCCCCGGCGGCTATTGGGAAAGCCGCGGCTTCAACTGGTTCAGCGGCATCTGACGCCTTACGGCGCGGTGGTTCGCCGGTAGATGCGCCAGGCGTCGGGCCGAGTCTCCACCAGACGATAAAGCCCGCCCGACGCGAAGGGGTCGCGCCGCCACGCGCCATCCTGCGGAGTCACCACGACGACGTCGCACTGGAAGCGATCCGCGAGCTGCCGGATGTCGTCGCTCTCCGGCGCGCCAGCGAAGATGCGGGCGAATTGCCTCTCGACCGCGGCGCGCTGCGCGGGCGGGATCGGCGCAAACGGGATGGCGAGCTCGTTGCCGGCATAGCAGGAGCGGCGATTGGCCATCAGCGCCCAGGAAATATTGGCAGGCCACGGCGTCATGTCGTCGAGGAACCGCGGGTTGTCGGCAATCCGCTCGCCTGGCGCCGCATGCCGCCGCACCGCCTGCCACAGCGCCGGCGTGGTCGCCAACAGCCGCTCGTCCGGCGTCGGCGAGGCGAGGAAATCCTCGCGCAGGAGCGGCAGGGCGTCCGGCAAGGTCAGGAGGGCGCCGACGGCGGAGAGGATCGCGCAGAGCCGCGCCGGCCATCGCGGCCAGCGAGAGATCGCCGTGGCGGCAAAGACGATCAGGAGCAGGACGGCCGGCAGGACCGCGCGCCAGCCCAGGTCGTTGTTGTCGGCCACGACGCTGCGCAGAAGCCATCCCGCCAGAAGGCTCGCCGCCGCCAGAAGGCCTGCGACCCGCACGGCTTGCCTGTCGCCGTCCTTGAGGAGCGCAAACAGACCGATCAGGCCGGCCGGATAGAATGCAGCAAACTCGACGGGCAGCAGGACGAGCCAGAAGGCCGGCACATCGAGCAGGCGTCGCACGACCGGATCGAAGAACGGTCCGAGGACGGCGACCGGCGCGATCACGACGGGCGACCCGTCGACACGTGCGCTCGCCGCCGCGATCTGATCGCGCAGGAATGGCAGGCTGATCGCGATTGCCAATGCGCCGGCAACCACAATCCGCAGCACGAAGCCGCTGCGTCGTCGAGGCGCCAACGACCACAGCAAGTAAGGCGCGATCAGGGCGGCGCCCAGCGCGAAGACGATGCCGCCGACCCAGACCGAGCATTCGAAGCCGCCGGCGGCGAGGAGACCAAGGACCGTCGGCGCCAGCCAGCCGTCGTGGCGGGCGACCTCGATCAACATGAAACCGGCGAGCACGACGCAGGACGCCGACGCGAGATGCTGCGGCGCCCAGGCGATCTGGAAGAGCCAGCCGCCCAGCCCCGTCGCCTTGCCGATGACGGCTTGGGTCGCCTGCGGCGCGAGCGATTCCAGGACTGGCCGCAGCGAAGCGGTAGCCGCCAGTGCCACGACGACAAAAGCGGCGGGAAGCCTGCCACCGAGCTGGACGACGAGACCGATCATCACGAGGAGCGAGGCGAAGGCGGTAAAGCCCGTCAACGCCGCGTCGGCTTCCCAACCGCTCAAGCCTGTCATCAGCGCGACCAGCGCCGCGGCGAAGTGCCAGAGGTAATAGTAGGCCACGCCGCCGGGCACCCCGACCTCGTTGAAGAACGGGTTCGCGGGCGGGACGCCGGCGCGGATCGTCTCGTCGATCAGCGCCACCTTGGCATGATCGAATATGGAGGCGGAGAGCGTCACGCCATCGCCCGTCACCTTTGGCAGGACGGAAGCTGCGGGTGCCAGCGCGAGCAAGGCCGCAAGCGCCACGGCCGCGACCAACCACAGCGACTGACGGCTGGATAAGTTCGCCGGGACGGTGGGCTGCCGTGGCAAGAAGCACGCCGCGATCGCAAGGGCGGTGAACACCAACGTCACGGCGAGCACGGTGCCGCGGCCCATGCCGAGCCAGCCGAGCAGCGGCAAGGCGATCGACGTGTGGACCGCGAAGCCCAGCGCGGGCGCCCACAGCCAAGAGATCGGAGGCGGCGCCAGCCGCGCGGCGATCGGAAGCCCGAGCAATGTCCAGAGCGCCGACATCACGGCAGCGCCCCAGAGGACATTTGCGAGCTCAGCCATGCCGGCCCAGTGTAACAGGCATATTCACCTCGCGTGACCGCCACGTACCCGCCCGTCGCCTGCCCACGATCGCCCGTCGGTAAGTTGCGAGCGATACGCAAAGGTGAATCGTGGCTTCAGCGTCGGCGCAATGCTAGGCTGGCTCGATGCCTGTGCATTGGACGGTCTCGCATCCCCAGCGGCTGGTCGTCGCGGTCGCCAAGGACAAGGTGACGGTGGCCGACATCGAGCAGTATTTCGCCGGCGTCACCGCTGACGGCGCCATGGCCTATCGCAAGATCTTCGAGATCACCCACACGCCGATGGCGCTCTCGGAGGAGAACCTCAAGGCGCTCGGCCAGCGGGTCATGTTCTACGCCCAGCATGGCCAGATCGGTCCTTTGGCGATCGTCGCGAGCTCCGACGAGAGCTTCGCCCAAGCCCAGATCTTCGCCGAGGCGGCGCCGGCCCGCCGGCCGCTTGCGATCTTCCGCGAGCTGCATGCCGCGCGGCAGTGGCTGGATGCCCAGCCGGCGCCCGACGGCTCGTCCTAGGCCGTGAACCCGTAACGGGCTTGGACGGACCCGAGCAGAGATGTCCGTTCCTGGGCCTAAGGCGGCTTTCGTTCGCGTTCCTTGCCAAGTCTCAAAAGTGCCGGCGACCCTGCGACATTAGCGGATGCGATTGCGAATCGTGTCGAGGCCTGCCTTGGCGCAAAGCTCGTCCGCTTCGGCGCTCGGCGCACCGCCGACGCCGATGGCGCCGATCACCTCATCGCCCAGCTTGATGGTCAGACCGCCGGCGCGAATGATCATGTGTTCGGGAGGCTGAAAGGGCAGCGTGCCGGACGGCTGCTGTGCCGAGTACTGGGCGAGGCGCGCGGCGACCGCGCCGCCGCTCTCGAGCTTGAACATCGGTGCGAAAGCGACGGCGGTATAGGCCTTGCTCCACGATGCCTCGAATGTGTGGACGCCCGCGGTGTCGCCGCGCAGCATGGCGATGCGCTGCGCATCCGCGTCGACCACCGTAGCGGTGACGCCAAAGCCGCGCTGCGCGCAGTCGGCCACCGCGGCGGTGGCGGCCTCCACGGCGAGCGTCGCCGGGAGACGATGCGTCACCAGGGTTTGGCCCAGGGCCCCGCTCGCAGCCAGTGCGAGCGGGGCGGCAAGCGAGTAGGCGCCGACCCTCATGTTCAATTGCCGTGGAAGTCGGGCCGACGGCCTTCGCGCAAGGCCTTTTGGAATTCCTTGGCGTCGTTGCTTTGCAGGATCTTCGGGAACTCGGTCTGCAGGGCGGCCAAGGCCGCATCTTCGCTGGCGATCGCCTGGTGCGCCGAGGCGAGCGTAGCGCGCACGCCAAGCGGCGCGTTGGCTGCAATTTTCGTGGCGATCGCGACGGCGCGGTCGAGTTGCTTGCCAGGCTCGGTGACTTCCTGCACGAGCCCGAGGCGACGCGCTTCGTCGGCGCCCCATTCGTCGCCGGTCAGCATGTAGCGCATGGCGTTGGCCCAGCCGACCTCGCGTGTGAGCCGCACCGTGGCGCCGCCGCCGGGGAAGATGCCGCGCGCGACCTCGCCCTGGCTGAATACGGAGTCCGCGGCGGCGACGCGGATGTCCGAGGCGAGGAACAACTCGTGCCCAGCGTACTTGGTGCCGCCCTGGACCGCGACGACGACCGGCTTGCTGCGATAGGGCGGCCGAAGACCGAGCGGATTGATGTAGTCGGGATCCTTGGGCGGCAGGATGCCCGCCGCCTGGGCCGCGGCGAAGGCCGGCAGATCGACGCCCAGGCAGAAATCCGGGCCGACACCGTGGATAACCGCGACGCGCAGTTCGTCGTCGTGCTCGAGGTTGTAAAGACCCTTGCCGAGCCCGATCAGGATCGCGGGGCCCATCCGGTTTTGCGCCTGCGGGCGATCGATGCCGAGCAGGAGAACGCCGCCCGGACGCCGCTCTATCGCGACCTTGCCCGGTTCGCTCGCAGGCGGCGGCGCCGGTGGCGCTTGCGCGAGCACCGTGCCCGTCGAAGCCAGCACCATCGCACCCGTTCCCGCGCCAATGAAATGTCTGCGGTCGATCAAAGTCCGTTCCGTCTGACCCGTCATGTCGCGCTCCTCTGTTGATCGATCATAATATGATATACGTAATATATTAGAAAGATATTCACATGTGAGTGAAATAAAAGTTACTATAGACATATAATTTCAATGATCATATTGTACTGAACATGCCGTGGAACCCCAGCCACAAGGAGGAATCGCGTCGCCGTATCATCGATGCAGCGGCGGCGGCCTTTCGCGCCCACGGCATCGCCGGCATCTCGATCGCCGACATCATGCGCCAGGTCGGACTGACGCACGGCGGCTTCTATGCCCACTTCAAGTCAAAGGAAGACCTGATCGCCGAAACCCTGGCCGAACTGCACAAGGCACGCATGGCGCGCTTCGAGGACATGGCGGCCAGGGCGCCCGACGAGGCTCTCATGGGCGCGGCGAATTTCTACCTGAGTTCCCGCCATCGCGAGCATCCCGAGACCGGATGCTCGATCGCCACGCTGGGCAGCGAGCTTGCGCGAACGCAGGGCGCGGCGCGGAGCCAGATCAGCACCAACGTCGAGGCGTGGCTCGACCGTTTTGCCGAGTCGGCGCCCGGGAAAGACCCCGCCGAGCGACGCCGCCAGGCGCGCGGTGCGTTCGCGGCAATGATCGGCGGGCTGATTCTCGCTCGCGCTATAGAAGATCCGCACGAATCGGACGAGGTCCTTGCCGACGTGCGGACCTTCCTGGACGAAGCGTTGGACGAAAAGCGCTAGGCCCGCGCCAGCGCAGCGCGGCGGCAAAGCGGAAAGTCCGGGCAGCAACATGGCCACAATGCCGCCAGCGGGACAAGCAATGTTGAGGAGAATGGAGCGGACGACGCGCAGGTACGGCGGGCATCGGCACGTCTACGGGCCGCGATACTGCGGCTTGCGGCCCTCCCGCAGCGCGCGTTGGCCCTCCCGGGCATCGTCGCTTTGTATGATGCGCTGGAACTCCGGCAACAGCGCGATCAGCGCCGACTCCTCGCTGCTGATCGCTTGACGCGCCGAGGCGAGCGTGGCGCGAATGCCACGAGGAGAGGCATCAGCGATCTTGGCGGCCAGTTCGATCGCGCGGTCCAATTGCTTGCCGGGAGGCGTCACTTCCTGAACCAGCCCCATGCGATAGGCGTCTTCGGCGCTCCATTCGTCGCCGGTCAGCATGTATCGCATGGCATTGGCCCAGCCCGCTTCGCGGGTGAAGCGCACGGTCGCGCCACCGCCGGGAAATGCGCCGTAGAGGGCCTCTGCTTGGCGAAAGCGTGTGTCGCTTGCAGCGACACGAACATCGGCCGCAAGGAATAGTTCGTGCCCGACCTGACCGGTGCGGCCCTGAACCGCAACGACAATCGGCTTCGTCCGAAACGGCGGCTGCGTGTTCAAGGGGAGGAGGAAGTCGGTGTCCTTCGGCGGGTAGGTACCCGCTGCCGCAGCGCTCGCACGGGCCGGGACATCGAGCGACCGGCAGAAATGGGGGCCGATGGCGTACAGCACGGCCACGCGCAAATCGGGGTCGTGTTCGAGCTGATACCAGGCTCTGCCGAGTCCGATCAGCATGGCAGGGTCGAGCAGGTTCTCCGCTTGCGGCCGATTGAGACCGACCAGCAGCATGGAGCCGCGTCGCTCCACCTCGATTGTTCCGGGCGCCGCAGCTCCCGCTGTTGCCGTCGGCGGCGATGTCGGGCTCGGGCCAGCCTGCGCTTGCGCCGTGCCAAGGCCGTCGATCCCGGCGGCGATCAAAGCCGCTCCCGTTCCGGCGATCATCAGGTCGCGACGGCCAACGTCGATGGGGGGCCTATCGGTGCTGCCAGCCATTCGGGCCTCCTTGGTGATGGTTTGCAAGGTCGCGCGACACTGAACGGCCGTAGATTGATTTTCAATTGGAAGATGATAAGAGCCATTCGGCGTATTTTTGTTATAAATGCCGCACGCCGCGGGCGGCACCCGCGAGGCGCATGCGAGGGGGCACGATGATCAATCCGGCGACGAGCAAGGCGATCAAGCGCACCGGCGGCTTGCCCGAGATCAACTCACGCCAGCTCGCCGCGGTGCTCGCCGTCGCGGAATATCGCAGCTTCATCGCTGCCGCCGCCCATCTCGGCATTTCGCAACCGGCTCTGACGCTCGCCATCAAGCGCCTGGAGCAAACGCTCAAGGTTCAGCTGTTCGCGCGCAGCACCCGCAACGTCAGGATCACAGCGGCCGGTCGTGAATTTGTGGCAATGGCGGAGCGTCTGCTCAATGACTTGAAGCTCGGCATGCGGAGCCTCAACGAGTTATCCGACCGGCAGCGCGGCCAGGTCATCGTCACGAGCCTGATCGAACTGCCCATCAGTCGGGTCATCGCCGAGTATGGACGCCGGTTTCCCGGCATCGAGATCCAGCTTCGCGAAGGCTTCCGTGACGACGTCCGAGACGATATCCGCAGCGGTCTGGCGGATTTTGGAATCGGCAATCTCGGCGATCTGCCCGACCAGTTCGTGACGGAGAGCCTCGGCGTTCGCGAGCTGTGGGTGGTCTTGCGCAACGACCATCCGCTGGCGCGTATGCGGCAGATCGAGTTCAGCGCGCTAAAGGATGTTGCGCTGGTATCCTTTCGGCCCGGGGCCGAGTCGCGCCGCTTGATCGACGCCGCGGCGACCTCTGCCGGGTTCGCGCTGCGTCACGTCGTAACGGTTGGCTTGGTCTACACCCTGATGAATCTCGTGGCCGAGGGTGTCGGCGTTGCGGTGGTGTCCGCCCGTCGATGGCCTCCCGGCATCGATCCGAAGCTGGTGTCGCGTCCGCTGATCCGGCCACGGCTTTCAAGCGAAATTGGCATCATGCGGCTGCGTGACCGCGATTTGTCACCCGCCGCCGCCGGTCTGCTCGCTCTGGCGCTGGAGCGGTTGCACATTCGACCGTCGCGCGGACGCCGAGTTGGCCGCTGAAGTCTGGCGCGCTTTAAGAGCGAGAAGTCGACCTTCTTCCTGCGCCAGCCCGAGAAGGAAACTGACGCGACGACATGGATACGGGCTAATGAGTCGACGGCCTAGTCGGCGTTCTCCACCGGCGGCGGCGTCCAGGCGCCTTCCAGGACGGCCCCCTTGGGCCAATAGGCGCGGAGATAGAGCGAGAAGTCGCCGTTCTCATCGGCCGCCTTGGGCGTCGGCAGCCAGTTTGCCAGCTGCTCATCGGGCGGTGGATCGGCCTGCACGTAGATGGTGAGCGAGCCGTCGGCGCCGTATTTCAGGTCCTTGTTCTTGGCGCCGATGGAGTAGCGACCGATCGGGTTGGGCGCGAAGAAATGGTGCTGGTTATAGAGCGTCAGCGACCAGAAGCCGTTGACCGGCGGCGTCAATCCCTTGGGAAATGTCACGGTATAGCGGTTGCGACCGTTCAGCCGCGCGCCGGCGCCGTCGAAGTCCTGGTAGAAATACTTGGTCTCGTTGGGCGCGTTGACCAGGATGTTGGACTTGGCGACGGCGGTGCGCGTGAAATAGTCGGTGCCGAACGCGGCCTCGTTGGAAATCGTG
>DATMKZ010000043.1:0-12023 GCA_035570795.1 Rhizomicrobium sp.
CCGCAAGGCCAATGCACGCAAGTTCCGCGGCTTCAATGCGCCCGAAGCGATCATCAAGACGGTCGAGGCGGCGGTGAACGCGCCGTCCTTCGAGGAGGGCCTGAAGGCCGAGCGCCAGCTGTTCATGGGCCTGGTCGACGCCATCGTGTCGGAGGGCGAACTGAAAAAGGGCGCCATCGATTTCGCCAAGAAGGTCGTCGCCGAGAAGAAGCCGCTGGTGAAGGTGCGCGACAACAATACCAAGACCGACGCAGCCAAGGGCCATCCCGAAATCTTCGCCGATTTCCGCAAAGCGAACGCGCGCAAATTCCGCGGCTTCAAGGCGCCGGAGGCCAACATCCAGTGCATCGAGGCGGCGGTGAACCAGAGCTTCGAGGAGGGCCTCAAGACCGAACGCAAGCTGTTCATGGACGTGATGATGGGGCCGCAATCGGCGGCGCAACGCTACTACTTCTTCGCCGAGCGCCTCGCCAACAAGATCCCCGACGTGCCGGACGACACCAAGCTCATTCCCATCAAGAAGGTCGGCATCATCGGCGCCGGCACCATGGGCGGCGGCATCGCGATGAACTTCGTCAACGCCGGCATCGCGGTGACCATCGTCGAGGTCAAGCAGGAGGCGCTCGACCGCGGCCTGAAGGTCGTGCGCGGCAATTACGAGCGCAGCGCCAAGAACGGCCGCTTCCCGATGGCGGAGGTCGACAAGCGCATGGCGCTGATCACCGGCTCGCTCGACATGAGCGCCTTCGCCGACGTCGACCTCGTGATCGAGGCGGTGTTCGAGCGCATGGACGTGAAGAAGGAGATCTTTACCAAGCTCGACGCCATCTGCAAGCCGGGCGCGATCCTGGCGACCAACACGTCGGGCCTCAACATCGACGAGATCGCGAGCGTGACCAAGCGCCCGGAATTCGTCATCGGGCTGCACTTCTTCTCCCCGGCGAACGTGATGAAGCTGCTCGAAATCGTGCGCGCCGATCACACGTCCAAGGAGGTGATCGCGACCTCGATGAAGCTGGCCAAGACCATCGGCAAGATCGCGGTCCTGGTCGGCGTCTGCCCGGGCTTCGTCGGCAACCGCATCCTGGGCGCGCGCGGCCGCGAGGCGCAGAAGATGGTGCTGGAGGGGGCCATGCCGTGGGACATCGACCGCGTGCTCTACGATTTCGGCTTCCCGATGGGGCCTTTTGCCATGTCGGACCTTGCCGGCCTCGACATCGGCTGGGTCAAGGAAAAGTCGCACGGCGAGACCATACGCGACGTCCTGTGCGAGGCGGACCGCCGCGGCCAGAAGACCGGCGCCGGCTATTACGACTACGATGAGAACCGCAACGCCAAGCCCTCGCCCGTGACCGAGAAGATCATCCACGATTTCGTCGCCAGGTCGGGGCGCAACCCGCGCAAGATCTCCGACGAGGAGATCCTAGAGCGCTGCCTTTATCCGATGATCAACGAGGGCGCCAAGATCCTCGACGAGAAGAAGGCGATCCGTCCCTCCGACATCGACGTCGTGTGGGTCAACGGTTACGGCTGGCCGGTCTATCGCGGCGGCCCGATGCATTACGGCGACAGCGTCGGCCTGGACAAGGTGCTGGCCAAGATGAAGGAGTTCCAGGCCACCATGGGCGACGCGTTCAAGCCCGCGCCGCTGCTGGAGAAGCTGGCCGCCGAGGGCAAGACGTTCGGCGGCATGCGTTAGGGCTCAGCGCCCGTAACGCTCCGTGCCGTCCAGCCCGATATGGGTGGCGCCGAGGCGCTGCGCGTCGGCGAGGACCATCGCAACCGCGTCGTAGCGGGCGAGGCGGTCGGGCCGGATGTGGATATCCGGCTGCGGCGTGCTTTGCGCGGCGCGGGCGAGATCGGCGTCGAGCGTGGCGCGGTCGACGCGCGTGCCGTTCCACGCGATGGCGCCGTCGAACGCGACGTCGAGCAGCACGAAAGGCGGCGGCTGGACGACCGGCGACGGTACCGGCAGCTGCAGCTTCACGGCATGGGTCTGCAGCGGCAGCGTCACGATCAGCAGCGTCAGCAGCACCAGCATCACGTCGATCAAGGGCGTGGTGTTCATCTCCGACAGCATCCCGCCATCCGTCCCGCGCGTCATGGCCATGGCATGATCTCTCCCCAAAGAGAGACCGAGGCTGCGCGGAGATTGTGGCCGATTGCGGCCAAACCGGCCGGGTGCGGCCTTACATTAGCGCGCGGCGGCTAGCGCGCGGCGACGGTGAGCGCACTCGAAACCGGCGGCGACAGCCACGCGGTGCGGTCGCGATAGCGGATCACCAGGATACGGTCGCCCAGACTGTCCTCGCCCAGACGGCCGGCAAGCGGGGTTCCATCCGGGGCAAGGCCGGGTTCCGTCGCCGCGACGTCGAAATAGACGCCCGGCAGCGCCACCGGGCCGAGTTGCACGCTCACGCGCGCGGCGTGGCGGGCATCGCCGGCAATCGTTGCGGCGCTGACGCTCGATTCGGCGGCGCCGACGTCGAACTTCATCCAGACGGGCGCGGCGCCGTTGAGGCGGACCTGGAGATAGACGTCGTGGCCCAGGAAACGGGCCGGCAGGCGCGTCAGGTCCGCCGCGCTCGCGCCAGCGCCTGACAAGGCCAGAGCGGCGAGGACGGCCAGGAGGTGGAAAGGCTTGCGGACCATGACGTGGGAACGGACGAAGGCGCGCCGGGTTTCGCGGCGCGGGCATCGCGCGCGCTTTAATTTGTCGGTGTAGATTGGCGGCCACGGATGAGGGCGATGCGATGACGTTCGCGAAGATCGGCGACTTGGAGGTTTACTACGAACGCGCCGGCGCGGGGCCGCCGCTGTTGTTCATCTCAGGGTCGGGCGGCGATCTGCGGATGAAACCCAACGTGTTCGACGGGCCGCTGTCCCGGCATTTCGACCTGCTGGCCTATGACCAGCGCGGGCTCGGCCAGACCTCCAAGCCGGACGCGCCCTATACGATGGCGGATTATGCCGACGACGCGGCGCGGCTGCTGGACCGGATCGGCTGGCCGAGCGCCAAGGTGCTGGGCGTATCGTTCGGCGGCATGGTGGCGCAGGAACTCGTGCTTAGGCATCCCGCCAGGGTCGAGCGGCTGGTGCTGGCCTGCACCTCGCCCGGCGGCGCCGGCGGGGCGTCCTATCCGTTCCACCAGATCGAGCACATGGGCCGCGAGGAACGCGCCCGGCACATGATCCCGATCAACGATACCCGGCGCGACGCGGCGTGGCAGGCGGCCAATCCCGAGCAATACGCGCAATTCGTCGCCTTCGCGGCCAACGATCCGTATGCGGACGAGCCGGGGCGCGCCATGGGCTATTCGCGGCAGCTGGCGGCGCGCGCCGCGCTCGACACCTATGACCGGCTGGGCGAGATCGCCTGCCCGGTCTTGATCGCGGCCGGGCGCTTTGACGGCATCGCGCTGCCGGCGACGCAGGAGAAGATGGCGGCGCGGATCAAGGGCGCGCAGCTGCGCTTCTTCGACGGCGGCCACCTGTTCATGATCCAGGACCGCGCCGCGTTCCCGGCGATGATCGAATTCCTCAAAGGCTAGCGAGCACGATCCCCACCGCCGCCGCGTCCAGCGCCAGCAGGGCGGCGAAGGATAGTTCGGTGGGGCGGGTGACGCGGTTCTTGACGAAGCCGACCGCCGCCATCGCCGTGTTGAGCAAGGCTGTCGCCCACAGATTGCCGGTCGCCGCGTAAAACCCGCCGATGAACAGCCAGACGATCAGCAGGATCCGCACCATGCGCCGGCTGTTCCAGGGCGCGGCGTGGGTGAGGTGATAGAGGCCGAAGCTGACGGAGGTGGTGAGAATCGCCGCCGCGATCGCCAGCGGCCGGCCGAGCCACGGCGCCGTGAGGTGTTCCGCCAGGTTGAAGACGATGCCGACGAAGACGAGTACTTCGGCAAGGCTTGGCGGCAGCAGCGCCACCAGCAGCCCGGGCAGGCGGCCGATCTGCTCGGCGTGCTCGCCGCGCAGGCTGAGGGCCAGGAAGGCGCCGCCGGCGGCCAGCGCCAGGCCGAGCGGCCAAGGGGAGAATGCCAGCGCCCCGGATCCAGCGACGGCGGCCCGGGCCAGAGTTCTCAGCGCCAGCGCCGGGATCACGGTGCCGGCGAGGAGGACCACGAACAGCACATAGACCAAGCGCGGATGGCGCGGGGCGAGATGGTTGGCGGCGAAGTTGGCGGCGCTGAAGGCGAGGACCGCGCCGAGGCCGGCGGCAACGGCGAAATGCAAATCAGGCATGGTCAAATGTCCGGTCTCCGTGTTATAAGGACATTGATATTATCATCAGGACACTGATATATGTCAAGAGACGGAAAATTCGCGCATGGCGGCGGCAATCTTGGCTATCTGCTCAAGCGGGCGCAGCTGGCGTTCCGCGCGCGGATGGACGAGGCCCTGAAGCCGCTGGGCATCACGGCGCCGCAATATGCGGTGCTGTCGTCGCTGTTCATCGAGCCGGGAATTTCCAGCGCGGCGCTGGCCCGCGTCGCCTTCGTCACGCCGCAGAGCATGCAGGGCATCGTGGCCAATCTGGAAAAACTGAACCTGATCCAGCGCGCGGCGGATCCCGGCCATGGCCGCATCCTGCAGAGCCATCTGACGGAGCGCGGCAAGGCGGTGCTGGCCAGGGCCCATAAGTCCGCCAACGCGGTCGAGACGGCCATGGCGGGCGGCATCGCGGCGCGCGACCTTACCCTCTTCAAGAGCCTGCTGATGCGTGCCGCGGAAAATCTCGGCGGCTGAAGCAGGCGGGTTTACGGACGCGGCGGCGCGGGGCATACAGGGGCATGTTCCATATCTTTCCAACCGCACTTGCCACGCTGTTCGTCGCGGTGGGGCCGGTGGAAGTGGCGTCGATGTTCCTGGCCCTGACGGCGGGAACGACGCCGAGGCACCGGCGCCTGCTGGCGTTCACCGCGGCGGCGGTGGCGACGGCGGTGCTGGCGGCGTTCGCGCTGGGCGGCATTCAATTGCTGGCGCTGATCGGCGTCGGCCTGCCGGCGTTCCGCACCGCCGGCGGCGTGCTGCTGCTGATGGTGTCGGCGGATCTGCTGCTGGCGCAGCATTCGGCGATCTCGTCGATCACCTCGACCGAGGCGAGCGAGGCGCAGAGCCACCAGACCGACATCGCGGTGTTCCCGCTGGCGATCCCGCTGACCGCGGGACCGGGCAGCATGACGGCCATCGTGCTGCTGATGAGCAAGACGCACGGGCCGGCGGATGTGGCTCAGGTGCTCGCGGCGCTGGGCGTCATCATGCTGACGGTGCTGGCCTCGATGCTGCTGTCCGAGCCGCTGATGCGCCTGTTGCGCAAGACAGGGACAAACGTTATCGCGCGCGTCTCCGGCGTGCTGCTGGCGGCGCTGGCGATGCAGTTCATCTTCGACGGCCTCAGCACCAGCGGCCTGTTCCGCTAGGTGCGCCGCGCCTCAGCTGAACAGGAAATCGCCCGCGTTGAGTTGTCCCATGGTGACGTGTTGCAGCGTGATCTCGTTGGCGGGATCGAAGGCGATGACGGTGTCGTCGCCCACCTGCGTCATCAGGGCCTGCAGGCCCGCGAAATTCGCCACGCCGTAGCCGTGCAGATCGACGACGTCGCCGCTGGAATTCCCGGGCGTGAAATCGGTGATCGTGTCGAGGCCGTCGCCGGCGTGGAACACGAAGCGATCGTCGCCGGCCCCACCGCTGAGCGTGTCGTTACCCCTGCCGCCGTAGAGCGTATCGTTGCCATCGCCGCCCGACAGCGTGTCGTTGCCGGCGAAGCCATAGAGAATATTGTCGCCCGGTCCACCCGTCCGCACCGTGTCGAGCGGCGGACCGTTGACGTTCGGATCGTAAGGCGTCGCGAACCACAGCGCCGTGTCGAAGGCCGCGCCGATCCTCGCCGGTGAGGCGAAGGGCGTGCCGTCGTCGTTGGTTCCGTTCTCCGAGGTCACGTTGCCGTTGGCGTCGAAAGCCATCGCAACGGTCGCCCAGTCGTACTGGTTCGCCGCGTCCGTCAGCGTCACCTGGATATTGCCGCTCTTGTCCGTCAAGACGTCGGAAAGCGTGTTGCCGTTCGCGTCCTTATGAGAGGTTTCCCAGGCAAACGGCGAGTTGTCGTTGTAGTAGTTGGTCGTCCAGCTCGTGCCGTTGTCGTTGACCGTGGTTTCGCTGTTGAGATTGCCCTGCGCGTCATAGTCAATTTGCTGCGTCGACCAGTTGAGCGTCCCCGCGACATCGGTCAGCGCAATACTCGTGACACCGGAGTTGAGCGCAATGTGCTGCGTGGTGATGCCGTGGACCTCGTCGAGCGCCAGCGTGCCGTCGGCGAATTTGAGTTGTTCGACGTTGGTGACGGTGTCGCTGCCGTCCGGCGTGCCGGCGCGCTGGTCGGCCACCGTGAACGCACCCGCCGCAAAGCCGATCTTGTAATCGGCGATATTGCCGGAATAGACCGCCGTGTCGTTGCCGGCGCCGCCGTCCAGGATGTCGTTGCCGCCATGGCCGTAGAGCGTGTCGTCGCCGCCCAGCCCGCTCAGCGTGTCCGCGAAATTGCCGCCGACCAGGGTTTGCCCGATGTCCGATCCGGTGAGGTTCACCGCGGTGGACGGCAATTCTCCGTAAACGACATAGGTGGCGCCGGCACCGGCGCGGCCAAGGGCATCGACATTGTCCGCGCCGACCATCAGGTCCGCCAGGCCGTCGCCGTTGAGATCTCCGGCCGCCGCCACCGAACTGCCCGCGTGATCGCCGGCAGCCACGCCGCTGATCTTGAAGCCGTTGGCGCCGTTGAGCGTCGACAGGTCGATGGTGGCGGGGAAGCCGGAGGGCCCGCCGAACACGACATAGCTCGCGCCGGACCCCGCGCCATGCGGACTATCTCCCGCATTGCTCACGATGAGGTCGGCGAAACCGTCGCCGTTGACGTCGCCGGCGGCGGCAACGGAATCGCCGATGTTGCCGGTCGCGGCCGACTCGACGATTTTGAAGCCGTTGCTGCCGTTGAGCGTCGACAGGTCGATATTGGCATCGAAGCCGGACGCTTTGCCGAACACGACATAGACCGCACCGCTGCTGCCGTCATGGCTGCCGACGAACAGATCGGAATAGCCGTCGCCATTGAGATCGCCGGCCGAGCCGACGGACAATCCGGCGGCGTCGCTCGCCTGTACGCCGCTGAGCTTGAAGCCGTTTGTTCCGTTGAGCGACGAGAGCTGGAAATCGTCGGGAAAGCTCGACCCGCTGCCGAACACGACATAGGCGGCGCCGGTGTTCGCCGCGTCTCCGGCCGCATGCGGCGCTCCGACGATCACATCGGCGAAGCCGTCGCCATTGACGTCGCCGGCCGAGGCGACCGCGTAACCGCTGTGATCGCCGGCCGCGGCACCGCTGATCTCGAATCCGAGCTGCTGGCTGTGGGGACCGCCCGAACCGGGCAGGCTCGACACATCGATATTGGCGGAAAAGCCGCCCGCATGGCCATATATCACGTAGCTCGCGCCGGAACCGGCGCCATTCGGGCTGCCATTGGGTGCGCCGATGATCAGATCGGAAAATCCGTCGCCATTGATGTCGCCGGCGGACGCGACCGAGAAACCGCTCTCGTCGCCGGCCAGGCCGGTGACCTTGAAGCCGTTGGTACCATCGAGCGCGGTCAGGTCGATGTTGGACTGAGATTCGGAGGCGTTGCCGAATACGACAAAGCTCTCGCCCCCGGCCGAGCCGACGCCGGGCGCGCCGATGATGAAATCGGAGAGACCGTCGCCGTTGACGTCGCCCGCCGCCGCGACAGACTGGCCGGCATTGTAAGAGATGTTCACGCCACTGAGCTTGAAGCCATCGCTGGCGATGAGAGTGGACAGGTCGGTATTGAAATTCTGGCCGTCCGGTTGGCCGAACACCACATAGCCCGCGCCGGAGTTGGTTTGATTTGCATCAGCCCCCGGAGATCCGATGAGCAGGTCCGGAATGCCGTCGCCGTTGACGTCGCCTGCGGCCGATACCGAAAAACCGCTCTCGTCACCGGCTGCGGCGCCGAAGAGCTTGAAGCCGTTGGTGCCGTTGACGCCGCTGAGATCGAAATTGCCGCTGAAGCCGTCCGAGCTGAGATGGCCGGCCGGCGGCGACGCGACGTCCGGAACGACCGGCGCCGGCGGCATCGCGGTTTCGGTCGCCGTCAGCATGGCGATCGGAGCGATGGCGCTATCGGCGCCGACGACGTCCGGCGACGACGCGGCGTCTGGAACGTCCGGCGCCGGTGGAATCGTGGGTTCAGTTACCGTCGGCGCGGCGACCGGAGCGACGGCACCGACGGCGTGCGGTACGGAAACGGAGAGGCCGCCAGCGCTGGCCGAACCGACGTCATTGCTCAGAAGAGAGTCCGCGCCATCGGCACCGGGATGGCCTGCCGGCGGCGCGTCGGGGTACGCGACATCGTAGGCGGGCAGGATGATTGGGGTCGGCGCGACGGTGATCGGAACGCTATGGACGTTGGCAGCGGCGTCGGGCCTCCAGATGCCGGTGTCGTAACCGCCGTCAAAGCTGAAGCTGTCGCTGTCGTCTAAGGTCCAGATCCCGTGGGCGTGGCGATCGTACGACATGGGCCGTCCTGTTCATCCTGCCTGTTGCCGCGCACCGGCGCGACCGGACCGCCCCCGCGCAGGGGTTCCGGGAGCGGTCCATAGCGGACGCGATCGGGTTGCCTCGCGAACGAGGCGGTCCTGCCGATCACCGCAGGCCGCCGATATTGGCGACGGATGGGCCTCGAGGCTTGGCGTAGAACGAACGGGATTTGACGGAATTACCTATCGTTAAAGCGGATTTCTATTGAATTCTTCGTGTAAAAGACGGATATCGGCGTTGCCATGGGCATGCAGGCTTCCCTGGATTCGCTGTCGACCTCGGTCGGCCAGCTGCCGCCGTCGCAGCGCTTCGCCGCCTGGCGCGAAGCCTTCGCGCTGAAGATCGCCAGGGTCGATGCCGCGACGCCCGATGCGTCCCGCTTCCGCGCCGAGGTTCGCGTCCAGGCGCTGCCGCGCCTGTTCCTCTGCCAATACGATGTCGGTCCGCTCAGCCTGATCCGCAATCGCGGCCTGCTGCGCGAAGGCGAAGACGGCTGCTCGCTGGTGATCTGTGCCGCCGGCGTCGTCGATGCGCAGTTCGACGACACGCAGTTGCGGCTGACGCCGGGCGAGGCGGCGCTGGTGCCGCATCATCGCGCGGGCGCGATCTCCACGACGGCCGGCAGCAAGACGTATTGGCTGCGCTTCGACGCTGCGGACGCGCGGACCTTCGCGCCTTCGCCGGACGACCTGACCTTGAAGAAAGCGCGTAGCGAGGATCCGGCCGCGGCGCTTGCCGGACTTTACTGCGAGCAGATCCTGGCGCGCGGTGAGCCCCTCTCTGTCTCGCTGGCGTCGCTGACGTCCTCGCATTTGCGCGAGCTGACGGCCCATCTGCTGAACCCCAAATCCGAACTGGCGCGGAGCGCGCCGTTCGGCGCCATCCGGGCCGCGCGGCTGGAGGCGGTGTTGCGCTTCATCGCGGCAAACCTGCGCGCGCCATGGCTGAGCGCCGCCAGTGCCGGCCGCCGCCTGGGGCTGAGCGGCCGCTATGTGCAGCAGCTGATGGACGGCGCCGGACTTTCCTTTTCGCGCTACGTGCGCGATCTTAGGCTGGATGAAGCGCGGCGCCTGCTGCAGAGCCCGCAATCGGGCCATTTGCGGATCACGGAAATCGCCTATGCCAGCGGATTTGAGGATCTGTCGCACTTCAATCGCGAATTCCGCCGCCGCTTCGGCGAGACGCCGACCGGCGCCCGCAAGCGAAATTGATGGCGCGACGAACCGGTGACGACGCGGAGCAGACGCCTTTGAAAAGTTTGGACCGCATCGATCGCCGCATTCTCGCGCTGCTGCAGGAGAACGACCGGCTGGCGCTCGCCGAACTCGGCCAGCGCGTCGGTCTCGCCGCGTCGTCGGTCAACGACCGGGTCAAGCGGCTGGTCAAGCGCGGCGTCATCGCCGGCTTCCATGCCAAGGTCGCGCCCGAGCCGCTGGGCCTGGAGCTGCTGGCCTTCATGTTCGTCGGCTGGAGCGATCCGAAGACCGAAAAGCCGTTCCTCAAGCAGGCGACGGCATCGGCCGAGGTGCTGGAGTGCCATCACGTCACCGGCGCCTGGAATTACCTGCTCAAGGTGCGCCTCGCCAACACCCGGCACCTCGAGCAATTCGTCAATGACGTGGTCAAGAGCGTCAAGGGCGTGCAGCGCACCGAAACCCTGATCGTGATGTCGACGGCCAAGGAGACGGGTGCGCTGCCGATCGCGATTTTGCCGGGCTGAATGGACCGCACGTCCCCATTGCCGCAGCCGGTTTGACTCGCGCCGCCCGCCTCGCAACATTGCGCAGCGGGCGCGTAGACGCCCGATTTCGCGAGGTTGCGTTCATGGCCGAGCCGGGTACGCCCGAACATCCGATCTCCATCGGCGCGGCGCTGGCGCGCATCGCGGGACAGAAGCCGGAGGCGCCGGCGGTGACCTGCGAGGACGTGACGCTGAGTTGGGCGCAGCTGCACCGGCGCAGCAACCGCATGGCGCGCGGCATGGCGGCGAACGGCGTGAAGCGCGGCGACTTCGTCACCATCGCGCTGCCCAACTCCGTGGCCTTCATCGAAGCCTGCTACGCGGCGTGGAAGCTGGGCGCGGTGCCGCAGCCGGTGTCGTCGCGCCTGCCGCTCGCCGAGCTCGATGCCATCGTGGAACTCGCCGCGACGCCGATCGTGGTCAGCGACGCGGCGTTCGAGAGCGCGAGGCCGGTGGTGCCGTCGGCGGCGCTGCTGGAGGCCGCGCGCGACGACAGCGACCTGCCCGACGCGATCTCGCCGTCATGGAAAGCGCCGACCTCGGGCGGTTCGACCGGACGGCCCAAGCTGATCGTCTCGGGCCAGGCGGGGCTGGTCGACGGGCTGACGGCCGCGTTCTGGCGCATCGCCCAGGACGACATCGTGCTGATGCCGGGGCCGATGTACCACAACGGCCCGTTCATCACCGCCTTCGGGGCGCTGCAGATCGGCGCCCCCGTCGTGCTGATGCCGCGCTTCGACGCCGAGGCGACCTTGCGCGAAGTCGAACGCCGGCGCGCGACCTGGATGTATCTGGTGCCGACGATGATGGGCCGCATCTGGCGGCTGCCCGAGGAGGTGCGCGAGAAATACGACGTCTCGTCGCTGAAGACGGTGTGGCACCTGGCGGCGCCCTGCCCCGCCTGGCTCAAGGATGAATGGATCCGGTGGCTGGGGCCCGAGACGATCTGGGAATTGTACGGCGGCACGGAGGGGCTCGCCTCGACGACGCTGTCGGGGACGGAGTGGCTGGCGCATAGGGGCTCGGTCGGGCGCGTCGCGGCCGGCGGCGTGATGAAGGCCTTCGGGCCGGACGGCAAGGAGCTTCCCATCGGCGAGACCGGCGAGATCTACATGAAACGCGACGTCGGCATGCCGGCGAGCTATCGCTATGTCGGCGCCACGCCGCGGGCGATCGCCGGCGACTGGGAATCGATCGGCGATATCGGCTGGTTCGACGCCGACGGCTATCTCTATCTCGCCGACCGGCGCAGCGACATGATCCTGGTCGGCGGCGCCAATGTCTATCCGGCCGAAATCGAGGCGGCGCTGGAGGAGCACCCGCTGGTCGCTTCCAGCGCGGTGATCGGCCTGCCGGACGACGATCTCGGCAACCGCGTGCATGCCATCGTGCAGCCGCGCCCCGGGCTCGACCTGGAAGACCTTCGGCGCCACATGGGCGAGCGCCTCGTCACCTACAAGCGCCCGCGCAGCTTCGAACTGGTCGCTGAGAACGTCCGCGACGACGCCGGGAAGGTCCGGCGCACGGCACTGCGGGACGAGCGCATCGCAAAACTGAAACAGGGTTCCTGAATCATGTCGGCAGCGGGCACGCCGGTTCTCGAATACATCGCCATCGGCACGCGCATGGCGGAGATCGCGGCGCAAAAGCCGCAGGCGCCGGCGATCAC
>DATMKZ010000044.1:0-64559 GCA_035570795.1 Rhizomicrobium sp.
GAACGCCCAGATCCAGCTCAACGCCCCGGACAGCAAGTGGTACGCGCGCGTCTTCGCCACCAACCTGTTCGACAAGCACAACCCGACCGGCGTCTACCTGACGGACCCGACCTCGGCCCTGTTCACCAACGTGTTCTCCGAGGATCCCCGCGTCGTCGGCGTCTCGGTCGGCGCCAGCTGGTAAGCCGTCGCAAAACCCATGCAAAAGAGCGCCGGGAAACCGGCGCTCTTTTTTTCGCCAAAGGGGTCCGCAGCCTTGGCTGCGCGGCATCTCACCGCGCCTCTTTTCCTCATCACGCAATGAATGTCATTGACGGGCCGGTGCACTGTAATTATTCATTGATCAGTGAATTAGTGTTGAGATGCTGCCTTGGACCAACGTCCCGCATCGCAGCAAGACGTCACCCACCAGCCGGCACTCTACCCAGGGGTCCGTCCGGTGGCGAAATCCCCCGGCCTGCGCTCCTCCTCGGGTAGGGCCGGGGGATGTTCTTTTCCCCAAGAAATCGATCCCCCCCGATTCGGTTGAGCCACCCCTTGCCAGGGTGCAAGCTTGCTCAAATCCGGGACCGCGAAATCATGCCCCTGAACGTGCTTTTCATCACGGCGGACCAGTGGCGTGCGGAATGCCTTTCCGCGCTGGACCATCCCATGGTCAAAACCCCTCATCTCGATGCCTTGGCACGCGAGGGTGTGCTGTTCGCCAGCCATTTCGCTAATGCCGTCCCCTGCGGGCCTTCGCGGACCTCGCTGCACACCGGCATGTATCTGCAGAACCATCGCTCCGGCACCAACGGGACGCCGCTAGACGCGCGCCATACCAATTGGGCGAAGGAAGCGGCCGCCAGCGGTTACGATCCCGTGCTGTTCGGCTACACCGACACCAGCCTGGATCCGCGCGAACTCGAAGACGGCGATCCCTGGCTGCGCACATATGAAGGACCGCTGCCGGGCATTCGCCCGCTCGTGATGATGGGCGCAACGCCTTATCCCTGGACGGACTGGCTGAAAGCGAAGGGCCATACCGTTCCCGAGCCGATTGCGCGGGCTTATTCCTATCGGGCTGACGGGCCGGACTATGAAGACGGCGCGGCCGTACCCAAGCCGCTCGCCTATCCGGCCGAAGCCGATGACACGAATTTCCTGGTCGATCGCTGCATCGATTATATTCGGGACGCCAAAGGCCCGTTCATCGCGCACCTCTCCATCCTGCGGCCGCACCCGCCCTTCATAGCGCCCGAGCCCTACAATGCCCTGTACGACCCGCGCGACGTGCCCGGCTTTTCGCGGCTGGCGACGCCGGACGCGGAGGCGGCACAGCATCCCTGGCTGGCGCACCAGCTGTCGCGTCGCCAGTTCCGCGCCAGCGCCGACGATCGCAAAATGCGCCGTCTGAAAGCCGTCTATTACGGGCTGATGAGCGAAGTGGACGCCGCCCTGGGCCGTGTCTTTACATTTCTGAAAGAGAGCGGGCGTTGGGACGATACGCTGATCGTCTTCACCTCCGACCATGGCGAGCAGATGGGCGACCACTGGCTGCTCGGCAAATGCGGCTATTTCGACGCCTCGTATCGCATACCGCTGATCGTGCGCGATCCGCGGCCGGCTGCCGATGGCGGGCGCGGCACTGTCGTCAATCGCTTCACCGAGAACGTCGACATCATGCCGACCATGCTGGAGGCGATCGGCGCTCGTATCCCGCTGCAGTGCGATGGGTTGTCGCTGCGCCCGTTCCTGGAAGGCACCGGCGCCCCGGCCAACTGGCGCAGCGAAGCACATTGGGAATTCGACTTCCGCGATCCGGCCGACGACAGCGCCGAACGCAAGCTGGGCCTGACGCTGCACCAATGCACGATGAACGTCGTCCGCGACGAGCGCTTCAAATATGTTCATTTCACCAAGCTGCCGCCGTTGCTGTTCGATCTGCAGAAGGATCCCGGCGAATTCACCAATTGCGCCGGCGACCCGCACTATTTGGGCATCATGCTCGAATACGCCCAGAAGCTCCTCTCCTGGCGCATGAATCACGACGAGCAGGTTTTGACCCATATTTCGCTTACCGGGCGCGGGCCGGTTTCGCGGCCCGCCCTGCGCTATTGAACCGCCCCGCGGCCGTCCTATGTTTCCTCCAACAGGGGACCTCATGCTTACCATCCAGAATCTCAGTCACGTCTATCCCAGGGGCGTGCGCGCCCTGAATTCCGTCAACCTGGAGATTCCGGCCGGCATGTTCGGCCTGCTCGGCCCGAACGGCGCGGGCAAGTCGACGCTGATGCGCTGCGTCGCGACGCTGCAGACGCCAACCAGCGGCACGATCCGCTTTGGCGACATCGACGTGATCAAGGAGCCCGAGAGGTTGCGCCAGGTCCTCGGATACCTGCCGCAGGATTTCGGCGTCTATCCGCGGGTCACCGCCTACGACATGCTCGATCATATGGCCGTGCTCAAGGGTGTCACGCGCAGCGGCGAGCGCCGCGAAACGGTCGAAGCGTTGCTCAACCAGGTCAATCTGTGGGCCGTGCGCAAGAAATCCATCGCGGGGTTTTCGGGCGGCATGCGCCAGCGCTTCGGCATCGCCCAGGCGCTGATCGGCCGCCCCTCGCTCCTGATCGTCGACGAGCCGACGGCGGGCCTCGATCCGGAAGAGCGCAACCGTTTCCTCAATCTGCTTTCGGAAGTCGGCGAGCAGATCGTGGTGATCCTGTCCACGCACATCGTGGACGATGTCTCCGATCTGTGCCCGCGCATGGCGATTATCGCCGACGGCAGGATCGTCGGCGCGGGCGCGCCGGATGCGCTCACCCGAGCCCTCAAGGGGCGCATTTGGAAAAAAGCCGCGGGCAAAGGCGAGCTGGAATCCTATCGCCAGAAATACAACGTCATTTCGACCCGTCTGGTCAGCGGCCACACCGTCGTCCACATCCTTTCGGACACCGACCCGGGGAATGGCTTCGCCGCGGTCGAAGCGGGCCTGGAAGACGTCTATTTCTCCACCCTGATCAGCGCGCGCCAGGCGGCCTAGGAGATGTTCGGGAAAATCGCCGCCTTCGAATTTCGCTACCAGATGCGCTCGCCCGTCTTCTGGGTGTCCGCCGGCATCTTTTTCCTGCTGACGTTCGCCGCAACAACGGTCAGCCAGGTTTCCGTCGGCTCGATCGGCGGCACGTTCAAGAATTCGCCCTACGCGATACTGATCGTGCTGGGCACGATGGACGTGTTCTTCATCTTTGCCTTGATAGCGTTCGTGGCGAACATCGTGGTGCGCGACGACGAGACCGGTTACGGCCCTATCATACGTTCGACCCGAATCACCAAGTTCGACTACCTGTTCGGCCGTTTCACCGGTGCGTTCGGCGCGGGCATGCTGATGGCCGTCGCCATGCCGCTGGGCATCCTCATCGGCTCCTTCATGCCCTGGGTCGATCCGGTGCGGATGGGCCCGTTCCATCCCGAGCACTATTTCTACGCCTATTTCGTCCTGATGTTTCCCACCCTGTTCGTTCTCGGCGCGGCCTTCTTTGCGCTCGCGACCGCCACGCGGTCCATGATGGCCACCTATGTCGGGGCCGTCGGCTTTCTCATCCTCTTCCTCGTCCTGACGGTGCTTTTTCAGAAGCCGCAATACGATCACATCGTCGGGCTGCTCGAACCCTTCGGTTTCGGTGCGGTCGAGGAAATCACCAAGTATTGGACGACCTCGGATCGCAATACGATGCTGCCGCCGCTGGCCGACGTGCTGCTCTACAACCGCGCGATCTGGTTCAGCCTGACCTTCGTTCTGCTGGCCATTGCGTATTTCACCTTCCGCTTCGAGACCCGCGGTGCCCGCAGCGCCGCGCCGGAGAAGAAGGATGCCGCGATCGTGCGGGCGCGCAGCGGCCCGCTGCCGGCGCCGCATTTCGATGCCGCCAGCCTGCGCGTCATGTCCTGGACGTGGACGCGCTTCGAAATGGGGCAGGTTTTCAAGAGCCCGGCGTTCTTCATCCTGCTGGCGCTGGGCCTGCTCAACGCGTTCGGCAGCCTCGCCTTCGCCAATGAGCGTTCCGACTATATCGTGCTGCCGGTCACCAACCTTATGATCGACGCGCTCAACGGCGCCTTCACGTTCATTCCGCTGATCGTCGCGATCTACTATGCCGGCGAGCTCGTCTGGCGGGAACGCGACCGGCGCACGCACGAAGTGTTCGATGCCACGCCGGTTCCGGACTGGGCGTTCGTCGTGCCGAAGATCGCGGCCATCGCGCTGGTGCTGACAATCATGCTCGCGATTTCCGTGTTCGCCGCGGTGATCGTGCAGGTGTTCCGGGGCTATTTCAATTTCGAGTGGCTGCACTACCTCGATTGGTACGTGGTGCCCAACGCGATCGAAGTGATCGAGATCGCGGCCCTGGCGATCTTCGTCCAGGCGGTCTCGCCGCACAAATTCGTCGGCTGGGGCGTGATGGCGCTGGTCATCGTCGCGCTCATCGCCTTTGGCAACATCGGCTGGGAACATCACCTGTATCTCTTCGGCCGCACGAGCCAGGTGCCGCTGTCCGACATGAACGCGCAAGGCACGTTCTGGATCGGCCGCGCGTGGTTCCAGGTCTATTGGCTGGCCTTCTCGCTGATGCTGTCGATTCTGGCTTACGGGCTCTGGCGCCGAGGGACCGAGACACGCCTCAGGCCGCGCCTGATGCGTCTGCCGCGGCGGATGCGGGGTTTTGCCGGCGTGCTGATGGCGTTCGCCGTCGTCGTCTGGGTGGGCGCGGGCGCCTATATCTACTACAACACCAATGTTCTCAACGAGTATCGCACCACGGTCGCCGACGAAGCCTTCGCCGCCGACTACGAGCGCGCGCTCTACAAATTCCACACCTTGCCGATGCCGCATGTCACGGACGTCGTCCTGAACGTCGCGATCTATCCGCACGATCCGTGCATCGTCACTGTTGGCCGCTACGCGATCGTCAACAAGACCGCCAAGCCGCTGACCCAGGTGCATGTCCGCTGGCCGCGCGAACTGCATATGGAGCAGCTCGCCGTGCAGGGCGCGCATGTGCAGCAGCGTTTCGACCGCTTCAACTATGTGATCTATGTCTTCGATACGCCTCTGCAACCCGGTGCGAAGAGCGAGGTCGCGTTTCGCACCGTGTGGGAACAGAAAGGCTTCAAGAACAGCAACAACCTGACGCGCATCGTCGACAATGGCACCTTCGTCAACAATCTGGAGATCGCGCCGTCGCTTGGCATGGATCAGACCAGTTTGCTGCGCGACCTGGTCAAGCGGCGGCGTCAGCACCTTGTGGGCGATCTGCGGCCGCCCAAACTGGAAGACGGCGCGGCGCGCATGATGGGTCCGTTCGTCGACTCCGACTGGGTGAATTCCGACATCACGGTTTCCACGGTCGCCGACCAGACGCCGATTGCACCGGGCTACCGCGTCTCGGAAACCGTGGCCGACGGCCGCCGTACCGTGCGGTTCAGGTCCGACGCACCGATCCTCGATTTCTTCTCCGTCCAGTCGGCGGCCTACGCCCAGAAACACGCCAAATGGCATGATGTCGACCTGACCGTCTATTACGATCCGCATCACCCTTTCGAGATCGACCGCATGCTGTCGTCGATGAAGGCATCGCTCGACGTCTACAGCAAGGCGTTCGGCCCTTATCAGTTCCGCCAGGCCCGCATTCTGGAATTTCCCGGTTATGCAAATTTCGCGCAGTCCTTCGCCAATACGATCCCCTATTCGGAGAATCTCGGGTTCATTCAGGACGACAGCGCCATTCGCGCCGACACCGACAAGATCGATCTCGTCACCTTCGTGACCGCGCACGAGCTCGGGCATCAATGGTGGGGTCATCAGCTGACCTCCGCCAACATGCAGGGCGGCACGATGCTGGTGGAGACGATGGCGCAGTATTCGGCGATGCTGGTGATGGAGCATCTCTATGGCCCCGAGCACGTCCGCAAATTCCTCAAGGCCGAACTCGACTCCTATCTGCGCAATCGCGGCAGCGAAGAAGTGGAGGAACTGCCGCTCGACCGGGTCGAGGACCAGGGCTACATCCACTACCGCAAGGGCGCGGTCATCATGTACCGGCTGAAGCAGACCATCGGCGAGGCGGCCATCGACCGCGCGCTTCGCCGGATGCTCGCGACATACGCTTTCAGAGGCCCGCCCTATCCATCGACACTCGACTTCCTGAAGGTGCTGCGCCAGGAGGCGGGGCCGCAATATGACGCGCTGATCACCGACCTGTTCGACAAGATCACGCTCTATGATCTGAAAGCCCAAAGCGTGGTCTGGAGCAAGCGGCATGACGGGCGCTTCGACGTGGCGCTCACCGTCGAGGCGCATAAATACTATGCCGACGGCAAGGGCGCGCAGACCGAGGCCCGGATGGACGAGCCGGTCGATATCGGCCTGTTCCTCGCCCGGCCCGGAGACGCCGATTTCGGCAAGGACAAGATCCTGCGCCTGGCGCCGATGCATATCGGCTCCGGCACGCAGGTGCTCCACTTCGTGACGGCCGTGGCGCCGAAATTCGCCGGCATCGATCCCTACAATGAGTGGATCGACCGCAATTCGGACGACAATGTCGTTGCGGCAAGTTCCGGCAGCGGCTGAAGGCTGGCGCGGCGCGGGGATTTGGTCTAGCAAAAACCCTGTAAACGCGGAGCTCGCTTGGATTCGCTCGATCACATCGACGGCGTATTGCCGGTCAACCAGGCGCGCAGCCGCGACGCGCGCGACCGGCTGCTGGCCGCGGGCGAACGCGTCTTCGCCAGGGTCGGCTACGACGCTGCGCATGTGAACGACATCGCGCTGGCCGCCGGCTGCTCGGTCGGCAGCTTCTACCGACGCTTCCGCGACAAGGAGGCCTTCTTCAAGGCGCTGCACCACAGATTCACCGAGCGCAACCTCGACAACGCGGCGCGCTTCTTCGCGCTGCCGCAATGG
Source organism: Rhizomicrobium sp. (assembly GCA_035570795.1). GTDB lineage: Bacteria > Pseudomonadota > Alphaproteobacteria > Micropepsales > Micropepsaceae > Rhizomicrobium. Next base: position 6,944 of record DATMKZ010000044.1, read on the forward strand.
CAAGACCAGCCGACTTCAGTGATGGTGCGGACGCTGATCGAGAACACCGCGCACATCATGCGCCGCAATCACGGCGTCTTCCGCGCCCTGTTCCAGCGCTCGCTGGCGGGCGCGGGCGCGGATTATTGGCCGAGCATGCGGGCCGGCACGGCGCGGCAGGGCCATCTGCTTGCCGAATTTCTCGTCGCGCGCGGCGAAGGTACCCACGAGAACCTGGTGGATGCCTGCACGTTCGCATTGCGCTCGGTCGACGGGGCGTTGGTCAACCGCATGCTCAACGACGGCCCCTACCTGGACGAGGATTTCGTCGTCGACTCGCTTTCGCGCATGGCGCTGTCGTTCCTGGGCGTCGAGGATCACGCCGCCTCGCTCGCCAAGAAGCCGGCCAGGCGCAGGTGACGCGGGCGGACGGGCTTGCGGCTGCGTTGATCGCCGCAGTCGCGCTGGTCTGCCTCGGCGGCGCGTTTTTCGGAACGCGGGGCGACGTCGTGCCGATCAATTTGGCGGCACGCTGTCTCGATCCGGCGGCACCGGCGCCGCATCAAGGCATGGTGTGGATTCCGGCCGGCGGATACGAAGCCGGCGACACGATCTATCCCGAGGAGGGACCGGTGACGCGGGCGCGGGTCGGCGGCTTCTGGATGGATCGGCACGAGGTCAGCAACGGTGAATTTGCGACCTTCGTCGCCGCAACCGGCTACATCACGCAGGCCGAACGGGCTCTCGATCCGGCGACCCATCCGGGTTTGCCGCCGGACATGCTGCGGCCCGGCGCCGTCGTGTTCTTCATGCCCAAGCAGGTCCAAGGCATGGCGGACATCTCGCAGTGGTGGCGCTTCGTGCCGGGCGCCAACTGGCGACATCCGGCCGGTCCGCAGAGTTCGATCGTCGGGCGCGCGAACTATCCCGTCGTCGAGGTGACGCATGACGATGCGCTCGCCTATGCGCGCTGGAGAGGACGCGACCTGCCGAGCGAGGCCGAATGGGAGTGGGCGGCGCGCGCCGGCGATGCCAAAGCCGGCGACGACCATGACCAGCCCGGAAACGCCAACACCTGGCAGGGCATATTTCCCGTGCTTAACAGCGGCGCAGACGGCTTCGTCGGGCTGGCGCCGGCGGGCTGCTACGCGGCCAACGCTTATGGGCTCTACGACATGATCGGCAATGTCTGGGAGATGACCGACGATGTCTATCGTCCGCGCCGGGGCGAGGCGCCGGCGCCGGACGCGATGCCGGCGATGGGCGAGGAGCGGCGCTATGTGATCAAGGGCGGCTCGTTCCTCTGCGCGCCCAATTACTGCATGCGCTACCGGTCAGGCTCGCGCGAGGGGCAGGAGGCCGACCTCGCGGCGAGCCATCTGGGCTTTCGCACGATCCTGCGCCGCGGCACGCCTTAGGGCTCCGCGATCATCTTCGCCTCGATGGCGCCGATCCGGTCGATCTCGACGCGCACCGTGTCGCCGGGTTTGAGGAATTGCGGCGGCTTCATCGACTGGCCGACGCCGCCCGGCGTGCCGGTGAACACCATGTCGCCGGGCTCCAGCGTCATGGCCTGGCTGAGATAGGCGATCTGGTCGAAGCAGTTGAAGACAAGATTTTTGGTGTTGGAGTTCTGCTTCACCGTGCCGTTGACGAGGCAGCGAATACCCAGCGCGTGCGGATCGCCGACCTCGTCGGCGGTCACGATCCACGGCCCGATCGGCGCATGGGTGTCGAAGGACTTTCCGACCAGCCATTGCGGCGTATGGAACTGCCAGTCGCGCACGCTGATATCGTTGCCACAGGCATAGCCGAAGATGACGTCCTGCGCCCGCTCCTTGGGCACGTGACGGCAGCGCCTGCCGATGACGAAGACCAGCTCGGCTTCCCAGTCGATGGCCTTCGACGCCTTGGGCACCTGGATCGGATCGTGCGGTCCATTGACGGCATTGCCGAGCTTGGCGAACCAGATCTGCTTTTCCGGCGTCTGGGCGCCGCTCTCGGCGATATGGTCGGCATAGTTGAGGCCGATGGCCATGACTTTCTGCGGCCGCGGCACGGGCGCGCAGAGATGCACGTCGCCGAGCAGGAAGCGCGGCTTCTCTTCCGCGACGATGCGCAAGACCTTTTCCCGGAGCTCGGGCCAGCGCGCGATCAGCTCGATCATGTTGCGGGCGAGATGGCGGTCGGAGAGGTCGATGAGGCCGCCGTCCTCGACCGCGCCGATATGCTCGATGCCGTCCACCTTGAAAGTCGCGAGTTTCATGCCCGTGCCGCCTTTGGTTTGCTGCCCTTGACGCTGGTTCGCACCATCTCGCGCCGATGGCCATGGTAATCGTTGAGGGCGAAATGCTGCGTGCAGCGATTGTCCCAGATGGCGAGCGTGCCGCGCGCCCATTTCAGGCGCCAGGTGAAATTCTCGTTTACCGCATGGCGGAAGACATGGCCGAGCAGGCCGTCCGATTCCGCCTTGTTCCAGCCGGCGATGCGCTGGGTGTAGACCGGATTGAGATAGAGCGCGGGGCGCGCCGTCTCGGCATGGGCGATGACGGCAGGATGGGTGTGCTCGCGATAGGCCTCGGGCGAGGGCTCGATCTTCGTCGACATCCTGTCCTTGACGCCGTCGAGATAGCCGCCGGTGCCGTAGGCGGGGCCGGCGGAATGCACGGCCTCCAGGCCCAGCAGCGTGTCGCGCAGGCCCTGGGACAGGGTCTCGAATGCCATGTACTGGTTCGCCCACACGGTGTCGCCGCCGACCGGCGGCGTCTCAAGGCAATACAGCAGCGTGAAGCTCGGCGGCGCCTCGAGGTAGGAGAGGTCGGTATGCCAGGCGTTGGCGAAGTTCAGCTTTTCGTGCGGCTCTTTCAGGATGCGGATGACATAGGGCCGGCCCTCGACCGCTTTCACATACGGCGTGATGTCGCGGCCGCCGAGCGCGTCGGTGATGCGCTCCAGATCGTCGAGCGACAAATTCTGGTCGGGCAGGGCGACGACCTGATGCGCCAGCAGCGCGCCGCGGATGCCGGCGATCTCCTCCGCGTCGTTCGGTTTGGCGAGGTCGACGCCGGTGACATAGGCGCCGGCCGAGCCGTCGGCGGGCGTCACGGTGAGGCGTCGCTTGCTGTGGACCGCTGCCGACATGGTGCCTCCTATTTCAATGCCGACGCGAAGAACGCGACGGCGCTCGCCTGCGCCACCGGCGTGGCCTGCGGATTGTGGCGCATGACGACCTTACCGCCCTTGCCCTGATTGCCGAACGGATCGCTGACTTCCATGTCGACGCCGGGCATGTCGAAGCCGTGATGACAGTCCGCCATGACCTCGAGGCTGATCCGCGCGCGATCGGCGGGGGCGAGGCCGGCGACCAGCTTGGCCGAGATTTCGGGATCGTTGTCGTATTGGTCGAGCGCGCCGGTGACCAAGAGGATGGGCGCGTCGACCAGATCGCCGAATTCGAAACCCGGCACGCGGTTATAGGCCCAGGCGGCGGGATAGACCGGCATGAAGGCGCGGAAATGGTCGCCCTTCAGGAACGCCGCGTTGCGCGCCTGCGTGGCGGCGAACATCGCGACGACGCCGCCGAAGGAGAAGCCGGCGACGCCGATGCGCGCGGCATCCACCGCGGGATGCGCGGCGAGCAGGGCGCGGGCGCCGTAGAGGTCCGCCAGCGCGTCGGCAGGACGCGGCCTTCCTTCGGCGCCGCCCTTGAAGTCGCGGGCCGCCCACATGTCGGGCTCCAGCGTTGCGAAGCCGGCTGCGTTCAGCGCGTCGGCATAGCCGGCCTCGCGCAAGCTGGGGCCGGCCGAGCCGTGCAGCAGGATGACGGCGGGATGCTTGTCCTTGCCGTCCTGCGGCAGGCGCAGGCGTGCGGCAACGGCGAGCGGCTGTGCCTGCTGCGCGGCAAAGGTGACGTAATGAAGCGTCGCGGTCATCGCTCTGGCCCTATAAGCCTTTGAAAACATTCAATCGGTGTACATTCGAACCTGGGGTTCGCGAAGGGGGGGTGGGGGGTGCGCACGCCCCCCGCCGGGCCGGCCATCGGGGGGCAGTTTTGCGCGGTATCTTGGTGTGGCATGGCCGGTCCTTTCTCCTGGCGCGCAGTATCGCACCGTTCCGGCCGCGTTCGATAAGAAAGGCGTGAGCCGGCCGAAAAGCGAGGCTTTCCGCGCCGCCGCAACGCCGCTGCTTCGGACTTATGAACCAGCCCGTTTCGCCGGCGTGAATTTCACCGGCATGGTCTGCGGCCCGGAGATGAAATTCGACGGTAGCCAGCTGGGCGGCGCGGCGGTGCGGAAATCGCGCATGCGCGTCAGCACCTCCACCAGCATGGCGTCGATCTCGATGCGAGCGATGTGCTGGCCGAGGCAGCCATGCGGGCCGGTGCCGAAGGCGATGTGCTCGTTGGGCTTGCGCGCAAGATCGAGCGTATCCGGCTGCGCGAACTTCGCCGGATCGCGGTTGGCGGCGCCGAAATACATGACGGCCTTGTCGCCCGCGCGAAGCTTCACGCCGCCGAGCTCGACATCGCGCGTGACCGTGCGGCGCATGTAGATGACCGGGCTCGTCCAGCGCAGCAATTCCTCGCGCGCCGAAGGCAGGCGGCCGGGCAGGTCCGCCATCAGCCAGGCGAACTGGTCGCGATTGTCCAGCAGCGCCAGCATGCCCGCCGAGAGCAGGTTGCGCGTGGTGTCGCCGCCGGCGTCGATCAGGAGCAGGAAGAACAGCAGGAACTCGATATCGTCGAGCTTCTTGCCGTCGACTTCGGCGGCGAGCAGCTTGGTGGCGAGGTCGTTCTTGGGCCGGGCGCGCTTCTCCTCGATCAGCTTGCGGCCGTAGTCGAACATCTTGAACACGGCGGCGGCGCCGTCCGGCGACGGCGTGCCGCCGGCGGTGGTGTGGATCGCCTCGGTCAGGTGATAGAGCTCGCGGCCGTCGTCCAGCGGCATGCCCATCAGCTCGGCGATGACATAGGACGGCATCTCGCCGGCCACCTGGCTGACGAAATCGCATTCGCCCTGCTCGATCACGGCGTCGACGATTTGCTGCGCCAGTTCCTGCATGCGCGGGCGGCGCTCGGCCGACACCGGCACGGTGAATTCCTGGCGGATCAGCTTGCGGAACGCGGTGTGCTGAGGCGGGTCCATCATCAGCATCATCTTGTAGGGTCCGAAGCCGCCCGCTTCCGCCAGCGGGTCCTGGATCATGATCGTCGGCTCGGACGAGAACGCCTGGAAATTGCGGTCGACGTCCCAGACGTCCTGGTAGCGGGTGATCGCCCAATAGCCGGGCCCGTTGGGCTCGGCCTGGAAATGCACCGGATCGTTGGCGCGCAGCCAGTCATACTGGTCGTGCGGATGGCCGGCGGCGAAACTTTCGGGATTCCACAGGTCGATCTTCATGGGTGTCTAATCCGTCTTTGATTTCAATTAACCCACACCCGTCATGGGCGGCCTTTGAGCCGCCCATCCAACTTGAGACCGCACCGAAGTTGGATGGGCGGCTCAAGCCCGCCCATGACGAATCTAGGATAATCCCGTCGGCTTGCCGCCCACGATCTGGTCGAGATATTCGCTGAGGCCGTAGCCGGTCAGGCCGTTGCATTTGTATTCGGTCATGCCTTCGGTGATGCGGGTGTTGAGTTCCTGCCCGTCCGGCGTCTTGCGGCGGTTGCGCAGCGGGATCAGCGACAGCACCTTGCCGGCGATCTCATAGCGTTCGCCGGACTCGCATCTGATCTTCGCGCGCAGGCCGGTCTGGTACCAGTTTTCGTCCCAGTCGGTGTCGATGGCGCATTCCCTGATGAGATCGTACTTGCCGTCCTTGAACACCATGCCGCCCTGGCGCGGCTTGCCCTCGGTGCCGGCGACGATGGAGAGCATCATGCCGAAATCTCGGCCGAAATTGAGCGGGCACCAGCGATACCAGTTGATGGCCTGCCAGTAGCGCGGGCCCCAGCTCTTGTCGCGCAGGCCGAAACCGTCGACCACGAAGCTCTCGTCGCCGAGCGTGAAGCTGCCTTTCGCCGCCATGTGCTGTTCGTAGTGTGCCTTGGCGAAGGATTTCTCGGGATCGATCGGGATGGGCCGGCCGTCCTCGCGCACGGTCTCGCCGCCGAACATCGGCGAGACGCCTTCGTAGTCGAGCGCGACCTTGCAGGCGACTTGCGGGTTGTCGCGGAAGGCCCTGGACGGCTCCGCCATCTCGAAGGGGCGCGCCAGCACCAGGGCCTTGCCCTCATAGGTCACTCTTAATTTCTTGAAAGGTTCGACGACCTCGATTTTCATGCCGCCGGCGTTCATCGCCTTGTTGTCCGCGATCTTCGGCCGACCATACATGAAGGCGACGCGACCGTCGGGCAGGTAGAGGCAGGTCGTCATCTCGGCCTGGCCTTCATTGGGCCGGTTGCCGAGCCGGAACCAGCCGCCGATCTTGCGCGCCGGATCGAAGACGTTGAAATACATGCTTTCGTTGTAGTTGGAAGCCGCGTCCGGCGTGTGGGTGTATTCGTCCTGCGGCTCGAGGCGGAGCTTGTATCCTGTCGGCGCTGCCATCGCGATGTCCTTCTCTTTGCCCGATTGTGGGAGCATCGCACGGCGCTCCGCAATCGCGTTGTGAGAGCGCTGCGCACTTATTAGAGTGTCGGCAAAAGAGCGCGGGGCATGCTTCCCCAGCGTCACCCATGGGGAGCGAAAGATGCCTTGGAACTTCGGCGATATTCTCGATGCCATCGCGCCGGTCGTGCCGCAAGACGCGCCGGCCTTCGTGCACGGCACGCGGCGCATCAGCTGGGGCGAGACCACCAAGCGCAGCAACAACCTCGCCCGGGCGCTGATCCGGCGCGGCGCCAAGCCGCGCGCCAAGGTCGCGTTCTACATGCGCAACCGCCCGGAATATTGCGAGACGCTGGCAGCCTGCTTCAAGGCGCGGCTGACGCATGTCAACGTCAATTACCGCTACAAGCCCGAAGAGGTGTTCTACATCTTCGACAATTCGGACGCCCAGACGGTGGTCTATGGCAGCGAATTCCGCGACGTGATCGCGCAGATCCGGCCGCGGCTGGGCAAGGTTCAGACCTTCGTCGAAGTGACCGATGACGGCAAGCCGGCGGATTTCGCGCTCGATTTCGAGCTGCTGGCGACGGAGGGCGACGGCGCGCCGGTGAAGATCGAGCGCTCGCCGCAGGACGAATTCTTCATCTACACCGGCGGCACCACGGGCATGCCCAAGGGCGTGATCTGGACGCATGACGATTTGCGCGAGACCTCGCTGATCGCGCTGCGCAAGCTGGGGCCGGTGCCGGAGAATCTCGAGCAGGTCGTGGCGGCCATCCGGCTGGCAGGCCCCGGCGGACGCCTGCTGCCCGCCTGTCCCCTGATGCACGGCACGGGGCTTTTGATGGCGGTGTCGAACATGATGGCGGGCGGCTGCGTCATCACCCTGCAGCATCCCTCGTTCAGCGCGCACGAGATGTGGAAGGCGGTGGAGGACAACAAGGCGATGACGCTGGTCATCGTCGGCGATGCCTTCGCCAAGCCGATGCTGGCGGCGCTGGAGGAGGAGCCGGGGCGCTACGACACCACCAGCATCGTCAACATGATCTCGTCCGGCGTGATGTGGTCGCGCGAGGTCAAGCAGGGCCTGTTGCGCCATATCCCGCAGGCGATCCTGGTCGACAGTTTCGGCTCGTCGGAGGCGGTCGGCTTCGGCACCTCGATGATGACCAAAGACGGCGAGATCCAGACCGCGAAATTCACCATCGGCGACCGCTGCAAGGTGTTCGACGAGAACGACCGGATGGTCGCGCCGGGCTCGGGCACGCCGGGCATCATCGCCATGCCGCAGCCCATTCCGCTCGGCTACTACAAGGACGCCAAGAAGACGGCGGAGACTTTCAAGACCATCGACGGAGTGCGCTATTCGATGCCGGGCGACTGGTGCGTGGTGGAGGCGGACGGCACGCTGACGCTGCTGGGGCGCGGCAGCGCCTGCATCAATACGGCGGGCGAGAAGGTCTATCCGGAGGAGGTCGAAGAGACGCTGAAGCTGCATCCCAGCGTCGAGGATGCGCTGGTGGTCGGCGTGCCGGACGACAAATGGGGCCAGTCGATCACCGCGGTGATCGTGCCGAGCGGCGTGTTCGACGAGGAAGACGTCCGCGCCCATGTCCGTCAGCGCCTCGCCGGCTACAAGACGCCCAAGCGCGTGCTGGTGGCCGGCGTCGCCCTGCGCGCGCCGAACGGCAAGGCGGACTACAAGAGCGCGCTGGATTTCGCCAAGCGCGAATTGGGGATTGCTTAGAGCGCAATTCGGAAAAGTGAGTCCATAGCGGCAGCGTATGGACGGTTTTCCGTAAAATTGCGCGACAATTCAAAAAACTGGAGCCGCATTCCGATTCAAATAACGTGAATGCGGCTCCAGGTAAAAAAAGACCGGACCGCAGGGCGGCCCGGTCTCGCAAGGTCGATGCTTCGTCTACTGGTAGGTCGCCGACGTGGTGTGGCCGTCCCATTTGATGTCGATCGCCGTGATCGTGCAGAGGTCGAAGCCGTCGGTCCATTCCGCCGACGTGCCGTCGACCGTATAGGTCACCTTCAGATCCCAGTCGCAGGTCTCGCCGCGGCCGCCCGGGAAGTGGATCTTCACGGCGGCGCCGTCGGCCAGCGTATCCTGGCCCAGGATGTCGTCTCCCCAACTGTCGCTGCTGTGCTCGCCGATGAACACGCTCTTGATTTCATAGCCCGTGCTGTTGGTCAGTTCGAAGTCCTGCGGCGCGGCGCTCGCCGCCATCGGAGCGAACAGCGCGAGCCCTGCAGCTACGACGCCGGCGGCGATCAAATTCATTCTCATGTTGCGTTCCTAAAGAAAGATGATGCCCCCGGCGAGGAGTGTCTTCCGCCCTATTTGCCGGGTAAGCAAGCGCGGTGCAGCGTTAAAGGGCGGCAATGGTCACTTTTGCCGCTCTAAAATCGCTTCCAGCGTCTGCAATTCGTCCGCCTCGCGCGCCGGCTTGTCCCAGCGGATGCGGTTGATGCGGGGGAAGCGCATGGCGACGCCGGATTTGTGGCGGCTCGAACGCTGCAAGCCTTCGAAGGCGACTTCGAAGACGAGACCGAAATCCTTGTCGGCTCGGACGCTGCGCACCGGGCCGAAGCGCTCGACGGTGTTGTCGCGGACGAATTTGTCGATCTGTTTCAGCTCGTCGTCGGTGAAGCCGAAATAGGCTTTGCCGACGGGCGTCAGGCTGCGCGTGCCGTTCGCGTCCTCGCGCCAGACGCCGAACGTGTAGTCGGAATAGAAGCTCGAGCGCTTGCCGTGGCCGCGCTGGGCGTATAGCAGCACGGCGTCGATCAGGTGCGGATCGCGCTTCCATTTGAACCACGGTCCTTTCGGGCGGCCGGCTTCGTAGATCGAGTCCCAGCGCTTGAGCATCAGCCCTTCGGCGCTCTTCGGGTCGCCCTCGGGCGGCGTGGCGCGCAGGGCGGCGAGTTCGTCCCAGCCGGCGAAGGGCTGCAGCGGCGACAGATCGATGCGCGCGGACTGCGCGCGCCGGACGAAGGCCTCCAGCCGCCGGCGGCGCTCGGCGAAGGGCAGGGCGCGCAGGTCCTCGGCACCGTCGAGCAGGAGGTCGTAGGCGCGGATGGCGGCGGGGAATTTGGCGATGGTCTTCGCATCGGGGTTCTTGCGGTTCAGGCGCTGCTGCAGGTCGCCGAAGCTGTCGACGCGGCCCCGCGTCATCACCAGCAATTCGCCGTCGAGGACGCCTTCGAAATTGAGCGCCGCCATGACGTCAGGAAAGGCGTGGCCGATGTCGTCGCCGGTGCGGGAGTAGAGCCGCTTTTCGCCACGCTCGCTGGCGGCCTGGACGCGGATGCCGTCCCATTTCCATTCGGCGGCGTAGTCTTTCGCGTCGTAGCGCGCGAAGTCGGTGGCTTCGTCGATCGCCTGCGCCAGCATGACGGGACGAAACCGCGCCGGCGCGTCGGGCGAGGGCTTGTCGCTGCGCTTCTCGAGCCAGGCGAACAGATCGCCATAGGGCGGGCGCTGGCTGTGCCAGACCTCTTCGATTCCGGCGACGTCGATGCCGCCCAGATCGGCAAGCGCCTGCTTGGCCAGCCGCGCCGAGACGCCGACGCGCAGGCCCCCGGTAAGCAGTTTGAGCAGCGCCCAGCGGCCGTCGGCATCGAGCGCGTCGAGCCAGGCTTCGAGCAGGCGCTGGACGTCGGCGCGCGAGGCGCTGCGCAGCGCGTCCACGACCTCGGGCAGTTCCGGCTCGCGATTGGCGCCAGGCCTGGTGGGCCAGATCAAAGCCACAGTCTCGGCGAGGTCGCCGACGAAATCATAGGACAGCGCGAACAGCTCGGCATCGACCCGCGCTTCGACCGCCTTGCGGATGAAGGCAGGCTTGGCGGCGTCGAACGCCAGCGCGCCGGTCAGCGCGGCCAGCGCCCAGCCGCGCTCGGGATCGGGCGTCTCGCGCAGATAGTCGCGCACCAGGGTGAGCTTGGTGTTGCGTGCGGGCGTGAAGGCGAGGCTGTCCAGCAGGCGGGCGAAGGCGCGCATTATTCGGCGTCCTCCGCCTCATAGCCGACCAGCGACAGGGCCCGCGCCGAAATGTCGTTGAGCCCCGCCCAGCGCAGCAAGGCTTCCTCCTCGCCATGCGTGATCCACAATTCCTGCGGCCGCAGCTCGCTGGCCGTCGCGGTGAGCTCGTCCCAGTCGGCGTGGTCGGAAAGGATCAGCGGCAGCTCGACGCCGCCCTGGCGGGCGCGAGCCCGCACCCGCATCCAGCCTGAGGCGAAACAAAGGACGGGATCGGGAAAGCGCCGCGACCAGCGGTCCTGGGTCGCGGACGGCGGCGCGATGACGATGGCGCCGGCGAAATCCTTTTTCGCGCCGGTGGTGGCAGGCGCCAGCGGCCCGAGCTTCACGCCGAAGGATTCGTACAGCGCGTTGAGCTTCTCCAGCGCGCCATGGACGTAGATCGGCCGGTCGTAGCCGGCTTCGCGCAGCAGGCAGAGGATCCTTTGTGCTTTGCCGAGGGCATAGGCGCCGACGAGGTGCGCGCGCTGCGGAAACTGCGCCGCCGATTTCAGCAGCTTGGCGATCTCATCGCCGTCGGGCGGATGGCGGAAGACTGGCAGGCCGAAGGTCGCCTCGGAAATGAAGACGTCGCATGGGACGGGCTCGAAGGCGGCGCAGGTGGGATCGCGGCGCCGCTTGTAATCGCCGGAAACCGCCATGGTCAGGCCCTTCCCGCGCACCACCGCCTGCGCCGAGCCGAGGATGTGACCGGCGGGCACCAGCGTGACGCTGGCATCTTTCTGCTTGACCGTCTTGCCATAGGCCAACGGCTGGGTCGCGCCGGCGAAGGCCTCGCCATAGCGCGACGCCATGATGGCGAGCGTCTCTGGCGTCGCCAGCACGGCGCCGTGGCCGGCGCGGGCATGATCGGCATGGCCATGGGTGATGACGGCCCGTTCGACGGGGCGGACCGGGTCTATGTAGAAGTCGCCCGGCGGACAATAAAGTCCGGCCGGCGTCGGCCGCAGCAGCGCTTCGGGTTTGACCATGCGCGGAGTGTAACGCGCCCGGCCGCCTTGCGTATCCGCCTAGTCGACGTTGGCGAGCGCGTAGCGCGGCGACAGGATATGCACCACCAGCAGCGCCAGGGCATAGGCCGCCGCCGCCACGACGAAGATCGGCGTGTAGGTGCCGAGCGACTGCAGCACCCAGCCGGTGTATTTGGCCATCAGCATGCCGCCGATGGCGCCGACGGTGCCGCCGATGCCGATCACCGAGGCCACCGCGGCGCGCGGGAAGACGTCGGACGGCAGGGTGTAGAGATTGGCGGAGAAAGACTGGTGCGCCGCGGTCGCGACACCGAGGATGCCGACCGCCAGCCACAGATTGTCGGCGCGCATGGCGAAGACGATGGGCAGGATGGCGAAGCAGGAGACCAGCATGGTCAGCTTGCGCGCGGCGTTGATCGAAAAGCCCATCTTGATCAGCTGCGACGACAACCAGCCGCCGGCGACGCTGCCGATGTCGGACATGATGTAGACCGCCACCACGGGCGGGCCGAAGGATTTGAGGTCGAGGTGGTAGCGATCGGCGAAGAAGCCGGGCAGCCAGAACAGGTACATCCACCAGATCGGATCGATCAGGAACTTGGCGATGGCGTAGGCCCAGGTCTCGCGCACGCGCAGCAGGCGCAGCCAGGGGATGTGGGCGTGCGCCTCGGCGTCGGGCGGGTCGCTTTCGATGAAGGCGAGCTCGCCCGGCGTCACATGCTTGCTGTCGCGCGGGCTGGTGTAAGTGCGCAGCCAGACGACCAGCCATATGAGGCTGAACGAGCCGGTTATGACGAAGGCGGCACGCCAGCCGAAAGCGATGACGATGTAAGGCACGATGAGCGGCGTGATGATGGCGCCGATGCCCGAGCCGGCGTTGAAGATGGAGGTGGCGAGGGCCCGTTCGCTCTTGGGAAACCATTCGGCGACGGCCTTGATGCCGGCCGGGAAATTGCCGGATTCGCCGACGCCGAGACCGACGCGCACCATTGTAAAGCCGAACACGGTGCGCACTGCGGCGTGCGCGATATGGGCGACGGTCCAGATGACGATGGCGCCGGCGAAGCCGAGGCGGGCGCCGATCTTGTCGATCAGCCGGCCGAAGCCGAGATAGCCCACGGCATAAGCGGCCTGGAACCAGAACACGATGTCGGCATATTGCAGCTCGTTCCAGCCCAGATCGTGCTGCAGGGTGGGCTTGAGCACGCCCAGAATCTGGCGGTCGACATAGTTGATGGCGGTGGCGGCGAACAGCAGGCCGCAGATCATCCAGCGATAGGAGCCGGCACGCCGGGCGGCGGCCGCGACCACCTCGTCCTTCGAAACCGGAGGCGTTTGCACGTTCATCGGCCAGATCCTTCCAGACGGCAGCGCGCCGCCTCCCGAATTATTCTTGGTCTTGCGCCGCGCCTCGTTGGACGCGGCAGATCGTCAGGCGCGCGCCGCGCGCGAAATCTCGGCCTTCGCGGTCGCGGCCTCGGCAGCCACCGCGACGCATTCAATCGCACCCAGTGCGCCGAAGTCCACACGGGCGCGCTGGCCGGACGCGATATCGTGGATGCCGGTCGCGGCGCCGGTCGAGATCAGCTGGCCCGCTTTCAGCGGCCGGCCGCGGCGCGCGCAATGTTCGAGCAGGAAGCGCAGCGCTTCGAGCGGACCGCCGGGCAGGTCGGAGGCGGCGCCCCGGCCGACCGATTTGCCTTCGATGAAGCTTTCGCAGGTCAGCGCGCTGTCGGCGCGAGAACGCCAGTCGGGCACGCGGGGTCCCAGGATCAGCCCCGCATTGTTGCCGAAATCGGTGATGACGACCGTGGGACCCAGTTCGTTGATGGTGGCGAGCGGGCTGCCGGCGGTCTCAATGCCGACATGCATGTCGCCGGCGAGGGCCCGGGCCTCGTCCAGGCTCCAGTCGAGCTTGGCGGCGGGGGCGTCCTGGCCGAGCGCGAAGACGAACTCCGCCTCGATCGCGGCAAAACCGCCCTTGAAGACCGGGAACGGGACGGGCTCGCGGCCGGCCGCGCGGCGAACCGCCCCTCGGAAGATCGGGCCGGCCAGGCGCGTGCGCCCGAAACGGTCCTCGAAATCGGGGCCGACACGGCCGATTTTCCAGCCGGCGATCTCGTCCGGATACAGCGCGATGGCAGCGTCCTGGTGATGGTAACCGGTAGCCAAATCCGGCGGCACGATGCCGGGAAAGGCAGCCAGGGACTGCGCGGCAAGCCGCGCCTGAACGAACTGCCGCGCGATCGTGTCTGTCAAAATACTCCGCTCCGCGCAGTTGTTTCCCCCCGCGTCCGGCCCTTAGGACGGCGGACCACGCTTTTTGGCGCGGCTGCGTTGTGTCTAGAGGAAACCGGTGTCATTTTCAATCGACGGGTAGGCGCAAGGCGTCCGGTACCGGCCGGAATGGGGCAGGCTGGCCTGCGGAGAAGAAAACAGGATGGAAACAGTGACCAGGACATTCGGATTTGGCCTTGCCCTGATGGGCATAGTGATCGTGGGAACCGCGGCTGCGGCGATGAAGCCGCATGGCGGGCCCGTGGCGGCGCGGCTGGCGCCGCTGGCGCCGCTGGCCAAGCCGGCCGCGGATCTGGCGCCGCTCGCCTTTCCCGGCGCGCTCGGCTGGGCGGCGCACACGCCGGGCGGCCGCGGCGGCCAGATCATCAAGGTGACGACGCTGAACCCGGACGGACCGGGCTCCTTCCTCGCCGCGCTGCGCACGGCCGGGCCGCGCATCGTGGTGTTCGAGGTCGGCGGCGTGATCGACCTCGGTGCCAGCGAGGTCAAGATCACCGAGCCGTTCCTGACGGTCGCCGGCCAGACCGCGCCGTCGCCGGGCATCACTTTCATCCGCGGCGGCTTCGACATCGGCGCGCACGACGTCGTCATCCAGCACATCCGGGTGCGCGTCGGCGATGCCGGCAAGCCGAAGAAGAGCGGCTGGGAGCAGGACGCGATCTCGACGACCGGCGGTGCCTACAACGTGATCGTCGATCACTGCACCGAGACCTGGGCGACCGACGAGAACGGCTCGATGTCGGGCGGCCGCTTCCAGGGCGACGATCCGGCGGTGTGGCGGGCGCACACCTCGCACGCCATCACCTTCAGCAACGACATCATCGCCGAAGGCCTCGCCTATGCGACGCACTATAAGATCGAGCACTCCAAAGGCTCGCTGATCCACGACAACGCGACCGACATCCTGATCGTGGACAATCTCTACGCCCACAATTACGAGCGCAATCCGCTGTTCAAGGGCGGCGTCCACGGCGTGATCGTCAACAACCTGATCTTCGATCCCGGCCAGCGCATCGTGCATTACAACCTGATGGCCGAGGAATGGGGCACGCATCCCTGGCAGGTCGGCGAGATGAGCGCGGTCGGCAACGTCGCGCGGGCGGGCCTGTCGACCGTGGCGCATATCGCGTTCCTCGAGCTCGGCGGCTATGGCGATCTCGAATATTACGGCAAGGACAATGTCGCCGTGGACCAGATCGGCAATCCCTTGCCGATGTTCGGCCGCTACACCACCGCGCCGGCCAAGATCATCATGATGGCCAAGCCGCCGCTGTGGCCGGACGGGCTGACGGCGATGCCCTCCAGCGCGGTGCAGCAATATGTGCTGCACAATGCGGGCGCGCGGCCGTGGGACCGCGACTACGACGACGTGCGGCTGATCGCCGACGTCGCCGAAGGCCGCGGCATCGTCATCAACAGTCAGGACGACATCCACGGCTATCCGGTGCAGAAGCCGACGGCGCGGCCCTTCAATCCGGCCGACTGGAACCTGTTCGACATGACGCCGAAGACGCCGGCGGCGCTGGATTCGTCGCAGCACGCGCACGGGACTTAGAGCATGATCGCACGCTGAAGTATGCTTCACACGATTGCGCTTTAGAGCGCGGCGTAGCGGAAGTTCCTGAATCGCGCCTCGCCGCTGCCGGCGGCGTAGAGGGCGGGGCGCAGGCTGAGGAAATCGCCGGCGACGTTGTGGTGGTAGCCGGAGACTTCCATCTGGACGCCGAACTTGGTCCAGGCGGCGCCGTCCACGCTGTGGTGCAGCGTGACGATGTGGTTGTCGTTGGCGAGGCGCAGGAAGAGCCGGTTGCCGCTGAGCGCCGGCGTCGCCTGGCGCCGCTCCAGGCCGTAGCGGTGCAGGACCAAGCCGTTCGCGTCGAAGCCGAGGCCGGCATAGAGCCTGCGGCTGTAGAACAGGATGAGGCCGGCGCCAGCGCCCGGGCCAATCTCGATCTCGACCTCGCAAACATAGGCGCGGTCGCCGGCGACGCAGGCGAGTGGCGAGCTATCGCGCGGCGCGGTGCCCTTGCCGGCGAGGACCAGCGCGCCGTTGTCGAGCCGCGCCCGCAGGCGTTCGCTTGGCGCCGGATCGTAGAACGACCAGCGCGTGCCGAACGCATCGCGCGTGAAATCGTCCGACAGGGCAAGGCCGTGCGGCAGGCGCACGCCGCGCGGCTTGGGCAGCGGTTTTGCGATGTCGGCGGGCCTGGCGCGGAACCAGCCGTCCGGCGTCCAGGCGACCGGCGACAGCAGCGCCTGGCGCCCCAGCGTCCAGAAGCCGTTCTCGTAGCCGTGATGCATCAGCCACCAGCTGTGGTCGGCGGCCTCGACCAGCGTCGCATGGCCGCGCGACCACCAGCGTTCGGCCTTGCTCCTGGTGCGCACCACGGGATTGAACGGCGAATTCTCCCACGGGCCGTGGATCGAGCGCGCCCGCGCCGAGACCACCATATGGCCGGTCGGCGGCCCGGCCGTGCCGCCCTCGGCCAGCGTCATGTAGAACCAGCCGTCCCGCGCCGACATCTTCGGCCCTTCCTGGCTGAAGCTCTCGACGTCCCAGCTCTGCGGATAGCGCCAGCCGTCATAGACGTGCTCGACCGGCCCGTCGGCCGAGAGGCCGTCGGCTGCGAGGCGCACGCGGTCGCCGCCCGACAGGAACAGGTAGCGCCGTCCGTCCTCGCCGACGACATGGCCGGGATCGATGCGCGCGACGCCGAGATCGACAGGCTCGCTCCATGGGCCGGCGATGCCGTCGGCATGGATGACAAAGATCGACTGTCGCTCGGCGGTGCGCGCCGGAAAGTAGATGTAGAAGCGGCCGGCATGCGCGACGAGGTCCGGCGCCCACACCGAACCGACCGGCTTGAACAGCGTCGGTCCCAGCGGCTGCCAGCTCACCAGGTCGCGCGAATGCCACAACACGAGGCCGGGATAGGATTCGAACGACGAGAACGTCATGTAGTAGTCGCCGCCGACGCGCAGCACGGAGGGGTCGGGATGATCGCCGGCCAGCACGGGGTTGAGGAATTTGCCGTTGCCGAGGTCGGGCTGGCGCTGGCCCTCGAGGCCGCGTGCCGAGGCCAGGGCGGGCAGCGCCAGCGCGGCGGCACCGAGCGCGTCGCGGCGCGTCAGGCCCGTCATCGGCCGTCGTCCGGCAAGCGTCCCGTGTCGCCGATCCGGTCATAGGACTGGGCCAGCGCGGCGACGATGCGCGGCTCGCCGGCGAGATCGCGCGGGAACATCGCTTCGAGCGAAAGAAACAGAGCGACGTCGTGGGCGCCGTCGCCGCTGCAGCGCTGCGCGATCCGCTGCAGCGGCGCCGCCAGCGGATCGACCAGTTCGATTCCTTGCTGCGTCTGGCGGCGGACGAAACGCATCCAGGCGGCGATGGCGAGGCAAAGCCGCGCGATCGGCCGGCCGGCGGCGAGCGCTTCGCCGAGGACGCCGAACAGTCGGTAGGGCAGCTTCTGCGAGCCGTCCCAGGCGATCTGGCCCAGATGGTGGGTGATGGCGGGATTGGCGATGCGTTCCAGCACCGTGTCGATATAGCGGGCGACGTCGAAGCCGGACGGCGGCTTCAGCGACGGCGCGATGTCGACCGTCATCAGTTCGCGCACGAAGGCGGCCAGCGCAGTATCCTGCATCGCATCGCGCGTGGCGCGCCGGCCGCGCAGCAGGCCGAGATAGGCGAGCGTCGAATGGGCGCCGTTGAGGAGGCGCAGCTTGGCCTGCTCGTAGCCCGCGACGTCGCGCGTCAGCGTCACGCCGGCGCGGCTCCAGTCGGGACCGAGCGCGCCGGGCAGGTCCTCCATCACCCATTGCACGAAGGGCTCGCGCTGCACCGGCACCATGTCGACGGCGCCGATATGGAGCGCGACGCGGGCTTTCAGCGCTTCGTCGGAGGCCGGCGTGATGCTGTCGACCATGGTGGAGACAAAGCGCGCCTCGCTCTCGATCCAGCGCGCCAGCTCCTTGTCGCGGGCGGCGGCGAACTGCATGACGGCGCGTTTGAGGCGCGCGCCATTGTCCGCGACATTGTCGCAAGGGATCATCGTGAAGGGCGGCAGCGCGGCGCGGCGCCGGTGCGACAGCGCCTCGACCAGCCAGCCGATGACGCTGGCGGGCGCGCGGGGATTGGCGAGGTCGTGCGCGATCTCCTCGCGCGCCGTGTCGAGGTCGCCGCCGCGCGTCAGGCAATAACCGTTCTCGGTCACCGTCATGGTGACGACGCGCACCGCCGGCGCCAGCAGGCGCGCCAGCACGGCCTGCGGATAGGTGCGCGCCGCGATCGCCTCGCGCACCGAACCGATGACGCGAAATCGCGGCTCGGCGCTCAGTTCGGCGATGGTGTAGAGGCCGTCCTGGGCCGTCAGCGCCTCGGTGACGCTGGTGCCGCGCAAGGCGACGTCGCAGATCGCCCAGCGCGCATCGCCGCGCAGCAGGCGGTCGACATAGAAGGCCTGGTGGGCGCGGTGAAAGGCGCCCGGTCCGAAATGGACGATACCGATGTCGAGCGCCTTGCGGTCGTAGTCCGGCAGGGCCACGCCGGCCGCGGCATGGCGGAGCGTGGCAGCGCTCAGCCGCTCGAAGGGACGCGTCGGGCTCATGGCCTGAGGATATCGGGTGGGCATCGCCTTGGCACGGTAACCGGTGTCAATCGCGCAATTCTGGCGCAAATCGCAGGCCGCGTCGAATCCCGCGCATTGTCCCGGCGCGGGGATACGCGTTCTGGCGCAAGCGCGGCGGCGCGGCTAATACAGGGAGGTCTCTTTCTTCTGGTGATTTGGTGACATCGCGAAAGACCGCGCGTGCGCGGCCGCAAGGAACGTCAGACCCGGCCGGCGCGCCCGAAGCCGAGCGCAGCCGCAAGCGCCCGACCATCAACGACATCGCGCGCCTCGCCAACGTCTCCAAGAAGACGGTGTCGCGCGTCATCAACGATTCGCCCTTCGTGCGCGAGGAGACGCGCGAGAAGATCAGCGCCATCATCACCGAGCTCGGCTTCGCGCCCGACCCGCAGGCCCGCGGCCTCGCCTTCCGGCGCTCGTTCCTGATCGGCATGATCTACGACAACCCGACGCCGCAATATGTCGTCAACATGCAGCAGGGCATCCTCGACGCGATGAAGGGCACGAGCTTCGAACTCGTGATCCGGCCCTGCAACCGCCAGGATCCCAATTTCCTGCAGGACATGCGCGCTTTCATCGAGCGCCAGAAGCTGTTCGGCGTGGTGCTGCCGCCATCGGTGTCGGAAGACGAACGCCTGATCGAGGTGCTCGACGAGATCGACTGCCCCTATGTGCGCATCGCCTCGATCGCGCTCGACGAGCCGCAGAGCATGGTGGTGACGCACGACAATATCGGCGGCATGGAGGCGGCGCGGCACCTTGTCAAGCTTGGGCATTCGCGCATCGCGCACATCTCCGGCCCGTCGCTGTTCCGCTCGGCACATGAGCGCCGCCGCGGCTTCGCGGCCGGCCTCGCCGAGGCCGGCCTGAAGCTGCCACGCGACTACGACCGCGAGGCGGCCTACACCTTCGAGACCGGCGCCGAGAACGCGGCCGCCCTCTTGGCACTGAAGCCGCGGCCGACGGCGATCTTTTGCGGCAATGACGAGATGGCCGCCGGCGTCTACAAGGCGGCGCGCGATGCGGGGCTCTCCATTCCCGGCGATATCTCGGTGATCGGCTTCGACGACAGCGCCATGGCCTCTCGGCTCTATCCGCTGCTGACGTCTGTGCGCCTGCCGATCCACGACATGGGCCAGATGGCGGCGGCGAAACTGATCACGACGACGAGCGAGCGGCGCACCCACACCAACGAGAAGACCGAGGTCGTGCCGACCCTGGTGGTGCGCGAATCCACCGGCGTGCCGGGCAAAGCCTAAGACGCGATCTGCGGCTCGTCGCGCTCGAGCCGTGCGGCGACGACGGCGCAGGCCGCGGCATACGCGGCCGCGGGCCAAAGCCCATCCAGGCCCAGATAGGGATAGGCGACGGCACCGAGAACGGCGCCGCAAATCAGGCCGAACCAGAGCAGCAGATAGGGCAGCCACGCGAAGGGCGCGCCGCCGAGCAGCGCGGCCGCAATCCCTCGTCCCATCTTTACGAGCGTTCCGGTCATGTAGGTCAGCCCGATCTGGACCTCGCCGTCGCGCTCGAACACGGCGTTCTCGGCGCCCATGGCAAGCGCCATGGCGGCAATCGCCGCCGGCACGATTCCCATTCTGTTGAGCGCCGCCGCCAGCGCGAGGAGCGTCGCCACCACCAGCAGTACGGCGAGGCGGCGATGACCCTTGGCGATATGTCCTATGAACGCGCCGACGATCACCCCGGCGACGAAGCTGCCGATCAGCCCGGCGCCTTCGACGGCCTGCCATGAGCCCTGCGCCAGAGCGACGGCGAGACGCGTGGAATTGCCGCTCATGAAGGAAACGAAAAAGCCGCCCAGCTTGAGAAAGCCGATCGCATCGACGTAGCCGGCCAAAGCCGACAGGAACGCCGCAAGCAATCGCACGCGCCGGTCGAAACGTGTCATCGGGCTTCCTGGCTGGGCCGTGTTCGCTTCATGCGCCGAACGCCGCGCTGAAGCGATGGCGCATTTCGCGCACGAAGCGCTGCCGGCTTGCACGTTTCGATGACACCGGTTACCTAAACGCCGGGAAATGGGAGGACGGCCGTGTACAAGAAGACCATCCACGCGACGCATCCGCAGAGCATGCACGGCGCCGACAACCAGGCGCTGCGTGAGCGTTACCTGATGAGCGGCTTGTTCGTGCCGGGCGAGATCGTCCTCAACTACACGCATTATGAGCGCTTCGTGATCGGCGGTGCCGCGCCGACCGCCGCGCCGCTCAACTTGCCGGTCCAGGTCGCGCCCGAATCCGCCAAGGGCAAGCCGTTCCTCGAGCGCCGCGAACTCGGCGCCATCAATGTCGGCGAGGGTTCCGGCACGATCACGGTCGACGGCGCCGCCTACGATCTGGGTCCGCGCGACGGGCTGTATGTGACGATGGGCGCCAAGGAGGTCACGTTCGCCTCGGCCGATGCGGCCAAGCCCGCCAAATACTACCTGACCTCGACGCCGGCGCATGCCAGCTTCGAGACCAAGAAGATCTCCATCGAGAAGGCGGTGCCGCTCGAGCGCGGCAGCCTGGCGACTTCCAACGAGCGCACGATCTACCAGTACATCGTGCCGGCGACCTGCAAATCGGCGCAGCTTCTGCTCGGCCTCACGGTCCTGAAGACCGGCAGCGTCTGGAACACGATGCCGCCGCACCTGCATGACCGCCGCTCGGAAGTGTATTTCTATTTCGGCCTTAAGCCCGACGAGCGCGTCTTCCACTTCATGGGCGAGCCCGAGAGCACGCGCCATATCGTGATGGCGAACGACGAGGCGGTGGTCTCGCCGCCATGGTCGATCCATATGGGCTCGGGCACCAGCAATTACACGTTCATATGGGCGATGGGCGGCGAGAATCTCGACTACACCGACATGAATGTCCTGGACATCTGCCAGTTGAAATAGAGGCGACCATGAGCAATCCGTTCAGTCTTGAAGGCAAGGTCGCGCTGGTCACCGGACCCAATACGGGTCTCGGCCAGGGCATGGCGCTGGCGCTGGCGGCGGCGGGCGCCGACATCGCCGGCGCGGGCTTCGTGCCGCCAGTGGAAACCGAAGCCGCCGTGAAAAAGCTGGGCCGGCGCTTCCTGTCGATCGACGCCAATCTGTCCTCGATCGAGCCGGTGACACGCATCGTCGCCGAAACGGTCAAGGGCCTCGGCGGCATCGACATCCTGGTCAACAATGCCGGCCTGATCCGCCGCGCCGATGCCCTCGACTTCTCCGAAAAGGACTGGGACGACGTCATGAACGTCAACATCAAGGCGGCGTTCTTCATGTCCCAGGCGGCGGGCCGCGAGATGGTCAAGAAGGGCAAAGGCAAGATCATCAACATCGCCTCGATGCTGTCGTTCCAGGGCGGAATCCGCGTGCCGTCCTATACGGCGAGCAAGAGCGGCATCGCGGGAATCACGCGACTGCTGGCGAATGAGTGGGCCTCGAAGGGGATCAACTCCAACGCCATCGCGCCGGGCTACATGGCGACCGACAACACGGCGCAGCTGCGCCAGGACGAGGACCGCTCCAAGGAGATCCTCGGCCGCATCCCGGCCGGGCGCTGGGGTGTGCCGGCCGATCTCGGCGGCACGGTGGTGTTTCTCGCAAGCGCGGCATCGGACTACGTGAACGGCGCGGTCATCCCCGTCGACGGCGGGTGGCTGGCCCGGTAGCGCTCCCAGTCGCCGTTGCGCGAATGCATCGCCAGTTGGTGAATTTACCGAACCTGCAAACACGATCTTGCCAGCGCATGTTTTTCGGCATTAGTTTCAATTGCCACCGGTGACAACGCAGAAACAGTCTGCTATGACACCGGTGTCACAACGGCGGGATGCCGACAGGGACGAAACATCGCCCGCGCAAACGCGGGACGAATTAAAGCGCAGACCGGGCCATAGCGGCCCGCGTCACGCTAGGGGAGGGCGCAGTGTACCATTCGCGGATTTCTGGGCGTGCGAAGCTTTGGCTTGGCGTTTCCGTTGCAACCTTGATCGCCGCCGGCGGCGTCGGCGCGGCCTATGCCGCGGATGCCGACTCGACGTCGATTGAGACCGTCGTCGTCACCGGCTTTAGGGGCAGCCTCGACCGTGCGCTCGACATGAAGCGCGCCGATCTGGGCTCGTCCGACACGATCCTGGCCGAAGACATCGCCAAATTCCCCGACCTCAACCTTTCCGAATCGATCCAGCGCGTGCCCGGCGTGGCGCTGTCGCGCGACGAAGGCGAGGGCAGGGAAATCCAGGTTCGCGGCCTGGGTTCGGGCTTCACCCGCGTGCGCATCAACGGCATGGAAGCCCAGTCGACGGTCGGCAGCGAGGACAGCCAGGGCGGCACCAACCGCACGCGCGCCTTCGACTTCAACACCTTCTCGTCCGACCTGTTCAGCGCCATCACGGTGAAGAAGACCGCCTCGGCCGACCTCGAAGAAGGCTCGCTCGGCGCCACCGTCGACCTGCACACGCCGGTGCCCTTCGATCATGACGGCTTCACCCTGGCCCTGTCGACGCAGGCCGGTTACGCCGAGCAGAACGGTGGCTTCAACCCGCGCATGTCGGGCCTGATCTCCGACACCTTCGACGGCGGCAGGTTCGGCGCCCTGTTCGCCTTCGCCGCCGGCACGCGGAACACCACCGAAGTCGGTTTCGACACGACGCGCTTCGAGGACGACAACACGCAGCAGCCGGCGGGCCACGGCCAGCCGCTGATCGCGGGCTGCGTCACCAACAATCCGGGCGCGCAGTTCCAGTGCACCGCGGCGCAGCGCTTCGGCTCGGTGGTCTATACCGGCTCGAACCTGCCCGGCACGGCGAACACCGCCGGCGTCGGCCAGGGCCAGTTCCGTCCCGGCACCGGCACGCAGGCGCCGCTGGTCGAGGTCGGCGGCGCGGTCGCCAATGGCGCGACCTTCAACGCGGCGACGCTTCCGAACAACTACGACGTCGTCAATGAATCGTTCGGTCCGCGCTTCCCGCGCTACGACCTGATCCCGCAGACCGAGGATCGCATCGGCTTCACCACCGCGTTCCAGTGGCAGCCGGACCAGGACACGCTGGTCACGCTCAACGTCGTCGCCTCCGACTTCGAGGTCGTGCGCCAGGAAGAATACCTGGAAGCCAACTCGTTCAGCCTGAACCAGGTCGCGGCCAACTCGGCGCCGGCCGGCACGCCGGCGCTGCTCGCGACCACCCTGGGCCGCGGTGCGATCAACATCCTGTCCTACACGCTCAATCCGGCGCAGAACAACTTCGTCGCGGCCACGGCGAGCGATGTCGGTCTGCGCGCCGAGCATCGCCTCGACCATCTCGACACGCGCTTCGGTCAGGGCACGCTGGAAGCGTCGCACTCGTTCTCCGACACGCTCAAGGTCCATGCCCTGATCGGCTGGTCGGAATCGCATCACAACAACCCGATCCAGACCACGCTGACGATGGACTACAACTGCACGGCGGCGACGGCGACGGGCGGCAACGTGGCCAACTGCCCGGGCGGGCAGGCGGGCGGCGCCGGCAGCCTGGCGCAGCCTTTCGGCTACAGCTTCGCGAACAGCAACTACACGCCGGTCCTCAATTTCGGCAACGTGGATCCGACCTCCACCAATGGCTGGTTCCTGTCGCAGATCCGCGAGCGCGCGGCGGCGGTCTACAACAGCTTCCGCACAGTCACCGGTGACGCGGAGTGGGATCCCTACACCTGGCTGAAGCTGCAGGCCGGCTTCGACCTGCGCGATTTCGGCAACAACAACGTCATGACGGCGCGCTCCAACGGCGCCAACACCACGCTCGACAGCTGGATCCCAACCGCGATCGAGAACACGCCGCTGTCGCAATACACCCAGCTGGTCACGCTGCACGGCCTGAGCACGCCGCCCGGCACCGCGACTTCCTACCTGGTGCCCGACATCAACAAGGCGAGTTCGCTGTTCCAGATCTTCAACCAGACCGTCGATCCGGCCGTGCTGTCGTCCAGTGCGGGCGCCTGCGCGGTCGCGCCGGGCTGCGGCGCGTTCCTCCAGGGCACGTCGTCGTTCGGCTCGTCGAACGGCCAGGTGCATGAGAACGACACAGGCTTCTGGCTGCAGGCGGGCTGGGACACGCTGTTCTACGGCCACCCCTTCCGCGGCAACATCGGTGGGCGCTATGTGGAGACGAATACCGAATCGATCGGTATCGCCTTCAACGCCACCACCAAAACCTTCCAGTCGACCGACGTGAAGTCGAGCTATCACGACTTCCTGCCGTCGTTCAACGCGGTGTTCGAGCCGGTGGACGACTTCCTGATCCGCTTCAACGCATCGCAGGTCATGACGCGTCCGAACCTGACCGCCCTGTTGCCGGGCGTCAGCATTTCGCAGTCGGGCGCCAACCCGATCTCGGTGACGACCGGCAATCCGAACCTTGCGCCCTACCGCGCCAAGACGGCCGACCTGTCGTTCGAGTGGTACTACGACAAGGGCGCGCTGTTCTCGGTCGGCATGTTCTACAAGCATCTCGACAACATCGAGGTCGGCCAGAATCTGTTCGGGCCGTTCGCCACCAACCCGCTGGGCATTCCCTCCAGCGTCCTGCTGTCGTTCTGCGGCGGCACCTTCACGGCGACCTGCAACGACACCAACACCAACACGACCTACACCACGACGGTGTCGCAGAAGGGCGGACCGCTCTACGGCATGGAGCTCGACTGGCAGCAGCCCTTCGACTTCCTGCCCAAGCCGTTCGACAATATGGGCGTCCTGGGCAACGTGACCTTCGTGCAGGCGCGGCAGAACTTCATCCTCGTGCCAGCGACGGCCACGACGGCGGCGATCACCACGCTCAACGATCTCACCGGCCTGTCGCGGACGACCTACAACGCCACGGTGTATTACGACGACACGATCTTCGAAGCGCGTCTGTCGGCGGCGTTCCGCAGCAAATTCCTGGTCTCTGCGGGCCCAACCTCCGGCCTCAGCGCCAACGATTCGCAAGAGCAGGCGTCGACCTTCAACCTGGACGCATCGACCAGCTACAAGATCGACGATAACTTCTCCGTCAGCTTCCAAGCGATCAACCTGACCAATCAGGGCCTCTATCAATACAACGACTCGGTGGGCAAGCGTCCGCTGGTGTACTACCAGACCGGCCGCGAGTTCTTCGCGGGCGTGCGGTACAGTTACTAAGCAGTACTCCCCGTGACTGCTTCAGGGCGCCGGTCTTACCGGCGCCCTTTTTTTCTCAGGCGCCGGTGCGATCCTTGAAGAAGGCGATGACGCGCCGTTCGGTCTGCCGCGTCATGCCGTCCGGATCGCCATCGACGAGGTTCAGCGTCAGCACCGAATGTGGCCCGAAGCCGGGTGCCGGCGCCGCGTCCTTGTCTTCCAGCTCGACGGCCTCGAACTTGTCGCCGAAGGTGTCCTTGAAGGTCTGGAAGCGCGCCGCGGTGACGAGCGGGTCGCCCTTGAAGCGCAGGCCCATCATCGAAAGACTCTCGTCCTCGAAGCGGCGCCGCGCGCAGGCGATCTCAGCGGGCGAGACGCCCATCGCCGCCTTGGCCGCGGCGCTGAAGCCCAGCGGCAGCGACGGCTGCGACAGGACCGGCGCCACGACGGAAGGCTCGGTCATCATGGCGAGCGCGAAATTGCCGGTGAAGCACATGCCGACGGCGCCGACGCCCTTGCCGCCGCATTCGCCATGCGCCTTGCGGGCCAGCGCCCGGCACCAGTCCACGATCGGGCTCGACTGATCCTTGGACCAGACGTTGAATTCGCGCCGGATACAGATGCCCTTGAACATCTCGCCGAGCGCGTAGCCCGGACTGACCGGCCGCCCCGGTTGGCCGAACAGGCTGGGCAGGAAGACGGTCATGCCGGCCTCGGCGACGCGGTCGGCGAAGCGCACGACCAGGGGATGCAGCCCGGGCATCTCGTGAATCACGATGACGGCGGGACCTTGCCCGCGGCGCCAGACCGGCCTGGTCCAGCGCCCGTCGCTGAAATCGGAGCGCGCATAATCCTTCAGAACACCCAATTCGGCCATTGCCGCCCCTTACGCTGTCGCCGGTCGGCAACCTAACATGCGCTT
This sequence comes from Rhizomicrobium sp., assembly GCA_035570795.1. GTDB lineage: Bacteria > Pseudomonadota > Alphaproteobacteria > Micropepsales > Micropepsaceae > Rhizomicrobium. Next base: position 33,465 of record DATMKZ010000044.1, read on the forward strand.
TGTCCGAAACAGCCAGACGGATTTTCTTCACCGTGAGCATCGCAGGCACCGACCAGATCTCGCCGCCGCGCCCCAAGGCTTTCCTGCGGGTCGGCGTGACGGGACACAGGCCGGGTCCCAAGCTGTCGCCGGAGCAGGCCAGCCGCGTGCGGCGCACCGTCGACGCCATCCTGGCCGACATCGCCGGCCTGACGCGGGAGGTGGTGGCGCGCGACGCCTGGGCGTTCGCCAGCCGCCGCCCGGAGCTCTCGATCGTTTCGGCCCTGGCCGAGGGCGCCGACCGCATCGTCGCGGAAGCCGGCCTCGCCGCCGATTTTCGCCTGGACGCGATCCTGCCGTTCGCCCGCGCCGACTATCGCGGCGATTTCGAAAGCGAGCCGTCGCGGCTCGCCTATGACGACTTGCTGGCCAAAAGCGGCGCCGTGTTCGAACTGGACGGCCGGCGCGAGGCGGTGGGACGCGCCTATGAGGCGGCGGGGCTTTTGATGCTGGCCAACGCCGATATCGTCATCGCCATCTGGGATCAGATGCCGGCCGACGGCATCGGCGGAACGGCGCTGATCGTCGAGCAGGCGATGGCGGCCGATGTTCCGGTGATCGTGGTCGATCCCACCCGGCCCGCCGAGCCCTCGATCCTGTGGCGCGCGGATTCGGCGCTGCCGACGGCGCGCGAGGGCATCGAGGCCGTGGCGCGGCGGCCGCTCGCCGGCGCCTTGTCGCCGGTGATGGAGATCATCGTCGGGCCCCCCAAGGATCCGCACGAGCGCGGCCCGTTACAAGCACTCTTCCGGGAGACCGCGCATCGCTGGAACATCGCGCTGTCCTATCCCCTGATGCTGTTCCTCCTGGGGGTGCGCCGGCTGCGCTGGTCCGACCTGCACGCCCCGCCCCAGCCGGATGACAGCGGCGTGCGCTGGCGGCGCTACCTGCAGGGCCATCTCGACGAGGCCTCGCTGCAGCCGGTCGATACCGACACGCTGTATCACGCCTATTCCTTCGTCGATCATCTCTCGACGCGCTACGCGCAGATCTATCGCAGCGCCTATGTCTTCAACTACATCGCCGGCGCCGCGGCCGTGCTCCTGGCTTCCATCGGGCTGATTTATCCCTCGCCCGATCCGATGGCGGCGCTCAATTTCAAGGCGCTGATGGTGGCCATCGAGATCGGCCTCATTTCCTCGATCCTGGTGACGCTGAATCTCGGCACGCGGCGGCAATGGCACCGGCGCTGGCTGCAGTATCGGCGCCTGACCGAGACGCTGCGCCATCTGCGCATGCTGTCGCCGACCGGGGCGGCGGCGCGGCTCGACCGGCCGAGCGACCGGGCGGGGCGCGCCTATGGCTGGGTGAGCTGGTACGCGCGGGCCATCGAGCGGGAGATCCCGGTGCCGAATGTCGCGATGACGCCGGCCTATCTGGCGGCGGTGCGCGACGCGGTGAGCCAGGCCGAGCTCAAGACACAGGTCGGCTGGAACCGGCACAATGCCGAGGCGATGGAGAAGGCCGGCGAGCGGCTGCATCTGGCCGGTACGCTGCTGTTCTGGGCGACGCTGGCGATCTGCGTCTCGTTCCTGGCGATCTATTTCCTGGACATAAGGGAAGCGGAGGGCCTGCGCGAATTGACGGTGTTCCTCACGGCGCTGTTCCCGGCCATCGGCGCCGCCCTCAGCGCCATCCGCTCGCAGGCCGATTTCGAAACGGTCGCCCGGCGCAGCCACGAGACGGCCCGCGATCTCGACGAATTGGACCAGGCGCTCGAGCGCGAGCCGCTCGAATTCGCCCGCCTCACGGACCGCATCGAGAAAGCCGTCGACGTGATGATGGCCGACAATGCCGAATGGCACGTCATGTTCCGCACCAGGCCGCTTAGCCTGCCGGCCTGAGGGTTAACGCCGTGCGCGGTTAAGGCCGGCGTAAGGCTTGCACGCCATGATCGCCAGCCATGAGCCGCTTTGGACAGATCGCGCGGGATTTGAGCCGCTTCATTCCCGCCGAGGCGGTGCGTCCGCTCGGCCGCCCGTCTGCGGTGTTTTTCCACGGCGTCGAGCACACGACGCTCGATCCGCGGCTGCAGACCAATCACCATGAGGCCGAGGATTTCCTGGCCATCGCGCGCAATCTGAAGGCGAATTTCGACGTCCTGCCGCTCGCCGCCCTCGACGACGTCCTCAAACGGCCCGACCGCCATCCCAGGGCGGTGTTCCTGATGTCGGATGACGGCTACGCCAACACGTTGAGCGTCGCCGCCGACATGCTGGAGGAATTGGAACTGCCCTGGACGCTGTTCGCCAGCACGCATCACATCGATACGGGCGAGCGTAATCCGGTGTTCCTGGCGCGCCTGTTCGTCTACCACGCACCGGCCGGACGCTATGCGATTGCGCACCTGCCGCAAGCGCTGGTGCTGGGCAGCGGACGCGACGCCATCGCCGACCGCCTCGTCTGGCAGCTGCGCGGCCTCGACATGGTGCGGGCGCAGCAGGCGGTCGATGCGATGATGGCGGCGCTCGAGCCCGCCCTGCTGCGCAAATTGCTCGCGAAATTCTCCTCGGAACGCTTTCTCGACTGGGACCAGGTGCGCCAATTGGCGCGGCGCGGCGTCGCGATCGGCGCTCACGCCCATCACCATTGGCCGATGAACGAACACCAGTCGCCGGCGCTGCTACGCGGCCAGGCGGTGCAGGCCAAGGCGCGTATCGAGCGCGAGGTCGGGCCCTGTCACTATTTCGCCTATCCATTTGGAAACAAAGGAGATATTTCGCGCGACGCCTGGCACGCGGTGCGCGATGCCGGCTATGATTGCGCCTTCACGACGCTGTCGGGTTCGCTCGACGCGCAGGCCAATCGCTTCCTGCTGCCGCGCTATGGCATCGAACCGCAGGCGCCGCACCTGACGACGCTGATTTCCATGCTGCGCGCCGGCAATCCGCGCGTCGCGCGCTGGCAGAAGGAACTGGCGGATTAGCGCCGTCCCGCCGCGGGACATCCATTACCGCGGCGTCATTCCTTTCGCGCCGTTAAGCACTTCGCCGGCGCGATTCCGTTTCGGATCGGCACACAAGACCGCGCCGCCGCTGGCGCGCCCGATGCATTTCCCCTCGCAGGACAAACCGAGGGTCGGCTGTGAGCCTCCACGATCAATTCGCGCAAGACCTGACCGCCTCGCACCGCGATGCCGACGTGCTGTGGGTCGCGTCGAACGACATCGCCGCCGCCTTCCGCGTCTCGCCGGACAGCATCTGGCGCGCCCCTGCCAATACCGACAGTCGCCCGAGCCCTCTGCAGCCGCTGTGCAAGCGCGCGCTGGATCTCGCCATCGCATTGCCGGCGCTGCTGTTCTGCGCGCCGCTGCTGGCGGTGCTGGCGCTGATCGTCAGGCTCGACTCCGGCGGCCCGGTTCTCTTTCGCCAGACGCGTCTGGGCCGCGGCGGCAAACCGTTTGCCATCTTCAAGTTCCGCACGATGACGGTGCTGGAGAACGGCGACACCGTCGTCCAGGCCCGGCAGAACGATGGCCGCGTCACGCGCGCCGGCCGGTGGTTGCGCCGCTCCAGCCTCGACGAGCTGCCGCAGCTCCTGAACGTCATCGCCGGCGACATGTCGCTGGTCGGTCCCAGGCCCCATGCCCGCGCCCATGACCTGCATTATGCCGAGCGCATCGCCAACTACACGCTGCGCCAGGACGTCAAGCCGGGGATCACCGGCTGGGCCCAGGTCAACGGCCATCGCGGCGAGACGGCGACGCTGGACGCCATGCGCGCCCGCGTCGATTGCGATATCTGGTATGCCAAGAATGCCCGCTTCACGCTCGATCTGCAGATCCTGCTGCGCACGCCGCTGGCCGTGCTCGGCGGCAGGAACGCGCACTGATGAGCGCCGCCCGTAACATCCAGCCGGCGACGGCGAGCGAGCGGCGCGCGATCTCGCGTCCGGCCAACGATCCCTACGCCGAAGTCGTTGTCGGCGGCATCAAGACCGCCTGCGTCAGCCGCGAGCAGATGGCGATCGTCATGGTGGAAGACTGCTTCGCCGCGCGCCGGCGGACCCAGGCGCCCAAACTGATCTTCGCCTCGAACGGCCACGCCATCGCCAAGGCGGCGACCGACGAGACGTTCCGCCGCCAGTTCGACGCCGCCGACCTGGTGCATGCCGACGGCCAGCCGGTCGTGGTCGGCGCCCGCCTGCTGACGCGCACGCCCATCCCCGAGCGCAGCGCGACGACCGATTTCGTCCACGACGCCGCCAAGGCCGCGGTGGCGCATGGGCTCAAGATCTTCCTGCTCGGCGCGACCGAGGAGGTCAACGCGGCCTGCGCCGACATCCTGCGCTTCCGATATCCGGGCCTTCAGATCGTCGGCCGCCGCAACGGCTATTTCGGCCGTGACGACGAGGAGGCGGTATGCGACGCGATCAACCGCTCGGGCGCGGATATCGTGTTCGTCGGCCTCAGCGTGCCACTGGAATACGATTTCTGCGTGCGCAACAAGCAGCGCCTGCGCGCCGGCTGGCTCGTCACCTGCGGCGGCTGCTACAATTTCGTCACCGGCGACTATCGCCGCGCGCCCGACTGGATGCAGAAATTCTCGCTCGAATGGCTGTATCGCCTGGCGCGCGAGCCCCGGCGCTTGTTCTGGCGCTACGCGATCACCAACCCGCTGGCGCTGGCGCTGATCTTCACGCGCTCGCGCTCGCTGAATTCCGATGCCGCCGCCGCCGCGGCGCCGCCCGCCGATTGGCAGGCGCAAGCGAGCGATGCCCCGATTGCGTCCCTGGGAACGCGCACCGCGCACTGACGACAACTCCATGCAAGATCCTCATCGCCCGCTTCAGGCGGGCGATCCCATTTGCGCTTCGCGTGCCGAAATGGGTTGCCGGCACGAAGCGGACAATGACGAAATAAGCATGTCATCCAGCATCCGCGCCGCCAAACTGGCCCCATGTTTGCAGTTCTTCCGGTACGCGTCCGAAGGAACAACATTTCGTGTCCAGCCTTGGCCTCAGCCTCGATACCGTTCTCGCTTTTCCCACAGGCGCGTCCGCCGCGTCGCGGCCGACGGCGCTGGAGAAGCTGCTCAAACTCGCCGGCCGCTACGCGCTCTCGGCGCTCGGCCCGGTGTGCATTTCGGGCGCGCATTTCCTCGGCGCGGTGCTGATCCTGCACACGCTGTCGCCGATTCATTTCGGCCTGTTCTCCTTCGTCATGACGATCGTGCCGTTCTGCATCAGCGCCGCCGCCGCCCTGGTCGGTGCCCCCACCACCATCGGCATCCGCGAGCGCGGCCGCGTCGACGCAGCCGAGCTTGCCACCTTCCAGAAGGCCAATTTGCTGCTGTCGCTGTTCGCGTTCGCGGTGGTCGCGGGTTCCCTGGTGGCGAGCGGCCTCAATCTCAGCGCTTCGCTCCTGTTCGGCCTCTATGGCGCGACGATGAGCCTGCGTTGGCTCGGCCGCGTCTATGCCTACGCCACCGACGCGCCGGCGCGCGCCGCGGCGTCCGACATCGCCTACGGCACGCTGCTGGTCGCGGGTCTGGGCGCGCTCTACCTGCTCGACCGCATGACGATGACCTATACCGCCGTCGTGCTCCTGGCCGCCGCCGCCGCCAGCCTGGGGCTGTTCGACCGCGCCTATCTGATCCGCCAGTTCGCGCCGTCCGCTGCCGGCCGCCTCGCCGATTATCTGCCGGTGTGGCGCGACCTGACCCGCTGGTCGCTGCTCGGCGTCGCCGCAACCGAGCTGACGATCAACGCGCATGCCTATTTCGTCACCTTCTTCTCGGGCCCCAGCGCCTTCGCGCTCCTGGCGCTCGGCAGCCTCCTGATGCGCCCGGTTGCCGTGGTTTTGCAGTCCCTACCGGACATGGAGCGCCCCGTCATGGCGCGGGCCATCGGGGCCGGCGACCTCGCCAGGGCCTTTCGTGCCGTTAAGGAATTTCGAACCGCCGCGGTCGCAGTGTTGCTGGGCACCATCCTGATCGCGGCGGCCCTGTTGACCTGGTTCCCTTCCACCGTCCTCAAGCAAGGCTACGACGCCGGCTCGGCCGCGCTGATCGTGGCGGTCTGGGCCGTCCTGATGGCGGTGCGCGCGCTGCGCACGCCCGACGCGGTGTTCCTGCAGGCCGCGGGGCAGTTCAAGCCGCTGGCCAATGTCGGCATGCAATCGTGCCTGGTGTCGCTCGCCGCCACGCTGGCGCTGCTGCTGGCGTTCGGGCCGATCGCCTCGCTGCTCGGCATCGTTGCCGGCGAGATCGTCATGACCGCCGGCATCGTCAAGCTGGTGCGCCGCTGGAAGCTCGCCCATGCCTGAGGTCACGGTCGCCATTCCGACGTTTCGCCGTCCGCATGGGCTGGAGCGTCTGCTCTATGCGCTGGCGAAACTGGAAACGACCGCCGCGGTCAGCGTGCTGGTCGCCGACAACGATGCCCAAGGTCATGAAGGTCTCGATCTGTGCGAGGCGCTGCGCGGCCGCGGCTACCGCTGGCCCCTGCGCGCTGTGATCGCGCCGGCGCGCGGCATCGCCCAGGTCCGCAACACGCTGGTCGAGCAGGCGCTGGCCGATCCCGCCATGCAGTTTCTCGCCATGCTCGACGACGACGAATGGCCGGAGCCGCACTGGCTGGACGCCCTGTTGCGCGAACAGGCGAAAAGCGGGGCCGACGTGCTGCAAGGCTCGATCCTGTTCGACTTCGAGACGCGTCCCGAGGCCGGGCTCGAAAACTTCGACGGCATGTCGGATATCCGCAACGCCAGCGGCCCCATCGCCATGCTGCAGGGCGCCGGCAACCTCCTGATGACGCGCGCCGCGCTCGCGACCTTGACGAGGCCCTGGTTCGACCCGGCCTTCGCGCTGACCGGCGGCGAGGACCGCGACTTCTTCATGCGCCTGGCGGCGGCCGGCAAGTCGTTCGCCTGGTCCGACGAAGGCGTCGCGCACACTTTCGTGCCGGTGACGCGCAGCAGCCTCAGATGGGCGCTGTCGCGGGCCTACAGCATCGGCAATTCCGACATGCGCGTCTTCCTGAAATATGCGCCCAGCGCCGCGGCGCGCGCCTTCGAGCTCGCCAAGATCGCCGGCGCGCTCTTGTTGTCGCCGATCTTGTTCGTCATCCTCGCCTTCAGCGCGAATCGGCGCACCGGCGCGCTGCGCCGGCTGTTTCGCGCCGCAGGCAAGGCGACGGCGCTTTTCGGGCGGCAATACAATGCGTATTCCGTGATCCATGGCGACTGAGGGATTTGCGAGCAGCATCGTCCCCGCACGCCCCAGCCTCGACACGCGCATCGCCGAGGCCGGGTTCGTCCTCCTGCTGCTCCTGATCTTCGTCGGCGTGCATCCCTTCGAGGCGCGCAACGCGGCCTCGGTCGGCGCGCGCGCCATGTCGTCGGCCACCGGCGATTCGCTGCGCCAGGTCGCCTATCTCGGCGTCTTTGCGCTGGTGGTTTATTCGGCGGCGCGCAAGCACGGCCTCGCCGCGATCCGCGCCATCCCCGTGCTGCTCGGCGTGCTGATGTTGTGGTGCCTGGTGACGGCGAGCTGGGCGGACGAGCCCGACCTCGCCGCGCGCCGCGCCGTGCTGGCGCTGACCCTTGTGGTCTCCGTCCTGCTCAGCGTCGATACGCTGGGCGCGCAGCGCGCCGTCATCCTGTGGCGCAACGTCGTCGCCTGCGTGATCATCGCGGACTGGATTTCGGTCGCCCTGGTGCACCAGGCGATACACCTGCCCGACGACGTCGAGGCCGATCTCGCGGGCTCGTGGCGCGGCCTGCACAGCCACAAGAACACGGCGGGCTTCGTGGCCGCGACGGCGGCAGCGATGTTCCTGTATTTTTCCGTCGCGACGCGGCGCTGGACCGACATGGTCCTGCTGGCCCTGTCGCTCGGCTTCCTCGTCATGACGCGCTCCAAATCGTCCATGGGCCTGTTGCCGCTGGCGCTCGCCGCAGGCGGGCTCTATCGCGTCGCGCTGCGCAACAAGCTCGACCGCAGCATCGCGGCGGTGGCGGCGATGCTGTTCCTTCTGGTGTTCGCGGTGGTCGTGACCGTGCAATGGGAGTTCATCGCCCGCTTCCTGGAAGATCCGCAGCACTTCACCGGCCGCTCGGCGATCTGGCAGGCCGAGGTCGCCTATATCCGCGACAATCCGCTGTTCGGCGCCGGTTACGGCACCTTCACCAACACCGGCGTGCGCTCACCGATCTATCCCTATGTCGGCGGCGGCTGGGTCGCCGATATCGGCGAGGGCCATAGCGGCTACCTCGAGATGCTGGTGACGATCGGCGGCATCGGTTTCGTCCTCGCCATGGCGGCGCTGGTCGCCGAGCCCTTCGTCGAATTCTGGCGAACCTGGCGCCGCGACGATCTCGTCAACGCGCTGCTGTTCACGCTGTTCTTCTTCGCCGTGCTGCACAATTTCATGGAGTCCGATTTCCTCGAAGGCACGGCGGTGCAATGGGGGCAGTTCCTCCTGATCCTCGCCTTCCTGCGCGTCTCCGGGCGCGAAGCGCGCGCGCTAGCTGGCCCGGTGCCGTCGTGACGCCGTTCTTCTCCGTCGTGATCCCGGTCTATAATCGCGCCCTCGTGCTGGGCGCGGCGCTCCGCTCCGTGCTGGCGCAGAGCGACCAGGATTTCGAGATCGTCGTCGTGGACGACGGCTCGCTGGACGATCCCAAGGCGACCGTCGATGCCTTTGCCGATCCGCGCATCCGCCTCGTGCGCCAGGACAATCGCGGCGGCGGCGCGGCGCGCAACACCGGCATCGCCCAGGCGACGGGTCAGTTCATCGCCTTTCTGGATTCCGACGACGTATTCTTGCCCCATCACCTGGCGGCGATGCGCGCAGTGCTGGCGGGGACGCGCGATACCGCCGCCTATGCGCGCATCGTCGTCGACCGCGGCGACGGGCGGACACTCCTGAAGCCGCCGCGTGCCATTCGCGCCGGCGAGGACATGGCAGCCTATCTGCTATGCGACCGCGGCTTTGTGCCGACCATCACGACCGTGGTGCCGGCGGCGCTGGCGCGCAAGGTTCTCTATCACGAGAACCTGCGCGAGGCCGAAGACACCGATTTCGCGGTGCGCCTGGCGCTGGAAGGTTGCGCCTTCGTCATGGCCGGCGAACCCGGCGCGGTGTGGAAGGATCATTTCGATCCGAACCGGCAATCGGCCGGCCGCAGCAGCGAACGCCTGGCGCAGTGGCTGGAAACCATGAAGCCGCGCATTCCGCGCCGGGCCTATCTCGGCGGCCGCGGCTGGGCCGTCGCCAAGGGCGTCGCGCCGCAGAACCCCTTCCGGGCGTTCGTGCTTTATCTGGATGCGTTGATCCATGGCTGCTATGGGCCCGGGCTCGCAGCAATCGTCTTCCTGCAGATCTTCCTGCCCGACCGCGCCTATCGCGCGCTGGCCGACGGCGCCATCGGCTGGCTGCGCTTGGGCTTGCGGCCGGCTGACAAGACAGGCGCGCCGATCGAACGCATATGCTGACGCGGCGCCTGGCGCTGGCGGGCCTGGGCGCCGCCGCCTGCGCCGTCCCGGCCGCGACGCAGATCCTGCGACCGGCCTTGACCGACGAAGGGCCGTCGCTGCGCGCCCTCGCCGCGGCGCGCGGCCTCGTGTTCGGTTGCGCCACCGGCAATTACCAGCTGCGCGAGCCGGACTTCGCCTTCGCCTTCCTGCGCGACTGCGCGATGCTGGTGCCCGAATACGAACTCAAGCGCGACCTGACCGAGCCCATACGCGGCCGCACCGATTTCTCCGCCGCCGACGCGCTGCTGGCCTTCGCGCAACAGCACGGGCTGCTGTTCCGCGGCCATCCGCTGCTCTGGTTCGATTCAAATCCGCCCTGGCTCGAGGCGGCGGTGGCGGCGGCGAAGGACGAGACCGTTTTCACCACCTTCATCCATGCCGCGGCCGGGCACTATCGCGGCCACGCACATTCCTGGGACGTCGTCAACGAAGCCATCGAGCCAAAAGACGGCCGCAGCGACGGCCTGCGCGCGTCGTTCTGGCTGAAAAAATTCGGACCGTCCTACATCGATGCCGCCTTTGCCGCGGCGCGCGACGCCGATCCCGCCGCGCTGCTGGTCTATAACGAGTATGGCCTGGAGGAAGACGGCGCCGAGCACGACGCCCGCCGCCGGGCGACGCTCAAATTGCTGGAAGGCCTGATCGCGCGCGGCGCGCCGGTCGGCGCGCTTGGGCTGCAGGGACATCTGAGCGCCTTCGGAGAAACGCTCAACCAGAAGAAGCTGGCGGCCTTCCTCGACGCGGTGCGGGCGACCGGCCTTCGCATCCTCGTCACCGAACACGATGTCGACGACAGCGGCGGCACGCTCGGCCGCGCCGCGCGCGACGCCGCCGTCGCCGACGCCAGCCGGCGTTTCCTCGACGTGGCGCTCGACAACCGCGCCACCATGGCGCTCCTGACCTGGGGCCTGTCGGACAGATTTCTGGATGCGGAGGGCGTGCGCAATACGCTGCTGCGCGGAGCGCCACGCAAGCTGCCGCTCGATGCGGCTCTGCAGCCGACGGCGATGCGCGATGCGATCGCGCAGGCGCTGGCCGGCGCCCGCCGGCGTTAGGCGGCTTTCCTGCCGAACGCAGCGGCGACGCGGCGATGCAGGTGCGCGGCCAGGCGTGGCGCGGCGAATTCGGAGCCGTACATGAAGCGCAGCAGCGGACCGAAGCTGTTGGAGGCCGCGAGGCCGACGAAGTAGAGGTCCGGCAGCGAGCTTTCGAAATTGTCCGACAGGATCGGCGTGCCCTCGACCTGGCCGACCGCAGCGCGCAGTTCGCCGTCCAGGAACGGCAGGCGCGCGAGGTCGACCTTGTATCCGGTCGCGGCGACCACGTGATCGGTCGTCATGATGCGCGTGCGGCCATTGTCGTCCTTGAGCTCGAGCGCGATGCGCCCGTCGATCGTCTTGGCGCTCTGCAGATGCTGGCCGAGATAGGCCGGAATCCTGCCTTCGACCTTCTCGCGCGTGAACCAGCCCGGCGCCGGGCCGAGATGGCGACGCGTGACGTCGAGGCGCAGGCGCTGCGGCAGCTTGTGGAACAGCAGCGGCGCGTTGGTGCACAGGAAGGAGCGCCAGCCCGGCCCGATGCCGGTATCGGGGGTGCGCAACTGCTGCAGGATCGACGGCTCGTCATTGTCGGGCGCGTTGTGAAAGGGGATGACCTTGCGGCGCGCCACGATCTTCACCTTGGCGCCGGCTTCGTGCAGCGCGATGGCGGTGTCGATCGCCGAAGCGCCGGCACCGAGCACGGTGACGTCGCGGTCCTTGAACCGGCTGAGGTCGTGGTGATCGAAGGAATGCGAGACCGCGTTCGCCGGCAGCGCCTTGAGCGCCTCGGGCAGATTCTTGAACCAGGTGATGCCGACCGCCATGACCACGCGACGGGCCTGCAACCGGGCGCCATTCTCCAGCGTCAGCGCATAGCCGTCCGCGCCGCGCGCGATGTCGGTGACGTTGAGCTGCTCCAGCGTCGGCACATAGGTGCGGGTGAACCAGTCGGCATAGGCGACGAAATCGTCGAGTGCGACCGGCGTCTTCTGGGCGGAGTATTCCTTGCCGTTGGCGGCGCACCAGGCTTCGAGGGTCGAGGCCTTGTCGGGCGCCGACAGGTTGGAGGCGAAGCCTTCGGATTTCAGGCACATCCCTTTGGGCATGTGGTCGCGCCACGTGCTCATCGGTTTGCCGAAGATCCGGAACGAGATGCCGGCTTCGCGCAGATGGGCGGCGAGCGAGAGGCCGTAGGGACCGGCGCCGACAATGGCAACGTCGATTGAGCTGGGCATGTCATCCTTCCGAAACTGGCGGGACAGCGCGCTGTCCCAAAGTGAAACAAATCTCGTTTCGAGACGCGAAAATCCCTATTTCCGCCCTCTTGGAGGCAAAATATCCAACCTTCGTGCCATGTTCAGGATTGGTTGAGGCCGTCGCATTACGCTCGCGTCATGGGCCCGCGCATTCTTCTCGTCACCACCGTGAACTGGCCGTCGAGCGCCCGGCTGGCGGGAGCCTTCGCCGGCGTCGGGGCCGAGGTCGAGGCGTCGTTCCCGGCCGGACATGTGCTCGGCAAGAGTCGCGCCGTCGCCGGCCGCCACGCCTACAATCCGCTTTTCCCGTCGGCTTCGCTCAAAAGCGCGATCGCGCGCGCCGAGCCAGACCTGATCGTGCCGTGCGACGACCGCGCTCTGGCGCAGGTCCTGGCGTTCGCGGCGCGCGCACCGCGCCATGCGGCTCTCATGGAACGATCGCTGGGGCGTCTGGCAAGCTATCCGGCGCTGGTCGCCCGCAGCGCCTTCATCGGCGCGGCCCGGGCCGCCGGCATCGCCGCGCCCGAGACCGTCTCGCTGGCCGGCGAAGCGGATCTCGAAGACGAACTCGCGCGCCTCGGCTTTCCGGCCGTGCTGAAGGCCGATGGCAGTTGGGGTGGCGACGGCGTCGCCGTGGTGCGCAACCAGGATCAGGCGCGGGCCGCCTTTCGCAGGCTGGCCGTCCCGCCGTCCCGGGCGCGCAGCGTGGCGCGGGCGATGCGGCGCCGCGACGCACATTTCCTCCACGATGCGCTGCGCCCGCCTGTGGCCTCGGTCAGCCTGCAACGCTTCGTGGCCGGCAAGCCTGCGACCAGCGCCTTCGCCTGCTGGAAGGGCCGCGTGCTGGCGACCATCCATATGGACGTGCTGGAGACGCTGGGCCCGACCGGCCCGGCCAGCGTCATGCGGCGCGTCGATTGCCCGCAGATGGAGCAGGCGGCGGTGCGGCTGGCCGAACGCTTCGGCCTTTCGGGCCTGCACGGCCTCGACTTCGTCCGCGACAGCAGCGGGGCCGCCCACCTGATCGAGATCAACCCGCGCGCCACCCAAGCCAGCGCCTTCGCCTTTGGCGGCGGCCACGACCTCGCGGCCGCACTCGCCGGCTGTGTCGCGCCGTCGGTCCGGGGGGCACGCCCCCTGGTCACCGAAAACCCCATAATCGCGCTGTTTCCGCAGGAATGGCACCGCGATCCCGACAGCCCCTGGCTGCATACCGCCTACCAGGACGTGCCCTGGGACGACCCCGACGTGTTGCGGGCCTGCCTGGAGCCGGGGCAGCCCACCCCGGTGCGCCGGCCGGCGGAGGCGGGACAGGCCGCTCCCCTCGTCCTGGCATCCCCGGGCCGCCGGCCGCATTAACCGTTCGTCAGGCGGTCAGGCGCTAAATCTGGCAGGAGAAGCAAAAGGCTCGCACGCGTCGGACGCGGCGAAGAGGGCATGTCGTTCCAGGGAATTAACCCACATTCGGCCGCGCCGCCCGACGCCCGCAACGGACCGCCGCCGGCGCCGTCCGAGCTTGCCGATATCCTGGCGGGCCTGCGCGCCCGCAGCGGCCTGATCCTGCGCATCACCGTCCTCGTCGTCGCGGTGGCGATCGTCACGGTCTGCCTGATGCCGACGCGCTATTCCTCGTCGGCGGTCGTGATGCTCGATCCGCGCAAGAACACGGTCGCCGATCTGTCGGCGGTGCTCTCGGCGCTGCCCACCGATCCGGCTTCGCTGCAGAACCAGATCCAGATCCTGCAATCGCGCGATCTCGCAGCCGAAGTCATCGCCAAGCTGAAGCTTTACGACGATCCGGAGTTCAACGGCGCGCTGCAGCAGAGCGTCGGCGGCGCGCTGCTCGCATCGCTCAATCCCAGGCACTGGTTCTCCGACGGTCCCCAGGCGGTCGATCCCAATGTCGAGCGCGACGCGATCATCGATGCGTTCCTCGCGCATCTGTCGGCCGAAACGCTCGGCCTGTCGACGACGGTGACGGTGACGTTCACCTCGCGCGACGCCGGCAAGGCGGCCCGCATCGCCGATGCCGTCGTCGAAACCTATGTCGGCGACCTCGTCGAGGCCAAGCTGCGCGCCTCGGATTCGACCAGCGCCTGGCTGACGCAGCGCATCCGCGACCTCGGCAACCAGGTGCAGATACAGGAGGCCGCGGCGCTGACCTACCGGGCGCAGCACAATCTGGATTCCAGCGCCGCCGGCACCTCGCTGATCGAGGCGCAGCTCGGCGGCATCAACGGGCAAATCGTGCAGGCCCGTGCCGATCTCTCGGCCAAGGTCGCGGTCTACAACCAGGTGCAAAGCCTGATGCAGGCAGGCAATCCCGCCGACATCTCGCAGGTCATCGCCTCGCCGCTGATCATCCAACTGCGCACGCAGCAGGCCGATCTGCTGCGCCAGCAGGCGGCGCTGGCGATTCCCTATGGGCCGCGCCATCCCAAGCGCATCGCCGTCGACAACCAGCTGAAAGACCTCGACCAGAAGATCGACGAGGAAGCCGCCCGCATCGCCAGCGCGCTGGCGAGCGATGTCGCCGTGGCGCGCGCCCAGCTCGGTTCGCTGCAGGGCAGCCTGCATTCGACGCAGCACCAGGCCTCGGGCCAGGACCTGACGGCGGTGAAGTTGCGCGCGCTGGAAGCGGCCGCCGACTCGTCGCGCAAGCTCTATGAATCCTTCCTCGGCCGGCTGACCGGCATCCAGGACCAGGACGGCCTGCAATATCCCGACGCGCATGTGATCTCGCGCGCGCCGGTGCCGAGTGCGCCAAGTTCGCCGCCGCGGCTGCTGATCGTCGCCGCGTCGCTGCCGGCAGGCCTGTTGCTGGGTTGCCTCGCGGCATTGCTGACGCTGCGCTTCGCCGGCGCACCGCGCGCCGCCGTAGCGCGTACCCGTCCGGTGCGCCGACCGGTTCCGGCTCCGGCACCGGCCTATCGCGGTCCGCCGATCCTCGCCGAGGTGCCCGGCGCGCTCGCCGAGGGCGCGGCCGATCACATCGTCGACTGGCCGGCCTCGCCCTTTGCGCGCGCCATCACCGCCTTGCTGGCGCGCGTCGCGCCCCCGGCGGGCGCGGGTAGCGGCCGGATCGTCGCGGTGACGACGTCGGAATCGCAGAACGCCGGCAGCACCGTTGCCGTGGCGCTGGCGCGCGCGGCCGCAAAGGCGGGTTTGCGCACCATCATCGTCGATGGGCATCTGCTGCGGCCGGCCATCGCCGAAGCGACCGGCGCGCGCGTCCAGGCCGGCCTGCTCGAGGTGCTGGCCGGCAAGACGACCCTCAACCGCGCCCTGATGCGCGATCCGCGCTCGAACGCCCTGATCCTCGGCGGCCTGCAACCGGCGCGCGATCCCGCGGCCGCGCTGGCTTCGCCCCGGACCCAGGAACTCTTCGCCCATCTGCGGGCCATCTGCGATCTCGTCGTCGTGGCGGCGCCCCCGGTCATGGCCTCGGCCGAAGCGCCCAGCTTCGCCCGGCTGGCCGACGCCGTCGTGATGGTGGCGCGGCCCGAGGAAGGCCCGCGGCCCGGCCTGTCCAAGGCGTTGCAGACGCTCGGCCAGTGGCGCTCGGCCCCGGTCGGCATGGTCCTGGTCCGCTAAGCCCCTGGCAGCGCGGCCATTTACCTCATCCCGAGAGATGGAGGCCAATTTAGGTGGAAAGGCCGAGGTTCGGCTTGCCCTGACCCCCTCCTTCCCGTTAAGTGCGGCCCGTTAAAAGAAGTGGGGCACCCGCCATATGCCGTTTGACTTGAATAGTACGCCCATGCGCAGCGCCATTGCGGTCCTGCTCCTGGTGATCGGGCTCCTCGCGGGCTGGTTCGGCCACAAGGCCCTCTCCGCGCCGGCGGACCTGCCGACCGTCGCAGTCTATGACGATTGGCGCCTCGCCTGTCCCAAGCTCAGCGACAAGGACGCGACCTGCGAGCTGCAGCAGGACGTCCTGGACGCCAAAAGCCATACCGAGCTGGCACGCCTGTCGATCTTCCGCCTCAAGGACGCCTCGACGATGATCGTGACGGTGCCCTACAACGTCCTGCTCGATCCGGGCATCGGCCTGGCGCTCGGCAAGGACAAGCCGCGGGTCTATCCGTTCGAGACTTGCAACGGCGTCGGCTGCGTCGTGCGCATCCCCTATGACGACGACCTCGCCAAGGCGATTGCCGCGACAAGCGATGCGCGCATCCTGTTCGCCGGCCTCGACGGCAAGCCCGTCGGCCTTCCCTTTTCCCTGAAAGGCTTTGTCGACGCGAGCAAGGCGTTCGAAAGCAACGAAGCCAAGCGCCGTTCCTGGTGGCGGAGATTGTGGTCATGACATCGATTCGTGCAAGCATTGCCGGCGCGCTGGCGCTCGGCCTCATCGCGTTCGGCGCCGCATCGGCGGATCCCGCCCCGGCACCCGGCGCGCCGGTGCAGCCCAGCGAGACCAAGCCGTTCGGCGATTGGACGGTGCGCTGCTATCCCGTCAACTCGCCGTCGCCTTGCGACATGTTCGAGCTTCTGGCCAACAAGCAGTCCGGCCAGCGCGTCATGAGCATCTCCATCGCTTATATGCCGGCCGGCGATCGCCATGTGATCCAGATCGCGGTACCGCTCGGCGTCTCGATCCAGAAGGGCCTCCTGCTGTCGTCCGACGCCTATGCCTCGCCGCAGCTGCACTATCGCCGCTGCGACCGTGGCGGCTGCTATGTCGAGATGCTGATCGACAACGCGGCGGTGACCGCGCTCGGCAGCGGCACCGGCGCGGCGAAGATCCGCATCGTCGCCGACGGCGGCAAGGTGTTCGACATTCCGTTCTCGCTGAACGGCTTTGCCGACGCGCATGGCGCGATGGCCGACCTGGCGCGCAAGAAGACGGCCAAGCCGGCGGATGCGCCGACCACGCCCGAAGCGCCGCCCGCGCCGGCACCGGACGCCACGCCGGCACCCGATGCGACGCCCGCACCGACGCCGTAACAGCGTTCGAACCTGTTTTTGGAGAACGGCTCATGCCTCGCATGGGTCGTTTTCTTTTGCGGCTTCGCCGAAGGGCGGCTAGGCGCGCCGCGCCGTCCGCCGCAGGCGCCAGAATGCCAGCGCAACCGCGCCGGCCAGGGCGAACGCCAGCACAACCCAGCGCACATGTTCCTTCGCGAACCAGTGCCAGGCAAAAATGACCGGCCCGAGCGCGGCGGTTCCGAGCGCGCCCAGCATCAGCAGGGCGGCCGACCAGACGATCGCCGAGGTGATGTTGGCGATCTGGAACGGCCAGAACTTCATCTGCGAAATGCCGGCCACGATCGGCACGGTGGCGCGGAACGGGCCCATGAATCGGCCGATGAAGATTGCCCACACGCCCCAGCGGCGGAAGAAGGCGAGCGCCTTGTCCATCTGCGGGCGATAGCGCGACACCGGCCAGACGGCGAGGGCATGCTCCTTGTAATGGTGCCCGATCCAGTAGGAGATCCAGTCTCCCAGGATGGCGCCGATCGCGGCGCCCAGCCAGATCGGCACCGGATTGATGCCGGTCGCCTGCACCACCACGCCCAGCCCGACCAGGATGGTGGTGCCGGGCACCAGGAACGAGATTCCGACGAAGGATTCGGCGAAGGCCGAGCCCAGCGCGATGGCGAAGGCCGATTCGGGGTGTGCCTTGGCGAAGCCCAGCAGCCAGGCGGCCGCGTGGCCGATCCAGGCGAAAAATGCATGCATTGGGACGAAATCCGCTGAAGGAACCGGTCGGCCAGGGGCCGTGTTACAATCACGATATGGTGGCTTTTGGGCTGCCTGTCCAATGGACCCGCGACACTTTCGACAAAATTCGCGACTATCGGTTTGTTAATTCACCCGCGGCGGGCGTTTCTGCCAGATTTCCGCCGGTTTTTCCGCGGCACAAGCGAGACGATGATGAGCAGTCCCGGCAGCCTGAAGGGCGTTCTTGACGCCGCCGCCCAGCATACCGACCGGGCCTGGCGCTGGAGCGCCGACCGCATGCCCGGCGGGCGGCGCGCGCTGTGGATTCTGCTCGGCCTGCTGCTGCTGGGGGTGGTGGTCTGGCGCGCCTGGCCGTCCTCGGACACCACCAAGAGCCGCTTCGGCGGTGGTGGCGCGGCGCAAGCGGTCGGCGTCGCCACCGCCACCAGCGGCGACATGGACATCACGCTGAACGCGCTGGGCACGGTGACCCCGCTCGCCACCGTCACGGTGCGGCCGCAGGTCGGCGGCCAGATCATGAAATTCTATTTCACCGAGGGCCAGATGGTGAAAGCCGGCGACCTGCTGGCACAGATCGATCCGCGCCCGTTCCAAGCCGCGCTCGCCCAGGCCCAAGGCCAGGCGGAGCGCGACCGCGCCAACCTCAACAACGCCCTTGTCGACCTCAAGCGCTTCAAGTCGCTGAACGACGTCAAGGCGATCTCGCAGCAGCAATATGCGACGCAGGCCGCTTTGGTGCAGTCGGACCAGGGCATCGTCCGCTCCGACGAGGCGAACGTCCAGGCCGCGGCGATCAATCTCAGCTATGCGCGCATCACCTCGCCGGTCGGCGGCCGCGTCGGCCTGCGCCAGGTCGATCTCGGCAACACCGTCTCGGCCGGACAGACGGCCGGCATCGTCGTGGTGACGCAGCTGCAGCCGATCACCGTGCTGTTCTCGCTGCCGGAGGACAATATCGGCGATGTCATGGCGCGCCTCAACGGCGGCGCCACGCTGACGGTGTTCGCCTACGACCGCGGCCAGAGCGTGCTCCTGGCGACCGGAACGCTCTCCACCGTCGATAACCAGATCGACACCACCACCGGTACGGTGAAGGCGCGGGCGCAATTCGACAACGCCAAGAGCGAACTGTTTCCCAACCAGTTCGTCAATGTGAGGCTGCTGGTCAATACGCTGCACGACCAGACGCTGATTCCGGTTGCCGCCGTGCAGCGCGGCGCCCAAGGCAATTACGTCTTCGTGGTGCAGCCCGACAAGACGGTGGCGATGCGCACCGTCACGCTGGGCCCCGGCGACGCCACGCATGTCAGCGTCGTGCAAGGGCTCAAGCCCGGCGACACGGTCGTGGTCGACGGCGCCGATCGCCTGCGCGACGGCGCCGAGGTGACGCTGCCGAATGCGGCGGCGCCCATTTCCAAGCCGAGCGGCACGGCCGCTTCCGGCGGCGGCGCACCGGCGGGCGGCGCTTCGGGCGACCGGCGCGCCAAGATGCGCGCGGTTCTGGCCTCGCCGGTCTGCAAGAGCGATGTCGACAAGTACTGCGCCGGCAAGACCGGGCGCGACATGTTCATGTGCATTCGCGAAAATCGCGACAGCTTCAGCGATGCATGCACGGCCGCCCTCAAGAAGCTGCGCGGCAACCGCGGCGGCGGTGGAGGCGGCGGTGGCGGAGGCGGCGGGCCGTAAGACCAGGGCGCGGCGACAGGCATGAATCCCTCCGCTCCCTTCATCGTGCGGCCGGTCGCGACGTCGCTGCTGATGATCGCGATCCTGCTCGTCGGGCTGGTCGGCTATTCCTACCTGCCGCTCTCGGCGCTGCCGGAAGTCGATTATCCGACCATCCAGGTCCAGACCTTCCTGCCCGGCGCCAGCCCCGAGGTGATGACCTCGTCGGTCACCGCGCCGCTGGAAAAGCAGTTCGGCCAGATGCCGGGGCTCAACCAGATGTCGTCGGTCAGCTCCGCCGGCGCCTCGGT
Source organism: Rhizomicrobium sp. (assembly GCA_035570795.1). Taxonomy (GTDB): domain Bacteria; phylum Pseudomonadota; class Alphaproteobacteria; order Micropepsales; family Micropepsaceae; genus Rhizomicrobium. Next base: position 52,940 of record DATMKZ010000044.1, read on the forward strand.
CATCACGCTGCAGTTCGATCTCAGCCTCAATCTCGACATCGCCGAGCAGGAAGTGCAGGCGGCGATCAATGCCGGCGGCAATCTGCTGCCGCAGAGCCTGCCGGCGCCGCCGGTCTATGCCAAGGTCAATCCGGCCGACGCGCCGATCATCACCCTGGCGATCGGCTCCAAGTCGCTGCCGTTGACCCAGGTGCAGGAGCTCGCCGACACCCGCATCGCGCAGAAGATCTCGCAGCTTTCGGGCGTCGGCCTCGTCAGCATCGCCGGCGGCCAGAAGCCCGCGGTGCGGGTGCAGGCCAATCTGCAGGCGCTGGCTTCGTACGGCCTCAACATCGACGACCTGCGCACCACCATCGCCAATGCCAATTCGAACGCGCCCAAAGGCAGCTTCGACGGCGCGGCGCAGTCCTACACCATCGACGCCAACGACCAGATCCAGACGCCCGAGGAATACAAGAACATCGTCGTGGCCTATCGCAACGGCGCCCCGGTGCACCTCTCCGACGTTGCGACCGTGGTGGAGAGCGCCGAGAACGTGAAGCTGCTCAGCTGGATGAACAAGACGCCGTCCATCCTGCTCAACGTCCAGCGCCAGCCGGGCGCCAACGTCATCGCGGTGGTGGACAGCATCAAGAAGATGCTGCCGCAGATCCTCTCCGGCCTGCCGGCCGGCATCGACGTGACGGTCCTGACCGACCGCACGACGACGATCCGCGCCTCGGTCGCAGACGTTGAGTTCGAGCTGTTCCTGGCGGTGGTGCTCGTCGTCCTGGTGATCTTCGCCTTCCTGCGCAACATCCCGGCGACCTTCATCCCCAGCCTGTCGGTGCCGCTTTCCATCATCGGTACGTTCGCGGCGATGTACCTGCTGGGCTATTCGCTCAACAACCTGTCGCTGATGGCGATGACCATCGCGGCGGGCTTCGTGGTCGACGATGCCATCGTGATGATCGAGAACATCACGCGCTACCTGGAGGAGGGCGAGTCGCCCCTGCAGGCGGCGCTCAAGGGTGCCGGCGAGATCGGCTTCACCATCGTCTCGCTGACCGTGTCGCTGATCGCGGTGCTGATCCCGCTGCTGTTCATGCAGGAGGTCGTCGGCCGGCTGTTCCGCGAGTTCGCCGTGACGCTGGCGATCACCATCCTGATCTCCGCGGTGGTGTCGCTGACCCTGGTGCCGATGCTGTGCGCCAAGCTGCTGCGCCGCCACAAGGAACCGGTGCGCGGCTCTCTGGCGCAGAAATCGGAGGAGTATTTCAATCGCGTCATCGCCGAATACGACCGCCTGCTGACCTGGGTGCTGGATCGCCAGCCGCTGACGCTGCTCATTGCTGTGGCGACGCTGGCGCTGACGGTTTTTCTCTACATCATCATTCCCAAGGGCTTCTTCCCGACCCAGGACACCAGCCTGGTGCAGGGCATCACCCAGGCCGGGCCGACCGTCTCGTTCGACGAGATGTCGCGGCGCCAGCAGGCGCTGGTGGATGCTGTGCTCGCCGATCCCAATGTCGAGAGCCTGTCGTCCTTCATCGGCGTCGACGGCACCAACGACACGCTCAACAGCGGTCGCCTCCTGATCAACCTCAAGCCCAAGGACGAGCGCAGCGACAGCGTGACGACGGCGATCCAGGGCATCCTCGACCGCGTCCACGACGTCGCCGGCATCTCGCTCTACCTGCAGCCGGTGCAGGACCTGACCATCGACTCCACCGTCAGCCGCGCGCAGTACCAGTTCGTGCTGGAGGATGCGAGCTCGGCGACGCTGCGCCAGTGGGTGCCGAAATTGCTCGAGAAGCTCAATGCCCGGCCGGAGCTGCAGAACGTATCGACCGCCTATCTCGACCGCGGCCTGTCGGCGACCGTCGTGGTCGACCGCGATACCGCGGCGCGCTTCGGCATCACCGCGGCTACCATCGACAACGCTCTCTACGACGCCTTCGGCCAGCGCATCATCTCGACCATTTTCACGCAGTCCAACCAGCGCCGCGTCATCCTGGAGTCCGACCCCGGCGTGCAGAACTCGCTGGGCTCGGTCGGCGACATCCACATGCCGTCGGCCGGCGGCGGCCAGGTGCCGCTCTCGGCCTTCGCCCATGTCGAACCCGTCCCGATGCCGCTGGAAGTCGACCATCTGGGCCAGTTTCCCGCCGCCTCGATCTCGTTCGACGTGGCGCCCGGCTATTCGCTGGGTGCCGCGGTCGACGCGGTGCGCGCCGGCGAGGCCGATGCAGGCCTGCCGGCCAGCATCACCACCGAATTCGAGGGCTCGGCGCTGGCCTTCCAGTCGGCGCTCGGCAACGAACTCCTGCTGATCCTGGCTGCCATCGTCACGGTCTACATCGTGCTCGGGGTGCTCTATGAAAGCTTCATTCACCCGGTCACGATCCTCTCGACGCTGCCGTCGGCCGGCGTCGGCGCGCTCCTGGCGCTGATCGTCTCGGGCAACGATCTCGGCATCGTCTCGATCATCGGCATCATCCTCCTGATCGGTATCGTCAAGAAGAACGCCATCATGATGATCGACTTCGCGCTGGAGGCGGAGCGCAACGAGGGCAAGTCGCCGCGTGAGGCCATTCATCAGGCGGCGTTGCTGCGTTTTCGGCCGATCCTGATGACCACCGTGGCGGCGCTGTTCGGCGCGCTGCCGCTGATGCTGGGCAGCGGCACGGGCTCGGAGCTGCGTCATCCGCTCGGCATCTCCATCGTCGGCGGCCTGCTCGTCAGCCAGCTCCTGACGCTGTTCACCACGCCCGTCATCTACATCTATTTCGATCGGCTGGGCGGCCAGGTGCGCGACTGGCGCGCGCGGCGGGGGGCGCAGCCCGCGTGAGCTTCTCGGAGACCTTCGTCCGGCGGCCGATCGCCACGGCGCTCCTGACCCTGGGGCTGGCGCTGTCGGGCGCTGTCGCCTATTTCCTGTTGCCGGTCGAGCCCCTGCCGAGCATCGACCTGCCCACCATCTCGGTGTCGGCCTCGATGCCGGGCGCCAGCCCCGAGACCATGTCGACCAGCGTGACGACGCCCCTGGAGCGCCATCTCGGCGTCATCGCCGACGTCGATGAGATGACCTCAACGAGTTCGGTCGGCTCGGCGCGCATCACCCTGCAGTTCAGCTCGAGCCGCAACATCGACGGCGCGGCGCGCGATGTGCAGGCGGCGATCAACGCGGCGCGCGCCGACCTGCCGGCGGCGCTGCGCTCCAATCCGACCTATCGCAAGATCAATCCCGCCGACCAGCCGATCCTGATCCTGTCGCTGACCTCGGCGACCCTGTCGCCGGGGCAGATTTACGACGCCGCCTCCAACATCCTGCAGCAGAAGCTCTCCACCGTGGACGGCATCGGCCAGGTGCAGATCGCCGGCGGCTCGCTGCCCGCGGTGCGGGTCGAACTCAATCCGCGGGCGCTGTTCAAATACGGCATCGGGCTCGAGGACGTGCGTGCCGCGCTGTCGGCGGCCAACGCCAACGCGCCCAAGGGCGCCGTCGACGAGGGCGCGCAGCGCTACCAGGTCTATGTCAACGACACGGCCAGCAAGGCGGACGAGTACCGCACGCTGATCATCGCCTACCGCAACAACGCCGCGGTGCGTCTTGCCGACGTCGCCGAGGTCGACGACAGCGTCGAGGACGTCCGCAACATCGGCATGTCGAACAACAAACCGGCCATCCTGGTGCTGCTGTTCCGCACCCCCGGCGCCAACATCATCAAGACCGTCGCCGCGGTGAAGGCGGCACTGCCGCAGCTCCAGGCGGCGCTGCCGCCCTCGATCCAGCTCGATATCGCCATCGATCGCACCGGCCAGATCAAGGACTCGCTGCGCGACGTGCAGCGCTCGATGATGATCTCGATCCTGCTCGTCATGTTTGTCGTCTATCTGTTCCTGCGCGACGGGCGGGCCGCGATCATCCCCAGCGTCGCCGTGCCGCTGTCGCTGATCGGCACTTTTGGCGCGATGTACCTGCTCGGCTACACGCTCAACAACCTGTCGCTGATGGCGCTGACCGTGGCGACCGGCTTCGTCGTGGACGACGCCATCGTGGTGCTGGAGAACGTCTCGCGCCACATGGAGGCCGGCATGTCGCGGCTCGAGGCCACCATCGTCGGCACGCGCGAAGTGGCGTTCACGGTGCTGTCGATGAGCATTTCGCTGATCGCGGTGTTCATCCCCATTTTGCTGATGGGCGGCATCGTCGGGCGGTATTTCAACGAATTCGCCATGGTGCTGACCATCGCCATCGTCATCTCGCTGGTGGTGTCGCTGACCACGACGCCGATGCTGTGCGCGATCCTGGACCTGCACCGGCCGGACCGCCGCCAGGGTTCGTTGCTGCGGTTTTCGGAGCGCGCCTTCGACGCCGCGCATGGTCTTTATGCGCGCTCGCTGACCGTGGCCCTGCGCAATCCGGGCAAGATCATGCTCCTGCTGCTGGTCGCGATCCTGCTCAATTTCCTGCTCTACTACGTCGTGCCCAAGGGCTTCTTCCCCGACGAGGATACGGGCCAGGCGTTCGGCGGCATAAGGGCCGGCCCGACGATCTCCTTCCAGCTGATGAAGGACAAATTCATCCAGTTCATGAAGATCATCAGCCAGGATCCGGCGGTCGCGACCGTCACCGGCACGATCGGCGGCGGCGGCGGCGGGCCGCGCGGCGGTGCCACCAACACCGGTACGGTCTTCATCCAGCTTAAAGCTCTGGCCGACCGCGGCGGCCTCGGCACCGACGCGGTGATCGACCGCCTCAATACCAAGTTCGGCAGCATCACGGGTGCGCGGCTGTTCCTCACCGGCGGCCGCGACGTGCGCGTCGGCGGGCGACAGGGCAACGGCGCCTACCAGTACACCATCACGGCGGACACGCTCGAGGAGCTTGAAGAGTGGCTGCCCAAGATCACCGACGCCGTCTCGGACATGGACGAGCTCGACAGCGTCAATTCCGACCGCGGCGACAAGGGGCTCGAAGTCGCGCTCAAGATCGACCGCAACACCGCCGCCAGGCTCGGCGTCAGCGCCGCGCAGATCGACAACACGCTGTACGACGCCTTCGGGCAGCGCCAGGTGTCGACGATCTACAACGAGCTCAACCAATACCACGTCGTCATGGAGGTCGCGCCGGAGTTCTGGCAGAGCCCGGAAACGCTGAAGGACATATATGTCAGCACCTCCGGCGGCGCGATCAGCGGCACGCAGGCGACCGGCGCGGTGGCCGGCACGACGGATACCGCGCCCGCCGGCGGCACTGGCGGCGTGTCGGCGACCGCCAGCACGACGACGGCGGCGCCCACCGCGGCCGCCGTCGCTTCCGACGTCGTGCGCAACCAGCAGCAGAACGCGCTCGTCAATAGCGCGCGCGGCGGCACCTCGACCGGTGCCTCGGTCTCGACGCAGCAGGAGACGATGGTGCCGCTGTCGTCGCTCGCCACCTACGGTCCGGGTACGACGCCGCTCGGCATCAACCACCAGGGCCCGTTCGTGGTCACCACCTTCTCGTTCAACCTGGCCAAAGGCGTGTCGCTCGGGCAGGCGACCGTCGCGATCCAGAAGAAGATGGCCGAGATCAAGACGCCGACCTCCATCCAGGGCATGTTCGCCGGCACCGCCAAGGCGTTCACCGACTCGATCAACAGCCAGCCGATCCTCATCCTGTCCGCGCTGGTCACGATCTACATCGTGCTCGGCGTGCTGTATGAAAGCTACGTCCATCCGCTGACGATCCTGTCGACGCTGCCGTCAGCCGGCGTCGGCGCGGTGCTGGCGCTGCTGCTGTTCAAGGTCGAGTTCAGCCTGATCGCCATGATCGGCGTGATCCTCCTGATCGGCATCGTCAAGAAGAACGCCATCATGATGATCGATTTCGCGCTCGATGCCGAGCGGCGCGAAAACCTCAGCCCACGCGATGCGATCTACAAGGCCTGCATGCTGCGTTTCCGCCCGATCATGATGACGAGCTTCGCCGCCATCCTCGGCGCCATGCCGCTGGCGTTCGGCTTCGGCACCGGCGCCGAGCTGCGCCAGCCGCTAGGCATCTCGATCGTCGGCGGCCTGATCGTCAGCCAGATCCTGACGCTCTACACGACGCCGGTGGTCTATCTCTATCTCGACCGCTGGCGCACGCGCCGCAAGGCGGCGTGGGATCGCTGGTACACGCATCTGATGGGTGACGACGCGCCGCCCGCGCCGGCGGAGTGACGCTCAGAGGTTCGGCAGGTTCTCGGTATCGGGCGCGCCGTTGCGGATTTCCGCATTGCGGTGCTGGCGATAGAGGCTGCGCGTGGTGGCGTAGAGGTCCACTGAGGTGCGCTCGATCTGGTCGAGCGAATCGACGTTGCGGGCGCGCAGGTCGAGGATCTCGAAGCCCTGGCGCAGGCCCAGCCACAGGGTGCTGTTGTTCCATTTCATGTAGGTGAACGGATCCATGGCGTAGTCGCCGCCGACGCCGACGAGGTCGCGCGGATTGCTCGGACCGGCGAACGGCAGCACCAGATAGGGACCTTCGCCGGCGCCCCAGACACCGAGCGTCTGGCCGAAATCCTCGTCATGGCCGGGTATGCCGATCTTGGCGGCGACATCGACGAGACCGCCGAGGCCGATGGTCGAATTGACGATCGTGCGGCCCAGCGTCTGGCCGGCGCGGGTGGTCTCGCCCTGCAGCAGGTCGTTGGCGAAAATCACCGGCGAATCCAGATTGCCCAGGAAGTTGTGCACGCTCTCGCGCGCCGCGCCCGGCACGGCGTGATTGTAGAACACCGCCACGGGACGGGCGACAGCGTGATCGATCTTCTGGTCGAACGCGAAGATCGAGCGGTTGGTCTGCTCGTAGGGGTCGTTCTGGCCGTTGGGATCGGTCGCCGCGCAGCCGCTGACGCAGGCCGCGACCAGCAAGACGGCCAAGGAAGTAAGTGTCCGGTTCATGCCCCTACCAAATCCCGTAAGATTTTAGAATCGCCTACGCCTGCAAATATAACTCAGAATATTGGGATTGGTGCCCGAACCAGGCAAGGGGCCGCGACAATGCGTCAAATGCCGCCGTACCACTGGTATCCCTGGTCTTCCCAATAACCGCCTTTTCCGCCACCGATACGCTCAAAGCTTTCCACCAGATCAATGCGTTGGACATATTTGGGCATTTTGTAACCCAATTGCCTCTCGGCGCGCAGTCTTACAGGCGCGCCATGTTCGACCGGCAGGGTTGCGCCGTTCAGTTCGTAGGCCAGGATGGTCTGCGGGTGCGTCGCCTCCAGCAGGTCCAGGCTCTCATAGTAGAACGGCCGCGGGATGATGTTTCCGGCGGCATCAACGTCCTCCTCGCCGATCGGATCGGCGCAATAGAAGACGACGTACCGCGCCTCGGGCTTCGGCTTCGCCGTCGCGAGGATCAGGTTCAGGGGCGTGCCCTTCCATTCGCCGATGCAGCTCCAGCCCTCGACGCAATCGTGGCGTGTGATCTGCGTGCGGGACGGCATGGCGCGGATGTCGGCCATCGACAGCTTGAGCGGCTTCTCTACCAGGCCGCCGACCGGGATGATCCAGTCCTTGAAGCCGGCCGCCACATGGATGGCGTAGTCGTTGGTGCCCGGGTTGAGCGTGCCGTTGGCCCGGAACACCGGCGCGATGTCGGCCTTGGCAAACTCAGGCGCCAGGGAATGGCCGCCGGCGAACAGGCGCTGCGCCCGACGGGTGAGGTTCTCGACTTCGCCGAGCAGGCTCAGTACCCAAGGCCGCTCCGACAGGCTGGTGCAGCCGGCCAGGAACAGCGCGCTCGCCAGCGTGGCGCCGCGGATCAGGATATTGCGGCGGCTGTGGGCGTCAGTCACCGGCGCCCTCCTTTTCGATCCGGAAATAGCCCGTGATCATCGAGCGCAGGCCGTTGAGCGGCGCCGACACGAGGAGCGCGCCGATGTGGACGAAGAAGAATCCGAGAAAGCCGAACGCGACCAGGAAATGGATGGTGCGCGCGCTCTGCCGCCCGCCGAACACCCACAGGAGGAACGGGAAAGCGCTGTCCATGGTCGGCGACATGGTGAGCCCGGTCAGCACGATCAGCGGCGCCAGGATGCACAGGACGACGAAATAGCTGATGCGCTGCAGGCCGTTGTAGTGCTTGGCGGCTTCGCCCCTGGGAAATTGCAGTCTGGCGTGGGTGACGATCTCGTGCGGCAGGTGCCGGATATCGTCGCCGGTCGGCAGCAGCTCCTTGCGGAAATGGCCGCTGGCGAGGACATAGGCGAAATAGGCAAGGCCGTTGATCACCAACAGCCAGGCGAACGCGAAATGCCACAATCGCCCCAGCGCGAGATCGGGCGATGCGGAGGGCAAGGTCGCCCATTCGGGGAAGCCGCGCACGCTCTTGACGCCGTCCGTGTCGGAGGCGCCGAGCCAGCCGTCGCTGTTGAATTTCCACGGCCCGATCTGGGTCACGCCCCAGTAACGCTCCTGCGTGCCCTCGGCGGTCAGCGCGATGAAGGGATGGTCGAAATCGGCGCCATTGCCCCAATAGAGGGCGGGGTGGGCATTGAAGATCTGCAACCCACTCATCAGCATGACCAGCATGCAGAGGGCGTTGATCCAGTGCAGCGCGCGCACCGGCACGGTGTGGCGATAGAACAGGTAGGACGGCTTGCGGGGTCTGCGCGGCTTGAGGCCGACGGCAGCACGGGCCCGGTCGGCGAAAGCGCCCCAGGCGGCGCGCAGCCCTTCGCCAACGTTCCCCTCCGTCGCCGGCCCGCTGGTATCGGTCATCCGCCAAAACCCTGAATCGCGGCCGCAGCATAGCAGGCCTACAGCAGAATTCGCCGCAGTTGCCGATTTCGTTACAGGCTTTCAATATCGCCCGCAGGGGCCCGCCCAGAGGCTCAAACAGGGGAAATGCGATGGCAAAGCTCGCGCGCGACGGTGTCGACATCTATTACGAGGTCCATGGCGAAGGACCCGTCATCCTGCTGACGCACGGCTATTCCGCCACCGCCGGAATGTGGGCCGGTCAGGTCGCGCCGCTGTCGAAGCGCCACAAACTGGTCCTGTGGGACATGCGCGGTCACGGCCAGAGCGACTATCCCGCCGACCAGGCGCAGTACAGCGAGGAGGCGACCGTCGCCGACATGGCGGCGTTGCTCGATACCGTCGGCGCCAAGACCGCCATCGTCGGCGGCCTGTCGCTGGGCGGCTACATGTCGCTCGCCTTCCACGCGACGCACCCCGAACGTGTGCGGGCGCTCTTGATCATAGACACCGGGCCGGGTTTCAAGAAGGACGATGCGCGCGAAGGCTGGAACCAGAATGCGCGGCGCACCGCGGATCGCTACGAGAAGGACGGGCTCGGCCTTTTGGGCAGCGCCAGCGCCGAGCGCGCCACCGCGCGGCACCGCGATGCCACGGGCCTGGCGCGCGCCGGGCGCGGTATGCTCACGCAGAAGACCGCGCGGGTGATCGAAAGCCTGCCGCATATCCAGGTGCCGTCGCTGGTCGTGGTCGGCGCCAACGATACGCCGTTCCTCGCCGCGTCGGACTACATGGCCGCGAAGATTCCCCGCGCCGAGAAGGCCGTCATCCCGGACGCCGGCCATGCCGCCAACATCGACAATCCGGCGGCTTTCAACGCCGCGATTGAGACGTTTCTGAATGCCCTAAAGTAATTCCCCGTCATGGGCGGGCTTGACCCGCCCATCTAACTTACCTGTTGCATAGGTGCACGAAGTTGGATGGGCGGCTTGAAGCCGCCCATGACGGTTTAGGGTTGGGTTAAGTGAGATTGGATAGCTATTGGGAGTTCGTGCATGGATCGCGTCAAAGGCAAGGTCGCTCTCGTCACCGGCGGCGCCAGCGGCATCGGGCGGGCCAGCGCCATGTTGCTCGCCAAAGAGGGCGCCGCCGTCGTCGTCACCGACATCCAGGACGACCAGGGCAAGGACGTTGTCGGCGCGATCAAGAAGGCCGGCGGCGATGCGCTCTATCTGCACCACGACGTGGCGAGCGAAGAGGCCTGGATCGGCGTCGTCGCCGAAACCAAAGCGCGCTTCGGCAAGCTGCATATCCTCGTCAACAATGCCGGCATCGCCATCGCCGGCTCGGTGCTCACCATGACGCTGGCCGACTGGCGGCGGCAGCAGGCGATCAATCTCGATGGCGTGTTCCTGGGCGTGAAGCATTCCCTGCCGCTGCTGCGTGCGTCGGGCGGCGGCTCGATCGTCAACATCTCGTCGCTGGCGGGCCTCAAAGGTTCGGCGACGCTGGCCGGCTACTGCGCCACCAAGGGCGGCGTGCGCCTGTTCACCAAGGCGGTGGCGATGGAATGCGGCGCGGCGCGCGACAATGTGCGGGTGAACTCGGTCCATCCCGGCATTATCGAGACCCCGATCTGGCTCGGCATCGTGCCCGGCGCGAACCAGCCCGGCGCCAACGCGCCCAATCTCGATGCGATCTCCGAGACCGTGGTGCCGATCGGCGCCAAGGGCTTGCCGGAAGACATCGCGGCGGGCGTGCTGTACCTCGCCAGCGACGATTCGCGCTACGTCACCGGCAGCGAACTCGTCATCGACGGCGGCATGTCGACACGGTAGATTTCTCCCGGGCAGGGGGATCATGACATGACCGAAGCCGTACTGGGCCCGGCGCCGCGGCGCGCCACGCCATTCGCGCCCTATCATAAGTGGGACCGCAATTTCTTTCTCTTCCTGGTGCTGGCTATCTGGGTCGGCGTCGTCATGGGTTTCGGCGGCGATATCCAAAATCACATCCGGTCGAACGAGGCGGCCTATCCGTGGATCGTTCATGTCCACGCCGTGACCTTCGTCAGCTGGCTGGCGTTGCTTACGACGCAGGTTCTGCTGATCCGCACGAAACGGCCGCAGCTGCACTACCGGCTGGGCGCGGCGATGATATGGCTGGCGCTCTTCATGGTGATCGTCGGCCCGGCGACCGCGGTCGTGATGCAGCGTGCGGCGTTCGGCACCAAGGACAGCGATCCCGGCTTTCTCGCCATTCAGCTTGGCGACATCATCGGCTTCGCCGGTCTGGTGACTGCGGCCTATCTCACGCGGGGTACGTCCTCGGCGCACAAGCGGCTGATGCTGCTGTCGACGCTCTTCATCTCTGACGCCGGTTTTGCGCGCTGGCTGTCGCCGGATATCGCCGCGGCGCTTTGGCATGGGTCCTGGCCGATGCTTGGGTTCTGGCCGTTCCTCGTGTCCACCTATCTGCCGAACGATCTGCTGATCCTGAGCCTGGGCGCATACGATCTCATCACCCGCAAGCGGCTCTATCCGGCTTATGTCTGGGCTGTTGGGGCCGTGGCGGCGTTGCAGTTGACCATCGCCTACCTCTACACCATGGCGCCGTTCTGGAAGGCGACCGCGACCTGGCTGATCGGGTTCTGAATTTTCCTCTCCGCCTTCGCGCCTAACGGTGCCACAGGCACTCCCCCGCCAGCGCGCTTTGCGCGCGCGGAGGGAGTCTGCGGCGCGAAGGGCACCGTTGCTCCTGGAAATGACACCGGTTACCATAGCCGAAAATGACAGGCCGCCGCGGCTGGGGCAGAGTGCCGGCGCAGGGCGAAATCGGGAGAAAACATGGCCAGAGACAGGCTGAAAGTGCTGGGCGCCATCATCAGCCAAGGGGTGATCCC
>DATMKZ010000045.1:0-10132 GCA_035570795.1 Rhizomicrobium sp.
ACTGCGGGACGAGCGCATCGCAAAACTGAAACAGGGTTCCTGAATCATGTCGGCAGCGGGCACGCCGGTTCTCGAATACATCGCCATCGGCACGCGCATGGCGGAGATCGCGGCGCAAAAGCCGCAGGCGCCGGCGATCACATCAGAGGGCGTGACGCGGCGCTGGGGCGAGCTGCACAAGCGCACCAACCGCATGGCGCGCGGACTTCTGAGCAAAGGCGTCAAGCTCGGCGATTTCGTCACCATTGCGCTGCCCAACGGCAACGGCTTCATCGAGACCTGCTACGCCTGCTGGAAGATCGGGGCGACGCCGCAGCCGGTGTCGTCGAAGCTGCCTTCGGGCGAACTCGCCGCCATCGTCGAGCTCGCCGATCCGCCCGTGGTCGTGAGCGACACGCCGCTGCAGTCGCCGCGGCCGGTGGTGTCGGCGGAAGACCTGTTCCAGGCCTCGGCGGATGACAGCGACCTGCCCGAAGCCATCGCGCCGTCCTACAAGGCGCCGACCTCGGGCGGCTCGACCGGGCGGCCGAAGCTGATCGTGTCCGGCACGCGCGGCGTGACGGTGAAGGGCGGCATGGAGGGTTCGTTCTGGCGCTACACCGCGGACTCCACGGTGCTGATGCCGGGGCCGCTCTATCACAACGGGCCGTTCGGCTGCGTCTTCGGCGCGCTCAACGCCGGCGCGCATGTCGTCGTGATGCCCAAGTTCGACGCCGAGGCGACGCTGCGCGACATCGAGACCTACAAGGCCGACTGGGTCTACCTGGTGCCGACGATGATGAGCCGCATCTGGCGGCTGGAGGGTCGCGAGCGCTTCGACGTCTCGTCGCTGAAGACGGTGTGGCACCTGGCGGCGCCCTGCCCGCCGCAGCTGAAGGAGCAGTGGATCGGCTGGCTCGGCGGCGACACGATCATGGAATTATACGCCGGCACCGAGGCGCAGGCCGTGACCGTCATCAGCGGCACCGAATGGCTGGCGCATAGGGGTTCGGTCGGCAAGGTGATGGGCGGCGGGCTGATGGCGGCGTTCGACGCGAACGGCAGGCAATTGCCGGCCGGCGAGACCGGCGAGGTCTACATGAAGCGCAATCCGGACCTGCCGCCGAGCTACCGCTATATCGGCGCGGAGGCCCGCACGCTGCCCGGCGGCTGGGAGTCGCTGGGCGACATCGGCTGGTTCGACGCGGAGGGTTATCTCTATCTCGCCGACCGGCGCACCGACATGATCCTGGTCGGCGGCGCCAACGTCTATCCGGCCGAGATCGAGGCGGCGCTGGACGAGCATCCGCTGGTCGCCTCGTCCGCCGTGATTGGCCTGCCGCACGAGGAATTGGGCAATCTGGTGCACGCCATCGTGCAGCCGCGCCCCGGGCTTGACCTCGATGATTTACAGCGCCACCTGGCGGAACGGCTGGTGATCTACAAGCGGCCCCGCAGCTTCGAGCTGGTGGACGAGAACGTCCGCGACGACGCCGGCAAGGTGCGGCGCACGGCGCTGCGCGACGCGCGGCTCAAAAAGGGCTAGGCTGCGCCCCATAACAACGGGGGTGACACATGCGGGGCATTTTCAACATCGTAATGCGGATCGTCAGCAGCCTGATCGGCGTGCTGATGGTGGTCGGCGGCAGCTTCTGGGCAGCGCAGGGGCTGCATCTGACGGGGCCGAACGACAAGTCGTTCATGGTGGGCGACCACCACTGGGTGGTCTATGGCGTGATCTTCGCCCTGCTCGGCCTCGGCCAGGTGATCTGGAGCAACACGCGGCAGCATTAATGGGGATGGAACTTCCCGTAGCCATGGAAGTTTTCTCCCCATGGCCGGGCTTTCCACCTACCACGCCAAACGCGACTTCAAGCTGACGCGCGAGCCCAAGGGCCGCGTCGAGCGCAAGGCCGGGCATCGCTTTGTCATCCAGCGCCACGCGGCGACGCGGCTGCATTACGACCTGCGCCTGGAACTGGACGGGGTCTACAAATCCTGGGCGGTGACGCGGACGCCGTCGCTCGACCCGGCGGTCAAGCGCTTGGCGGTCGAGGTCGAGGACCATCCGATCGCCTATGGCACCTTCGAGGGCACGATCCCCAAGGGCCAGTATGGCGGCGGCACGGTGCAGCTGTGGGACCGCGGCAGCTGGACGCCGCAAGGCGACGATCCGCAAGGCGAACTCGCCAAGGGGCACCTCAAATTCGTCATGGACGGCGAGCGAATGCAGGGCAAGTGGGCGCTGATCCGCATGCGCGACGACGAGAGGAAGCCGGGCCGCAAGCTCCGCCACAACTGGCTGCTGATCAAGGAAATCGACGACGCGGCGCGGCGTGGCAAGGCGGGCGATGCGCTGACCAAGGCAGACACCTCGGTGAAGACCGGGCGGACGCTGGATGAAATCGCGGCGAAGTCCACCAAGGTGTGGAACAGCAACCGCACGGCGGACGAGAACGTCAAGGCGCTGAAGGCGCCGGCGAAGAAAGCCGCCGCTAAAAAAAAGACTCGCAAGCGCGCGTGACGATGCCGGCCTTCGTGGCGCCGCAGCTGTGCCGGCTGCTCAAGACGCCGCCGACCGGCGCCGGCTGGGTGCATGAGGTCAAGTTCGACGGCTACCGCATGCAGCTGCGTGTGGCGGACGGGCGGGCGCAGCTGCGCACGCGCAAGGGCCTCGACTGGACGGAGAAATTCCCCGAGGTCGCGCGCGATGGCGCCGCCCTGCCCGATTGCCTGATCGACGGCGAGATTTGCGCCCTCGACAAGGAGGGCGCCGCGGATTTCGGCCTGCTGCAGCTGGCCCTGTCGGATGCGAAAACCGGCGACCTCGTCTTCTTCGCTTTCGATGCGCTGTTCGCGGGTGGCGTGGATTTGCGCGCGCAGCCTCTATCCGCGCGCAAGCAGGTGCTGGAAGAACTGCTCAAGCACGCGCGTGGCAGCCGCCGCCTGCGCTTCGTGCCGCATTTCACCAGCCACGGCGATGCGATGCTGGAAGCGGCCTGCAAGATGGACATGGAGGGCATCGTCTCCAAGCGGCTGGACGCGCCGTACCGCTCCGGGCGCGGCGACGCCTGGACCAAGTCCAAATGCCGCGGCGGGCAGGAAGTGGTGATCGGCGGCTGGCGCGGCACGGCCACGAAGCTGCGCTCGCTGCTGGTCGGCACGCACAAGGACGGAAAATTCGTCTATATGGGCCGCGTCGGCACCGGCTACACGGCGCGGGTCGCGAGCGACCTGCTCCAGAAGCTGAAGCCGCTGGTGCGCAAGACGCCCCCCTTCGCCGGCGTGCCGCGGGCGCCGGACCTCAACTGGGTCGAGCCCAGGCTGGTCGCCGAGATCGAATTCGAGAACGTGACGGCGGACGGGCTGTTCCGCCAGGCCGCGTTCAAGGGCTTGCGGGCCGACAAGCCGGCGGCATCCGTGGTACCGGAAGTGGCGGCCGATGCGCCGGCGAAGGAGAAGACGCTGATGGCGAAGAAGGCGGCCGCGAAGGGCGACGATGTCGTGCTGGGCGTCAAGATCAGCCACCCGGAAAAAGTGTTGTGGCCGAAGTCGAAGGGCGGCGCGGCGGTGACCAAGCTCGACCTGGCGCGCTACATGGCCGCGGCGGCGGCGCGCATGCTGCCGCATGTCGAAGCGCGGCCGATCTCGGTGGTGCGCACGCCGGACGGCATTGCGGGCGAGACCTTCTTCCAGCGCCACAAGCTGCTCGGCACCCAGGTGCCGATGCTGGCGTTGAAAGCGAGCGGGGAGAAAGAGCCGTTCCTCGGCGTGGACAGCGCCGCGGGGCTGGTCGCGCTGGCGCAGCAGGCGGTGACGGAGATCCATCCCTGGGGCTCGGCGAAGAACGATCCGGATTCGCCCGAGCGCATCATCCTCGACCTCGATCCGGCGCCGGACGTGCCGTTCAGCCGGGTCATCGAAGGGGCGCAGGAACTGCGCCGGCGGCTGACCAAGCTCGGCCTGGTGCCGTTCGTCAAGACGACCGGCGGCAAGGGCCTGCATGTCGTCGTCGCGATCAAGAAGGGCTCGACCTGGGCCGAGGCGAAGGCATTCGCCAAGGCGCTCGCCGAGGCGATGGCACAGGACGCGCCCGAGCGCTACACCACCACCATCGCCAAGAAGGCGCGCACGGGAAAAATCTTCATCGACTACCTGCGCAATGACCGCACCTCGACCGGCGTGGCGCCGTGGAGCCCGCGGGCGCGGGAGGGCGCACCGATCGCGGTACCCGTGACGTGGGCCCAGGTGAAGACGGGGCTCGAGCCGCAGAAATTCACCATTGCGACGTCCGCGCCACTGCTGAAGAAACCCGATCCCTGGGCCGGGCTGGCGAAGAGCGCCAAGGCGCTGGCGCCGGCGATGAAGAGGCTCGGCCTCGAATAACCTCTCCCGCGAGCGGAAGAGATTAGCGGTGCGCTTTCTTTTTCGTATTTGAGTTCGCCGGCGCGCGCACGGGCAGCGCCCGGCCCTTGTGCTTGAGGCTCTTCTTCAGCGCTTCCATCAGGTCGATGACGTTGGTGTCGTCCACCGGCGCGGCCTTGACGGGTTTCTCGCCCTTCTGCTTGCGCCGGATGAGGTCCTTAAGGGCCTTTTCGTAGCGGTCCTCGAACAACGACGGATCGAAGGCGCCTTCCTGCTGCTCGATGATCTTCTGCGCGATCTCAACCATGCGCTTGTCGGAGCGGGTCGCGGGGATGTCGTCGAAGGCGAGCTTGGGATCGATCACCTCGTCCGCCGAGCGCAGCGTGTAGGCGACGATGCCCTTGTCGCGCGGCTCCAGCGCCACGACGCGCTCGCGGGTGTGCATGACGACGCGGCCGATGGCGATGCGGCCCGCCTCGCCGAGCGCATCGCGGATCACGGTGTAGGCCTCGGTACCGGTCTTGCCGTCGGGCACCAGGAAATAGGGATCGTTCCAATAGAGCCGGTCGATGTCGCCCGCATCGACGAAGCGCTCGATGTCGATGGTCTTGGTGGTCTCCAGGCGGACGGACGCGATCTCGTCATTGGTAACGATGACGTATTTGTCCTTCTCGATCTCATAGCCCTTGACGAGGTCGGCGCGCTCGACCGGGCCGGTGTCGGGATCGGTCGGGACCATGCGGATGCGGTTGTTGGTCTCCGGGTTGAGCATGTGGAAGGAAATGTCGCTGGCGCGCGTCACCGCGCCGAACAGCGCCACCGGGCAGGAAACCAGCGAAAGCCGCAGATGGCCCTGCCAGACCGGCCGGCCACTGAGCTTGCCATGCGATTTCGGCGCGGCGTGCTTTTTCGCGCGGGAATGCGAGGTTTTCTGGGCGCGGCTGGCCATGATGCGATCCTTGGGAACCCGGGACTCAACGTGGCGGGCGGGGATTTGGTTGCCCGTCAAGCCGCGCGGAAGGCCCGCGGGCTCGTGCCGGTCCAGCGCTTGAAGGCGCGGCTGAAGGCGGCCGGATCGGAGAAGCCGACCAGATAAGCGGTCTCATTCACCGAGACCTTGCGGCCGTCCAGATAGGACAGCGCCAGCGTGCGGCGCAGCTCATCCAGAACCTTCTCGAATGTCGTGCCTTCGGCCTTGAGCCTGCGGAACAGCGTCTGGCGGCTGAGTGCGAGCCTGTCGGCGATTGCCTCCATGCCGATATCGCCCTTGTGCAGGATCGGCATCAAAAGACTCTCGACTCGGCCGCGCGTCGATTTGGAGTTTTCGAGATCTTTGAGCAGCGCGTCGGCACGCTGGCTCAGGATGCCGAAGACGTAGCGCGGGTGCGCATTGATGCGATGCGAGGGAAGGCGCGGATCGATCCGGAACGCATTCCAGCGCGCGGAGAAGACGACCGGGCACGGAAAAATGCGGTCGTATTCGGAGCGATAGGACGGCTCGGGATGCGTGACGTGAACCTCTTTCAGCATGTCGCCGCAGCCATGACGCCGTATGCCGACCGCGGTGCGCGCCATGGTGGATTCTGTGAGCTCGAAAAACGCGTTGGGATTTTCCCGCATGTCGACGGTCCATAGCTCGCCGTCCACCATTTCGGCGCGAAACCTGTCGGGTCCACCGTCGAATTCGATCACCAGCCGGCCATAGCGGTTGAGCTGCATCATCGCCTCGCCCATCGTCTCGGCGGCATTGCCGATGAGGCCGACGATCGAGACATCGGCCAGGTCGTTCAGCTCGCCGAAATGGAGGCCGAAGGCGGGATCGTCGCAGATCTGTTTCGCCGCCCGCATCAGCGCGACGTACTTTGTAAGCGGAATTCGGTTGTCCTGGTCGGCAAGCTCGGCGAGGTCGATACCGGCCCCGAGCGCCAGCGCCTGCGCCCCGGCGCCCTTCATCGCGGCGACCTCGATCAGGCCGCGCGCCAGCCCTGCCGCGACCGTCAATTCGGGCATTTGTTACCTGCGGTCATGATTTTGATGCCTAGCGTCATGGGAAACCTACCCGCCATCCCCACATAAACTTAGGTAGGACGAGGCGGGGGGACAAGCCGATGACCGACATGGCGAGGGCGCGATGAGCATACGCAGTCGCCTGTTCCCCAAACGATTCGACAACGCCTATACCGGCCAGCGTCTGGGGCTTTGGCTGTTCGTCCCCATCCTGGTCGTGGATCTGGTGATCGGCGGCAATTCGATGCTCAATGCGCGTTCGGTGGCGATGGGCGCCGATGGCATCCCGCTCGACAGCTACGGCCCGGCCGGAGCGGCCATGGTGGTGTCTCTGTTCTCGCTGCTTGGGCTGGCGCGCCTGCTGCTTTCGCTGCAAGGCGTGCTGGTGCTGGTGCGCTATCGCGCGGCCGTCCCCTACATGTACCTGCTGTTTCTCCTTCTTCACCTCGGCAACAAGGCCCTCGCGCTGCTTTATCCGACGCTCAAGCCCGCGGGTTCGACACCGGCACCCGGCTCGATTGTCGGGCTTGTCGTGCTCGGCGCGCTGCTGATCGGCTTCGTGCTGTCGCTCGCCGGGCGCACGAGAGAGAAGGCATGACCGTCGATCTGCCCCTTTTCGTCCACATCGGCGCGGGAAGCATCGGCGCGCTGTCCGGCGCCGTGGCGCTGACGGCGCGCAAGGGCGCGCTCCTGCATCGCGCCTCCGGCATGGTGTTCGCGCTCGCCATGCTGACCATGGCGGTGTTCGCGCTCTATCTTTCGATCCTGCGCCAGCCGGGAACGATCATCTCGAGCGTCTTCACGTTCTATCTCGTCGCCACCGCCTGGCTGACCGTGCGACGCAAGGAAGGCGCCATCGGTCTGCCGGAGAAGCTCGCTTTCGGCGCGGGGTCGATCTGCACCGTCGGCATCCTGCTCTTCGGCGTCGCGGCGGCGAACAGCCCGACGGGAAAATTCCTGGGATACTCCGCCGGCGTCTACGGCTTCCTCGGCGGCTTCGCGGCGCTCGCGGCGGCGTTCGATCTGAAAGTGCTGGTTCGCGGCGGCATCGCTGGGGCCCAGCGGATCGCGCGGCATTTGTGGCGCATGTGCCTGGGCTTCTTCTTCGCCCTCGCATCGGCGCTGACGCAGCTGCAGAGGGTCCTGCCCACGCAAATTCTCGGCATGCGGATGCTCTACATCCTGCTGATCCTGGCGTTCACTCCCCTCGCAATGCTGATCTTCTGGATGATCCGCGTGCGATTCACAGGTTGGTACAAGGCGAACGCTGCCGTCACTCAGGCATAGATTCTCGCCGCCTTCGCGATCACCGCTTGGAATTCGGCGATGGTCTCGTCGATGATCTGCTTGACCGGCTTGATGCTGTCGATGCGGCCCGCCACCTGGCCGCTGAGCGCGATCGAGGCTTCCATGTCGCCGCCGAAATAGAGATCGGTGGCCCTGCCGAACTCCGCAAGCGCATTGGGCGGTGGCTCCTTCTCCATGCGCGTGGTCTTCTCGGTGCGTAGCGCCCGCAGCGCCGGGCCGGGGCCGAAGCGGTTGAGGAAGACGGTGTCGGTCTCGGCCGCGGCGAAGATCGCGTTTTTCCAATTCTGATGCACGGGGGATTCCGCCGAGGAGACCATGCGCGTGCCCATCTGGATGCCTTCGGCGCCGAGCATGAACGCCGCCGCCATGGTGCGGCCGTCGACCATGCCGCCGGCGGCGATCACCGGCACCTTCACCTTCTCGCAGACCAGCGGCAGCAGCACCATCGAGGCGACCTCGCGCGGATTCTTGAAGCCGCCGCCCTCGCCGCCTTCGACCACCAGACCGTCGACGCCGCATTCCACGGCGCGCAACGCGGTCTTCAGCGACGGCACGACGTGGAAGACGGTGAGGCCGGCGTCCTTCAGAGGTGCCACGATCTTCTGCGGATCGCCCGCCGAGGTGGTGACGAACTTCACGCCCTGGTCGATGATGAAGTTGACGATCCCCGGATCGCGCACGAAGGCGAGCGCCACGTTGACGCCGAAGGGCCTGGTGGTCAGCTCTCGCATTTTGCGGATCTCGAGCTTGATCGCGTCGAGCTCGCCGGAAGACGTCTCGATGATGCCCATGCCGCCGGCGTTGCAGACGGCGGATGCGAGCGGCGCGCGCGCGATCCAGCCCATCGGCGCTTGCACAATCGGATACTCGACGCCGAGCATTTGGGTGATGCGGTTGGTGATCTTCACAGGATGTCCTCGATGTCGCCCAGTTTGTCCGCCGCCGCGCCGCGCCGCGCCACCAGCTCGGCTTGGATGCGGGCATGGGCGTGACGGTCGATGCGGTAGAAATAGTTGATCGCGATGCACAGCGCCGTCATCGCCGCCGGCCCGACGCCGTAGACCAGGCCGAGATCGTCGACCGTCGCGGCGCTGAGATGCAAATTGTCGCCGCCCTTGGCCGCGATATCGACCGGGAAATGGATGAGGTCGAGCGCGACGCCGGCGAGGAAGCTGCCGATGCCGCTGGCCGCCTTGGCGGAGAACGTCGTGCCGGAGAAATAGAGCCCCTCGCGCCGCGCCCCGAACAACAGCTCGTGCTCGTCGGCGGCGTCGGCCATCATCGACTGGAAGCTGATGGCGAGGACGGTCACCGCAGCATAGATCAGGACGCCGTTGACGACGAGGATGGTGGTCAGCGCCGCGCCGTTGGGCGGCAGGATACCGGCGATGCGCAGCAGCGGCATGCCCGCCTGGAAGACGACGATGTAGAGGAGGCTCCACAGCGTCATCGTGCGTTTCTCGACATAGGGCCCGATCACCGCGACCAGCGGAATGCCGAGCAAGAGGCCGAGCGCACCGGTGATGGAGAGCAGCTGGATGGTCGGCACCGGCAGCTTCCAGAAGAACTTGCCGCCATGCAGGTTGAGGGCGGCCGCCGTGCCCTGCGCCACGAAGAAGACGAGCACGGTGGCGAACAGGATCAGGAAGGAGCGGTTGCGAAAGACCTCCGGCACTTCGCGCACCAGGCGGCGCAGCGGATGGTCAGTGCTGGGCACCGTCTTGTGCAGGCGGCCGATGGCGCCGAGCGTGCCGAAGGCCGCGAGCCCGCCGAGCAGGCAGAGGATCGCGGCGCAGGTCCAGCCGAACGGAACATAAGCGGCGCGGTTGAACAGCCCCGCCTTGCCGCCGAGGAAGACGGTGTAGCCCAGCACGATCGGCACGATGGTGGCAGGCACGCTGAAGAAGGAGCGCCAGGCGATGACGCGGCTGCGCTCGAGGTAATCGTCGCTCAGCTCGGCGCCGAGCGCGATGTAGGGCACGATATAGGCGGACAGGCCGATGCGCAGGATCAGCGCCATGGCGGTGACGTAGACGAACAGCGCCATGCCGTGCAGCCAGACCGGCACGGTGAAGAGCATGCCGAGGCCGACGAACATCAAGGGGAAGCTCGCGAACATGAAAAGATGGCGGCGGCCCCAGCGCGACGCCGTGTTGTCGGAGATCGAGCCGACGAAGGGATCGACGAAGGCATCGACCGTCAGCGCCACGAACAGCGAGACGCCGGTAAGCGAGCCCGAGAGGCCGCAGACCGCGGTCAGGTAGAACAGCAGGAAGGTGGCGAGCGCCGTGCTGCTGACGCTGTCGACGAACTGGCCGGTGCCGTAGACCGCCTTGAGGCCGAGCGGCAGCTTGGACGAGACGCGGGCTTCGCTTGAAGGTTGGGACATCAATCAGATCACTTCCAGGTAATCGCGGTCGGGCAGCGCGGGGAACGGCGCGGTGGGCAGGGTCTGGTACCAGTACGCCACCGA
>DATMKZ010000046.1:0-65095 GCA_035570795.1 Rhizomicrobium sp.
CGCGACGACGGCGGGCTTGGGCGGCGCGACCGGCGTGGCAATGGTAACGGGCTGCGGCGGGGGCGCGGCGGCGAGCCTGTGCTCCGGCGGAACGGGCGCTTGCTTCGATGGGCGCGCGAGATTGTCCATGACAGCGGCGAGGCTCTCGCCGGTGTGGCGCGCGAGGGCGATGCCGGGCTGCACGAGGCGCTCGCGCGTCGCGTCGAGGCCGAGCGCGACGGTGCGGCGGCTGGCCTGTTCCAGCGCCGGGTCGCGGTCGAACGCGATCAGCACCGTGAACGCCAGGGCGCACAGCAGGTAGATCACGCTTAATTTTCGCAGCGTCGACATCGGGTCCGGCAGGGGTCCGCGGGGCCCAGACTAACCAAAAAAGCCCGGCCTGTCCCGTCCCGGGACGGCGCCCGGTTAACGGACCTCGTTTACCTAGGATTGCGCCCGCGGCGGCGGCTTGCCGCCATAGTTGTCGATCACGACCAGGACCCGCACGCCGTCGGCCAGCACGATGTCGCCCTTGTCGTCATGCACCGCCAGGCCGGCGGTGTTGGTGGTGCCGCGCGCCTCGTCGAAGGTGAAGACCGGGACCGCACCGCGCTCCTCGGCGAGGAAGCGGTGATACAGAAGGTCGGCCTTGGCCAAAGGCAGGCGCACGCAGCCGCCCGAGGCGCGGTGGCCGATATCGGCGAGTTCGTGCGCCCCGATCGCGGCATGCAGCGCCACGCCGGCCATCTGGGTGCGGTAGGAATAGTTCAGGAACATCGCCCAGGGCATGCGCGCGTCGTTCCACTTGGCCGAGCGCGCCATCGGGAAGAAGCGGTGCACGTCGAGCTCGAACAGGCCGGTCGGCGTGGCGGTGAAGTATTGCTCGGAGCGCTCGCGCCCGGTGGAGACCGGAAAGCTCTGGTCCAGGGCGAGCGTGCCGTCGGCGGCCTTGCGGAACAGGAACAGGCGCTGCGCCCACGGCCCGCCGGCGGCCTTGCTGACATAGATGAAGGTATCGAAATACGGCACCAGCGCGGCCGGCACCTTGTCGGAAACGCGGGCCGCGACCTGGCCGGCCAGTTCGGCGATCTCGGCCGGATCCGGCGCCACGCTCTGCGGCGGCAGCGGCGTCGCGGCGACGGCGCCGGGCGGCAGTCTCGTCCTGGACACCGCCCGCGCGATGGTGCGCGGACGCGCCGGCGTGCGGCGCGGCGTGGCGACGAGCACCTTGACCATGACGATGGGCGCTATGTGCGGCGCGGGCGCGATGACGGGCGCAGCGATCGCCACGCGGCGCGCAAGCTGTGGGCGCGCGGCGACGGACGCCGTCCTGCCCTGCGGCGCGAATGCCAGCGTACCGCCCATCGCGACGGACAGGACGATCGTGGCGGCGGCCAATTCCCTCAGCGACGGCATCAAGGCCTCTAAAGCGCGGCGGCGCGTGCCATATCCTGCCGCAAAGTGCGGCTGGATTGCCAGTAGAAGTAAGCGCCGACCAGCGCCGGAATCGTGGTCGAGAGCAGCGCCCAGCGCAGCGAATCCTGCCCCAGCCAGGGGCGCAGGGCGTCGCTCTCCAGGCCGACCGTCAGGGGACCGAGGCCCAGGCCGATGATGTTGAGGATGAAGAGCAGGATCGCCGCAGCCGTGGCGCGCATGCGCAAGGGAACCAGACCCTGCGTCGCCGAATAGGCCGGGCCGAGATAGGAGGCACCGAGAAAGGCCGGGATCGCGAGCGCGACGATGACGACGGTCATATCCGGCGACAGGTAAAAGAACGGCGCGAACGGCAGCCCGATAAAGGTCGCGGCCACCGGCACCAGCATGGAGCGGCCGATGTCGCCCTTGGCGACGCGGTCGGCCACGATTCCCGACAGCGCCGTGCCGATGAAGCCGAAAATCCCGGTGGTGATCGATAGCAACAGGCCGATCTCGGCCGGCGGCATGTGGTGCGAGCGCGACAGGAAGGAGGGCACGAAGGCGATGGCGGCATAGCCGCCGAAGGCGCTCATCGAGGTGCCGAGCGAAAGAAAGCGGAACGAGCGCTGGCGCCAGAGGAATTTCGCGGTCGCGACCAGGCCGGGCGCCGCGCCGGGATCGGCGAGGCTTTCGCTGTGGCCGCGGCGCGGCTCCTCCACCGTGAAGAGGAACAGCAGGACGAGGATCAGGCCCGGCACGCCCGAGACCAGGAAGGCCATGCGCCAGCCGTAATATTGCGCGATCCAGCCGCCGCCGAAGAAGGCGAACAGCAGGCCGACATTGAGGCCGGCGGAATAGATCGCCAGCGCCGAGGCGCGCTCCTTGGGCGGATAAAGGTCGGCGATGATCGCGTTGATCGACGGCCCGGTGCCGGCTTCGCCGACGCCGACGCCGATGCGCGCGATCAACAGCTGCCAGAAACTGACGGTGTAGAAGCAGAACACTGTCATCAGGCTGAACAGCGCCAGCGAACCGGCGATGAGATTGCGCCGGTTGACGCGGTCCGCCACCAGCGCCAGCGGCACGCCGAGCGTGGCGTAGAACACCACGAAGGCGGGACCGGTCAGGAGCCCGAGGGCGCTGTCGCTGACGTGGAATTCCGCCTTGATCGACGGCAGCAGGATCGAGAGTATCTGGCGGTCGAGATAGTTGACGACGAAAACCAGCGTCACCATCAGCAGGACATAGTGCCGGTGCTGCGTCGCGGCCTTCGGCGCCGGAAGATCGCTCACGTCGCGACCTCCGCCAGCGACACCGGCGGTGCGTTGGCGCGGGCCAGTTCCGCGGTCAGGCGCCGGCTCGCCATCCAGAAGCACCACGCGGCGATCAGCCAAGTCGTCACCGTCGACAGCAAGGCCCAGCGCAGGGCGTCCGGCCCCAGGCGCGGCGTCAGGGCATCGCTCAGTGCCCCCACCGACAACGGCCCGAGCCCGAAACCGACGATGTTGAGGACGAAGAGCAGGATGGCGGCGGCCTGCGCCCGCATGCGCAGCGGCACCAGGCTCTGCACCATCGCATAGCTGGGCGCGAGATAGGCGGCGCCGATGATCGTCGGCAGGATCGCGCCAGCGAGTGCGGCGGGCAGGCTCGGCGACAGGAAGTAGACCGGGAACGACGGCAGCGCGACGAGGATCAGCAGGTAGACGACGCGCATGTTCCAGCGCACGTCGCGCTTGCCGAGCAGGTCGGCGAAGACGCCGGAAAAATAGGTGCCGAAGCCGCCGATGACGCCGAACAGGATGGCCAGCGCGACGCCAATCTGCGACGGCGTCATATGGTGCGTGCGCGCCAGGAACACCGGCACGAAGGAATTTCCGGCATAGCCGCCGAACGAGGCCATCGCGGTGCCGGCGGCGATGAAGCGGAACGAGCGCTGCCGCCACAGATAGGCGATCGTGGTCGGCAGGTGCGGGGCGCGGCCGGGATCGGCGAGTTGCTCGACATGCCCGCGGCGCGGCTCGGGCACGGTGAAGATGAAGAGCAGCGCGATGACCAGCCCGGGGACGCCGGCGGTGAGGAACGCGATGCGCCAGCCGAAATGCTGCTCGATCCAGCCTCCGCCGAAGAACGCCAGCAGCAGGCCGGCATTCAAGCCGGCGGCATAGAAGGACAGCGCGCCGGCGCGCTCTTTGGGCTCGTAGAGATCGGAAATGATCGCGTTGACCGACGGCGAGGTCCCCGCCTCGCCGATGCCGGTGCCGACGCGGGCCGCCGCAAGCTGAAAGAAGCTGGCGGCGAAGGCCGAGGCCACCGTCATGGCGCTGAACAGCAGCATGGAGATGGCGATGACGTTGCGGCGGTTGACGCGGTCGGCGAGCCAGGCGACGGGCACGCCGAGCGTCGCATAGAGAATGGCGAACACCGTGCCCGACAGGAAGCCGAGCGCGGCGTCGGTCAGGTGAAACTCCGCCTTGATCGCCGGCAGCAGGATGTTGAGGATGTTGCGGTCGAGATAATTGACGACATAGACCAGCGTCAGCATCACCAGGATGTAGCGGCGCGAGACGCCGCCGATGCCGGCGGCGGGCGCCGCGCCCGCCTTGTCAGTCGCCAAAATGCTCTCCCCCGACGGTTCTTTTCAGCAAGCGTAGCAGACAAAGCCCGGCCGGTCTGCGAATGCCTGCCGCTATTTCTGGCCGCGGCGTTCGCCCTTGCGGCCCTTGACCGCGAGGTCGACGGTGAGCAGCCGGCGCTGGCCGCCGACGCGCATCTGCTCGGAGCCCAGGAGGTACATCATCGCCTGGTAGTCGCCGAGGGAATCCTCGAGCGCGTTGGTGAAGCCCTGTGCGTCCTGCGCCTTGTTCATCTGGATCTTGGCGAAGCGCAGCGCATCGGGGCTGTTCTCGGCGACGCGATGGGCGAAGTCGTAGGTCTCCTTTTCGAGCGCTTCGGGCGCCAGCACGCGATTGACGAAGCCGAATTCCTGCGCCTCCCTGGCCGAGATGAAGCGGCTTTCGAAGCACAATTCCTTGGCGCGGCGGATGCCGATGTCCCAGGGGATCGACATGTATTCGACGAAGCCGGCGAGGAATTCGGCGGTGGACGCGGCGAAGACGATGTCGCAGCACGCCGCCGTCATCCAGCCGGCATAGATGCAATAGCCCTCGACCATGGCGACGGTCGGCTTGGGAAAATTGCGCCAGCGCAGATGGACGTCGAGATTGTATTTCTTGAACTGGTCGTAGGCCTCGATGGTGCCGGGCGCGGCGCCGAGGTTTTTGCGGTATTCCAACGCCTCCGGCGTGCCGAGGTCGTGGCCCGAGGAGAAGGTGCCGCCGGCGCCGCGAATCACCACGACGCGGATCTCCTTGTCGTTGCCGGCCAGCGTGAAGGCGGCGTCGATCTCGTCCAGCATCCGGTAGCCCAGGGCATTGCGGAACTTCGGGCGGTTCAGGGTGATCGTCGCGACGGGGCCGTCGGCGGTATAGAGGATGTCCTTGAACGTCACGAGCGTCTCCCGGCCGGTTGCTGCGCCGGACGGTGCCGACAAACGCCGCGCACGTCCATCGCCGATGTCTTGCGCGGGGCCGTGTTTCCCATAAAGTCGTGGTCAGAGAGGACCTTATGGCCGACATCTTCATCTCCTACGCCCGCGAGGATCGCGAGTGGGTCGAGAAGCTGGCCAATGGGCTGGTGACCGAAGGCTTCACGGTCTGGTGGGACTGGGACCTGCTGGTCGGCAAGCGCTACCGCGAGACCATCGAGACCGAGCTGCAGACCGCCAAGGCGGCGGTGGTGGTGTGGTCGCAGCATTCGATCCGCTCGGACTTCGTGCGCGACGAAGCCGAAGATGCCCAGCAGCGCAACATCTTGCTGCCCGTTCTTAAGGAAATCGTTCGGCCGCCGGCGGGCTTCCGCCAGCTGCAGACGGCCGACCTCAGCCACTGGGCGGGCGGCGGCGAGCATGTCGAGTTCCGGCGGATGATGAAGGGCGTCGCCAGCCTGATCGGGCGGCCGGCAGCCGGCGATACCGGCGTCATCGCCGTCGATCCGGCGCACCCGACGACGCACTTTACGCCAAGCCCGGCCGACGCGGCGCCGCCGGCCGAGGCTGCGCCAGCGACACCGCCAGCCGATTCGCCGCCGTTGAGCGCAGCGAAAGCGCCAGAGCCGGCCGTGGCGCCGGTCGTGGCGCCTATCGCGATGGAGGCAGCGCTGCCGCCGCGCCCGGCCGCCCCGCCGGCGCCGCTGCCGGTCGCCCCGCCAGCCGCGAACCCAATTGTCCGCTATGTCGTGATCGGCGTCGTCGTGCTGGTGGCGCTGCTGTTCATCGTCATCCAGTTCGTCGTGCCGTCGCTGACCAAGGCGCCGGCGAAACCTTCGGCGCCGGCGACGGTCAATGCCGGCGGCGCCGCGACGCCACCGGCGACGACGCATGCCGGCACGCCACCGCCGGCCGCCACTGGCGGAACGCCGGCGGACGGCGCGGCGTCTGGCGACGACGGCGGCGACGTCGGACAATCCGGACCGCATGGCGGCGCGACACCGCCGCCGTCCAATCCGTCCAATAACGGCGGCTCGGATGATAGCGGCGACAGCGGCGACACCGGCCAGGGCAACAATCCGCATTAGCGCGGGATTGGTTTGAGATTACGCACCGCCACCAATTTCGTCATGGCCGGCCTTGAGCCGGCCACCCATCCGGCGCGCGTCGGCGCGCCGAAAAGACTCTTGCATACTCGCAAGTAAGTTGGATGGGCGGCGCAAGGCCGCCCATGACGGAGTTTGTGGTTCAATTCAAACCAAATCGACTCTAAAATATTTTACGACCCGTTCGTCGCAAATATCGCTTGAGCCGCCGCGAGCGCCAATCCGCGCTAACCGAACTTGCCGCTCTTCGCCCAGCCGCGGGGCGGCAGGCGGCCGGCCTGGGCGCGGGCGCCGCGCCATTCCTTGAGTTCAGCGGGCTCGAAGAGCCGGTTGTTCTCGTCCTTCAGGCCGTCCTTCCAGGTGAAGGTCGCCGCATCGAGCAGGCCGCCATCCTTGTAGCGCTGCAGGTAGACGCCCTGCCCGCGCGCCATCTCGGGCACCTCGTCCAGGGCGAAGAGCAGCAGCTTGCGGTTGTCGCCGATCACCGCGACGCTGTCGCCGGCGACGAAGGCGCAGGCCTTGGCTTCGGTGCCGGTCTTCACGTTCATCACGCGCTTGCCGTTCCTGGTCATGGCGACGGCCTCGTCCTCGCTCGTCACGAAGCCGTGGCCGCTCTCGGCGGCGACCAGCAGCTTGCGGCCCGGCAGATGCGCGAACATCGTCACGATGTCGGCATCGGGCGGCAGGTCGATATAGCTGCGGATAGCTTCGCCATTGCCGCGCCCGCCCGGCAGCCTGGCGCCTTCCAGCGTGAAGAAACGGCCGTCGGTGGAGAACAGCATCAGCTTGTCGGTGGTCTGGGCGTGGACCCAGAATTTGCGCCGGTCGCCTTCGCGGTACTTGATGCTGTCGTTTTCCTCGATGTGGCCCTTGAAGCTGCGCAGCCAGCCCTTCTGCGAATAGACGACGGTGATCGGCTCCTTCTCGACCGCGGTTTCGAGGCTGGCGGCTTCCTCGGCCAGCGCCTCGATCTTGTCGATGTGCCTGGCGGCGATGATCTCGGTGCGGCGCTTGCCGAGCGCGGTCCTGGCGCCGAATTTGGCGTCGATCGCCCTGACCTCCTCGATCAGCCTTTCGGCCTTGAGCTTGTCGGAGGCGAGGAGCTTCCTGAGATCCTTCTGCTCCCTGGTCAGCGCATCGTGCTCCTGGCGGATTTCCATCTCCTCGAGCTTGCGCAAGGAGCGCAGGCGCATGTTGAGGATCGCCTCGGCCTGGTTCTCCGTGAGCTTGAACGCCTTGATCAGCGCCGG
The DNA here is from genome assembly GCA_035570795.1 of Rhizomicrobium sp. Lineage (GTDB taxonomy): Bacteria > Pseudomonadota > Alphaproteobacteria > Micropepsales > Micropepsaceae > Rhizomicrobium. The sequence goes on from DATMKZ010000046.1 coordinate 7,296, forward strand.
CTTGGGCTCGTCCTCGCTGCGGATGATGCGAATGACCTTGTCGAGGTTGAGATAGACGGCGAGATAGCCTTCCAGGATCTCCAGCCGCGCGACGATCTTCTCCAGCCGGTGCGTACTGCGGCGCTCCAAGACCTCGCGGCGGTGGTCGACGAAGGCCTGCAGCACTTCCTTCAGGCTCATGACGCGCGGGATCGTGCCGCGATCCAGCACGTTCATGTTGAGCGGGTAGCGGGTCTCCAGATCGCTCTGGCGGAACAGCTGTTCCATCAGGATCTCGGCCTCGACGGTGCGGCTCTTGGGCGTCAGAACGAGGCGGATGTCCTCGGCGCTCTCGTCGTGGACGTCGTCGAGCAGCGGCAGCTTCTTCTGCTCCAGGAGTTCGGCGATGCGCTCGATCAGCTTGGCCTTCTGGACCTGGTAGGGAATCTCGGTGACGACGATCTGGTAGACGCCGCGGGCGCCCTCTTCCTTGTGCCAGCGGGCGCGCAGGCGAAAGCCGCCGCGGCCGGTCTTGTAGGCCTCGGCGATGGTTTCGGGACTGTCGATCAGGATGCCGCCGGTGGGGAAATCGGGGCCGCGCACGATGTCGGACAGGGTCTTGTCGCGGGTAGCGGGATTGTCGATCAGCTTCTTGAGCGCTTCGCACAGCTCGCCCAGATTGTGCGGCGGGATCGAGGTCGCCATGCCGACCGCGATGCCCGACGAACCGTTGGCGAGCAGGTTCGGGAAGGCGGCGGGCAACACGACCGGCTCTTCCTCTTCGCCGTCATAGGTCGTGCGGTAATCGACCGCGTCCTCGTCGAGGCCTTCGAGCAGGCTTTGCGCCACCTCGGTGAGCTTGCTTTCGGTGTAGCGCATGGCGGCGGCGTTATCGCCGTCGACATTGCCGAAATTGCCCTGGCCGTTGACCAGGGGATAGCGCACCGCGAAATCCTGGGCGAGGCGGACCAGCGCGTCGTAGACCGACTGGTCGCCATGCGGGTGGTACTTGCCGATGACGTCGCCGACGATGCGGGCGGACTTCTTGAAGCCCGAGGCCGGATTGAGCCCGAGCAGCCGCATCGCCCAGAGAACGCGGCGGTGGACGGGCTTGAGCCCGTCGCGCGCATCGGGCAGCGCGCGCATGGTGATGGTCGACAGCGCATAGGCGAGATAGCGCTCGGCCAGCGCCTTGCCCAGGGGTTCGGATCGGATGTCGTCGACGATATCGGCCATGGCGCTTCTCTAATGTGATTCGCGGTTTGCCAGACCGTCGAGGCGCAGCCGTGCCTGCGGCATGTCCTTGCCGTGGGGACGCAGGACGCGCTCGGCGAGGAAATGGGCGGTCAGCTTGAGGCCGGCGAGGACGTCGGCGGCATCGGGCGAGGCGTTCTGCGAGCCGAGCAGGAAGCCGGGCAGCGCGAACAGGCGCTCCTTGTAGAGTGCGCCGGCGTCGCCGCAGACGGCGCGGCCGGTGCGCGGCGAGACGTAGATCAGGTTCTCGAGCGCGCCCGTCGCGGCGCAGCGCGTCAGGTCGAGGCCGAAGCCGAGCTCCTCGAGCAGGCCGGCCTCCCAGCGGACATAGAGCGCGCCCCAATGGGCGAAGTCGCTCAGGCGCATGGCGTCGAGCAGGATGTCGGCGGCTTCGAACAGGCCGGCATGCGCCTCGCGCTCCGGCAGCGCGGCGGAGGCGACGGCGGAAAAGGCGTTGAGGCCGGCCAGCGCCTCGCGGCTGTCCAGCATGTCGCCGGCGCGGGCCTTGACGAGCTCGGCGGTGAAGCTGCCCAGATGATCGCCCAGCCGCGCCCGCCAATGCAGGTGCAGCGCATTGCCGGGCTGCAGCACCGGCCTCGTTCGCCGCGAGGCGCCGCCGCGCACCAGGCCGAGATGGCGGCCGTGAAGGCGCGTCAGCGTCTCCAGGATCGCAGCGCTCTCGCCGTGCGGGCGCACGCTGAGCACGACGGCGTCATCGGTCCATTCCATGGTTCAACGTGTCTTCGTCACGGCGTGCATTTGCGATCACTGATCGCCGAGGCCGAACGGCAGGTGGCCGGTGAGGACGATCCACAACACCGCGGCGCCGCCGAGGAAGGCGATCAGGCCGAGGAAGCGCACAATCCAGGCATAGATCGGCGACAGGATCAGGCCATCGAGCGGCGATTTGATCTCGGGGCTGCGCGCCTGGCGCTCGCGCACCGCCCGGGTCACCAGCGGCACGAAGAACGTCATCATCGCAATGCCGAGCGCGATCACGCCCAGGGCCGTGAACAGCATGCTCGTGTCGCCGCCTGCGTCAGACATCGCGCCTCATCCTTCGGGGAACTCCAGGCCCATTTCCTTGTAGTGGTCGCGCTGCTCGGCCCAGTCCTCGCGGACCTTGACGAACAGGAAGAGATGGACGCGGCGCTGGAAGAGCTCTTCCATCTCTTTGCGCGCCATCTCGCCGATCAGCTTGATGGTGGCGCCGCCCTTGCCGAGGACGATGGCCTTCTGGCCCTCGCGCTGGACGTAGATGATCTGGTCGATCTTGACCGAGCCGTCCTTGCGCTCCTCCCATTTCTCGCTCTCCACCGTGGAGGCGTAGGGCAATTCGTCGTGCAGGCGCAGATAGATCTTCTCGCGGGTGATCTCCGACGCCAGGAGCCGCGAGGGGATGTCGGCGGCCTGGTCGGCGGGATAGAGCCACGGCCCCTCGGGCATGCGTTTCGCCACCCAGGCCGTAAGGTCGGCGACGCCGTCGCCTTTCAGCGCCGAGATCAGGAAAACCTCCTCGAATACGCCCGCGGCGGACAGCGCCTGGACCAGCGGCAGCAGATCGGTGCGCTTCATGCCGTCGATCTTGTTGAGGGCTAGCGCCGCCTTGCTGTTGCCGGTCCGAAGCGCCTCGACGATGGCGTGGGTGTCGTTCGCGGCATGGCCCTGGGGATTGGCCGTGAGCTCGGCGGCATCGACCAAGAGGACGACGGCGTCGGCATCGCCGGCGCCGGCCCAGGCGGCGTTGACCATGGCGCGGTCGAGGCGGCGGCGCGGCTTGAAGATGCCGGGCGTGTCGACGAAGACGATCTGGGTCTCGCCGTCCATGGCGACGCCGCGCACCGCCATGCGCGTGGTCTGCACCTTGGGGCTGACGATGGCGACCTTGGAGCCGACCAGCGTGTTGACCAGCGTCGACTTGCCGGCGTTCGGCGCCCCGATGATGGCGGCAAAGCCGCAGCGCGTGGTCATTGCGGCTTCACCTGTTCGAGCATGCGGCGGGCGGCGTCCTGTTCGGCGTCGCGCTTGGAGCGGCCTTCACCGGTGAGCGGCGCCCGGCCGCTGACCGCGACCTGCACCACGAAGTGCGGCGCGTGGTCGGGACCGTCGCGGCGGAGCAGCGTGTAGGCCGGCGCGGCGCTGTCGCCTTTGCGCGCCTGCGCCCATTCCTGCAGCATCGTCTTGGCGTCGCGCATGTCGTCGCCGAGCGTGGCGAAGGCGTCCGCCCAATAGCAGGCGACGAAGCGGCGGGCCGCGTCCATGCCGCCGTCCTGATAGAGTGCGGCGATCACCGCCTCGCAGGCGCCGGCGAGGATGGCGCCCTTGCGCCTTCCGCCGCTGCTGGATTCCGAATTGGCCAGGATGAGATGCTCGCCGAGGCCGGCGGCTTCGGCGGCGCGGGCGCAGGTCTCCTGGCGCACCAGCGCGTTCAGTTTCAGCGCCAGGGCGCCTTCGGCGTCGTGCGGGTAGCGGGCGTGCAGCGCCTCGGCGACGATCAGGCCGAGGATGCGGTCGCCGAGGAATTCGAGACGCTCGTTCGAGGCGACTGCGTTGGCGCTGGAATGCGTCAAGGCGCGCTGCAGAAGGCCGCGATCGGCGAAGACATGTCCGAGGCGCGCTTCGAGGTCAGTGGATGAGGGTGAACATCCGGCTGAAGCGGATCGCGCCGGGCCAGGTCCAGGGTTCGTACCAGATGAAGCTTTCATCGAGGGAGAAGAATCGGAGTTCCGCCCGTCCAACAAGGTTTTCGGCCGGAACGTAGCCCACATCGCCGCGGCTGTCGTCGGAATTGTCGCGGTTGTCGCCCATCATGAAATAATGGCCGGGCGGCACGACGAAGGCCGGCGTGTTGTCGAAATCGGTGGTCCCGAGGTCGAGGGTCAGGTAGCTGCGGCCGTTCGGCAGCGTCTCGCGGTACTGGTGGGTGTGCTGCAGCAGGCCGAACTCGTCGGTCTCGACGAAGTCGCCGACCCGCACCTTGGGCACCGGCTTGTCGTTGATGTAGAGCACGCCGTCGATCATCTGGATGTGGTCGCCCGGCATGCCGATCAGCCGCTTGATGTAGTCCTCGTGATAATCCTTGTTGGGATTGGGCATCTTGAAGACGATGACGTCGCCGCGCTCGGGCACCGAGCCGAAGACGCGGCCCGAGAACGGCGGCAGGCTGAACGGGAAGGAGTGGCGGCTGTAGCCGTAGGCGAATTTCTCGACGAACAGGAAGTCGCCGACCAGCAGGGTGGCGCGCATCGAGCCGGAGGGGATGTTGAAGGGCTGGAACAGGAAGGTCCGGATGACGAGCGCGATGAGGAGCGCGTAGCCGATCGTCTTGATGGTCTCCATCCACGAGTCGCTGGGCTTTGCGGCCGGCGCCGGGCCGACCGTTTCGCCGCTGGCGTCGCTCATGGGGGGATCGTCGGACATTGTGGGCTCTTTTGCGGGGCGGATGGGCTCACGTCAAGGCGGCGGGCGCGATCTTGCTTAAGCCGGATTGGCGGAGATGATGACGACGGCCTGGGCCAGCGGAAAATCGTCGGTGATCGTCAGGTCGATCTGGGCGACGTGGCCGGGCGGGGTGATTTCCTGAAGCCGTTTTAATGCGCCGCCGGTGAGCCGCATGCCGGGTTTGCCGCCCGGCAGGTTGACGACGCCCATGTCGCGCCAGAAGACGCCGCGGCGCAGGCCCGTGCCGAGCGCCTTGGAGCAGGCCTCTTTCGCCGCGAAGCGCTTGGCGTAGGAAGCGGCGCGCTGGGCCCGCTTGTCGGATTTCTCGCGCTCGAGCGCGGTGAAGATGCGGCCGAGGAAGCGCTCGCCGAAGCGCTCGATGCTTTTGTCGACGCGGCGGATGTCGATGAGGTCGGAGCCCAGGCCGAGGATCATGGCGCCGCCCTTTTTCCGCGCGGGATCGCCTGCAGCAGCAGCGCCGCGCCGGTCAGCACGCAAAACAGGCAGAAGACGAGCGCCATGGCGCCGAGGCCTTTCGTTGCCCCGCCGCCGAGGCCGATGGCGAGCCTAGGCCGAAGCGTGGCGAGCACGCCAGCGGGCTTGCCGACCGTCAAGGTCGCGACATAGGCGCGGCCGCTCTCGGCGGCGAAGGACCCGAGCCGGTAATAGAGCGGCCAGTTGTTGGCGGGATCGAGCGAGCGGGCCTGATAGGCGAGGTAAGCCTTGCGTCGGCGGGCGGCCTTCGCGGGATCGAGCGCGGCCTGGCGGGCGTGCCAGCCGCTCCAATCGGTGGCGCCGCGCGCGACGGCGGCGCCGCCCGCGGCAATCGTCCAGGCGACGGCGAGATCGGGATCGCGGCGCGGACAGACCGCCTCGGCGCCGTCGTCGCCGGTCAGGCAGGCGAAGTCCGGCGCATCCTGGTGGCGCTCGAATTCGAGCCAGAGGTCATAGGTTCCCGCAACGGCGACGCGAAAGCTCGGCGTCTGGACCATGCCGGCCGCGGCCAGCGAGACCGGCATCTGCACCGGCAGCGTGCGCTCGGGCGCATAGCGCCATTCGACATAGGCGACGGCGCCGCAGCCGAGCGCGACGATGACGAGGCCCAGCGCGATCAGCGCGGCGCGCGGCAGCAGCCGGGGCGCGAGGGCCGCGACGGCGAGCGCCGCGAAGGTTCCAGCGACAACCAGCGCGACCATCAGGCGGCGCCGCCGCGCGCTTCGTCCATCAGCGCCCGCATGTGGCGGACGGAATTCTCCAGGCCGACGAAGATCGCCTCGCCGATCAGGAAATGGCCGATGTTGAGCTCGCGCACCTGCGCGATGGCGGCGATGGGCCCCACATTGTCATAGGTCAGGCCGTGGCCGGCATGGACTTCGAGGCCGAGGCGTCCGGCCGCGGCGGCGCTGGCGCGCGCGGCGTCCAGGTGATGGGCGACGGCGGCGCTGTCAGCGGCGAGGACGGCCTCGCAATAGGCGCCGGTGCACAGCTCGATCACCGGCGCGCGCAGCGACGACGCAGCCTCGATCTGGCGCGCATCGGGATCGATGAACAGCGAGACGCGGATGCCGGCGTCCGAGAGCCGCCGGATCATCGGTGCCAGGTGATTGTGCTGGCCGGCGGCATCGATGCCGCCCTCGGTGGTGCGCTCCTCGCGCTTCTCCGGCACCAGGCAGACGGCGTGCGGCCTGGTGCGCAGCGCGATGGCGAGCATCTCCTCGGTCGCGGCCATCTCGAAATTGAGCGGCAGGCCGGTGCCGGTCGAGAGCTTTGCGATGTCGGCGTCGGCGATGTGGCGGCGATCCTCGCGCAGATGCGCCGTGATGCTGTCGGCGCCGGCCCTGGCCGCGAGCAGCGCGGCGCGCAGGGGATCGGGATAGGGGCTGCCGCGCGCATTGCGCACGGTGGCGACGTGATCGATGTTGACGCCGAGGCGGAGGCGGCCGGTCATGGCCGCACCGTGCGGCGATGCGCCTTCAGCGCGGTGAGCAAGACATAGGTGTCGCGAACAAGCTCCTTGCGGTAACGGCGAAAGGCGAGCCGCCAGGCGCTGTGCCGGCCATGCTTGAAGGCGTTGCGGTTGCCGCCGGGCGCGCCGGGCCTTTTGGCATTTTCCAAACCATTTCCATGGCTTAGGTCGCTTTCGGCAAGATAATTGTTCCGCGTTTTCTGGCCTTTTTTTCCGCAAAGCGTATGGCGCGCACGGCGCGACGCGGCGGCGGCGACCACGGGGGACAGATACGGGGCGGAGCGGTCGGTGGTCATGGCGCGCAGTATACGCGCGGATTCGCGCCGTTCGATAAGTGCTGCTGCATATCGACCCCGCAGGCGGCGCCGAGGGCCGAAAGCGGGGATTTTCGCGCGCCGCGGCGACGATAGAACGCGAACTTATCGACGGGCGTTTTGCGGCGGCGTGACAAACGCACCCTTCAGCCGATGCAGGCGCCGAGCGCGGCGCAGTCGAAATACAGCACCGGCAGGAACATGAGAAACGGGGCAGCGACCACGCTCAGCAGCGCGGCGGCGAGCGCGCCGTCCGACGCTGCGAGACCCAGCCAGCGGCGCAGCGCCAGCCCGAGTACGGCGCACAGCGCCATCGGGATCGCGAAATAGGCGACCTCCATCGAGAGTTCGCGAAGGAGCGCGACATGATCGTAGGACAGGCCGAGCGCGACGTCGCAGGCGAAGGCCGCCGCGCAGCACAGGCCCGCGAAGGCGAGCGCGCGGCGCCATCGATCAGGCAGGCGCCTTCGGCCGGTAGTCGCGAGGATCGATGCAGGCGTTGTACATCTTCTCATCGATCCTCACCCAATCCGTCTTATCTATTCCGCGTTTCGTGCTCGCATTTGGGCCGAATGGAAATGCGCTGACAACTTTTATCCAACGATCGGTCTCGATTGAGATTTGTCGGACTTCCTCGACCACCTCACACAGATCTTGGTCCTGACTATAGATAACCGCCACATCGAAATTGCCCTTTCGGGCCAACGACACAAGGTCAAATGCCAGACGTATATCGATGCCTTTTTCCTGAGCCGTGGTGTGAACAGTTTGGACGCCGTTAACTTCCACCGTATCTTTCCGATATCGAAGCGGACGCGTGGTCGTGATGATTCCGGCGCGCTTCATTGCCAGAATTCGATTGGACCAATAGCCAGCCCACATCCGGCTTTCCGTCGCGCTGGGAACGCCAGTGTAGAAGCGCACGAGATTCGGTCGCCAGCCATTCGCCTGGCATACAACACGATGCAATTTCAAAAGATCGTAATTTGGATGAAAATGTCCAAATGCAGCCTTGGCATGTTGATAGAGATTCTGCCCATCAACAAAGGCCATCGCGTATTTCGGGTTTGGTTCATCAGCCATTGCTAAAAAGCAAAACCCCGCCGGGGACCGCGAGCGGCCAAGTCCGACGGGGGGCTAGTGATTTGTATTAAGTGCATACTGCTGATCAAATCGTCAATGACATCTGGCATTCGTGACGAAATACGCAAAATTGTTGCGCGAAATCGGTCTACGCGCAGCCATATTGTTCCTGCGGTAGGCGGAAACACAAGCCTTTAAGTCTGGTCCATCGGCGTTGTCACTATGCCAGCCCCCGGCTCCCCGGTTTCACGGCGGGGATAGCGCGCAAATGCGGCGGCAGCTTGTCGGCATCCCAGGCGGGCACGCTGAGCGCCGCCAGCGCGACGAGCTTGACGCCGACCTTGGCCTTGCCGCCGGAGCGGTCGATCAGGCAGGCGGCGGCGACCGGCTTGCCGCCGGCGGCGCGGATCGCCTCGAGGCATTCGCGCGACGAGACGCCGGTGGAGACGATGTCCTCGACCATCAGCACGGGCTGGTTCCTGGTCAGCGCGAAATTGCGGCGCAACTGGAATTTGCCGCCCTCGCGCTCGACATACATGGCGGGCACGCCGAGCTGGCGGCCCATCTCGTAGCCCGGCACGATGCCGCCGACCGCCGGCGAGACGATGGCGGTGAACGGCGTCTTGACCTCTTCGCGGACCTTGGCGGCCAGCGCCTTGCACAGCCTGGCGGTGCGCTTGGCGTCCTGGAACACCAGCGCCTTCTGCAGGAACATGTCGGAATGCAGGCCTGAGGACAGGATGAAATGACCTTTGAGCAGGGCGCCGGCTTTTTCGAATTCGGCGAGGACTTGTTCGGGGGTCATGTTCATCCTTCGACTCCCTCTCCCCCACGAAGTGGGGGAGAGGGTTGGGGTGAGGGGGTGGCGAGGCTGGCCGAAAATATGAAGCACTTGGTAACGGCAGTGGGGCGAAATTTCCACGCCCTCATTCGACATCGCCACCCCCTCACCCCACCCTCTCCCCCGCAAGTGCGGGGGCGAGGGAGAAATCTGGCGCCGGCGTGACGCAAGGATGCCGCCGTCTTATGCTGCGCCGCGCGAAAAATCCGGGCGGTTCGAGATGAGCGACATGCAGCGCCAGTATCAGGACAGCACGAGGATGATGGCGCGCGCGATGCTGCACATCAAGTACGGCCCGCGCGGCAAGCCGTGGTCGCTCGCCGATCTCGGCCTGATCAAAACCGGCGACCGGGTGCTCGACATCGGCTGCGGTCCGGGCCGGTTCTGGGCCGCCCAGGCGCAAACCCTGCCGTCCGGTCTCGATCTTGTGCTGGCGGATCTGTCGCCAGGCATGGTCGACGAGGCGGTGCGCAATGCAAACGCGGCGCAGGGCGCGTGGAATTCGGTGACCGGCGAGGCCGCCGATGTCTGCGCCCTGCCCTTCGCCGCGAACAGTTTCGACGTCGTGACGGCGATGCACATGCTCTATCATGCGCCCGACAAGGACCTCGCCGTGGCACAGATCGTGCGCGTCCTGAAGCCCGGCGGCGCGCTCATCGTCACGACCAATGGCAGCGAGACCATGGCGGAGCTGAACGCGCTTTCGCATGCGATCTTCGGCACGCCGCAATACGATCTCGGTTCGGGGTCCTTCAGCCTGGAAAGCGGCGCGCCGATCCTGCGGCGACATTTTCAACGCGTGGAGGTCACGGCGACGACCGACATCCTCAATGTGACCGACGCCCAGGACATCGTGAACTATCTGCGATCCTTTCCGCCCGGAGACGAAGCCGACGAAGCCAGCTTGCGGGCCCTGGACAGCGAATTGGCGGCGAGAATGAGCGCCCAGGGCGGCGTATTTCCCATCACGCGCATCGCCGGCCACATGGTGGCCAGCGGCCACACGGCGTGAGGCGCTACTTCTCGTAGTAGTAATAGCAGCCGATCAGCGTCTGCACGATCTTGGGATCGTCCTGCGTCATCAGCGTCAGGGTGCGCTTTTCGGCGATGCCGAGCTCGCAGCTCTTCATGCCGTCGCTGGTGTCGCAGTGCGCCAGCGGCTTGCCGACCGCCCGCTCGACGAGCGGGCGGGCCTTGTCGAACGGCGCATCGACCAGGACGGAAAAGCCCACCCCCATGCCGACGCTGCTGGGATAGACCTGCACGACGCGCAAGCCCAGGATCGTCGTCGGCGCCTTGGGGATGGCGAACGGGTCGTTGTCGCTGTGCGTGTAGGCGGCGCGAAAATGGGCCGCGATCTGCGGCAGCCGCGGATCGGCGGCCTTCTGCCAGTCGAGCCAGGAGTCCTGGCACAGCGCCAGGCGCTCCAGGACGGGCTCGGCGGCAGGCGCGGCGGCCGCGATCTGCGGCACCAGGAAAAGACCGCAGGCGAGAGCCAGCCTGGGCAAAACGTGTTTGCGGGTCATTCAAAATCCTTCTCCCTTGCCCCACGAAGCGGGGCGGGTCAGTTAGACGTGTTCCTGCTCTCTGACCCGGTCCACCGCTTCCACCGCGGCGTTGACGCGCAGCGCGCCCAGGATGTTCTGCAGGTGGGCGAGGTCGCGGACCTCGATGTCGACGTTGAACTCGAAGAACAGCGGGTTTCGCGCCGTCACCTTCATGTTGAAGATGTTGCCGCCATTGTTGGCGATGACGTTCATCACGGCGGCGAGCGAGCCGGTCGCGTTCTTGACGCGGACGGCGACGCGGGCGACCGAGGGGCCGCTCTCGGCGGCATGGCTGCCCCAGGTGACGTCGAGCCAGTCCTCCATGCCGCTCTGGGCCTTTTCGAGTTCGGCGCAGTCGATGGTGTGGATGACGGCACCCTCGCCCGGCACCATCAATCCGACGATGCGGTCGCCGGGCAAGGGATGGCAGCACTGGCCGAGCTTGTAGGAGATGCCCTCGGTGAGGCCGCGGATGGAGATCGGCTTCTTGGCACCCGGTTCGGCGAAGGCGGCCTGCCTGCGGCGCTCCGGATCGCGCTTCATCTCGGGGAAGACGGCTTCGAGGACCTCGTGGCCGCGCAGGGCGCCGCGCCCGACATCGGCATAGACGTCGTCGGCCCTGGTCAGGTGCAGCTTCTTGGCGACGTCGACCACCGCCTTGTCGGTGAGCTCGGCGCCCTCGTCGGCGAAGACTTTTTTCAGGATGTTGCGGCCGAACTTGACGTGCTCGTCGCGCTGGGCGTGGCGCAGGAAGCGGCGGATCTCGGCGCGGGCGCGCCCGGTGACGACGAACTGCTCCCACAGCGGCGACGGCGTCTGCTCCTTGGTGCGGATGATCTCGACCTGGTCGCCGTTGCGCAACGGCGTGTGCAGCGGCACATGCACGCCGTTGACCTTGGCGCCGACCGTCGAATTGCCGATGTCGGTGTGCAGCGTGTAGGCGAAATCGATCGGCGTGGCGCCGCGCGGCAGCGAGATCAGATCGCCCTTGGGCGTGAAGCAGAAGACCTGGTCCTGATACATGTTGAGGCGCGAGTTCTCGAGGAACTCCTCGGCGCTGTCGTCGCGCTCGAGCAGGTCGACCATGTCGCGCAGCCAGCCATAGGCGCGGCCGTCGCCCTCCTCCGCGACATGCTCGCGGTAGCGCCAATGGGCGGCGACGCCGCGCTCGGCGACGTCGTGCATCGCCTGGGTGCGAATTTGAACTTCGACGCGCTGCTTCTCGGGGCCGATCACGGTGGTGTGGATGGAGCGGTAGCCGTTGGTCTTGGGCGTCGAGATGAAATCCTTGAAGCGCGCCGGCACCATCTGCCAGTTGGTGTGCAGGACGCCGAGCGCGCGGTAGCAGTCGTCCTCGCTCTTGACGATGACGCGGAAGCCGAAAATGTCCGACAGGGTCTCGAAATTGAGCTGCTTGTCCTTGAGCTTGCGCCAGATCGAGAAGGCGCGCTTGGCGCGGCCATAGACCCAGGCCTCGATGCCGTGCTCGGCGAGCTTGCGCTTGATCTGGTCGGCGATGCGCCCGATGCGGTCGCCGGAGGTATCGGTGAGGCGCGCGAGGCGCGTGACGATGGAGTTGCGCTCGTCGGGATTGAGCTCGGCGAAGGCGAGGTCTTCCAGCTCCTCGCGCATGTTCTGCATGCCGATGCGCCCCGCCAGCGGGGCGTAGATGTCCTGCGTCTCCTGGGCGATGCGCAGGCGCTTCTCGGGCTTGGAGATGAAGACCAGGGTGCGCATGTTGTGCAGCCGGTCGGCGAGCTTGACCAGGAGGACGCGGATGTCGGAGGTGATCGCCAGCATCAGCTTGCGGAAATTCTCCGCCTGCTTGGTGCGCTCGCTGAAGAGCTCGAGCTGGCTGAGCTTGGTGACGCCGTCGACCAGGCCCGCGATCTCGTCGCCGAAATTGGCCTTGATGTCGTCATAGGTGGCGAGCGTGTCCTCGATCGTGTCGTGCAGCAGCGCGGTGACGATGGTGGCGACGTCGAGCTTGAGGTCGGTGAGGATGGCGGCGACTTCGAGGGGATGGGCGAAATAGGGATCGCCGGAGGCGCGGAACTGCTTGCCGTGCGCCTTCATGGCGTAGACATAGGCCTTGTTGAGCAGGTCCTCATCGGCATCCGGGTCATAGGCTTTCACCCGGTCGACCAGCTCGGTCTGGCGCATCAGCCGGCGCCTGGCCTTGGGCGCGGCCGGCGCGGCCGGAACCGCCGGGGCGGCCTCAGCCGGCTCCGCAGCCTTGGATTCCGGCGCGACGGGTGCACTCATGACATCAATATAGGCCCGAAAGGCCCTGATTTCGAAAGCGAAAACGCAGCGCGTCCCGCCGTGCCGCAGGGCGCGCCGGTTTCGCCGACCCAATCGGGGTACGCTCCCGGGGACATCCGCAGCACCGTCGGATATCTTCGCGGCGCGGGCCGAATGCCCGCGTGCTCAGGAGGGGAGTTATTCATGCGTAAGACGTTGCTTATGGCGGCTTTGGCACTGGGGCTGTGCGCCGCGTCGCCGGCACTGGCCCAGCAGGCCCAGGGCGCCGCGTTTCCGGGCCAGATGATGCTGGTCGCGTTCAACTATTGCCCGCAAGGCTGGCATGCGGCGGACGGCTCGCCGCTGCTGATCCAGCAGAACATGCAGCTCTACGCGCTGATCGGCACGACCTATGGCGGCAACGGCAAGACGACCTTCGCGCTGCCGCAGGTCAAGGGCCCGCCGATCGGGCCGGGTGCGCCGATCTCGATGCTCTATTGCATCGCGCTGACCGGCCCCTACCCGCTGCACGCCGCCGCCGTCCATGCCGGCGGCATGATGGGACCCGGCGCCGGGGGCATGATGGGACCCAAAACGCACTGAACCGCGCGCAAGCAAAAGGCCGGGACGCGAGTCCCGGCCTTTGTGTCCTTCATGCCGGATGCGACGGGTGCGTCCATGGCCTCGGTATATAGGCGGTTAGCCAGAAATCGAAGCGGGCGTCTCGAAGCCCCTTCCACGCGCTGCAGTACGCCGCCATATGAAAAAGTTCGACGGTTCATCGACTTCGGACAAGGCGGGCTAATGCCGTAGAGCGAGCGTGGCGTCTGCCCCCTCCACCGCTTCGCGGTCCCCCTCCCCCGTAACAACGGGGGAGGAAAGAAAAAGGGCGGCGCCTTGCGGTGCCGCCCTTCTCGATTCTCGATTCCGCGGAAGAGCTACTCTTCGTAGTCGGCTTCCGGCTCGGGTTGCGGCTCGGCGCGGCGCTGGGCCTCGCTGGTGAGGGCGCGCAGCAATTCTTCCTCGGTGACCTGGCGGGAGGCGGCGTCCTCGCGGCCTTCGTCGCTCTCGAGACGGGCCTCTTCCGGCTCGTCGACATCGGCATGCTTCTGCATGCTCTTGATGTAGTCTTCCTTGGTCTCGTCGGGCTTGACCTCCTTGGCCGCGATCTCGCGCAGCGCCACGACGGGATTTTTGTCGCGGTCGCGGTCGACCAGGGGTTCGGCGCCGCCCGAAAGCTGGCGGGCGCGGAAGGCCGAGATCAGAACCAGATCGAAGCGGTTGGGAACCTTGTCGACGCAATCTTCAACGGTAACGCGGGCCATACGGTCTTAGTCCTTGAAAGATAATCGCTTTAGCCGCGAATCCGGCAAGCCGAAAGGGTGTGAAGGCGGCGGACCATATAGAAACGGTCCGGGCGGGGCAAGGGCGCTCCAAAGGGCGGCACTGTTACAGTTTCACGTCCGGTGGCGGCCAAATCCGACGCCCCAGAAGTGTTCCAGCGGCCAGGATGAGCAAGAATGGGGCAAGGTAGATCGCCAAGATCACGATTTCGGAAAGCAGCATCCCGCCTCTCGACATGGTGTAGAGGGTAACTCTCGCAATGGTCCAATCTTCAGTGGTCCCCGTTATGAAGCACCAAATGAAGGCCGGAACCCAAGCGATCAGAAAACGCCCCACGGCTTTCAGTTTCTCGCCCATGGCGCGATATTAGCCCTATGGCCAAGTGACACCAAAGCCAGAAACGCCGGCACTGTTACGGTTTCAGCGATGACGAAGGATGAAGGCGGGTACTTCGGCTAATTCTTTCGGATAGGGTTCGCCAACACGCTCGAATCTGAAACCACCTTCGACCAAGGCGGCCACCCTGCGCCACTCCGTAACCTCGGCTTTTGCAGGCGGCTTGAACTCCAGTGAGACCCTGACGGCTTCGCGGCCACAATTCTCGCACGGTAGCTCGGGCGGGAGCGGCCACGTCTCTCGCCTGCGGAATGAGGATCGGCAGTAAATGCATATATACCGCGCAGGAGTCGGCGGCAGTTTGCGTCCGTCGTTTCGTTTGCGCATCAGGCTGCCAGTTCAGAAACAATTGTGAGACATCAGCTCCATACCCAAGAGACCCCGAGGCCAGAAACGGTTTGTCCGTTCCGCCGGCTTGCTCGGCCTGGGCGTCGTGCCGATATTGGTCGCCACGATGCAGTTCTGGTTGCCGCCTGGCCGCTTGGTATTGCGCTACGACCTGTGTGCTGCGGCTCGGTCGTCACCCAGCCTTCGGCTCGCACGGAAACGCGTGCTTCTCGGAAAGTATCGCGCCTACCACGCGCGGAGACTTTTCCAGAACCTGTGGATTGGCACCCGTCGCCCACGCATTGAATGCCAGCCGCAACTGCTCGCCGGTAGCACCGCCTGTCGGGCAAACGACAACGGTCGAATAGCCATTCAAATCCTGCAGCATAATAGCGGAATCCCAGACCCCCAGCAGATACTCTTCGCAGTCCCGCTGATCAGTTTTGCACTCGGCGACCAATGCGCTCACTCTGTTTGAGTTTTCCTCTGCTTGGACCTGACCAACATTTCCGCAGCCTATGATCGCTGAGATCAAGATTGCCCTAGCGATCCTGTGCATGTTTCACCCCGCTCCCTGGTATCAAAATATCCGCGCGTATCGGAGGCTCACCGTTATTTCGGCCACAGGATGATCTGGGTGCAGCGGAAGGCGGCCATCAGCTTGGCGGTGCCCTCGGCGGTGATCGTCGCGTCCCAGACCTGCGTGGTGCGGCCGCCATGCAGGAGCTTTGCCTCGCACAGCACCGCGCCCTCGCGCAGCGTGCTCATGAAATTGCATTTGAGCTCGGCGGTGGTGAAATTGGCGGCGCCCGGCGGCAGCACGGTGCCGTAGGCGCACAGCGTGTCGGCCAGCGCCACGATGCTGGG
Organism: Rhizomicrobium sp.; assembly: GCA_035570795.1. GTDB lineage: Bacteria > Pseudomonadota > Alphaproteobacteria > Micropepsales > Micropepsaceae > Rhizomicrobium. Next base: position 22,899 of record DATMKZ010000046.1, read on the forward strand.
CGCGAACAGAAAGCCGATCGGCGCCACCAGCGCCGGCGTCACCGCCATGCGCGCCCGCATCAGGCCGAGTTCGGCATGCGTCACCACCATGCCGATCAAGCCGGGCAGCTTGTCCTGGTTGACGCCGTTGAGGCGTGCAACCCAGGCTTCGTCATTGGCCATGGCTCAGATCTCCTTCATTGCGGCGGCAGTTGCGCAGCCTTGTGCTGCGCCAGCAAGGGGCGCGTCCGGGCCCACATGTGCCAGGCGCGGGTGAGGCCGCGGGCGGCGACGAACAACAGGCCCGCATCGGCCAGCCAGACATAGAGATCGCCATGCTTGAGCGCCGCCGGCGCGCCGCCGCCCGGCCCGCCATTCACCAGGTACTCGAGGATAAAGCGCGCGGCGAAGACGGCGCCGGTGAGGAGCGTCCCGAACGGCGTCGGCTGGCTCATGATGGTGCCGGTCTTGTCGTCCAGCGTGAGCTCGACATGCTGGGTGGTGAACCAGCCGAGCGCGCCGCCGCCCAACACCGCCGCGACGAAAATGGCGATGCCCTCGAGGCCCGGCAGCTTGCCGCGCGACAGCGCCGCCAGGGCCAAAAGCGTGATGATGCCGGGATAGATCCAGAGGCGATCCGGCTTGATCCGGGTCGGCCGCATGCCGCGGCGCAGAATCAAGAACAGCGCGAGCGCCGGGGCGATGAAGGGAGCGAGACCGTGCATGACTTTTTCCCGATGGCTTTGCAATGGCGGCGGCGGCGCCCGGCAAACAGGCCGCTTGTTGGCAAGCTTCCGCCGCGAAAAGCGGCGGCGCTGCGGCCGACTTTACCTTTTTGCCGCAAAAAGAACGCTGGAATTAATGCCTTTCGTCCATTGCATATTTTACGGCGTTGCCTTTCAGTATGCACCGCCGAGGGGCATTCGAAAGGGGATACCATGAAGTTCAAGATGATCGCAGCCGCCATCGTGGCGGCTGGCCTGGCCGTGCTTGCGCCGTCCGTTGCGGGCGCCGAGGGCCGGCAAAATTTCAATCTGGAAAACAAGACGGGCTACACCATCAAGGAAGTGTACGTCTCGCCGACCAAGGTCAATGACTGGCAGGAAGACGTGCTGGGGCAGGACACGCTCGACGACGACCAGTCGGTCGAAATCCGTTTTCCGCATCACGCCGGCGGCTGCTATTGGGACCTGAAGGTCGTGTATGACGACAACACGTCGGCCTACTGGACCAATTTCAATCTCTGCACGATCTCGGAGATCACGATCAGCTACAACGCCGACACGGGCAAGACCTGGGCGCACTGGAAATAGCCGGACGCGCCGGTTGGACGCGAAAGACCCGGGCGGAGCCATCCGACCCGGGTTTTTCTTTGCCCGTTGAGGATGCCGGCGCCGGCAAAAGCTACGAGACGCAGATCTGCGTCGTCGGCGCCACGCTCATCCTCGGGATGTTAGCTTTTCGAGACGGCGCTCGGCCGCCGGCAGCGCGGCGATGAGGGTGCCGAGCGGCGTGCCCGTCACGGGGTGGATCCAGTGCGGCGCCAAATCGGCCAGCGGCAGCAACACGAAGGCGCGATCGGCGAGGCGCGGATGCGGCAGTTCCGGCGGGCCGCGCTCGACGCGCCCGTCATAGTCGATGAGATCGAGATCGAGCGTGCGCGGCGCGTTCCTGACGGAACGGACACGCCCGAAGGCCGTTTCCGTCGCGTGGAGAAGTTCCAGCAACGCAGGCGGCGGCAACATCGTTTCGATGCGCGCCACCGCGTTGACGAAAGACGGCTCCGACGGATCGGGCCAGGCCGGCGAGACGTAGTAAGGCGATACCGCCGCGACGGTTACGCCTTGCTTTGCGATTGCGGCGAGCGCGGCGGCGAGCGTCTGCGCCGGCGTGCCGACGCGAGACACCAGATTGCCGCCGAGCGCGATCAAGATCATGTGTGGCCCTGCTCGATTTGAAAGGGACCACTCTTGCACACAGCGCGCCTTGGCGTAGAAAGACAACGGGCGCTCGGGGGAATTTTACCGGTTCGGCCACTACATTCATGGGAGTACATATGTTGTTCTATCCGCAAGAAAAACTGGCGCTGTTCATCGACGGCGCGAACCTCTACGGCGCGGCCAAGGGCCTGCAATTCGACATCGACTATAAGCGCCTCCTGGAGCTTTTCGCGCGCAAAGGCATCCTGGTGCGCGCCTTTTATTATACCGCGGTGGCCGAAGACCAGGAGTTCTCGCCGCTGCGCCCGCTGGTCGACTGGCTCGACTATAACGGCTTCTCGGTGGTCACCAAGCCGCTCAAGGAATTCACCGACGCGCAGGGCCGCCGCCGCGTCAAGGGCAACATGGACATCGAACTCGCCATCGACGTGATGGAGATGGCCGAGCAGGTCGACCATGTCGTGATCTTTTCCGGCGACGGCGACTTTCGCAAGCTGGTCGAGGCGGTGCAGAGGAAAGGCCGCCGCGTCAGCGTGGTCTCGACCGTGCGCACCCAGCCGCCGATGGCGGCCGACGAACTGCGCCGCCAGGCCGACAATTTCATCGAGCTGGAAGAGCTCAAGCCGCAGATCGCACGCGAAGGCGGGCCGCGCTCGGCCGGCGCGGCGGTGGCCTCGCCGCATTATGCGCAGACGGCGTAGTCGGCGGCGTCTCCCACCCGGAAAATTCGAGAATTTCGGGTGGGCGAGGACGCGACGGGCATGAGCACCGAGCCTCCCAAGGATTGTCCGCTCTGTCCGCGCCTCGCCGCGTTTCGCAAGGCAAACCGCGCGGCGCATCCGGGCTATTTCAACGCGCCGGTGCCGACGCTGGGGCACCACGAGGCGCGGCTGCTGATCGTCGGGCTGGCGCCGGGGCTGCATGGGGCGAACCGGACCGGGCGGCCGTTCACCGGCGACTATGCCGGCGACCTGCTCTACGCAACGCTGCTGCAGCACGGGTTGGCGCAGGGCGACTACCTGCGCCGCGCCGATGACGGGCTGGAGCTCGTGCATTGCGCGATCAGCAACGCGGTGCGCTGCGTGCCGCCGCAGAACAAGCCGCTGCCGGCGGAGATCCGGACCTGCCGGCCGTTCCTTGCCGCGACGATCGCGAGCATGGCCCATCTGCGCGCCATCCTGGCGCTGGGCAAGATCGCCCATGACAGCGTCTGCGACACGCTGGGCGCGAAGAAGTCGAAGCATCCCTTCAAGCATGGCGCGGCGTATCAGATCGGCAAGCTCGCGCTGATCTCGAGCTATCACTGCTCGCGCTACAACACCAACACGGGCGTGTTGACGACACAGATGTTCGATGCGGTGGTCAAGCAAGCCAAGATCGCGGCGCTGCACGCGCTGTAGGGCGAGTTGCTTTCAAGTTGATGCACCAAAACTTCGATGTCATGGCCCGCGAATGCGGGCCACCCAGTTGGGTTCTGCACATTGAAGCCAGGTTCGCTGAGAGTACTTTCCTTGAAACGAAGCGTACGCGTCACCTGGGTGGCCCGCACGTCATCCTGAGCGACGCCGCAGGCGGCGTCGAAGGGCGCGGGCCATGACAAGTCTGTTTTGTGATTTCAACCGTTCACAATTTGCTCTAGCCCGTCGGCACCGTCGCCCAATCCTCCGGCATGACGGGAATCGGCCAGGCGGGATCGGGATGCCAAGCGGGCCAGTCTTCGCTGAAGGGCGGGGCGCGGCGTTCGATGCGGGCGATGGCTTCGTCCTTGTCGCGGAGCACCTGCGCGGCGCGTTCCGGCGCGATCCAGCCGTGCTCCCGCATGCGCGCGAAGTGGTCTTCGTCCTTCATCTTCCAGAGGAGATCGGGCGCGACGACGATGTCGAGCGCGAGGTCCCACAGGACGAAGCCGTCGCGCACGCGGCGGATCGGTTCGATCATGTCTATGTACCAGCAGAGGAACCGGTGGCTGTCGCCGGCATACATCGCGCTGATGCAATAGCCCGCGCCGGGTTCAAGGAAGCGCAGATTGTGCGTCGTATGCCAGGCCTCCAATCGCGGCTCGCCGAGCGTGCCGGCGCTGTAGTCGATCGGGGAACGGATCACCGGCGTGCCCATCGGGGTGTAGAGAACCGTGCGCCCCGCGCCGTCTTCGACGACGATCGAGGAGCCGCCGAAATACACCTTCCCGCGCCAGGCATAGCGGGCCAGCACCGCCTTACCGCTCGGCCACCGCATCTCAGCCATAGCGCTCTTCCTTCCACGGATCGCCTTCATTGTGGTAGCCGCGGGTTTCCCAGAAGCCGGGACGGTCGTCGGCGTGGAAGACGATGCGGGCGACCCATTTGGCGCTTTTCCAGAAGTACCAGTCGGGCACCACGACGCGGACCGGGCCGCCATGGTCGCGCGGGATCGGTTTGCCGTCCCAGGCATGGGCCAGCAGCACGTTGGGATCGGAGAAAACCTTCGTCGTGACGTTGGTGGTGTAACCGTCATAGGCGTGGAAGACGATGTGCCGGGCCTCGGGCCTGGGCTTGACGAGGTCCAGCAGCGTGCGCGACGCAACGCCTTGCCAGTGATTGTCGTAGCGGCTCCAAGACGTCACGCAGTGGATGTCGCTGACGGCGTCGTGCTGCGGCAGCGCCTTGAACTCTTCCAGCGTCAGCGCGAGCGGATGCTCGACGAGGCCCATGATCTGCAGGCGCCATTTCTCCGGCGCGATGTCGGGCTGGACGCCGAGGTCGAGCACCGGCCAGGTCTTCACTTCCTTCTGGCCGGGCGGCAGGCGGTTGACGTGGCCGAGATCGGGCCTGCCGGTGATGAGACGGCCTTCGGCCGCCCAATCCTGCTTGGCGCGGATGAGCTTGTCCTTGAGCTTGCCGATGGGCGTGGGGTCGTCGGTCATGGCGAAAGGTTGCCATAGGCGAATAGCGAATGGCGAGTAGCGAATAGGGGACGCCGGGTCGATCCCTACTCGCTACTCGCTACTCGCTACTCGCTATTCGCCAGTCAGACGTGCCATCACATCCTTCGCCTCGCGCGGGTGGCGGAGGCGCAGGAAGGCGGCGTGTGCGTTCGCCGGATCGGCGGCCATCGCAGTATAGAGTTTGCGATTGCGGGCGTGGCTGTCCCAGGCCCAGCGGATGGGATGTTCCCGATCGAGCCATTGCGTGACGCGCTCGCGGTTGCCGGTGCCCGGCCACAACTCCTTGCCGTCCACGGCGCGGACGAACGAGCGCCACAGCACCCGGCGCATGACCACGCTGCGCGCGTAATCGAGCCACACGACATGCGTGACGCGCGGCCAATAGAGCGGACGCACCACGCTGTAATTGCCGGCGATCACCCAGGCATCGCCCGCCGTGGCGGCGGCGACGCGGCGCTTGAACGCTTCGGGATCGTGGGTCTGCAGATCGCGCCAGCCGGCCTGCCAGTTGATGGCGTCGAGCTCGACGAACGCGATGCCGAGCGCGGCCGACAAGGCCTCCGCCATGGTCGACTTGCCCGAGCCGGAGGTGCCGACGACCGAGATGCGCATGTCACCCCTTGGCCCGCATCAGGCGCGCCTTGTCGCGCTGCCAGTCGCGCTGTTTCTCGGTCTCGCGCTTGTCGTGCAGCTTCTTGCCCTTGGCGACGCCGAGCTCGATCTTGGCGATGCCCTTGGGATTGAAATAGAGCTTCAGCGGAATCAGCGTCATGCCTTCGCGCTGGATGGCCATGGAGAGCCGCGCCGCCTCGCGCTTGTGCACCAGGAGCTTGCGCATGCGCTTGGGCTCGTGGTTGAAGCGGCTGGCCTGGGTGTATTCGGGGATATAGGCGTTGACCAGGAACAGCTCGCCGTCCTTGGCGAAGGCGTAGGATTCCGAGATCGTCGACTTGCCGCCGCGCAGCGACTTGACCTCCGAGCCCACCAGCATGATGCCGGCCTCGAGCGTCTCGTCGATGGCATAGGCGTAGCGCGCCTTGCGGTTGTCGGCGACGATCTTGCTGCCGTCGTCTTTCTTCTTGGGCATTTTCTCTTCTCTGTCATGGCCCGCAACTGCGGGCCACCCAGGTGACGCCTTCTCTGTACTCGCAGAACGAAGCGCCGCCAAATCCTGGAAAATATCTTAAGGGTTCAACTGGGTGGCCCGCAGTCGCGGGCCATGACAGCTATTTTGTAATCCCCGCCGACGCCATGGCGGCGCGGATGGTGGCGCGGGCGCCGTCGGTGGCGGCGACCAGCGGCAGGCGGACCTCGTCTGTGCACAGCCCGAGCAGCGAGGCCGCGTATTTCACCGGCGCCGGGCTGGGCTCGACGAACATGGCGTCGTGCAGCGGCATCAGGCGGTCCTGCAGTTGCAGCGCGCGGTCGAAGGCGCCCTGCAGGCAGGCGTTCTGGAACTCGGCGCAGAGCCCCGGCGCGACATTGGCGGTGACCGAGATGCAGCCATGGCCGCCATGCGCCATGTAGCCGAGCGCCGTTGCGTCCTCGCCGGAGATCAGCCGCCACTTGGGGCCGCAGGCGGCGCGCTCGCGCGTCGGGCGCATCAGGTTGGCGGTCGCGTCCTTGACGCCGACGATGCCCGGGAGCTTGGCGAGGCGGCCCATGGTCTCGACCGAAATCTCGACGATGGCGCGGCCCGGGATGTTGTAGAGCAGGATCGGGATGTCGACGGCCTCGGCCAGCGCCGCATAGTGGCGATAGAGCCCCTCCTGCGACGGCTTGTTGTAGTAGCCGGTGACCGAGAGCACGGCGTCGGCGCCGACATTCTTGGCGTGGCGGGTCAGCGCGATGGCCTCGGCGGTGGCGTTGGAGCCGGCGCCGGCGATCACCGGCACGCGGCCGCCCGCCTCTTCAACGCAGAGCTCGATCACCCGCATGTGCTCTTCGTGGCTCAGCGTCGGCGACTCGCCGGTGGTGCCGCAGGGCACCAGACCGTGGCTGCCTTGCGCGATCTGCCAGTTGACCAGCTTGCGGAAGGCAGCCTCGTCGACCTTGCCGTCCTTCATCGGCGTGATGAGGGCGGGGATGGAGCCTTTTATTCTCTCGCGCGCGAACGCCATGACACCCTGCTGTGATCGTTGGCGGCAAACTACAGGGGCTTACGCGGGCGCGGCAAGGCGGGGAACCGCCGGCCTGCCCCGGCGTATCCGAGGGAGCGGCAAGGCAAGAGACACTCCGGTCTCGACTTCGCCACACGGCTGTGGTCCCAAATGGGCTTCGGTCCCAGATAAAGCGATTCCCGACCATGACGTTCCGCCGCGCCGTCCTGTTTACCGCCGCTACCGCGCTGGCCGCGCTGGCGGCCTATGCCCAGACGACCCTGCCGAACGGGCTGACGCAGCTCGGCGGCGTCATCATGATGCAGCCGATCCCGGACGGTTCGACCGACAACGGCTTTCAGGTCGACCGCGAGCGGCGGCCGAGCCCGGTGCACGCGCTGAGCCCGACCGACCACGACGTCTTCGGCCGCGCCTTCGATGCCGCCGACCGCGGCGACTGGACGGCGGCGCGGGCGCTGGCGGGCCAGGGCCATGACGCCACGGCGATCCGGCTGATCACCTGGCGCTACCTGCTGGACAAGAACAGCGGCGCCGCGTTCGCCGACCTCGACGGCTTCCTCCGGAACAATCCCAACTGGCCGCTGCGCGACACGCTGCTGGCGCGCGCCGAGGTGGCGATGGATGCCAACCTGGCGCCGGCCGGCGTGCTCGCCTGGTATGGCGGGCGGGCGCCGGTGACCGGGCTCGGCATGGTGCGGCTGGGCGATGCCATGCTGGCAACCGGGCGCGTCGAGGCGGGACGCGACATGGTGCGGCGCGGCTGGATCAGCGGCGCGTTCCAGCCCGACCAGGAACTCGCCATCGTGCGCAAGGACGGCGGGCTGTTCACGCCCGAGATCGACCGGGCGCGGCTCGAAAACCTGATCTCGCGCGACGACGCCATAGCGGCGGGGCGCGAGCTCTCGCGCGTCGACGACGACGTGCAGCGGCTGGGCCGGGCGCGGCTCGCCTTCCGCAGCAGCCGGGCGGCCGGCGAGCGGCTGGCGGCGGCGCTGCCGGCGGAGCTCGCGAACGATCCCGAGCTGTTGTTCGACCGGGCCCGCGCGGCGCGGCGGGCGAACGACAATGCCGCCGCCGCGGCGCTGCTGCAGCGCGGCTCGCTGAAGAGCTTCGCGGCCAGCCATCCGGCGCGCTGGTGGGGCGAGGTCAACCTGGTGGCGCGGGCGCTGGTGGCGAGCGGCGACTACCGCAGCGCCTATGGCATCGTCTCGGACACCGGCCTCGCCTCGGGCACCGAGTTCTCCGAGAGCGAATTCATGGCGGGCTGGATCGCGCTGCGCTTCCTCAAGAATCCGAACCAGGCGCTGGTGCATTTCCGCAAGCTGGAGACCGGCGTGTCGCGGCCGATCAGCCTGGCGCGGGCGCGCTACTGGAAGGGGCGCTGCTACGAGGCGCTGCGCGACAACGCCAACGCCTTCGCCCAGTACAAACTGGCGGCCGAGGCGCCGGAGAGCTTCTACGGCCAGATGGCGCTGGCCCGGATCGAGCCCGTGCCGGTGCTGCACATCAACGACGTGCAGGTCGATGCCGGCGGCGTCGCCGGCGACTTCGAGAAGGACGATGTGGTGCGCGCCATCCGCGTGCTGGCCGATCTCGGGCAGGTGAACATCCTGCGCATCTTCGCGCTGCGCGAGCAGGAGCTGCATCCCGACGCCCGCCGCGTGAAATACCTGGCGCAGACGCTGAGCGAACTGGGCTTTCGCGAGATCGCGGTGCGCGTCGCCAAGACCGCGAGCTATGCCGGCACGACGTTCCTCGCCTACACCCATCCTGTGATCCCGCTGCCGGCCTATCCGGGGCCCGGCACGGCGCCGGAACCGGCCTATGTGCTGGGCCTGATCCGCCAGGAGACCGAGTTCGATCCCGACGCGGTGAGCAAGGCGGGGGCGCGCGGCCTGATGCAGCTGATGCCGGGCTCGGCGCGCGGCGATGCCAGCCGCGCCGGGCTGATCTGGCGCCCGAACGACCTGACGGGCGATCCCAATTACAACATCCAGCTCGGCATGGTGGAGTTCGCCGGCGACGTCGGCGACTGGAACGGCTCGCTGGTGCTCGCCATCGCGTCGTACAATGCGGGGCCGGGCAATGTGAAGAAGTGGCTGGCGGCGAACGGCGATCCCAGGAACCCGGCAACCGACCCGATCGACTGGATCGAGGAGATCCCGTTCAACGAGACGCGCAACTATGTGCAGCGCGTGCTGGAGAATGCGCAGATTTATCGGAACCGGCTGAGCGGGCGCGACCAGCAGACCCGCATCCTCAACGACCTCTACGCGCCCCTGGCGCCGCCGCTGAAGCCGGTGTCGCCGTATCCGGGGTGAGATATTTTACCCTCCCCTTGAGGGCGATTATATACTTGAACCAGCACGGCACAATCCCTATGTGTAATGCACGAGAGGGGGCGCTGCCATGGCCAAGCTATTCGACAACAAGGTTTTCCAAGACCCGGAAGCCGCCCGCCAGTGGCTTGAGACCCGCCTTTGGCCGAACGGCCCGATCTGCGGCCATTGCGGGACCGTAGACGAGGCCCGGGCCCTTTCCAGCCGTCCCGGCACCTACCAATGCAACGCCTGCCGCAAGCAGTTCACGGTGACCGTGGGCACGGTTTTCGAGCGCAGCCACATCCCGCTCAACAAATGGCTGCTGGCGACCTTCCTGTTTGTCTCCAGCAAGAAGGGCATGTCCGCCCACCAGATCCACCGCCTGCTGGATATCACCTACAAGTCGGCCTGGTTCATGATGCACCGCCTGCGCGAAGCGATGGCCCCCGGTGGCCCGCTGGGCCAGCTTGGCGGGGAAGGGAAGTTCGTCGAGGCGGACGCCACCTACATCGGCGGCAAAGAGCGCAACAAGCATGTCGGCAAGCGCGATCCCAAGAAGATCGGCGGCTCCGGTAAAATGGTGGTCCACACCTTAGTGGAGCGCGACGGCCGCGCCCGTTCGCGCCACGTTCCGAACGTGAGGGGCGAGACGCTGGCCCCGATCCTGTTCGGCGAGGTGGACCGAAAGTCTGCGCTGATGACTGACACCGCTGGCGGCTATCTCCACATCGGCAAGAAGTTCGCCCGCCATGAAATGGTTGACCATGGCGCCGACGAATATGTCCGCGGTGACGCACACAGCAACACGGCTGAGGGGCATTTCTCCATCCTGAAGCGCGGGATCATCGGCACCTATCACCACGTCAGCGAAGCGCACCTACAGCGCTACCTGCACGAATTCGACTTCCGCCATTCCAACCGCGCCAAGCTGGGTGTGAGCGATGAACTTCGCAGCGAGCGCGCCCTTCAAGGTATCGTCGGGAAGCGCCTCACATATCGGCAGACTAACGCAGCCGCGAACGCCTAAGCAGATCGCCGCTGCCTTCGCCCGCTGGCGCAAAGCGCGAGGGCTACCCGTCGAGAAGTCGCCGCCGAAATACTGGCCGTGGCGGAATCTCTCTATGTTGGAAAGGCGAAGGGCCGGCTGGCAGGCCGACCCTTCCACCCATGACCAGATGGAGTTTGATCTATGAGCGAAAACGTCGTGAACCTAGAAGATTATCGCGCACCGAAGCAGTCTGGTCCATGCATCGTAGCTTTTGTGGGATTTGATTTTGAGACGCCAGAAGGCAGGAAGATGCGATTGACAAGAACTTTTAAAATTGCTGATGGCGATTTCGTTGGTGCAATCGAGGCTGTCAAACAGAACGGCGGCGTCTATTTCCCTTCGCAGGATGGCGGGAAGACGGTCTGGTTTTTGCCTTGGCCTTGCGCGGCGGTGCGGATTTCTGCGGCGCAATGAGACGGCGAACATCCTTCGCCGTCTTGCATGACGAATGAACTACGATCGCAATTGTTTTGGTCATGCGCTCATCATACGCGCGTCGGAGTCCACGTTCTAGATGTTTCAGTCTTGTGGTGGCGCGAGATCTGACGGCATCTCGAGCAATTCCGATTTATACCAGTTGGAATCGGCCGGATTGTATTTCACCTTCACTTCATAATAGGCGCGTATCTTCGCACCGAAGGAATTTTGCGCATCAACCGTCGTGTAAACTGTCCATACGCCATCACTCCCGTGAACAGCGCTAGAACACAATGTCGGGAATTCTGCCGTAGTTGGTGCAACGAGTTGCCGCTTCACAAATCTCTGCGCCACATCGCAGGCGCTATATTGGTTATCCGGATTTTCGGGCGGAGACTTTGACGAAAGCGCGCCATACAGCATCGCTCCGATTATCAAAACACAAAGTCCGAGGAAGAATGCGAGACCGCAACCGGAGGACTGTCGTTTCCGCCGCCATCCACAATTGGGGCAAACCTTCGCTTCAGTCGAAAATTCTTTCTTGCAATCCTGGCACGTTGAAAGCGCCATGCATATCTCCCCTCCTAGTGGTCGGGGAGCGAACAAGCCTCACTAGGAGAGCCGCGTGCACCTTTGAGCTTCTAAGCCCTGAACAGAACCCTGCGCAGATCGGCTAGGCAACGCAGGTGCGCACGCCTCCCCGACCATAGGTCGAGGAGTGCTTCACGGCAGCACTTCAAAGCCGCCTAGTGAGGGCTGTTCGGGCCCCGGAACAGCCTGCGGGCCGTTCTGACGGGGACTTTAGCGCGGCGACAGGCGCGGCGCGAATCTGTGGATTTTAGGCTTTCTTCCGAGGCTTTCGCTTGGCCGGGGCCGCCGTAGTGCGGACCTTCGTGTCGACGAAGCGCTCAAATCGCTTCCAAGCGTCCGGGTGCATCTCGATCTCATCGAGACCTGCTGGCTTCTTCGCGGATTTGGCGGGTGATTTCATAGGCTCCAACCTCTTTCAAAACCGATCCGAGCGCAAGGAATCGCTTGGCGCGCGAGACGGAATCGAGCCAGCCTTTACCCCTGTCGGCGTTCGAGCTTGCATGCCCGGCGATCAGGCCTGTGCGGTCCACCGCGCTGAAGTTCACCTCTCAAAACACAAACGCCACCCTCCCGGGTGGCGCTGCGCGTTGGGGGCGGCTCGGTGCTGGTCCTGGATTACCGACCCTCGGCCCAGTGGGTTCGATTCCCACCGCCTCCATCGTCAGAGAATCATGCGTCGCATCTGGCGGTCAAGCCCTGTATCTTGGGCCTGCTGCGTAAAGTATACAATTGCCCCCTTGAGGGAGGGTAAAAAGAGAAGCGTGACCGGCGGTCAACTCAGCGGAAGATCGACAGCCATTCGCGCGCCAGGCGCTGGGCTTCGGCGATCTGGGAGGTGTTCATCTCTCTGGAGATCGAGGCGCGCCAGGATTTGGCCTCGTCGCTGCCCCGAAGGGCCGCCAGGTTGAACCATTTGTGGGCGGCGACGAAGTCCACGCCGACCCCCTGCCCCGTCGAATAGGCCAGCCCCAGATTGTACATCGCGTCCGGCCGGCCGGTTTTGGCATCGGTCTCGAACTGCGCCAGGGCATCGATATCTATACACGCCATGACACGTCCCTCGTTCCTCGATCGCGAAGGACACCCCCTTCGCCGGCGCAGATCGTCGCGCCGAAGTAACTAAGGCAGAGTTAACGGGGTTAACCCTGATTTTAATATAAGGTTAAGACCTGAGGCGCGGGTGGCCTGCGTGACCTGAAGATGTGCGCTGTGATCGTCCTGCGCCGCGCGCGGCCTGCGCCGAATGGCAGGCCCAAAAAAACTTGGCCGCGGCACCGTTGGGATGCTTGCGCATCAGGGACCGCGGCCAGAATGTTGATCGCCGATTGTTCAGCCATCGCAGCGTGCGACGGCAACGGCGAACAAATTACTTCTTCTTCTTCGCCTTCTTGGCCTTCTTCTTGACGACCTTCTTCTTCTTTGCCTTCGCCATGAGAGATAACTCCTTTAACGTTCCGTTCGGGTCGGATGATTCTCATCACCCCCAAAACGTGAACAATATGAGGGGGTTGCAATTTGGAATGCAATAGTTGCAGGCCTCTTGCAAAAACCCACCTTCGCAAAAAATTCATCTAAGCCGCAATTTCATTGATCCATATCGATCGATCCGCATACGGACGATCGCCGGCGAAAATTCCGCGCGGCGCTGCGAAATTCGCGAAAATGTGCGAATCACCTCCGGGACGCGCCCCGATTCGGATTTGACGTCGTGCAACCGGACGCCTGCTCGTCACTCCGGGTCGGGCAATCCGAGGCGCGTCTTGAGCAGCGCGTTGACGACGCCGGGATTCGCCTTGCCGCCGGTCTGCTTCATCACCTGACCGACGAACCAGGCGGCGAGTTTCGGTTTCGCCTTGAGCTCTTCGACTTTGTCCGGGTTCGCGGCGACGACGGCGTCGATCGCCGTCTCGATCGCCGCGGTGTCGGTGACCTGTTTCAGTCCGCGGCTCTCGACGATGGCGACCGGATCGCCGCCTTCGCTCCACACGATGTCGAGAAGATCCTTGGCGATCTTGCCCGAGATGGTGCCGGAAGCGACCATCGCGACGATGGCGGCATTGGCCTTGGCCGAGACCGGACCGTCCGCGATGGCGAGGCCGGCTTTGTTGAGGCGGCCGAAATATTCGTTGTTGAGCCAGTTGGCGGCGGATTTGGGCTCGCTGCCGGCCGCGACCATGGCCTCGAAATAGTCGGCCGACTCCTTTTCGGCCACCAGGACCGAGGCATCGTAGGGCGAAAGGCCGGCTTCTATCAGCCGCGCCTTCTTCTCGTCGGGCAATTCGGGCAGGGAGCGGGCGATCTCGTCGACGAAGGACTGCTCCAGGACCAGCGGCATCAGGTCGGGATCGGGGAAATAGCGGTAGTCGTGCGCGTCTTCCTTGGAGCGCATCGCGCGCGTCTCGTTGGCCTTGGAGTCGTAGCGGCGGGTTTCCTGCCGGATCGTGCCGCCGCCTTCGAGGATGTCGACCTGGCGGCGCGCCTCGTACTCGACCGCCAGCTGCACGAAGCGCATCGAGTTGACGTTCTTGATCTCGCAGCGCGTGCCGAGATGCCCAAAGTCGCCGTCGGCGCGGAACTTGTCGTAGCCGCCGGCCTTGCACACCGAGACGTTGACGTCGGCGCGCATCGAGCCTTCGTCCATGTTGCCGTCGCAGGTGCCCAGATAGCGCACGATCGAGCGCAGCTTCTTGAGGAAGGCGGCGGCTTCTTCGCTACTGCGCATGTGCGGCTTGGAGACGATCTCCATCAGCGCGACACCGGAACGGTTGAGATCGACATAGGAATTGTCGGGATGCTGGTCGTGCAGCGACTTGCCGGCATCCTGCTCCATGTGCAGGCGCTCGATGCCGACCTTGATGGTCTCGTCCTTCATGTCGAGGAGGATTTCGCCCTCGCCGACGATCGGGCTCTTGTACTGGCTGATCTGATAGCCCTGCGGCAGGTCGGGGAAGAAATAGTTCTTCCGGTCGAACACCGAGGTCAGGTTGATCTGCGCCTTGAGTCCGAGGCCGGTGCGCACCGCCTGCTCCACGCACTTCTTATTGATGACGGGCAGCATGCCGGGCATGCCGGCGTCGATGAACGACACCTGGCTGTTCGGCGCGGCGCCGAACGTGGTGGCCGCGCCGGAGAACAGCTTGGCGTTGGAGACGATCTGGGCATGGACCTCCATGCCGATGACGATCTCCCAATCGCCGGTGGCGCCGGTGACGGTCTTGCTCATGCGGCGCTCCACCAGTGGGCGGGTTTGGCGTCGAAACCCGACGCGATCTCGATGGCGCGCGCGGCGCGCAGGATGGTGGCCTCGTCGAAGGCCTTGCCGATCAGCTGCAGGCCGAGCGGCAGGCCGTTCGCGGTCAGGCCGGCCGGCACCGAGATGCCCGGCAGGCCGGCGAGGTTCACCGTCACGGTGAAGACGTCGTTGAGATACATCGCGACCGGATCGGCCGACTTGTCGCCGACGCCGAAGGCGGGGCCGGGGGTCGCCGGCGTCAACAGGACGTCGCACTTTTCGTAGGCCTGCGTGAAATCGCGGGCGATCAGGGTCCGCAGCTTCTGGGCGCGCAGGTAATAGGCGTCGTAATAGCCCGACGACAGCACATAGGTGCCGATCAGGATGCGGCGCTGGACCTCCTTGCCGAAGCCCTCGGCGCGGCTTTTCTCGTAGAGGTCGATGATGTCCTTGGCGCCCTTGGCGCGGTGGCCGAAGCGGACGCCGTCATAGCGGGCGAGGTTCGAGGAGGCCTCGGCCGGCGCGACTATATAATAAGTGGGCAGCGCGTATTTGGTGTGGGGCAGCGAGACCTCGACGATCTCGGCGCCCTGTGCCTTCAGCCATTCGGCACCCTTGGCCCACAGGGCCTGGATCTCGGGCGGCATGCCGGCGATGACATATTCCTTCGGGATGCCGACGCGCAGGCCTTTGACGCCGGATTCGAGGTCGGCTTCGTAGTCGGGAACGGGCACATCGACGCTGGTGGAGTCCCTGGGATCCACGCTCGCCATATGGCGCAGCAGGATGGCGGCGTCGCGCACCGTGCGCGTCATTGGCCCCGCCTGGTCGAGCGACGAGGCGAAGGCGACAAGCCCGTAGCGCGAGCAGCGGCCATAGGTCGGTTTGAGGCCGACGATGCCGGTGACCGCGGCGGGCTGGCGGATCGAGCCGCCGGTGTCGGTGCCGGTGGCGGCGAGGCAGAGATGGCCGCTGACCGCGGTCGCCGATCCGCCGGACGAGCCGCCGGGCACGAGGTTGGCGTTGGAGTCGCGCGCCCGCCACGGATTGAACACCGGGCCGAAATGGCTGGTCTCGTTGGACGAGCCCATGGCGAACTCGTCCATATTGGTCTTGCCGAGCAGCACCGCGCCGGCGTCCCACAGATTCTGCGAAACCGTGGATTCATAGGGCGGCACGAAATTCGACAGGATGGCGCTGCCGGCGGTGGTGCGCACGCCCTTGGTGCAGAACAGGTCCTTGATGGCGAGCGGCAGGCCTTCGAGCGGACGCGCGTTGCCTTTGGCAATGCGGGCGTCGGACGCGGCGGCCATCTCCAGCGCCTTGTCCGGCGTCTCGGTGACGAAGGCGTTGAGCGGCCGCGCGTCGGCGACCGCCTTGACGAAGGCCGCGGTCAGCTCCTGCGACGAAATCTTCCTGGCTGCGACCGCGTCGCGCGCTTCGGCCAAGGTGAAATCGGTGGGATTGCTCATGCCGCGGACTGCTCGCGGCTGGCGAGCGCCTTCTCGTAGAAAACGGACCATTGGGAATCGGGATAGTCGAGGACGGGGCCGCAGCGGCGGAAACCGGCGCGCTCATAGACGCGCCAGGCGGCGGGATGGCGGTCGCCGGTCTCGAGCACGAGGCGGCCGAGGCCCTCGGCGCGCGCGGTGCGTTCGATTTCGTCCAGGATGCGGCCACCGAGGCCGCGGCCTTGCAGCCGGGGCGTCGTATACATGCGCTTGACCTCGCCGATCGCGCCGTGGCGCTTGAGCGCGCCGCAGGCGACTGCGACGCCGTCCTCGCGGGCGATGAAAACGGTGGTGTCGGCGCCGGCCATCTGCTCCACCGTCAGGTGCGAGCAGAACTCGGGCGGCGTCAGCGCCAGCAGCGCCGCGTTGAGCGCGGCGACAAGGGCGCGGATGTCGTCCCGGAGCGGGCTCTCGGCGGCGATGACGAGGGCCATGGCTACTCCACCACCTTGGGCACGACGAAGAAGTGGTCCTCGCCCTCCGGCGCATTGGCCATCAGCGCGTCGGCGTTGCCGCCGTCGGTGACGACGTCGTCGCGCATCTTGAGGCGCTGGGCGACGACGCTGGTCATCGGCGCGATGCCGTCGACGTTGACTTCGTTGAGCTGCGCAACCCAATCCATGATGCCGTTCAGCTCGTCCGCCATGGGCGCGACGCGGGCCTCGTCGAGCGCGAGGCGGGCGAGTTTGGCGATGCGTCGAACGGTGTCCTTGTCGACGGACATGGGGCGGCCTATAGGCTGAGAAATCCATGATCTTGCTAGCAATCGGGGCCGATGCTGGCAAGCGATCCCAGCGAGGTTCGCCTATGTCCTTGGGCATCACCGGCATCGATCACGTCCAGGTCGCCGTGCCGCGCGCTTTGGAGGCCGAGTGCCTCAAATTCTATCGCGAAATCTTCCAATTTCCCGAGCTGGAAAAACCCGCCGAGCTCAAGGCGCGCGGTGGGGCGTGGTTCCAGGTGGGGAGCCTGCAGATGCATGTCGGGGTCGATCCGGAGGGCAGCCCAAAGAGCAAGCGGCATATCTGCTTCCTGACCGGCGATCTGGCAGCGGCGAAGGCGGCCGTGCAGGCGTGGGGCGTCGCCATCGAGGAAGAAAGCGTGGCAGAGGGCCTGGCACGGTTCTTCGTGCGCGACCCGGCAGGCAACCGGATCGAGATCGGGCAGCGGTGAATTCCTTGGCAAGAGCATGCGACGGGCCATCACCCCCTCGTGGGGAGGTTGGAGCGCGCAAGCGCTCCGGGTGGGGGGAAGGCCCATCCCCTTTCGCTCATCCTTCATCGCCTCCCCCCACCCGAAAAATCGCTGCGCGATTTTTCGACCTCCCCACGAGGGGGAGGTGATTGGCGGTGCCCATCGTCTTCATCGAAACCCTCAAATCCGCCATCACCCCCGGCGCACGCCTGCTCGGGCTCGATCTCGGCGAGAAGACGATCGGGATTGCGCTGTCGGACACGCGGCTGACGGTGGCGACGCCGATGGAGACGTTCAGGCGCGGCAAGTTTTCGCTCGACGCGGTCAAGCTCGACAAGATCGTCGCCGAACAGAATGTCGGCGGGCTGGTGGTCGGGCTGCCGCTCAACATGGACGGGACGGACGGGCCCTCGGCGCAGTCGGCGCGGGCCTTCGCGCGCAACTTCGCGGCGCGTTCGCCGCTGCCGATCCTGATGTGGGACGAGCGGCTGTCAACGGCGGCGGTGACACGGACGCTGCTCGATGCCGACGCCTCGCGCAAGCGACGCGGCGAGGTGGTGGACAAGATGGCGGCGGCCTACATCCTGCAGGGCGCGCTGGACCGGCTGAAGCATATTGAGCAAGACCGATGAGCTCCGCCATTCGCGTTGGATCGGTTGTTCTGTTTGGCATTCTTGCCGCACTCGGCATTATCCTGGTCTTTTCCGAGAATGCGCGTTTGGTACTCGGCGCCCTTTTGCAGACCGATCCCGGACCGCCTGCCATCGCCGGCAATATCAGTTGCAACGATTGGCGAAATTGCGACCACGCGAGCCGCCAATTCGACGAGATCGTCGAACATCGCTTTCCGATTGGCATGTCACAACAAGCAGTCGAAGCTGCACTTCTCGGGCAGCATTTTGAACGCTACGCATTCATGCCAAAGACTTGTACGCCGCGAGGTGCGCGCAGTCCGGTTGGGGTACTGACCGTCGAATGTCCGGACTGGGACCAGAGATGGAACCCCAAGAATGAACTCGTTTATCACTGGGGGCGAATTCCGTGCGGCAGCACGGTGGGCGTTCGGTGGTCTGCGGATCGTGTGGGACGGATTGTCCACAGAGAGGGTTATTTCTACTATGCCTGCATGTGAGACGGGTTGCCCATGCCTGCATCGTTCTCACCGGACTTTGGACCGGCTGCGCCGATTGGAGACGATGTGAGCGGCGACGACAGGCCGGCCCGCTTCATGTGGCTGCCGCCGGGCCTGCGGCCGCCGGTCCCGATGAACCTGCGCCAGGAGCGCATCTTCCTGCTGGTCGGGCTGGCGGCGCTGTTCGCGGGCTACGATCTCAACATCTTCGGGCTCGCCATCCCGCAGATCCAGGCGAGCCTGCACATCCCCGAGAACCAGGTCGGCGTGACGGTGTCCTATTTCCGCCTCGCGGCGCTGGTCGCGGTTGCGGTGTGCGCCTGCGCCGACCTCGTCGGCCGGCGTCGGCTGCTGCTGATCACCATCGTCGGCCAGGGCCTCTTCACGCTGGCGACCGCGTTCGTGCAGACCTATGGCGAATTCCTCGCGGCGCAGATCGTCACGCGCATCTTCGGCTACTCCGAAGAGATGCTGTGCTTCGTCGTGATCACCGAGGAGATGGCGGCCGGCGGGCGCGGCTGGGCCAACGGCACGTTGAGCGCGATGAGTTCGACGGGCACCGGCCTCGCCTCGCTGGTGTTCGCGGCCGTGAACCTGCTGCCCTATGGCTGGCGCGCGATCTATGTGATCGGCGCGCTGCCGCTGTTTCTCGTCGCCTATCTGCGCCGGCGCCTGCCGGAGACCAGACGCTTCGCGCTCCGCAGCGATGCGATGCACCAACAGGCCTCGCAGCTCGCCGCGGGACTGCAACTGGCACGGCGGCTGGCGAGCGAATATCCCGGCCGGCTGCTGGCGATCCTGACGGCGGTGGCGGCGTTCGGCTTCGCGGTGTCGCCCGCCACCGTCCTGATGTCGAAATACCTGCAGCAGGTGCAGCATTATTCGCCGGGCCAGGTCACCGCCCTGTTCGTTCCGGGCGGCTTTGCCGGGCTGGCGCTTTCCATCCTGACAGGCCGCCTCAGCGACCGGATCGGGCGCAAGCGCGTGGCGTTCGCGGTGGTGGCGCTGACCGGCGTCTGTTTCGCCCTGCTCTATAGCGGGATCGACGGCTGGCTCCTGCCGCCGCTCTGGATCGTCGCGTTTTTCGGCTTCTTCGCCAGCGACGCGCTGCTGGCGGGATTTGCGCTCGAGATCGTGCCCACCGCGTACCGCGCCACGGTTTCGGGATTGCGCTACCTGGTCGAGATCGGCGCCGGCGCGATCAGCCTGGCGCTGGAGGGACATTTCTACGACCGGCTCGGCACGCATGCGCAGGCGGTGCAGGTGTCGCTGCTGGCGATTCCGCTGGTGCTCGGCGCCATCCTGTTCCTGCCCGAGCCGGCGGGGAAAACGCTGGAGGAGATGAGCGGACCGGCCTAATTCACCACATCTCCACAACAATTTCGCAGCGCGCGCGAAGATCGCTTGCCCGGCGCCGGTGCGCTCCGTATACACCGGACTTCGATGACCCCGGCCCACGCCGAACCGCTCCTGAAATCCAGCCACCTGCTTGGCATCGAAGCGCTTTCGGTGGGCGAGATCGCGGCCCTGCTCGACCTCGCCGAGACCTATGTCGCGCTCAATCGCAGCGCCAGCAAGAAGACGGACCTGCTCAAGGGCCGCACGCTGATCAACCTGTTCTTCGAGGCCTCGACGCGGACGCAAAGCTCGTTCGAGCTCGCCGGCAAGCGGCTCGGCGCCGACGTCCTCAACATGGCGGTGACGTCGTCTTCGGTCGCGAAGGGCGAGACCCTGATCGACACCGCGACGACGCTGAACGCGATGCGGCCGGACATGCTGGTGGTGCGGCACGCCGATTCCGGCGCGGCGGAGCTGCTGGCGCGCAAGCTCGACTGCTGCGTCGTCAATGCCGGCGACGGTTCGCACGAACATCCCACCCAGGCGCTGCTCGACGCGCTGACGATAAGGCGCCGGCGCGGCGGCTTTGAAGGGTTGATCGTGGCGATCTGCGGCGACGTGCTGCACAGCCGCGTGGCGCGCTCCAACATCCACCTGCTCCTGAAAATGGGCGCCCGGGTGCGGCTGATCGCGCCGCGCACGCTGCTGCCGGCCGATGCCGACCGCTTCGGCGTCGAGATCTTCCACGACATGAAGAAGGGCCTGGCCGGCGCCGACATCGTGATGATGCTGCGGCTGCAGCTGGAGCGCATGTCGGGCGCCTTCGTGCCCTCGACGCGGGAGTATTTCCGCTTTTTCGGCCTCGACCACGAGAAACTCAAAGCCGCCAAGCCCGGCGCCCTCGTCATGCATCCCGGCCCGATGAACCGCGGCGTCGAGATCGACAGCGCCGTCGCCGACGACATCGAGGTCAGCGTCATCCAGGAACAGGTCGAGATGGGCGTCGCCATCCGCATGGCGGTGCTGGACGCGCTGTCCCGCGGCCTGGCGCAAGGCGGACGCAACGCGCCATGACGAGAAGGATCGCCTTTCGCAATGCACGGCTGATCGATCCGGCGAGCGGCCTCGACGTCAGGGGCGGCCTCCTGGTCGAGAACGGCCGCATCGCCGACATCGGCCCGCGCCTGTTCAACGATGCCGAGCCGGGCGATCCCGAAGTGATCGACTGCAAGGGCCTGGTGCTGGCGCCGGGCCTGATCGACGCGCGCGTCTTCACCGGCGAGCCGGGCAGCGAATATCGCGAGACGCTGGCCTCGGCGAGCGAGGCGGCGGCGGCGGGCGGCATCACCACGATCGTCGTCATGCCCAACACCGATCCCGTCATCGACGAGCCGTCGCTGGTGGATTTCATCCTGCGCCGCGCGGCGGCGACCGCGAAGGTGCGGGTGGCGCCGATGGCGGCGCTGACGCGGCATCTCGCGGGCGAGACCATGACCGAGATCGGCCTGCTCAAGGAAGCCGGCGCCGTCGCCTTCACCGACGGCGACCGGACGCTGGCCAATGCGCGGGTGCTGCGCCGGGCGCTGGCCTATGCCTCGACCTTCGACGCGCTGATCGTGGGCCATGCCGAGGACCCGACGCTGACCGAAGGCGCCGCGGTCACCGAGGGCGAGTATGCGATGCGGCTCGGACTGCCCGCCGCGCCGTCGGCCGCCGAAGCCATCGTGGTGGAGCGCGACCTCCGCCTCGTCGAGATGACGGGCGCGCGCTATCACTTCAGCCAGATCTCGACGCGGGCGGCGCTCGACGTCATCGCCTCGGCCAAGGAGCGCGGCGTCGCGGTGACCTGCGGCGTGGCGGCGCATCACCTGGCGCTCAACGAACTCGACGTCGGCTCGTATCTCACCTTCATGAAGGTCAAGCCGCCGCTGCGCTCGGAAGCCGACCGCGCCGCGATGGTCGAAGGCGTGGCGTCGGGGCTGATCGACATCATCGTCTCGAGCCACGACCCGCAGGCCGCCGACACCAAGCGCCAGCCCTTCGCGCAGGCCGCGTTCGGCGCGGTGGGCCTGGAAACGCTGCTGCCGGTGGCGCTCGGCCTGCACCATGACGGGCGGGCGCATCTCAGCCATGTGCTGAAAGCGCTGAGCGCGACGCCGGCGCGGATCCTGGGCCTGAACGCGGGCACGCTGGCCAAGGGCGCGCCGGCCGACCTGGTGCTGATCGATCCCGACGAGCCGTTCACGCTGCGCGAGAGCGAACTGCGCTCGCGGGCGCGCAACACGCCGTTCGCAGGCCGGCGGTTTCACGGCCGCGCGCAGAGAACCTTCGTCGGCGGGGTGTGCGTGTTCGAGCGCAAGTCGGGGAAGTAATTCTTTCCTCCCCCGTTGTTACGGGGGAGGTGTCACGCCCACTTCGGGGTGACGGAGGGGGCCGACGCTGGGCGCCGCTCTGCGGCGCTAGGCCCCCTCCGCCTCGCTGCGCTCGGCACCTCCCCCGTAACAACGGGGGAGGATAGGCGGTGGAGCTTGTCGTCCAAATCTGACAATCTGACGCCGCACCTCACCTTCGTCCCACATGATCCCCCTCCTCTCCGTCACCGCCGCTGCCGAAGCGTTCGCGCTCGGCTACCTTCTGGGTTCGATTCCGTTCGGCTTGCTGCTGAGCTGGGCGTTCGGCGCGGGCGATGTGCGCAAGATCGGCTCGGGCAGCACCGGCGCGACCAATGTGCTGCGCACCGGCAATTACGCGGCGGCGGCCCTGACGCTGCTGTTCGACGCGCTGAAAGGCGCGGCGGCGGTGCTGATCGCGGCCCATTATTGGGGAAGCGACGCGGCGCTGTTCGCTGGCCTGGCCGCGTTCCTCGGCCATCTGTTCCCGGTGTGGCTCGGCTTCAAGGGCGGCAAAGGCGTCGCGGTCTCGCTCGGCATCCTGCTGGCGCTGTATTGGCCGGTCGCCCTGGCGGGCTTCGCGACCTGGGGCGTGACGCTGGCGCTGTTCCGGATTTCGTCGCTGTCGGCGCTGGTCGCGGCGGTGGCGACGCCGGTCTACATGTTCGTGTTCGGGCGTCCTCATCCGGCGCTGCTGTGCGTGGCGCTGGCGGTGCTGGTCCTGGCCATACACCACCAGAACATCCGCCGCCTGCTCGACGGGACCGAGCCGCGCGTCGGCGCGAAGGCCGCGTGACGGGGTTTTCGGACAGCGAGCGCCGCGCCTGGCTGAGGCTGGCGCGCACCCAGAATGTCGGGCCGGTGACGTTCGCGCAGCTGATCGCGCGCTTCGGCTCGGCCGGCGCCGCGCTGAAGGAGGTGCCGCGCCTCGCCCGGCGCGGCGGCGGCGACGCCTTGCGCATGCCCAGCGACGACGACGCGGCGCGCGAGATCGCGGGCCTCGCCAAGCTCGGCGGACGCATCCTCGCGAGCTGCGAAGCGGAATATCCGCACGGGCTGAAGGCCGCCGAGCCGACGCCGCCGATCCTCTCGGTGCTCGGCCATGCGACGCTGCTGGGCCGCGAGATGATCGCGGTGGTGGGCGCGCGCAACGCCTCGGCGCTGGGGCGCAGGCTCGCCAACACGCTGGCGCGCGACCTGGCGGGCGCGGGATTGGTGGTGGTGTCGGGCCTGGCGCGCGGCATCGATGCGGCGGCGCATGACGGCGCGCTGGCGGGCGGCACCTGCGCGGTGGTCGCCGGCGGCGTCGACGTCGTCTATCCGCCGGAAAATGCGGAGCTGCACAGGCGCATCGCGAGGGAAGGCTGCATCGTATCGGAGATGCCGCTCGGCCAGACGCCGCAGGCGCGCCATTTCCCGCGCCGCAACCGCATCATCTCCGGCCTGGCGCGCGGCGTGGTGGTGGTGGAAGCGGCCGAAGGCTCGGGCTCGCTGATCACCGCCAATTATGCGCTGGAACAGGGCCGCGAGATCTTCGCGGTCCCGGGCTCGCCGCTCGACCCGCGCGCCAAGGGCACCAACCGGCTGCTGCGCGACGGCGCGACGCTGACCGAGAGCGCCGCCGACGTGCTGGCCGGCCTGGCGCCGATCCTGGGCCGGGACTTCCGCGAGCCGGCCCGCGACGCGCCGGCGGGCCCGACCCAGCCGGACGAAGCGGAGGCCGACCGGGTCCGCGCTGCGGTCGAGGAGGCCCTGGGGCCGGCGCCGGTGGCGGTCGACGATTTGGTGCGCCTGTGCCGGGGCTCGGCGGCCGCCGTCGCAATAATTTTGCTGGAACTGGAACTGGCGGGGCGAATCACCCGTCATCCGGGCGGGCTGGTCTCCTGGACCTGATCGCCCAGCGCCTTGGCCTCCATCGCCGCCAGGCCGAGCAGGTGCGCGAGCAGGCCCTGGCCCTGGCCCAAGGCGATTTTGCGAAGCGATTCAAGCAGATCGCGGGTGTAACGCGCGGTTTCCGCCGGGCCGAGAGGGGTGGGCGGCGGCCCCGAAGTGGTCCGGCCGGCACGAAGGTAGGACGCCATTGCTGCAACCGGTTTTCGAACCGCCAAACGCTAGGGCGGCCGCGGCGGAATTGCAACTTAAAGTAATGTTTCCGGAGAAATTACCCGGAAATTACAACTTTCGGTTTTATCTCCACGAGTGCCCTGGCGTTGACACCCGTCGCTCCGTTCTATCAGTGTCCCGCCGCCCTCAGGGGCGATCCTGAGATTTGGCACCTATTTAAAGGTCTGGCGGCATAAACCGCCGGGCCCGAACCAGCAGAGCACCTCATTCCTCATGAACGTCGTCGTCGTCGAATCCCCCGGCAAGGTCAAATCGATCAACAAATACCTGGGCTCGGACTACAAAGTCCTGGCCAGCTTCGGGCATATCCGCGACCTGCCCTCCAAGGACGGTTCGGTCAAGCCGGATGACGATTTCTCCATGATCTGGGAAGTCGACGACCGGGCGGCCAAGCGCATCAAGGACATCGCCGATGCGGTCAAGGGCGCCGACAAGCTGATCCTGGCCACCGACCCCGACCGCGAGGGCGAAGCCATTTCGTGGCACGTGCTCGAAGTGCTCAAGCAGAAAAAGGTGCTGGCCGGCGTCGAGATCGAGCGCGTCGCCTTCAATGCGGTGACCAGGTCGGCGATCCTGGAAGCCATCGCGCATCCGCGGAAAATCAACGAAGAACTGGTCGACGCCTATATGGCGCGCCGGGCGCTCGACTACCTGGTCGGCTTCACGCTGTCGCCGGTCTTGTGGCGCAAGCTGCCGGGGGCGCGCTCGGCGGGGCGCGTGCAGTCGGTGGCGCTGCGCCTCGTCGTCGACCGCGAGGTCGAGATCGAGGCCTTCAAGGCGCAGGAATATTGGAGCATCGATGCCGACCTGATGACCGGCGCCGGCGGCTTCAATGCGCGCCTGACGCAACTGAACGGCGAGAAGCTCGACAAGCTGTCGCTGAAGAACGAAGCGGCGGCGTCCGCGGCGGTGGCCGCGATCGAGGCGCAGACCTTCGCCATCGACAGCGTCGAGGCCAAGCCGGTCAAGCGCAACCCGGCGCCGCCGTTCATCACCTCGACGCTGCAGCAGGAAGCCTCGCGCAAGCTCGGCTTCGGCGCCAAGCGCACGATGCAGATCGCGCAGCACCTTTATGAAGGCACCGACCTCGGCGGCGAGACCGTCGGCCTCATCACCTATATGCGCACCGACGGCATCACGATGGCGCCGGAGGCTGTCGCCGAGGCCCGCACGGTGATCGGCGCGCGTTACGGCCAGCGCTACGTGCCCGGCGCGGCGCGGGTCTACACCAGCAAGGCCAAGAACGCGCAGGAAGCGCATGAGGCGGTGCGTCCGACCCTGTTCGAGCGCACGCCGGAAGAGGTCGCCCGATATGTCGACGCGGATTCGGCCAAGCTCTACGAGCTGATCTGGAAGCGCGCCATCGCCAGCCAGATGGAAAGCGCCGAGCTGGAGCGCACCACGGTCGACGTCGCCAGCGCCGACAAGAAGATCATGCTGCGCGCCACCGGTACGGTGACGCTGTTCGACGGCTTCCTGACCCTCTACCAGGAGGGCAAGGACGAAGAAGAAGACGAAGACGGCTCGAAACTGCCGCGCGTCAAAGCCGGCGATAAGGCCGATGTCGAGAAGGTCAATCCGGCGCAGCATTTCACCGAGCCGCTGCCGCGCTATTCCGAAGCCAGCCTGGTGCGCAAGCTGGAGGAGCTCGGCATCGGCCGGCCTTCGACCTATGCCTCCATCCTGTCGACGCTGCGCGACCGCTCATATGTGCGCGTCGACCGCGGCCGCTTCGTGCCCGACGACAAGGGACGGCTGGTGACGGCGTTCCTCGCGACCTTTTTCCCGCGCTATGTCGAATACGGCTTCACCGCCGATCTGGAGGAAAAACTCGACGAGGTCTCGGCCGGCGAATTGCCGTGGAAGCAGCTGCTGCGCGATTTCTGGCGCGATTTCTCGGCGGCGGTCGGCGGCACCAAGGACCTCAAGATCACGCAGGTGATCAACGAGCTCAACGAGATCCTGGGCCCGCACATCTTCCCGCCGAACGCCGACGGCTCGGGGGCGCGCGTCTGCCCCAGCTGCGGCAAGGGCGAGCTGAGCCTGAAGCTCGGGCGCTTCGGCTCGTTCGTCGGCTGCTCGAACTATCCGGAATGCCGCTTCACGCGCCAGCTCGGCCAGAGCAACGACGCGGCGGCGGCGCAGCAGCCGCGCGAACTGGGCGAGGATCCGGCGACGGGGCAGAAGATCTCGCTGCGCAACGGCCGCTTCGGGCCCTATATGCAGCTCGGCGAGGGCGACAAGCCCAAGCGCGCCGGCATTCCCAAAGACACCGACATGTCGGCGATTGATCTCGATCTCGGCATAAGGCTGCTGTCGCTGCCGCGCACCGTCGGCATCCATCCCGAGAGCGGCAAGCCGATCACGGCGAATTTCGGCCGCTTCGGGCCCTACGTGGCGCATGACGGCATGTACGCCTCGCTGGAATCGTCGCAGGACGTGTTTGACGTCGGCCTCAACCGCGCCGTCGACCTGATCGCCGAGAAGAAGAACAATCCGCGCGGCCGCCGCGGCCCGCAGGCGCTGAAGGAGCTCGGCAACGATCCCAGCGGCACGCCGATCAAGCTGATGAAGGGCCGCTTCGGCCCCTATGTCACGGACGGGACGACGAACGCGACGGTGCAGAACAGCGACGATCCGGAGTCGGTGACGCTGGAACAGGCGCTGGCCCTGATCGCGGATCGCGCCGCCAAGGGCGGCGGCAAGAAGAAGAAGGCGCGGCCCGCGCCCAAGGCGAAGGCCGCGGCCAAGCCGAAGAAGGACGCCAAGGCGAAGAGCGCGCCGAAGGCCGAGAAGACGGATGCTCCAGCAAAGAAGAAGCCAGCGGCGAAGAAGAAGCCCGAACCGGTGGCCGGCGAGTAGGATTTGGCGAAGAAGAAAAAGAAACGCGCCTCGACCATGCCCGTCATCGACAAGGCGGGCATCCTGGAAATCCTGGCGCGCCAGCCCAATGCGACGAAACGCGATCTCACCAAGCTGCTCGGCGTCAAGGGTTCGGACCGCATCGAGCTCAAGCGCACGCTGAAGGAACTGGCGGCCGACGGCGCCATCGAAGGCAACCGGCGCCAGGGCTATGCCGCGCCGGGCACGCTGCCCGACGTCGCGGTGCTGGAGATCACCGGCCAGGACACGGACGGCGAATTGCTGGCGCGGCCGCAGAAATGGGACTCGAACGAGGAACCGCCGCAGATCGTCGTGGTGCCGAGCCGCGAAGCCGCGGGCTCGGCGCTGGGCCGCGGCGAGCGCGTGCTGGCGCGGATCTCCAAGGTCGGCGACGGCTACGAGGCGCTGATCATCAAGCGGCTGGGCGCCAGCGCGCACAAGGTGCTGGGCGTGCTGCATGCCGGCCCCAATGGCCTGCGCATCGCACCGATCGACCGCAAGAGCCGCACCGAGTTCTCGGTCGACGCCCGCGACCGCGGCGGCGCCGAGCACAACGAGCTGGTGCTGGCCGAGCCGATCGCCGGCAAAGCTTCGGGCTTCGCGCGGGCCCGCGTGGTCGAGCGGCTGGGCAATATGAGCTCGCCCAAGACCGTCAGCCTGATCGCGATCCACGCCCACGGCATCCCGACCGAATTTCCCAAGGAGGTCATCGATGAGGCCGAGCGCGCCGCGCCGCCCGACCTGCGGGGGCGCACGGATCTGCGCGCCATCCCCCTCCTCACCATCGACCCGGAAGACGCGCGCGACCATGACGACGCGGTGTGGGCGGGACCGGACGACGATCCGAAGAACCCGGGCGGCCATGTCGCGCTGGTCGCCATCGCGGACGTGGCGCATTACGTGACGCCGGGCTCGGCGCTGGACCGCGAGGCGTACAAGCGCGGCAACTCGGCCTATTTTCCGGACCGCGTCGTGCCGATGCTGCCCGAACACCTGTCGGCCGACCTGTGCTCGCTGAAGGAAGGCGTCGACCGCGCCTGCCTCGCGGTGCGCATGGTGTTCGACAAAGAGGGCAAGAAGCGGCGCCACGAATTCATCCGCGGCGTGATGCGCTCGGCGGCGCGGCTGACCTATGCCCGGGCGCAGGGCGCCTTCGACGGCAAGCCGGATGCGCAGATGTCGGCGACCGCACAGGCGACGCTGGCGGCGGTGTGGGCCTGCTACCAGACGCTCATTTCGGAGCGCAGGCAGCGCGATCCGCTCGACCTCGACCTGCCCGAGCGGCGCATCGTGCTGGGCGCGGACGGCAAGGTCGCCTCCATCGCCTATCGCGAGCGGCTGGAATCCATGAAGCTGATCGAGGAGTTCATGGTGCTGGCCAATGTCGCGGCGGCCGAGGCGCTGGAGCAGAAGAAGACGCCGCTGATCTATCGCATCCACGATCATCCCTCGAAGGAGAAGCTGTTCGGCTTCTCCGATTTCCTGCGCACCATCGGGATCGAGTTCGCCAAGGGCCAGGTGCTGAAGCCCGGCCTGTTCAACCGCATCCTTGCCAAGGCCAAGGGCGGCGCCCATGAGGCGGTGATGAACGACGTGGTGCTGCGGACGCAGGCGCAGGCCGTCTATGCGCCGGACAATCTCGGGCATTTTGGCCTGAACCTCGGCAAATACGCGCATTTCACCTCGCCGATCCGGCGCTATGCCGACCTCATCGTGCACCGGGCGCTGATCAAGGCGCATGGTTTCGGCGACGACGGGCTGACCGACCGCGAGGCCGGGCGGCTCGGCGAGATCGCCGAGCACATCTCGATGACCGAGCGGCGCGCCATGGCGGCGGAGCGCGATTCGACCGACCGCTATGTCGCGGCGTTCATGGAGGACCGCGTCGGCGCGACCTTCACCGGCCGCATCACCGGCGTGACGCGTTTCGGCCTGTTCGTGCGGCTGGCGGAGACCGGCGCCGAGGGCCTTTTGCCGGTGCGCGCGCTGGGGCCGGAATATTTCCAGCACGACGAGCGCAAGCACGCGCTGATCGGCGCCCAGACCGGCAGCGCCTTCAAGCTCGGCGACAAGGTGGTCGTGAAGCTGGCGGAGGCGGCGCCGCTGACCGGCGGCCTGCGCTTCGATCTCGCCGAGACCGTCAGCCGGCAGCGCAGCTTCAAGCCCACCGACAAGCGGATCGTGCCCTCGGGTAAGCGCCGGCGGAAGCCGCGATAGGCAAACCGGCGGGTTTTGGTTGATTCATATCGCGCCAACGCGGTCTATTGCTCCCCATGGCGGCATTCGATTCCGACAATGAGAAGATCGTGGGCGAGGTGCTGCGCCCGAAGGACGCCGCGACCCTGGTGCTGGTCAAGCGCGAGGGCGCGGTGGCGCGCGTGCTGATGGGCCAGCGCCACGGCAACATGGCGTTCATGGCGAACAAATACGTCTTTCCCGGCGGGCGGCTCGATCCCGGCGACATGCGCATTCCGGTCGGACGCGACCTGCGCCCCGAGGTTGCGGCGCGCGCCGCGCTCGGCACCACGCCGGCGCGGGCCCGCGGCCTGGCGCTGGCGGCGATCCGCGAGACCTTCGAGGAGACCGGCATCCTGCTCGGCGAGCGCGCCGACAAGGTGCCGCGCACCCGCGCGCCGGCGTGGAAGAAGTTCTTCGCGCACGGCATCGTGCCCAGGCTCGACACGCTGGAGATGATCGCGCGGGCGGTGACGCCGCCCAACCGCACGCGCCGCTTCGACGCGCGCTTCTTCATGGCCGATGCCGGCCTGATCGTGCATGAGCTGGCGGGTGCCGAGACCGAGGAATTGCTGACGCCCGCCTGGCTGACGATCGACGAGGCGCGGGCGCTGGACCTGCCGTCGATCACGCGCACCGTGCTGGACGAGGTCGAGGCGCGGGTCGCGGGCGACACCGCGCGGCCGGCGCCGTTTTATCGCTTCAGCCGCGGCAAGTCCTCGCTGGTGCATATCTGAGGCGGGCTATCCGCGAGAGATTTCAGTGGCTTAGCGGGCATGAGCGGGGCGCGGCGCCGCTTGACTTTAGGCCGCCTGCGGCTTAATTCCCGCCCCTTCCAGACGTTCTTCGAGGAATTTGCGCCATGGCGAAGCCGACCACAGCCAAGATCAAGCTCAACAGCGAGGGCGGCACGGGATTCTATTACGTGACCAAGAAGAACACGCGCACCATGACCGAGAAGTTCTCGATGAAGAAATACGACCCGGTGCTGCGCAAGCATGTTGAATTCAAGGAAGGCAAGATCAAGTAGCGCGCCCTACTCTGCCGCCGCCTGCTTTCCCGACCGCGCCGCCTCCACACGCCCGATGAAATCCGTCATGAACCCGACCACGGCCGGGATCACGCCCAGCGGCATGTCGTGGCCCCAGCCTGCGATCTCACGATACTCGGCGCCGGGGATGGTTTGCGCGGTGTGACGGCCCGCTTCCACCCGCAGCAGCATGTCGGCCGAGCCGTGCAGCACCAAGGACGGCAGCGTCAGTGACTTCAGCCGCTCGGTGCGCGGCGGGCTGGCCATGATCGCGGCGTATTGGCGGGCGCTGCCCTCGGGATAGAACATGCGGTCGTAGTTGGCGCCGATCAGCCGGCCCAGGCGCTCTTCGTCGAACGGGTAAGCGGTCGAGGCATAGGCGCGCCGGCCCTTCAGCGAATGGGCGATGACGGCGGCGCGGTCGGTCGAAGGTGCCGGCGTCGTCAGCGCGGCCATGGCCTCGGGGCTCGACGGCGGCAGCGACGGATCGGACGTGGTCGAGAAGATCGAGATCAGCGAGCGGGCTTTCTGCGGATGGTTGAGCGCCACCAGCTGCGCGATCATGCCGCCCATCGAGGCGCCGGAGATATGCGCCGTCTCGATGCCGAGCTCCGAGAGCAGCGCCGCGGCGTCCGCCGCCATGTCGTTCAGCGTGTAGGGCACGTCGGGCTTCTTGCCCTCGCGCATGGCGGCCATCACGGCGCGGACATCGGGAACGATGCCGTGCCATTTCTGGCTGAGGCCGACGTCGCGGTTGTCGAAGCGGATGACGCGGAGGCCGGCAGCCTCGAGCGCTTCGCGGAATTCCTCCGGCCAGGAGGTCATCTGGCTGCCGAAGCCGTTTATGAAAAGGAGCGGCACGCCGGCGCGCGGGCCGCTGTCTTCGTATTCGATCTCGATGCCGTTGGCGCGGATCTTGGCCATGTGTCCCTCCGGTTTGGCGCCAGCTTAGCGGCGAGGCGTTCCTTGACAAGATGTCAGGCGGACCGGACGTTAGCCTGCACCTTTCACGGGATTCCATGCGCCGCGCCCTCGACCGACTGGCCAATGAGACGTTCGACCTGTTGATCGTCGGCGGCGGCGTGACGGGCGCCTGCGTGGCGCGCGACGCCGCCATGCGCGGCCTGAAAGTGGCGCTGGTCGAGAAGAACGACTTCGCCGGCGCCACCAGTGCCCACAATTCCAAGCTGGTGCATGGCGGCCTGCGCTATCTGCGCAATTTCGAGCTCGGCCTGGTGCGCGAATCGCTGAAGGAGCGGCGCATCTGGCAGCGCATCGCGCCGCACCTGGTGCATCCCCTGCCCTTCCTGGTGCCGCTCTATGGCGGCGGCTGGAAGGCGCGCGCGACGCTGGCAGCGGGACTGACGCTTTACGATCTGCTGTCGTTCGACAAGAGCTGGCTGGACGATCCCGACCAGAAACTACCGAACCATTCCTGGCTCCATCGCGCCAAGGCGCTGGAAGCCGAGCCGGTGCTGGAGGGCAAGGGCTTCGAGGGCGCGTTCAAATATTACGACGCGCAGATGTACGCCCCGGAGCGGCTGGCGTTGGAATGCCTGATCGAGGCGGATGGCGACGGCGCGGCCATCGCCAACTATGTCGAGGCGCAAAAGCTGCTCGATCGCGACGGCCGGATCGAGGGCTGCACGGTGCGCGACACGGTGGGCGGCGCGACGTTCGACGTGCGCGCCAGGCTGACGCTGGTGGCGGCGGGGCCGTGGGCGGATATTTTCCTGGAGCATGCCCTCGGCAAGCCCGCCTCGCACAAGCTGCTGCGCTCCAAGGGCATCCATGTGCTGGTGCCGGCGATGACGCGCGGCAACGCGCTGGCGGTATCGGCCGGCAGCGGGCATTTCTTCGTGCTGCCCTGGCACGGCCATACGCTGCTGGGCACCACCGACACCGCGTTCAAGAGCGCGCCGGATGCGGTCGGCGTCGCCGACAGCGACATCGACGGCTTCTTCGGCACGATCAACAAGAACCTGCCGGGCGCCAACCTCAAGCGCGAACAGGTCGAGCATTTCTACGCGGGGCTCAGGCCGCTGGTCGACGACGGCTCGGGCGACACCTATGGCGCCAGCCGGCGCGCCGAGCTGGTCGATCACGGCAAGGACGACGGGCTGGACGGGCTGTTTTCGGCCATCGGCGGCAAGTGGACGACGTCGCGCGACCTGGCGCAAAGCGTGGTCGACGCGGTGGTGGAAAAGCTCGGCCTGCGCACGGCCGAATGCGAGACCGACGAGGAGCCGACCGCCGGCGGCGACGTCGGCCGCTTCGCGGATTTCCTCAAAGCCCAGCGCCGCGAGCACGGCGACCTCGCCAGCATCGAGCACCTCGCGCATATGTACGGCACGCGCCTGCCCGACATGTTGGAAGCCGCGAGCAACCGGCCGGAGCTGCGCCAGCCCGTCGGCACGGCGGGCGACATCGGGGCGCAAATCCTGTTCGCGGTGCGCGAGGAGATGGCGCTGACGCTGGCCGACGTGGTGATGCGGCGCACCTGCATGGGCCAGGTCGGCGCGCCGCCGCCCGCGGCGCTCGAGACGGCGGCGGCGATCATGGCGGCGGAGTTGGGGTGGAGCGCCCTGCGCCGGCAGAGCGAGATCGCGGCGCTGGCGCCCGCCTTCGCGACGCGCGAGGCGGCATGACCGCCTTCGTCGTGGTCAATCCGCGCTCCGGCAACGGGCGCACGGGGCGCGACTGGAAAGAGATCGCGCGCAGGCTCGGCGCCGTCTATCCCCACATGTCGGTGGGCTTCACGCAGAAGCCGGGCCAGGCGACGGCGCTGGTGCGCCATGCGCTTAGCGAAGGCCACCAGGAGATCGTCGCGGTCGGCGGCGACGGCACCATCAACGAAGCGGTCAACGGCCTGTTCAACGCCGCCGGCGCGATCGATCCCGACGCGGTGTTCGCCTTCGTCACCAGCGGCACGGGCGGCGATTTCCGCAAGACCTTCGGCATCGAGGCCGGGACCGACGCCGCCATCGCGCGGCTGAAGACGGCGAGCGTGCGGCCCTGCGACGTCGGACGGGTGTCGTGCCTGACGGCGGACGGCGCGCCGACGCTGCGCTATTTCGTCAACATCGCCTCGTTCGGGCTTTCGGGCGTGATCGTGGAATCCGTCAACCGGGCGCGCATCGCCAAGCTGTTCGGCGGCGCGTTCGCCTTCGCCTTTCACAGCGCCCTCGCCATGCTGCGCTACAAGAACACGCCGGTGCGCCTGATCGTGGACGGCGTGGACGACGAGATCGCGACCGTCGCGACGGTCGCGGTCGCCAACGGGCAGTATTTCGGCGGCGGGATGCGGGTCGCGCCCGGCGCCTGGACCAATGACGGATTGTTCGACGTGGTGGTGATGGGCGGCACGCCGAGGGGCCAGGCGCTGGCCGACATGAAGCTGATCTACACCGGTGAGCACATCACCAAGCCGCATGTCCGCATCCTGCATGGCCAGCGGGTGGTCGTGGCGCCGGTGGCGGAGACGCGCGGGCGCCCGGTTTACATCGAAACCGATGGTGAATCGGCGGGGCGCCTGCCCGCCACCTTCGAAATCTTGCCCGGCGCGCTGAATTTGCGATGCTGAGGCCTGAGGACCACCGATGACCATCGCGCGGGCGAAGATACGCTGGAACGGCTGGGGCTGGGCGGCGCACAAGGACGAGCTGGCGGGGCGCGAGGCGCTGTGGACCTGGCTCGCGGGCGAACTCGGCATGCCGGCTTTGCTCGCGACGCCGGCGCGGCCGCTGGAGAGCATCGCACTGCCGCCACCGAAGCTGGCGCCCGAGGCGCTGGCGCGGTTCGCGGGCACCGTCGGCGCGGACCGGGTGCGCGGCGACGATTACGAGCGCGCCTTCCATGCGCTGGGAAAAAGTTATCACGACCTGTTGCGGTTGCGCGCCGGCGACCTTTCGACGGCGCCGGACGCGGTGCTGTATCCGCGCAGCGGCGAGGAAGTGCTGGCTGTGCTGGCGGCCGCGGCGGAGCTTGGCGTCGCGGTCGTGCCCTATGGCGGCGGCACCAGCGTGGTCGGCGGCGTGACGGGCGGGCGCGGCGCGTTCAAAGCCGTCGTGACGCTCGACCTCTCCGGCATGGACCGGCTGGTCGAGATCGACGCGGTGGCGCGAACCGCCACGGCGGAGGCCGGCATCTATGGCCCGGCGCTGGAGAAGGCGCTCGCCGCCAAGGGCTTCACGCTCGGCCATCATCCGCAGTCGTTCGAGTTCTCGACGCTGGGCGGCTGGATCGCGCATCGCGGCGCCGGGCAAGGCTCGGGCCGCTATGGCCGCGCCGAAGACTGGCTCATCGGCGCCAGGCTGGCGACGCCGCGCGGCAGCCTCAGCGCCGGCGGCTTTCCGGCGTCGGCGGCGGGGCCGTCCCTGCTCGCGCTCGCGGTCGGATCGGAAGGCGCCTTCGGCGTCGTCACCGAGGCGACCGTGCGGCTGCACAAGCTGCCGGCGGCGAGCGATTATCGCGGCTATCTGTTCCGCGACTTCGCGAGCGGCACCGCCGCGATCCGCGAAGCGGTGCAGAGCGGCCTCGGGGCGACAATGCTGCGCCTGTCGGACGCGGCGGAGACGCGGTTCTATCGCGCCTATGGCGCCATCGGGAAGCGCCGCGGCATCGGCGACCGGCTGGCGCAGATCTATCTCGACACGCGCGGTGTGGGCGACAAGGCCTGCGCGATGATCGCGGGCTTCGAGGGCGAGGACGCCGAGGTGGCGCGGGGACGCGCCGCCTTCGCGGCGCTGGCCAGGAAACACCGCGCGCTGGCGCTGGGCGAAGGCCAGGGTAAGCGCTGGAAGGACGGCCGCTTCCACGGGCCTTACCTGCGCGATCCGATGATGGAGCGCGGCGCCGGCGTCGACACGCTGGAGACCGCGACCGGCTGGTCGAAAATCGAGGCGCTGGCGGTGGCGGTGCGCGATGCGCTGGAAAAAACGATCCGCGAAACCGCGCCGCGCGACGGCGCGCATGGCGTGGTGATGTGCCATATCAGCCATTCCTATCCCGACGGCGCGAGCCTCTATTTCACCTACATCTTCCCGCGCGCCCTGGAGCGCGAGATCGCGCAGTGGCAGGCGATCAAGACGGCCGCCTCCGACGCGATCGCGGCAAATGGCGGCACGCTCAGCCACCATCACGGCGTCGGCGAGGATCACCTGCCCTGGATGGCCGGCGAGAAAGGCGCGCTCGGCATCGACGTGCTGCGCGCCGTGAAGATGGCGCTCGATCCCAAGGGCGTGATGAATCCGGGCAAGCTGATCCCCGGTTAGCGGGTTCCGGTTCGGCTCGAGGTCGCGACGGCGCCCTCAGCCGCCCGAGCGGATGACGAGGACGATCAGCGTGGTCCAGAGGAGCGCGCCTATGGCGACGGCGGTTGCGGTGCGCTCGAGCCAGGGAGCGATGGCCTCGGCCAGGCGGGCCTTGAGGCGCGCCGGATCCCAGGGCGCGGGACCGGCCGGCCAGATGCTTTCCCATTGTTGCAATCGCATGGCGCGTCAGGCGGCGAGCGCGGCTTCGAGGCGGACCATCTCGTCGCGGACCTGCAGCTTTTTCTTCTTGAGCCGCGTGATCAGCGCCTCGTCGGGCGCGCCGGCGCGCGACAGCACCGCGATGATGTCGTCGAGGTCGCGATGCTCCTGCGCCAGACCGATATGGCGCAGCTGCGCCGGGTCGCTGCGGTATGGCGGCGCGAGAGCGCCAAGGGCGCCGGGATTGTCGTTGGAATTCGTCTGAGCGGCGGAATGCATCGAACCATCCTTTCGAATGTGTCTCTGCTTCCCTCTCGGCACCCCTGCCGCGACCTCGCCGCGCGTCGCGGACCGGCCGGGCTTATGGTTAATAAAAGGTTAATGACCACAGATAATGGTTAATGTCAAGCTTTGCTCCGTGGTCGGATGAAAATTGCGCAGCGGTGGGTGGCATGGCGCGCGCGGCGGAGGCGGGATCAGCGCACTACTTCGTCGATTGCCACAGTTCGATCTTCGTGCCGTCGGGGTCCATGATCCAGGCGAATTTTCCGTGCGGATCGCTGGTGTCGTCGCGGCTGAGGATCGTCACGCCCTTGGCCTGCAGCCTGGCGACGAAGGCGTCGAGATCGTCGACGGCGAAGTTGATCATGAACTCGCGGGTCGAAGGCGCGAAGTGTTCGGTGGCCTGCGGGAAGACGGCCCACACCGCGAGGGGCGGGTGACCGGGAGCGTCGTAGGGCAGCATCGCGCCGCCCCAAGTCTCGATCTTGATGCCGAGCACGTCGCCATACCAGGCCGCGAGCGCCTTGGGGTCCTTGCTCTTGTAGAAGATGCCGCCGATGCCGGTGATGCGGCCGGCGGGCTCTGCGTGGGCGGGCATCAGGAAAAGGCCCAGTGCGACGGCGAGGACGGCAAGCGTTCTACGCGGCATGATCTTCCCCCCACAAAAGTCTTATGCATCTTGACTGCCCCAAGAGACCACCGAGGCGGTCAATATAGCAGATGCGGCCGGCGCTCGGCTATCCAGGCCTGTTCGTCGGGGACGGCGAGCGCCTCGAGGTCGGCCGGCGTTGCCGCGGCGTCGTCGACCCATTGGCGCAGCAGCGGGCTGCCGTTGATGACGTCGATGGCTATCTTGCCGTGTTCGTATTCGTAGGCGAAATCGCGCCACAGCGGGTAGTCGGGGTAGAGACGGCGGATCGCCTTGAAGGCCAGCGCCTGCAGCCGCCAGGGCCTGAACGCCGTGTGGTCGTAGCCCGGGTCCTCGGTATGGATCTGCACGCCGTTGCACAGTTCGCGCGCATGCTTGTGAAAGGTCGGCTCGAACGAACACGGGCGCAGGCGGCAGCCGGCGAGCCATTGCGGCGCCAGCGCGCGCATCTCGGCGACGACGCGGCGCGCGTCGATGTCGGGGGCGCCGAACAGCTCGAGCGGACGCGTCGTGCCGCGGCCCTCCGACAGCGTCGTGCCTTCGAGCATCACGGTGCCGGCATAGGCGCGCGCCATCCACAAATTGGCGGCGTTGGGGCTCGGGTTGACCCAGGCGCGTTCGCCGAGCGGCCAGCCGAAGCCCGGCGCGGCCTGCGGCTGCCAGCCTTCCATCGCGACGACGCGATAGGCGACGTCCAGCTTGTAATGCGCAACGAACCAGTGGCCGAGCTCGCCGAGCGTCAGGCCGTGGCGCATCGGCAGCGGGCCGGCGCCGACGAAACTCTCCCAGCCGGGGCGCAGGCTGAGGCCTTCGACCGGGCGACCGGCCGGATTGGGGCGGTCGAGCACCCAAACCTCCTTGCCATGCCGGGCCGCCGCCTCCAGCACATAGAGCAGCGTGGTGACGAAGGTGTAGATGCGGCAGCCGAGATCCTGCAGGTCGACGAGAACGACGTCGAAGGTGCTGAGCATCTGGCCGGTCGGGCGGCGCACTTCGCCATAGAGGCTGAAGACCGGGATGCCGTGGACCGGATCGTTGAAATCCGGCGACTCCATCATGTTGTCCTGCTTGTCGCCGCGCATGCCGTGCTGCGGGCCGAAGGCGGCGGTGAGGCGCAGGTCGCCGCAGGCGATCAACGCGTCGAGCGCGTGCGTCAGTTCAGCGGTCACCGAGGCCGGATGGGCGACCAGCGCGATGCGCTTTCCCGCCAGGGACGCGCGCAGTTTGGGCTCGGCAAGCAGGCGGTCGAGGCCGGTTTTCATGGCCCGGACGCTGCCGCGATTTGCGCGGCAAAGCAATCGGGATGGTGGAAGTCGGGCTTGCCGGGCGGATGGGCGAGCGCCCAGTAGGAGATGCGGCCGTTGCTTTCCGCGATCACCGCGCAAAGGCCGAGGCGCAGGGGCCCGAGCTCGGGCGGTTCCAGCGCGGCCTGCAATTCGAGGCGCGTTGCGGTGGTTTGCAATTCGAGGACGCGCGCCGCGACGTCGCCGGCCGCGCGCATCCCGCTGCGATAGGCGTCGAAGCGGTATGTCGCCCATTGCGTCGAGGGCGCCAGGTTGAATTCATAATACGCGTCGCCAGGCGACGGCTTGACGAAGGCCTCGAAGCAGGTATGCCGCCACAGCTCGTCGGTGCGCGCGGCGGGCGCGGCGGGCGGCAGCAGGATGTCGCCGATCGTGCCGGCGACGACATAGTGCAGGCGCCAAGGTCCGGCGCGCGGACGCTCGAATTCGACGTCGATGCCCGTCACCGCTTCGCATGGCGTGTCGGGATGGCGCGTCAGGGACAGGCGCATCAGGCGGAGGCCGCGACGCCTTCGCGCACGGCGGCGGCGGCAGCGGCCACCGCTTCGCGCGCCTTTGGGATCAGGCCGCGCATGCTGAAGAAGCCGTGCACCATGCCGGGATAGTTCACATAGGTGACCGGCACGCCGGCGGCATCGAGCTTGTCGGCGTAGTCCTTGCCCTCGTCGCGCAAGGGATCGAAGCCGGCGGTGATGACATAGGCGGGGGGCTGGCCGGCGAGGTCGGCGCAGAGCAGCGGCGACAGGCGCGGGTCGCTGCGATGCGCCTTGTCGGGCGCGTAACAGCGCGTGAACCAGTCCATGCCGTCCTTTTCCAGGAAATAACCCTTGCCGTTCTCGCGCATCGAGGGCGTGTCGGGGGCGCCGAGCTGGGTCACCGGATAGATCAGCAGCTGATAGGCGATGGCGGGGGCGCCGGCCTGCTTGGCGAGCTGGCAGACGACGGCGGCGAGATTGCCGCCGGCGCTGTCGCCGCCGACCGCAAGACGCGCGGGATCGATGCCGAATTCCGCGGCGTGGGCGGCAACGTGGCGCGTGGCAGCGAAGCAGTCCTCGACCGCGGCGGGAAAGGGATGCTCGGGCGCCAGGCGATAGTCGACGGAGACGACGCGGCAGCCGCTCTCATTGGCGAGGCAGCGGCAGAGATCGTCATGGGTGTCGAGGTCGCCGATGACGAAGCCGCCGCCGTGATAGAAGACGAGGCCCGCGAGCACGGCGTCGCCGGCGCCGACCGGGGTGTAGACGCGCAGCGCGAGGTCGCCGCCGCCGGGGCCGGCGATCCTGCGGTCCTCGCTTTTGCCGATCGGCGTGTCGCCGCCGCGAAAGATGCTGGCGCGCATCGCGGCGCGGGCGGCCTGCGGCCCGATCTCGGAGAATTTCGGCAGCTTGAGCAGCGCCATCTGGTCGAGGATGTTGCGGACATGGACGTCGAGCGACATCTGGATCTCCTAACGGGCGGCCAGGATGGCGGCCACGGCTTTGGCGGCCGAGGTCAGCGCTTCATGCGCCTGGGGCAGCACGCCCTGCAGATATAGGAAGCAGTGGACCATATCGGAATGGTCGGCGACGGTGACTTTCACGCCGGCGGCGCGCAGCTTGTCGGCATATTGCATGCCCTCGTCGTGCAGCGGGTCGTAGCCGCCCAGCATGATGTAGGCGGGCGGCAGGCCGGAAAGGTCCTTGGCGCGCAGCGGCGATATCTTCGGATCGCTCTTGTCGGCGCCGGCCGGCAGGTAGCTCGCATAGAACCAGTCGAGCGTCTCCTTCTCGAGGAAATAGCCGACGGCGAATTCGCGCAACGAGGGCGTCTCCTCGCCGATCTGCGTCACCGGGAAGAGCAGCATCTGGGCTGCGAGGGTGAGGCCGCCCCTGGCCTTGGCGGCCTGCGCCACCTCGGCCGCCAGGGCGCCGCCGGCGCTGTCGCCGCCGACCGCGATGCGGCCCGCATCGACGCCGATCTCGGCGGCGTTCTGCACCACCCAGCTGAGGGCCGCGAAGGCGTCGTCGAAGGCGGCGGGATATTTGTGCTCGGGCGCCAGGCGGTAATCGACCGAGATGACGCGGAAGCCGCCCTCGTTCGCCAGCATGCGGCAGACGCCGTCATGGGTCTCGACGCTGCCGATGACGAAACCGCCGCCGTGATAGTAGACCAGCGCCGGCATCGGATCGCCGCCCGCCGCGACCGGCGTGTAGACGCGGATCGGGATGCCGCCCGCCGGGCTCGGCACGGTGCGGTTCTCGGTCTTGCCGACGGGAACGTCCTTGGGGCCGACCATCTGCATCAGGGCGGCGAACTGCTCGCGGCCGGCAACGGCGCCGGCCTCCGACATCTTGGGGCCGCCGGCGGCTTTCATGGAATCGAGGAAGCCTTTGACGATCGGATCGAGGGGCATGAAGGGTCCGGCTGAAGGTGAGCCGGGAGTGTGACGGCATCGGCGCGGCGGGCGCAAGGTACCGATTCCGCCCGCCCCTTGCGGGAGGGCGGCATCTCTCAGTGAATCGTCACCGGGAAATTGGGGTTGAGGCCGTGGTCGGCGATGTCGCCCAAAAGAACGCACAGCGTGAACCAGAAGCGGGCGCGGTCGGCGGCGCCTTCGGCCTCGAAGGAGACGACCGCCTTGCGGGCGACGTCCATCGCGTCGGCACCGTGCTCGTCCGCGAGATCCGCGGCGAGACGGCAAAGATCGTTGGCGCTGAGCTGCATGGTCCGGTCCTTTCTGGACGGATGCAGCAGATCACGGGGCGGGTAACGGCCGGGTTAACGGCGCTTTAAGCCTCGGTTCAGGAAAGCGGCATCAGGGCGTGGGCGCCGGTGCCGTTTCCGGCGGCGGCGCAGTTGGCGGCGCAGGCGTCGGCGTGGGCGCGGCAGTTGGCGCGGGTTCCGGCGGCGGTGCGGGCGCGACGGTCGGCGCGGGTTCGGG
This sequence comes from Rhizomicrobium sp., assembly GCA_035570795.1. Classification (GTDB taxonomy): domain Bacteria; phylum Pseudomonadota; class Alphaproteobacteria; order Micropepsales; family Micropepsaceae; genus Rhizomicrobium. Next base: position 63,933 of record DATMKZ010000046.1, read on the forward strand.
CGCCGGGGCGGCGGCGGGTGCCGGAATGGGCGCCACCACCGAGGTCAGCGTCACGCCGGCGAGCACGGCCTGCGCCGCAGCCAACTGGTCGTCCTTGATGCCGTCGGCGGTGAGCAGCGTCACGCCGGCGACGTGGCCGTCGTCGAGCCGCAAAAGGATCACATGCACATTGGCGTGCACGCCCGCGGCGCTGGTCAGCTTTCCGTCATAGGCAAAGCCGTGATAGCCCGAATTGTCGACCGCGCCCTTGTTCACCAGCGGTGCGTCCGCCCCGGCCAAGGCGCCGGAGGCGAGTTGGTCGAGCGTGGCGTCGGTCGCGGTCACCGAGAAGGTCAGCGAGGCGGTGTGCGCCGGATTGAAGATCGCCAGGTCGCCCTCGGCGTTGGTCTTGCGCTCCCAGCCGTCCGGCATGGCGATCATGAAGTTCGGACCGCCGGTCGCCGGAAACTGAAAACTGTCGGCCTGCGCGGCAGTGACGAGCCAGACGGAAGCGGCCAGGACGGCGGCGGCGGATAGACCTTGTCTCATGGCTGACCTCCCAAGCTCCTATGGAATCTCAATCACGTCGGGACCCGGCGACGCGGCGAACAGCTTGTCGACCAGGTCTTTGCGGCGATCCATCGTGGCGCGCTGGTTGACATAGCCCTTGTCGGTGATCTCGTGGCCGTCGACCGAGGGCGGCTCGGCCATCAGGATGACGCGGCGGACACGGCTGGAGGTGCCGGTCTGCGTCTTGTTGTAGGCGGCGAATTTCTCGCGCACCGCGGTGCGGACCTTTTCGTCCGCGACGATCTCGGCGGGCGAGGATTTTCCGCACAACGCCTGCGCCGCGGCGGCGACCGGCCAGGCGAGGAGCCCGACGAAGGGCTTGTCCTGGCCGCAGACGACGCAGTCGAAGACCAGCGGCGAGGCGGCGGCGACGGCTTGGGCGCGCAGCGTGCCGGCGCTGACCCAGGTGCCGCTGTCGAGCTTGAAATCCTCCGTCACGCGGCCGTCGAAGACCAGGCCCTGCGCCGGATCGGCGTCGTCGATGAATTTCGCCGCGTCGCCGAGGCTGTAAAAGCCTTCCTCGTCAAACGCAGCCTTGGTGAGATCGGGACGCTTGTGATAGCCGGGCGTCACGGTCGGGCCTTTGACGCGCACTTCGAGCTTGGTACCGTTGG
>DATMKZ010000047.1:0-6933 GCA_035570795.1 Rhizomicrobium sp.
CTTGTAGCCGGCGAAATAGAGCACCTTGCTGCCGGCCTTGCGGAAGGCCTGGCCGATCGAGAACAGCACGGCGTTGCCGAGGCCGCCGCCCGCCAGCACCACGGTCTCGCCCGGCTCGATCTCGGTCGGCGTGCCGGTCGGTCCCATGACGATCACCGGCTCGCCGGGCTCGAGCAAAGCGCAGAGGTCGGACGAGCCGCCCATCTCGAGCGTGATCAACGACAGCAGACCCTTGTCCTTGTCGACCCAGGCGCCGGTCAGCGCCAGGCCTTCCATGGTGAGGAGCGTGCCGTCGACCTTCTTCGAGCGCGCCTCGTAATTCTGCAGGCGATAGAACTGGCCGGGCTCGAAATTGCACGCGGCGGCGGGCGCCTCGACCACGACCTCGACGATGGTGGGCGTCAGCCGGTCGACGCGGACCACCCGGGCGCGCCATTGGTCGTTGGCCTCGGCCAGGATCTCCGCCGGCGTGCGCCTGGACGGCGGCAGCTTGTCCATCGTGCGCGTCAGCACCGGATAGCCCTGCTTGGCGCCGCCCATCGCCTTCACGACGTTGCCGGCGAAGGAAGGATGCAGGTCGCCGAAGAACGACATGAAGCGGCCGTCGGCGGCGCGATACATCAGCACGCGCACCTCGGCGGGCTTGGCCACCCGCTCCGGCGTGGCGGGATGGCCCTCCTCGTCGAGCGCGCGGAAATACTTGCCGTCGATAAAGGCGTGCGTCGCGTCCTCGCGCGCCAGCACGGTGTTGGGCTGCGTGCCCGCCGCCACCAGGATGGTGCGCGCCGGCAGGGTTGCTTCGACCTTCTGGCCGTTCTGCTCGCCCGCCACCTTGAGCGCGCTCGCATGGCCATTGGCGTCGACCTCAACGGCAACCGGCGCCAGGCCCTCGGCAAAGCGGATGTCCTCCTCCAGCGCCTTCAGCACTTCTTCGTGATTGAGCGTGTAGGACGGCGAATCGATCAGCCGACGGCGATAGGCGATGGTGACGCCGCCCCAGCCGTTCACCAGCCGAGCGATGTCGGGTTCCCGACTTTCTCGCTGCGCCGCGGCGCGTTCGTCGCGCATCGCCTGGGCGTGGGCGATGAACTCCAGCGCGATGCCGCGCTCCTCGTCGTTCATGGACGCAAAGACCGCCGCCTCGCCGCGCTCGGCGACGAGGATTTCGTGGCGCGCCAAAAACTTCTCGACCTGCAACGGATAATAGGCGAGCGACTCGGTCGCCGTGTCGATCGCCGTCAGGCCGCCGCCGATCACCACCACCGGCAGGCGAATCTGCAGGTTGGCGATCGAGTCCTTCTTCGCCGCGCCGGTGAGCTGCAGCGCCATCAGGAAGTCCGACGCCGCGCGCACGCCGCGCGCCAGTCCGTTCGGCAGGTCGAGCACGGTGGGCTTGCCGGCGCCGGCGCAGAGCGCGATGTGGTCGAAACCCATGGCGAAGGCGCTCTCGACCGTCACCGTGCCGCCGAAACGCACGCCGCCGAACATCGAGAACTGGCGGCGCCGCTCGAGCAGCAGCCGCACCATCTTCAGGTAGTTCTTGTCCCAGCGCACGGTGATGCCGTACTCGGCGACACCGCCGAAGCCCGCCATGGCGCGCTCGCCGAGATCCTCGCGCAGGGAGTCGACGTCGCGCACCGCGGCGAACGGCACGCGTACGCCATCCGGCTCGACGCCCGATTGCCTTGCCGGAAGCGGCTCGATCTTGAGGCCGTCGATGCCCAGCACCGTGTGGCCGTCGTTCATCAGATGATGGGCGAGGTTGAAGCCCGCCGGGCCAAGCCCGACCACCAGCACGGTGCGGCCCGTCGCCAGCCGCGGCATCGGCCGGCGGAGGTTGAGCGGATTCCAGCGCGTCAGCAGCGAATAGATCTCGAAGCCCCACGGCAGGCCGAGCACGTCCTTCAGGGTGCGGGTCTCGATCTGCGGGATGTCGACGGGCTCCTGCTTCTGATAGATGCAGGCCTTCATGCAGTCGTTGCAGATGCGATGGCCGGTTGCCGCCACCAGCGGATTGTCGACCGCGGCCATGGCGAGCGCGCCGATGGAGAAGCCCTCGCTCTTGAGAAGATTCATCTCCGAGATCTTCTCCTCGAGCGGGCAGCCCGCCAGGGTCACGCCGAACGGCGATTTCTGGAAGGCGCCGGTCTTGCGGTCGCGCAGACCGCGCGAACACGAATCCTTGCCCTGGTTGTGGCACCAGATGCAGTAGTTGGTGTGATCGAGCGCGCGCACGAGGTCGAAGCCCTCGTCGGTGAGCGCAAAGCCTTCGCGATGGCGCAGCATCGGCCGCGGCAGCTTCAGGCGCGTGACGCCGTCCACGACTTCGGTCTCGATCGGCACGAGATGTTCGAAGTCGAGCTTGTGCGGCACCTTGAACAACGGCCCGTCGCGATGACGCTTCTTGCCCTCGGGGTGATGGAGCGCCCAGGCGGCGTAGCGCGTCAGCGCCTCGATCGCAGGCGTCGGCGTCTCGACCTTGAAGTCGGCGCCCAAATGTTCGCGGACGGCCAGCGCGAAGGCAAGCTCCCACGCTTCCAGCCCATCCTCGAGTCGCGCCGGCACATTGGCCTCGGCCGTGACCTTGGCACCGTCGAGGGTTATCGCCGCAGCGGCCTTGATGATGCGCGCGACGTAGCGTTGCACGAACAGGCGCTTGCAGTCATAGAGCGGCGCCAGCGCGCTGTGGCGGGCGCGCAGTTCGCTCGCTTCCTGGGCAACGCCAAACAGGGCGCCCAGGAAATCCTCGAGCGGACGCGCCACCTCGATCAGAAGATTGGACTCGTCTTTCGCCGCCAGCTGGTCGGGCGCGGTGCGCGCGGCCATCAGGCGCGCATGCACATCGACATTGGCCGTCTGCAGCCAGCCTGCGAAAGCCGCATCCAGACGGACAAGACCGTCGCGGTCGTAGAGGTCGGTGAAGCTGAGGCCATGGCCCAGCGCAGGCGCGGTCATTGTCGAAATATCCGGGTGGGCCGAGGGGTGATTCGTTCGTGTGCGAACCGATTAAACAACACGGACCGTGAGCGCAAGGCACCTGCCCATTTCGCGACATTTATGCCTGATGACGGGGCGGGCAGCTTCACGCATGGTCCGGCACCCATGCAAACGGCTCCCGCCTCCGTGCGCAACTGGCTGCTGGTCGTTGCCGCGATGATTTTCTTCATGATCGTGCTCGGCGCGCTCACGCGGCTCACCGAGTCGGGCCTGTCGATGGTCGAATGGCGGCCGGTGACGGGCTGGTTGCCGCCGATGTCGGATACGGCCTGGCAGGCCGAGCTGCAGAAATATCTTTCCTCGCCGCAGGGAAGATTGATCAACCGTGGTTTCAGCGTCGGCGAATTCCAGCAGATTTTCTGGCTGGAGTTCATCCATCGCCTGTGGGGCCGCCTGATCGGCGTGGCCTTCGCGCTACCGCTCGCCTGGTTCTGGCTGCGCGGCCAGCTCACCCCGGCGCTGAAGCCGCGCCTGCTGGCGCTACTGGTGCTAGGCGGGCTACAGGGCGCGCTCGGCTGGGCGATGGTGGCGTCGGGCCTGATCGACCGTCCCTCGGTGAGCCACTACCGGCTAGCCGCCCATCTGCTGCTCGCCGTGGCACTCTATGCCTACACGGTGTGGCTGATCCTGGAACTGGGGCCGCAGGGCGCGAGGCACGGCGATGGCAAAACCCGTCGCAAGGCTACGGCACTGATCGGATTCCTCCTGGTCGTGATGACTTGGGGGGCGCTGATGGCGGGCCTGCGCGCCGGCACCGCGCACAACACCTTCCCGACGATGTCGGGCTACTGGATCCCGCCGGGCCTGTTCGACCTGGATCCATGGTGGGTCAACTTCTTCGAGAACGGCACGACCATCCAGTTCGTCCATCGCTGGCTCGCCAAGCTTTTGGTACTGGGTGTGCTGGTCCTGGCCTGGCGTACGCGCCGGCCGGAGACGCTGGCGGCGGCGGCGATGGCGCTGCTGCAGCTCGGCCTCGGAATCTCGACGATCCTGAGCGGCGTCGACATCGCGCTGGCGACCGCCCATCAGGCCGGCGCGGTCCTGTTGCTGACCACATTGATCGTCGTGCGCCATCGCGCCATGCCTTCTCCGGCGTGGCCGATGTCGGCTAAGGTTGGAGCATGAACGCGACGCGACCCGTTCTCCTGATCGGTGGCGTGATCCTGGCGGCGGCGCTGGGGACGGCAGGCGCGTGGCTCGTCTGGCCGCGGCAGGCGTCGTCGCCGCGCACCGCCGACGCAACCCAGACAAAGCCTGCGCCTGCCCTCGCCCCGATACCCGCGAAGCCAGAAGCACAGCCCGCGGTGCCGATCGTGATTCCGGACGCTGCCGCTCCACCCGAGCCGACCAGCGCCGACTTCGCGCGCACCGCGGCAACACCTGCGCCAGAGACGCCGGCGCCAGACACGCCGGCACCCTCCACGACCGAGCGGGCCGCCGCCGCGCCATCGGCTGCGATCGACTGGGCCGCCCTGCCGATCAACGAGGTCCGAAGCAGAGCCAATGCCGACGAGCTCCCCGCCATGGAAGAGATGGCGCGCCGTCTGGTGCAAGGCGTGGGCGTCCCCAAAGACCAGCAGGCAGGCGCTGGCTGGCTGCTGCGCGCCGCCCAGCATGGCTCGGCGCAGTCGGCTTTCAATGTCGGCGTGATGTACGAACGCGGTTTTGTCGTCGAGCGCGATTCGACGCGCGCCGTCGAATGGTACCGCAAGGCCGCCGACGCCAACCTGGCGATCGCCAAGCACCATCTCGCCCTGATGCTGCGCGACGGCAAAGGCGCCCCGCGCAATGCCCAGGAAACGGTCGACCTGTTGCGTGCGGCGAGCCGCCAGGGTTTGGCCGTCTCCATGTTCACCTTGGGCGACATCTACGAGCGCGGCGACCTCCTGCCGAAGGATCCGCCAATGGCGCTCGCCTGGTACGCCATCACCGCCGAGTTCGACCGCCAGACCAATCGCGGCGGTGACAACGCGATCGCGACGACGGCGGCGCAGCGCGCGCAGGCGCTGAAAGCCACCTTGCTGCCGGGAGACCTCGAGCGTGCACAGGCGGTCGGTCAGCGCGAATTCAAGCAGATCGTCGAGGCGCTGCAGCCGCCCACGCCGCCGCCGCCTTTGGAACCGTCCGCCCTGCCGCCCGCCCCTTTGCCGGCACCGGCGCTCCCGCCGGCGGCTTTCCCGGTGCCCGCGTCCGGCCAGACGGCGGCCGCCGACTCCGAGCCCGACCCGCCGGGCTGGCCCAAGGCCGTCAACGACCAGATCAGCGCCATCCAGCAGGCGTTGTTCGACCTGAAACTCCTGAGTGACAAGCCCGACGGCGCGATCGGTCCGGTGACGCGCGCGGCCATCCGCGCCTTCCAGCGCAGCACGGGCGCGCGCGAGACCGGCGAGCCAACCAAGGACGTCTTCGCAGCCCTGCAGGGTGCTGTCGCGCATCGCAGCACCGCCGCAAGCGCGCCGCCAACCGCACGGGTCGCCGACCTCGGTGCGCCCGAGCCCCCGCCGCCGCCCACGTCGGCCGACATCGCTCGCGCGGCGCCAGAGCCTGAGGAGAAGGCGGAATCCGCGAAAGCCGAACCAGCAATCACGGTCCCGCCGCCGATCGATCCCCCGAAACCGCCCATGCCCGAGGTCGCGGCGGCAACCGCCGCACCGCCGCCGATCGTGGCCACGTCCGAGGAGCCCAAGCCGGTGCCGGCTGAAACGACAGCCCCAACGGCCATCGATCTCGGTCAGCCGGAGCCGCCGCCGGCGCCACCAACCTCAGCGGATATCGCCAGCGCCGATCCCGATGCATGGCCAACGTCGACCGCCGACCAAGTGACGGCGATTCAGCGGCTGCTGCGAGATCTCAACTTCTTGCGCGATCCTCCCGACGGCCTATACGGCCCCGCCACGCGCGCAGCCATCGCCGACTACGAGCGCAGCGCCGGCCTCGCGCAGACTGGCGATGCCAGCAAGGCGCTGTTCGAGTCGCTGAAGGAAACGCGCGCGACGATGATGCGCAAGCCGAACTAGGACTAGAGCAAAACCCCCGCGTGACGCCACCAGGCTGTCGGCATCGATGCGCTCGCCCGCTGCGCGGCGTCGGGCGAGTCGTAGAGAGCAAAGCAGGTGGCGCCGCTACCGCTCATCGCGGCATAGCGTGCGCCGCTGCTGTTGCGCAGGAAGGTCAGTACCTCGGCGATTGCCGGGCGCAGTGAAATCGCGGCTTCGCAGAGATCGTTGCCGCGGACGGCAAGGGCGGCCACCAATTCCGGCAGGTTTCGCCAAGGCCGTGTCACCGGCGCGGCTGTCGAGAAGGGACCGCGGCGCGCTTCGAAGACGTCGCGCGTGGGCAGCGCGGCGCCGGCATTGACCAGCAGGATGGCAGCCGGCGGCAGCGCCGGTGCCGGCTGCAGGTGCTCGCCGACCCCGGACACCAGCGCGGTGCGGCCGGCCAGGCACATCGGCACGTCGGCGCCCAGGGACGCTGCGAGATCGAACAGCTCCTCTTCCCGCAAGGCGACGCGCCACAGGTCGCTCAGCGCGCGCAGCGCCACGGCAGCATCGGCTGATCCGCCGCCAAGACCCGCAGCGACCGGGATATGCTTGGCGAGGCGGATCGACGCAAGCGGCGGCACGCCGGCACACTCGGCCAGAAGGCGCGCGGCCTTCAGCACGAGATTGGCGGGATCGCGCGCGAGGCCTGCCGCCTGCGGTCCGGCGAGCTCAAGCGACAGACGGTCGGAGAGCCGCACGTCGAGCGTGTCGGCGAGGTCGACAAAGGCGACAAGGGAGTCGAGCAGATGGTAGCCGTCGTGCCGGCGGCCGACGACGTTCAGCCAGAGATTGACCTTGGCGTGCGCAAACCGCGCCGCGGCGCCCGGCATCGACGCTGGCTCAGCCGCCCTGCTTGGTGTCGGCGGCCTTTTCATAGACGGTCGGCTTGTCG
>DATMKZ010000048.1:0-7494 GCA_035570795.1 Rhizomicrobium sp.
GCTCCGAGGTCGTGCTGTTTCTCTACGGCGTGGCGGCGGCGCAAGGCGGCGGCGATCTCAGCATGGTGGCGGGCGGCGCGGCCGGGCTCGTTCTTGGCGCGCTCGTCTGCTTGCTCACCTATCTCGGGCTGATCACCATCCCCGCACGCTATTTGTTCGCCGTCACCAGCACGCTGATCGCGCTGTTGGCCGCGGGCATGGCGGCGCAGGCGATCGCCTTCCTGCAACAGGCCAACATCGTCACGGCGTTCGACGAGACCGTGTGGAACACCTCCTGGATCCTCAGCGACTCGAGCCTGCTCGGGCGGGCCCTGCATACGCTGATCGGCTACGTGGATCAGCCGACCGCCATGCAGCTCATCGCCTACGCGGCGACACTCGCCGTGATCCTGGTGCTGATGCGACTGTTCGCCGTGCGGCCGGCGCAACGCCCGCGTGCGGCGTAACCGCCGTCATTCCGGCTCCCGGCGTGACGTAGCCGCCAAAATCCAGAGGCGCGCTCGGCGCACGGCCGCGGGAACGCGTTACGCCGTCGTGGTATCGGCGGCGAAGTGATCGGGGCAGAGCACTGCCGAAAAGACTTCGCCGAGATCGACGAGCTCGGCCTCGAGGCATTCGACCTCGAGGCGTATGGCGGCGCCGCCGGAGAAGGTCAGCGTCACAGTGCCGGCAGGCGGGTCGCGCTCGGCGAACTCGACCGCGAGCAGATTGAGCACAGCGTTCCTGTCCAGCGGATCGAGATCTCGGCACTTGCAGGTATTGACGCGCTCGAACCGCAGCGCCGTGCGGCAGCGCCGGTAATCCGGCACCGCGTCGTCGGGGTTTTTTGCTCCCCTGGCGTCGGCCGCGTTCATCCAGTCGAAGCGGTTGAGCGCCACGACGAACCGGTGCTCGCGCGGCTGCCACAAAATGTCGGCCACCTTGACGAGGGCATCCTGCACATGCGCGGAAACGATTTCGATGTCGTCCTTGTCGAGAGCAACGAGCTTCAGCTCCTCCATGGCGGGTCCCGTTCTCCCCAATCCTCTCTCTGCTGTGAAAATTAAGAAGCGGGTCGCCGGCCCGCAAGACCCGGTCAATGGCGTGTGCGCGCCGGAGACGCAACTTTCCAGTTCTTCAGGCGCAAGCTGAAACCGTGCGGGCGCAACGCGTCGCCGCGGCGGCGCGACCTGGTCCTATTTGCAGGTCGGATGCCCCGCCACCTGGGCAAGCGTCTTGCCTGGCGGGCATGCCGGCTTGCCCGCTGCCGCAGCCGGCGGTGAAGCCGCAGGTGGCGGCGGCGGTGGCGCTGGTTTCGCCGCCGCCGGTTTCGGCGCCGCGGCCGGCGGTGGTGGCGGAGGCGGCGCCGGCTTAGCGGTCGCTGGCTTCGGCGCTGGCGGTGGGGGCGGAGGCGGCGCCGCGGGTTTGACGGTCACGGGCGCCGGACTTGTTGGAGGAGGAGGCGGCTTCGCCGGCTTGACGGTCGCAGGCGCCGGACCCGTCGCAGGGGGCAGCGGCGGTGGCGTCCCTGGCTTGACGGTCGCGGGCGCGGGGCCAGTCGCTGGTGGCAGCGGCGGTGGCGTCCCTGGCTTGACGGTCGCGGGCGCGGGGCCTGTCGCCGGGGGCGGCGGCGTGCCGGGCTTCACGGTTGCGGGCGCCGGACCGGTCGCTGGTGGCGGCGGTGGTGGCGTCCCTGGCTTCACGGTTGCAGGCGCCGGTCCCGTCGCAGGCGGCGGCGGTGGTGTGCCGGGCTTCACGGTTGCGGGTGCCGGACCCGTCGCAGGTGGCGGTGTGCCCGGCTTGACAGCCGCAGGGGCCGTACTCGAAGGCGGCGGAGGCACCGGTGCGGGATTTACAGCCGCGCTCGACGGCGCTGCTGCGGGTGCAGCGGGCTTGGCTCCAGGTGCGCCGGGAGTTGCCTTGCTCTGCACGGCGGCCGGCAACGCAACCGCGGCTGCCGGACGGCCGCCGGGCGGTGCGGCGCCGGGCGACGTCGCGGCCGGCGCCACGTTGCGCGGCGGCCTGACGAACGCGGGAACGACCGGCGCAGCGGGAGCGGGAAGAGAAAAGCGTTCGCGCGCCGCCGGGGGCGGAGGCAGCACGGCAAATTCGCGAGGCCGCGGCGGTAGAAAGACGAGGGGCGGGCGCGGCGGCGGGGCGAAGCTCGGCCCCCAGAGGACCAGGACCGGCTGCCCGACGAAGTCCAATTCGAACGCCGGCGGCGGCGGTACGCCGAACTCAATGAAGGCGAAGGACGGCGGCGGCTCCATCGCGCCGCCGAGTCTCGCCAATCGCCGTCGGGCATCCCAGACGTGTGGTCCGCGCGGATAGCGGCGCAGATACGACCAGTAGGCCGGCGGCGTGTCGGTCAGCACGCATCGACGCCAGATGATCTCCTCGCGACGCACGGCCAGCATCGCGGAGATGCGGCGGGCGAACGGACTGTCGGGATAGGCGGCGAGGAACTGCTCATAGGCTTCCATCGAGTCCATCGCCAGCGCCGCTTCATACGCATCTTCGGCGTTTGAATATCCGCGAATCGGTTTTCTGCGCAGATCGGCGAGCGGCACCGCGCTCGGCGGTGGCGGCGCGTCGGCGACCCGGTCGGTGAAGAAGAAGGGACCTTCGATCTGCGACGCGTACCAGGGAATCTCGCCGCCGTTCGTGAGTTCGCTGACGCGCAGGCGAACCCGAGCAAACACATCATCGAGGCCGAGCCCGCCGGCGGCGATCATTTCCGTCAGCGAGGTCGCGTACGCGCCGTAAGGGCCTTGCTCGTCGGGCCCGACCGTGCCCGGCGCCGCGTTGAAGGCGATCGCCATGCTGGGACCGGGATCGACCAGCGCCAGGCCGCCGGCCAGCGGCTGACCGCCGCGCGCGAACTGATTCTGCCGCGCCGCGTCGAGAATGACGATCTTCACCCGCCCCGGCAGCGCCGCCAGCGGCTGCATGAAATCCGACATGCGCACGGCTTGAAGCGGAATATCGACGTCCCGCTGGGGATCGGCATCGACCGGAACGAAATAGTTCTCGCCCTCGAACTGCAATCCGAAACCGGCTAGATAAACGAAGGCGACGGCGTCCGGCCCGGCGGCCGCGAGCTGATCGACAAATTCACGAAACGATTCGCGCAGCGTCGCCTGATCGAGGTTGCGCGCGCCGGTGACGGTGAAGCCTGCGGCCTGCAGGGCATTGGCGATGAGGCCTGCGTCATTGGCCGGCGTCGCCGGCTTCGCCGACTTGTATTCGTCGTTGCCGATCACGAGGGCAAACCGCATCTCGGCGGCATGACCGGCGCGGCCGAGCGCGGCGGCGAGAATGACGGCCAGCGCAACCAGCACGACATGTCGAACGTTGCCCATCGCAGCACCCCATGGAAAAGCCGGCCAAGAGCGAAGCCGGACATGCAGCCGATCAATAAGCCCGAATCATGTCGGGCTGCCGCCGCGGTCCCCCGGGACAATACACTGTTTGTTCGGCAGGGACATCAAGCTCCAGCGCCGACCGAAACAAGCCCGGCTGTTTCTCCACCAAGCGAATCGGACAAATGGTGCCGCCGGCGCTCACGCTCCCGGCCGCTCGCGGTCTCTGCTTACGCGGTTCAGACGTGGACCAACGGACACTCACCGTCCTTCAGCGGTCTTAACGCTTGATCGACCGGAATCGTTTCCAGGATCTTGAAGTAGTCGAACGGGTATTTCGATTCCGCCGGAGACTTCACCTCTTCGAGATACATGTCGGGCATAACGCGACCGTGCTCGCGTAGCCAGCCGTCCTTCGTCATGAAGTCGTTGATCTTCATCTTGCGCAGCTGGGCGACGACCGTGTCGGCGTCGTCGCTGCCGGCCGGCTGGATCGCTTCAAGGTAATGCGCCACCTCGGTGTAGAAACCGGCATGGGTGTGGGTCGGCGACATGCCGTTCGGTTTCGCGCCATGAGGCACACGTGAGGAGATAGATCAAAGTCTCTGGAGCGCCGCTCGTCCATCCGAGACCGCGCTCCAACGGCGGTCTTTTTGGTAGATGCGATCGAAGCGGAGCCAGACGAGGACGCATAACACGGTCGCGAGCCATCGAAAAAGCGGGGAGGAACCGTCTGAAAGTTGCAATTGCTTCCGAGCCGATAGATTGCTAAGAACGATCTAACAATACCCTTTCTTAACCTGCCTGCCGTATCTGCGGCCATGTTCGACCACGAGTTCATGATCGAAAAACGATCTGTTCCGATTTCTTCCGTCCCCGCCAAGGGATACCAGCTGCCTATCTGATAGGGAGGGTTTATGCCTAAGAAGTCAAAGAAGCGGCGCGCGTGGACTTCTACCGAAGTCCGTGAGCTGAAGACCATGGCGCGCAGGAAAACTCCTGCGGCAAGGATTGCCAAAAAGTTGAAACGAACCGAAGGCGCTACTCGGCAAAAGGCGTTCAGCATCGGGCTTTCGCTCGATTCCCGTTCCTGACCCCCTCAAGTTTCAAGCTTTGAGCACGGATCGGCGCCGGCCTGTCGCACGCAGGCCGGCATGATGGTGTGCGCGCTTTGCAGGCATGTTGCACCGACGGCCTACAGCCGCCGGGGAACCATGGCATCGGCTGCTGATGCTTCGCCCGCGTGATCCTTCAGCCGGGATACTTATTGTTAGGAATGATATCCCGGCCGTCCTGGTTCCCGGGATTAGCTGCGCGCCTGTGGCAGCGGCTCGGCCGCAGCAAACCGGTCCGCATTCCCTGATCGAAACAAAATAGAAACAAATGTCGGGATCGCGAGAGCGCCGGGCAGGTCCCACGCTCGGTGCGGCCGGTTGTCCCTAATAAGCTCGATCGTGGCTTTCCGCGCGCCAAGGTGGTAGGCACCTTCGGCATGAGCCAACTTCCCCGCCCGCTGCGGCAGCCGCCCGCAAGTGCAGAGCTTGCGGCTGCACTAGGCGCCTGCCGGCGGGCCTTTCTGGCCATCGCCCTGTTCAGCGGGATGAGCAACATTCTGATGCTCACCGGTTCCCTGTTCATGCTCGAAGTCTACGATCGGGTGATACCGAGCCGCAGCGTTCCGACCCTCGTCGCCCTTCTGATCCTGGCGTCGGGACTCTACGCCGCACAGGGCATCATCGACGCGATCCGCAGCCGGATCCTGGTCCGTGTCGGCAACAGCCTCGACGAAACGCTGAGCCTGCGCGTCTATGACGCCATCGTCCGCCTGCCGCTCACGCTCGGCGTCAGGAGCGAAGGCGCGCAGCCGATCCGCGACCTTGACACCGTCCGCGGCTTCCTCTCCGGCACCGGCCCGATCGCTCTGTTCGACCTGCCTTGGCTGCCGGTCTACCTCGGCATCTGCTTTTTGTTCCATACCTATATCGGGCTTACCGCGGTCGGCGGCGCGATCATCCTCGTCACGCTGACCTTGTTGACCGAAATGCTGACTCGGCGACCGACGCGTAGCGCCACGCAGTTCGCTGCGGCGCGCAACACGTTGATGGAGGCGAGCCGGCGCAATGCCGAGGCGATCACGGCCATGGGCATGACCGCCCGCATCGCCCAGCACTGGAGCGACCTCAACCGCAACTACGTTGCGAGCGCGGCGCGCGCGAGCGACGTCGCCGGCGGCTTTGGTGCGATGTCGAAGGTCCTGCGCATGATGCTGCAGTCCGCCCTGCTCGCGGTCGGCGCCTGGCTGGTGATCCATCAGGAATCCACCTCCGGCATCATCATCGCCGGATCGATCCTCGGCAGCCGCGCTCTGGCGCCGGTCGATCTCGCCATCGCCAACTGGCGCGGTTTCGTCGCCGCCAGGCAGGGCTGGAACCGGCTTTCGCACCTCTTCACGCACCTGCCGGCGCAGGGAGCGCCAATGGCGCTGCAACCGCCGGCAAAGACGCTCGTAGTGCAGAACGCGGCGGTAGCGCCGCCGGGCGAGCAGAAGCTCGTATGCCAGGACGTGAACTTCTCGCTGACCGCCGGCAAGGCGCTGGGCGTGATCGGGCCGACGGCGTCGGGAAAGTCGTCGCTCGCGCGCCTGCTGGTCGGGGTTTGGACGCCGGCACGCGGCAGCGTCCGCATCGACGGCGCCACGCTCGATCAATGGTCGCCGGAGGCGCTCGGCCGGCACGTCGGTTATCTGCCGCAGGACGTCGAGATGTTCAGCGACACCGTGGCGCAGAACATCGCCTGCTTCGAGGAGCCGCCCGAAGCGGAGGCGGTCGCCGCCGCCCAGGCGGCCGGCGTTCACGAACTCATCATCAATCTCGGCGCCGGCTATGAGACGAATGTCGGCGATCATGGCAACGCGCTGTCGGCCGGCCAGGCGCAGCGCATCGCGCTGGCGCGCGCGCTCTATCGCGATCCGTTCCTCGTCGTGCTCGACGAGCCCAATTCGAACCTCGACGCGGAAGGCGACGAGGCGTTGACCCGCGCCATCCTCGGGGTGCGCGCCCGCGGCGGCATCGCCGTGGTGGTCGCCCATCGCCCGAGCGCCATCGCCGGTGCCGACTACATTCTGGTCATGGCCAAGGGCCGCCAGCAGCAATTCGGGCCGAAAGAGGAAATCCTCAACCGCGCGATCCAGTCGGCGCCGCAGCCGCGGGCTCTGAAGGTGGTGCCGGATCAGGGAGGAGCAGGATGAAGCGCAAAACGTGGCCGAGCTCGCACGCCTCGATCCGCCGCCACATCTTCGCCGGCGTCGTGATCGTGGCGTTCCTGGCGATCGGAGTTGGGGGCTGGGCGTCGACGGCGGAGATTTCCGGCGCGCTGATCGCGCAGGGCTCGATCGTCGTCGATTCGAACGTCAAGAAGGTGCAGCACCCGACCGGCGGCGTGGTCGGCGAGCTGCGGGTGCGCGACGGCGACCGGGTGAAGGCCGGCGACATTCTCATTCGCCTCGACGAGACCGTGACCCGCGCCAATCTCGCCATTGTCACCAAGGGTCTTACCGAGCTCTACGCGCGCAAGGCGCGTCTCGCCGCCGAGCGCGACGGCGCGGAGACCCTCGAGACGCCGAAGGAGCTCGCCGCATCGGCAAACGATCCCGACGTCAAGGAAGCGCTGACCAGCGAGCGCAAGCTGTTCGAGTTGCGGCGCAAGACCCGGCTCGGCCAAAAGGATCAGCTGCAGCAGCGCGTGAAGCAATTGCAGGAGCAGATCGCGGGACTCACCGCCCAGCAGGACGCGAAGTCCAAGGAGATGGCGCTCATCGAGCAGGAACTGGGCGGCGTACGCGACCTGTGGGCCAAGAACCTTGTGCAGATCAACCGGCTCACCTCGCTCGAGCGCGAGGAGGCGCGGCTGCACGGCGAGCGCGGCCAGCTCATCGCCGGCGCTGCCGAAGCCAAGGGCAAGATCACCGAGACCGAACTGCAGATCCTCCAGGTCGACCAGGAACTATCGAGCGACGTCGCCAAGGAGCTGCGCGAGATCGACAGCAAGATCGGCGAATACGTCGAGCGCAAGGTGACCGCGGAGGATCAGCTCAAGCGCACCGACATCCGGGCGCCGCAGAACGGCGTCGTGTTCCAGTCGACGGCGAACACCG
>DATMKZ010000049.1:0-78461 GCA_035570795.1 Rhizomicrobium sp.
CGGCCGGCGGCGTCGTTGAGCAATTTCCAGGTGCAGCGGGCGATGCTCTCGTCCGATACGGCGTCGATGACGCCGAGCGAACGGCCGATGCCGGCCGCCTCGAAGGCCGACGCCGACCGCGCGTGATCCTCGGCCAGGCACAAATAGAGCGCCGGCACGCCGGCGGCGGCGAGCTCGTAGGCGGTGACGCCGAACGCGGCCAGCGCAAGATCGGCACGCGCGAATTCGGTGGCGAGATCGTCGGCGCCCTCGATGGTCTCGAAATTGGCGTGCAGGGCGACGATCTGGCGCGCCACGCCGGCGCGATTTTCCATGCCGGGGCCGATGACGAAGCGGGCGCGGAAGACGGGATCGAGCCGGGCGAGCGCCCGCGCGCTGCGCAAGGTCAGGCCGCAGGGGTCGCTGCCGCCCATGGTGACGAGCAGCACCGGCCGGCCGGCGTGTTTGCGCGGCGACGGCAGCGCCGGCGCCGAACCGAGCAGCGCCCATTGCCAGCCGATGCGCGGCGTACAGGCCGAGCCGGACCAAGCCAGCGCCTCGGCCTGCGGCACCGGCGGATAGTAGGCGAGATCGGCCGCGAGGCGCCGCTCCGAACCGTCGTCGATCACCCCGGTGAGCGGTACGGCGCGCGCCAGAGCCGCGAGCTCGGCGCGGTCCGGGCCGTCGCGGCCATCCAGCAGCAGCAGGTCCGGCGCGTGCATCTGGATCAAGGATTTGAGGGTTTTCTCGCCGAGGCGCGTGGCGGCGAAACCGGCGCGGCGGATCGGCTCACAGGCGTCTTCGCTGCCGTTCAGCGCGAAGATCGCGCCGATGCCTTCGCGGTCGCGCAGACTGCGCGCCAGCGCCACCATGCGCTTGACGTGGCCATAGCCGAAGCCGCCGCCGCCGTCGCAGCGGATCAGCGCCACACCGCCCTGGGCGGCGATCGGTTTCTGCTTCACATGCGCATTGATGCCGCGCAGCGCGGGCTCGCGCTCCAGCAGCAGCAGGATGTCGGCGAGCGAGGCCTCGCCGGCTTTGGCGTCCAGCCGCGCATGCACCGCCTCGATGAAGGCGAGATCGTCCGGCGTGTCGACGGTCAGGCGCCCGCCTTCGCGCGCCAGTTCGGGATAGGCCGGCGCCCGCGCGATCGGCACGAAGTCCGGATGCAGCTTGAAATAGCCGGTGACGTGCTCGCGCGCCACCGGATCGTCGTGCGCGTCCATCATCAGCTTGTCGAGGCCGCGGCGCGTCATCGGATCGACGCCTTCATGCGCCGTCCTGGCGCCGTCCGCCATCAGGACGAAATCGCCCGCTTGCGCGATCATCGCGGTCAGCAGGTGGTCGACGAAACCGGCGTCGATGAACGGCGCGTCGGACGAGACGCGCACGACGATGTCGGCGTCGGTGGCCTCGGCGGCCAGCGCGAAGCGCGCCAGCACGTCGTCTTCCGGGCCGCGGATGACGGTCACGCCGTGCTCCTTGCCGAACAGGGCGATGGCATCGTCGCGCGGATCGGTCGTGGTGGCGACCGCGACGTCGTCGATCAGCTTGGATTTCTTCAGGCGGTGAACGATGTGCCAGAGCAGCGGCGCGCCGGCGATCGGACGCAGCACCTTGCCGGGCAGGCGCGTCGAACCCATGCGCGCCTGGAGAATGGCGACGATCCGCGGTGGATGGCTCAAGCCGCGGGCTCCCACACGGCGCGGACCGAGCGCAGCGGACGCATGCCGTCGGCCGGATCGGCGCGCCAGTCGCGGTCGGCAAGTTCGGACGGCTGCGGCCCCTTGAAGCCGGCGCCGTCGGCGACCAGCGATTCGCGGATGCGGGCGATGACGGGCGCGATCTCGCCCGGCAGCCAGCAATGGCCGGCGGCGTATTCGGCGCCGGCGCCTTCGAGGTCGAGATGAAATTCCACCGCGGCGGCGCCCCAGCGGTGCACGGCGCGCTCGATGACGGCGGGGCGGCGGGTATGGTCGGACCAGCCGGTCTTGCAGCCGGTGGCCTCGCGGATGGCGGCGATGGCGGCGAGATTGGCTTCGGCGGCCGGCGTCGGATACGCCGAGACGCAGTGCAGCAGGGTGATGTCGGCGGCGCCGGCGCGCTTCAGCACGGTCGCGGCGGCGGCGATCTCGTCCATCGTCGCCATGCCGGTCGAGAGCACGACCGGCTTGCCGGTGGCGGCGCAGGCCTCGAGCAGCGGCGTCACCAGGAGCTCGTAGGACGCAACCTTGTAGAACGACACGAAGGGCCGCAGCTCCGCGACGGCCTCCAGATAGAACGGCGTGCAGGAGAACTGGATGCCGCGCGCCAGACAGCGCTCGGCCAGCGGCGCCAGATGCGCCAGCGGCAGCTCCCATTCCTTGCGGGCGCGATGCTTGGCGCTGCGGCTGAGAATCTCCGGCGCGAACATGCGGTCGATCTTGAAGAGCTGGAATTTCACCGCGTCGCAGCCGGCCTCGGCGGCGGCGTCGACGAAGGCGAGGGCGCGGCCGAGGTCGCGGTCGTGGTTGCTGGAGGCTTCGGCGATGAAAATCGGCGCGCGGGTCATGCGTCA
Source organism: Rhizomicrobium sp. (assembly GCA_035570795.1). Taxonomy (GTDB): domain Bacteria; phylum Pseudomonadota; class Alphaproteobacteria; order Micropepsales; family Micropepsaceae; genus Rhizomicrobium. The sequence goes on from DATMKZ010000049.1 coordinate 2,537, forward strand.
CATCCTGTCTTAACCGTTTTTAAATTCGTCATGGCTAAAAGAGCGTTAACGAGGGGCCGCCATGGGCGCAGAAATCGCGGAAGTCAGCATTGCGTGGGCGGACCACGAGGGCCCCTGCGTCGCGCGCAAGGGCGGCTACGACATCATCCATTGCGAAATGTGCGGCTTTCGCCATGCCGTGCCGCTGCCGAGCGCGGCGGCGCTGGAGCGCGAATATCGCGAGACCTATTACGCCGACGAGAAACCGACTTTCCTCGCCCATGCCGGCGAGGACCAGCAATGGGGCGAGCTTGCCCAGACCGACCGGCTGGAAAGCTTCGAGCGCCTGCTCGGACCGGCGCGCCGGCGGCTGCTGGACATCGGCTCGGGACCGGGATTCTTCCTGAAAACCGCGAAAAACCGCGGCTGGACCGTGACGGGCATCGAGCCGTCGCGCCAAGCGGCGGCGCATGCGCGCGGCCTGGGCATCGAGGTCGCGGAAGGCTTCTTCGGACCTGAAACCGCGCCGGCGCTCGGCCGCTTCGACGCCATCAACCTCAACAACGTGCTGGAGCACGTGCCCGATCCGGTGGCGATCCTGCGCGCGGCGCGCGCCATCCTGGAGCCCGGCGGCGCGCTCTGCGTCAACGTGCCCAACGATTTCTCGCCGTTCCAGATCGCGGCCGCGGCAACGCAAGGCACCGGCGAATGGTGGATCGCACCGCCGCATCACCTGAATTATTTCGACTTCGCGACACTCGCCAACCTGCTGCAGCGACTGGAATTCGACATCGCGGAGAAGACCACCAGCTTCCCGATGGAAGCCTTCCTGCTGATGGGCGACAATTACACCGCCGATCCGGTGCTGGGCCGCGCCAGCCACGTCAGGCGCAAGAAATTCGACCTGGCGCTGGAAGCGGCCGGCCTGAAGGAAACCCGCCGCGCCTTCTACCGCGCCCTGGCCGAGACCGGCATCGGCCGCGAGGCGGTCGTCATCGCGGTCAAGCCTTGAGCGACGCGACGCAGCCCTTCTTCATCGTCTCGAGCGGGCGCTCGGGCACCGCCATGCTGCACAAGGCGCTGTCGGAGACTGCCGGCGTCGAGATGCACCACGAATACATGGTGCAGATCGTCCAGAAGCTCGCGGTGCGGCGCTATCTGGGGCTGTGCGATTCGCCCGAAGCCCTGAAAACACTGGCCGAGACGCACGCCGCGGCGATCGGCTACAGCGCCGCCGCGCATTGGGGCGATTCCTCCAACAAGCTGTCCTGGCTGATTCCCGAGCTCGCCGCGCTGCTGCCGGGGGCAAAATTCGTCCACCTGGCGCGCGACGGCCGCAAGGTCGCCGGCTCGTATTACCGAAAGCTCGGCGAGGAGTGCTACGACGACCGCTCGACGCGCATCCTGCAGAGCCATTACGACGATCCGGCGCATTGCCCCGCGCCGCCGCCGGAGAAAAAATACTGGTGGCCGGTGCCGCGCAGGAACGATCCCGTGGCGCGGAATTTCCGCAACTTCGGCCAGTTCGAGCGCATCTGCTGGCACTGGGCCGAGATCAACCGCGTCATCGTCGAGGCGCTGACCGCGCTGCCGCCGGAAAAGCACCTGTTCATCCGGCTGGAGGATCTGCGCGCCACGCCGGATACGGCACGGGCGCTGTACGATTTTCTCGAACTTCCCTACCGCGATGCCTGTTTCGCCGCCTTCGCCAAGCCGCACAACGTCAACAAGCCGGAAGACCGGCTGCTCGACGCGCGCGAGCGCGCCCGTTTCGACAGCCTCGCCGGCGCGATGATGCAGCGCCTCGGCTATGCCGAACGCGCCGAATATGTGGTGAATTATTAACCAAGACGCGCCGAAGATGGTTACCGGATTATTCCTCGGGGCCATCCCATGCACGACACCTGCGAGCTGTGCCATCGCGCCGCGCTCGAGCCCATCTACAAGCCCGAACGCTCGACGCGCGGATTGACGATCCAGCTCTGCGTCATGTGCGGCCTGCTGCAGAGCCTGCCGCGCGCCGACCGCGCGGCGCGCGCCCCGGCCGCCGTGTCGGGCGGCGCCGACTGGGGCAATGTGCGCTACGGCAAGGGCTTTCGCACCCAGGTCGCGCTCGACGCGCTGCGCCGCCACACCGATTTCGCGGGCGACTTCACGGTGCTCGACGTCGGCTCCAACCGCGGCAGCTTCGCGCGCGCCCTGCTGGACGCGGCGCCGCACGCCCAGCTGACCGCGGTCGAGCCCGACGAGCGCGTCGCCTCGTCCTGCGCCGGCCTGCCGCGCACGCAGCTGATCGTCGAGCGCATCGAGAACGTCGCGCTGGAAAGCCGCCGCTTCGACGTCGTGCATTCCTGCCACACGATCGAGCACCTGATCCATCCGGCGCACAGCCTCGCCGATCATCACCGCGCGCTGAAGGACGGCGGCATCCTGGTGCTCGACGCGCCGAACACCGCGCTCCTGGCGAGCGACGACATCGTCGAGGAGTGGTTCATCGACAAGCATCTCTATCATTTCTCGGCCCGCACCCTGACGCGCATGATCGAAGCCGCGGGTTTCACCATCCTGGAGCGCCCCGATCCCAAGGACCGCAGCAATTTGCTGTTCGTCGCGAAGAAGACCGGCACCCCCACCCAGCATGTCGGCAGCGACCTCATCGAGACCGAATATGCCCACGACCTGATCGCGACCTATGTCGCCAATCGCGCCCGCAACATGGCGGCGCTGACGGCGGTGGCGACGGAGCTGCTGCGCCTGGCGCCGCGCCGCGTCGCGATGTGGGGCGCGGGGCGCCTGTTCGACAGCCTGGTGACCTATGGCCGGTTCGACGCGACGGCGCTGACGCTCCTGGTCGACAAGCACCTCAAAGCCCATGTCGGCGAGCGCCATGGCTGCGCCCTGACCGGGCCCGAAGGTCTCGCCGCGGCGAAGCCCGACGTGGTCGTGGTGATGAGCCGCGACTTCGCCAAGGAGATCGCCGCCGAGGTCGGCAAGCTGACGCCCGGCGCGGAGATCATCCTCTATTCCGATCTGATGAGCCGGGCGCGCCTGCGCCCCGCGGCATAGGAGCAGCCATGGCCTTGAACCTGAGGTCGATCACCGAGGACGCGCCGCGCAGCGCCGCGGAAACCCTCGAAGTGCAGCTCGCGGCCGCGGCCGCGTTCGTGCGCAAGCACACCATCGCGTCGATCTATCACGCCGGCTCCGGCCACCCGGGCGGGGCCCTGTCCGCGGCCGACCTGCTCGCCTGCCTGTTCGGCGCCGAGCTCAATTTCTGGCCCAATGCGGCCAGCGATCCGAACCGCGACCGCTTCGTGCTGTCCAAGGGCCATGCGGCGCCGGCGCTCTATGCGGTCGGAGCGCATTACGGCTTCTGCGACGCCAAGGCGGCGCTCTCCTTGCGCAAGCTCAACAGCAAATTCCAGGGCCACCCGCACGTCCTCGACCTGCCCTGGGTCGAGACCAGCACCGGCTCGCTCGGCCAGGGCTTCTCGGTCGCGCTCGGCATGGCGATGGGGCTGAGGCTGCAGAAGATTCCGGCGCGTGTCTACACGCTGCTGGGCGACGGCGAATTGCAGGAGGGCGAGGTGTGGGAAGCGGCGATGTGCGCGGCGCATCACGGGCTCGACAATCTGTGCGTCCTGATCGACTACAACAAGCTGCAAAGCGACAACACCAACAGCGCGATCATGCGGCTGGAGCCGCTGGCCGCCAAATGGCGCGCCTTCGACTGGGCCATCGCCGAGATCGACGGCCACGACATCGGCGAGATCCTCTCGACCTTCCGCCGCGCCGGCGCCTCGCATGGCCGGCCGTCGGTGATCATCGCCCACACCGTCAAGGGCAAGGGCGTCAAATACATGGAGAACGTCCCCACCTGGCACGGCAGCGTGAAGCTGTCGCGCGAGCAGGCGGAAGAGGCATTGCAATCGCTGGGCGCGACGCGGCCCGAGATCAAGGAGCTTTTGGATGTCGTCTAACGGGCCCGGCGCTTCGCTGCAGGAGGCCGGGGCAGCCCCGGCGCTGATCGGCAGCAACGGCGATTCCCTGCGCGAAGCCTTCGGCAAGGCGCTGTCGGCGCTGGCCGACGAGTTTCCCACACTCGTCGTGCTCGACGCCGACATCGCCGGCGGCACCGGCGTGCATCATTTCCGCAAGAGCCATCCCGAACGCCTGCTGCAATTCGGCATCGCCGAGCAGAACATGATGGCGGCGGCCGGCGGCCTCGCCGCGACCGGGCTGATCCCCGTCGTCACCACCTTCGCCGTCTTCTGCCTGCGCGCGGTGGAGCAGGCGCGCCTGTCGCTCGCCTACACGCAGCGCAACGCCAAGATCGTCGCCAGCCATCCCGGCCTCGACGTCGGTCCCGACGGCGGCTCGGCGCAGGCGCTGGAGGACATGGCGGCGTTCCGCGCCATTCCCGGCATGACGGTGATCTCGCCCGCCGATCCCACCGAGATGGCCCTGGCGACGCGCGCCATCCTGGAATTCGACGGCCCGGTCTATATGCGCACCGGCCGCAGCGCGGCCAAGCGGCTGTTCGGCGACGACCACACCTTCGAGATCGGCAAGGGCCGGATCATCCGCGAGGGACACGACCTCACCATCGTCGCCTGCGGCGTCGAAGTCGCCCGCGCGCTAGAAGCCGCCGAGATGCTGGCCGGCGAGGACATCGCGGCCCGCGTCGTCAACATGGCGACCATCAAGCCTATCGACGCCGAATTGCTGGCGCGCTGCGCCCGCGACACCGGCGCCTTCGTCACGGCGGAGGACCACAACGTCCATGGCGGCCTCGGCAGCGCCGTCGCCGAATCGCTGGCCGGCAGCCACCCCTGCCCGATCGAGTTCGTCGGCGTGAAGGACGTGTTCGGCGCCTCCGGCGAGCCGGAAGAGCTGGCGCTGATCTTCGGCCTGACCGCGCCGCACATCGCCGCCGCCGCCCGCGCCGTCCTGGCGCGCAAGAGAGCCTGCGCATGAACCGTTTCTCGCTCGCCGGCCGCAATGCCGTCGTCACCGGCGGCAGCCGCGGCATCGGCCGCGCCATCGCGCTGGGCCTCGCCGAGGCCGGCGCCGACGTCGTCTTCACCTATCGCGAACAACAAAGCGAGGCGGACGCCGTCGCGGCGCAGATCCGCAGGCTCGGCCGCCGCGCCCTGGCGCTCGCCATGAACGTCACCGACCGCGCCGGCGTCGAAGCCGCGGCGCGCGACGCCAAGGGCTTCGGCAAGATCTCGATCCTCGTCAACAATGCCGGCATCAACAAGCCGACCGATTTCGACAAGGTCGGCGACGCCGACTGGGACACGATCCTCGGCACCAATCTCAAAGGCCCGTTCGTCTGCGCCCAGGTCTTCCTGCCGCTGCTGGCGGAGGCGGGCGGCGGCTCGATCGTGCATATCGGCTCGGTCAGCGGACAATATGGCGGCCCGCGCACGGCGCATTACGCGGCCTCGAAGGCCGGGCTGATCTCGCTGGCGCAGGTCATCGCGCGCTTCGGCGCCGCGTCCAACATACGCTCCAACGTCGTCGCGGCGGGCCTGATCGCGTCCGACATGGGCAATGCCGGGCTGCAGGCCGCCAGCGTGCAGAAGGCGGCGGAGGGCATCATCCTGAAGCGCCTCGGCCGCGCCCAGGAGGTCGCCGACGCGGTCGTGTTCCTGGCCAGCGATGCGGCGTCCTACATCACGGCGCAGACCATCAACGTCAACGGCGGATTGTATTTCTGATGGGCCCGACCTCTTCCGGCAAAACGCTTCTCATCGTCTCGGGCGGCATCGAAGCGGCCGACGCCGCAAAACGCGCCAAGGAGATGGGGCACTATGTCGTGGTCTCGGATCGCGACACGACGGCGCCGGGCTTCCAATTCGCCGATTCCTGCCTGATCGCCGACGTCTACGGCGCGACGGAGACCGCCGCCGCCGCCGACCGCTACAACCGCAAGATCCGCAAGATCGACGGCGTGATCTGCGTCGCCGCCGACGCGCCGATCACCGCCGCCACCGTGGCGCAGCGCCTCGGCCTGCCCGGCATCTCGGTCGCGACGGCGCAGCTCGCCTGCGACAAGCTGGCGATGAAGCAGCGCTTCTCGGAATGCGGCGTGCCGGTACCGTGGTTCAGCGAGATCGCGACGCCGCAGGCGCTGCAGCGCGTCGCCATCGCGCGCGGCCGCGACTTGGTGATCAAGCCCGTCGACAGCCGCGGCTCGCGCGGCGTGCAGCGCGTGGCGCAGGTCGCCGATCTCGACAAGGCCTTCGCGTTCGCCCGCTCGCACTCGCCGACCGAGCGCGTCATGGTCGAGCAATATCTGGACGGCCCGCAGGTCTCCACCGAATCGGTGGTGGTGAACGGGCACTGCTTCACGCCGGGCTTCTCGGATCGCAACTACGAATATCTCGAGCGCTACGCGCCCTATTTCATCGAGAATGGCGGCGACCTGCCGAGCCATCTCGCGCCGGATATCCAGGCCAAGGTGAAGGAGGTCGTGGCGCGCGCCGCGGCGGCGCTCGGCGTCGTCAACGGCACGGTCAAGGGCGACATCGTGGTGCACCAGGGCGAGCCCTATGTCATCGAACTGGCGGCGCGCCTTTCCGGCGGCTTTTTCTGCACCCGCGAGATCCCGCTCAACACCGGCGTCGATTTCATCGGCGCCGCGATCCGCGTCGCGCTCGGCGAAACCGTGTCGCCCGAAGAGCTCGAGCCGAAACAATTCACGCCGGTGATCCAGCGTTATGCCTTTCCCAAGGCCGGCTGCGTCGTCGCGGTCGAAGGCGTCGAGGAGGCCCGCCGCATCGCCGGCGTCGCCGACGTCATCGTCACCGCGCGGCCCGGCGACATCATTCCGGCCGCCGGCGACAAGCGCCCGTCCGCCGCTATGGTGCTGAGCGTCGGCGCCACGCGCGACGCCGCGTTGAGCGCGGCCAACGACGCGCTCGCCTGCCTGAAGATCACCACCGCATGAACGCGCCGCTCGCCCGGCGCGACATCGCGGCCGCCAGCGGCACGCTGCAGCTGTTCGCGCTGTTCCATCTCAACCTCGCCTTCTCGTCGATCGAGGAGGAACAGCGCGGCGACGTCATCGCGCGCTGCTACTGGCCGCTGCTGCGTCTGGCCGAGAAATTCGGGCCCATCGGCATCGAGGCCAGCGGCTTCACGCTGGAGGAAATCGCCAGCCGCGATCCGGCCTGGATCGCCAAGGCCCGCGAGCTGCTCGCCGCCGGCCGCATCGAGCTGATCGGCTCGGGCTATGCGCAGATGATCGGCCCCCTGGTGCCGGCCCGCGTCACCGAAGCCAACCTCGCGCTCGGCAACGAGATCTACGACCGCCTGCTCGGCGTCAAGCCGGCCGTGGCGCTGGTCAACGAGCAAGCCTATTCCGGCGGCCTGGTCGGACTTTATCTCGACGCCGGCTATCGCGCATTGGCGATGGACTGGGACAATCCCGGCACCGCCCATCCCGGCTGGGCGGCCGAAACGCGCTACCTGCCGCAGCGCGCGCTGGGCGCCGACGGCCGCAGCATCGGCCTCGTCTGGACCAACACCGTCGCGTTCCAGAAGATGCAGCGCTTCGTCCATCGCGACATCGAGCTCGACGCGTATCTGGACTATGTCCGCGGCCGCCAGGCGGCGAGCCAGCGCGCGCTGTGCGTCTATGCCAGCGACGCCGAGATCTTCGATTTCCGTCCCGGCCGCTACAAGACCGAGGAAAAGCTCACCGGCGCCAGCGAATGGGCGCGCATGGAAGAGGCCTTCGCGGCGCTGGGCGCTGCGTTCGAGCTGATCGCGCCGTCGGCCGTGCTGGCATTATGCGACAACGCCCAGGCGGGACAGGTGCTGCGCCTGGAAACGGCGGCGAGCCCGATCCCGGTGAAGAAACAGCGCAAATACAATCTGGCGCGCTGGGCGGTGACGGGCCGCGACGACCTTGCGGTCAACGCCGCCTGCGAACGCATCTATCAAGGCATGGCGGCGGCCGGGGCCGACGCGGCGGCGTGGAAAGAGCTTTGCTTCCTGTGGGCGAGCGATTTTCGCACCCACATCACGCAGAAGCGCTGGGAAGGATTTTGCGCCCTGCTCGGCGCCGCCGAAGCGCGCTGGAGCGCGGCCCCGCCCGCGCCGGCACCGCAGCCTGAGGGCGAACCCATCGCGAGCCGCTTCATCGACATCGCCACGCCGCACGTCACCGTCCGGCTCGACCGCCGCCGCGGCCTGGCGCTGGAGCAGGTGCAGTTCGCCGGCCATGCCGGGCCGGCGCTCGGCGGCGTGCCGCACGGCCATTTCGACGACATCGCGCTGCAGGCCGACTGGTATACCGGCGACTGCGTCTTCGAGGCGCCGGGCGAGCACAAGGTCACCGACCTCGACTGGGCGGAAACCAGACGCTGGCGCGCGCCGAACGGCGATGTGCTGGTGCAGGGCCGCATCCCGACCGCCAAGGGCCCCATCGACAAGACGCTGCGCTTTGCGGCGGGCGCCCCGCGCATCGATTTCGACCTGACGTTCCACTGGAGCGATTGGGGCAAGGGCAGCCTCAGGCTGGGGCATGTCACGCTGCTCGGCGACAGCTATGACGCAGCGTGCCTGTCGCTGACCACGCACAATGGCGGCCGCGCCGCCGAGCGTTTCGAACTCGCCGGCCAGACGGTCGAGCATGGCGCGCCGGTATCGTTCCTGGTGTCCTCGTCGCAGGGCCTGGGCATGACCGAAGGCTGGGCCGAGATCGGCGACGACCGCACGCGCGTGCGCGTCGAGGTCGAGCGCGCCACGGCGGCACCCCTCGGCCTGCTCACGCACCGCGTCAGCGACGGGCGCCTGTTCTGCCAGCTGATCCTGTCGGCGCTCGAGCTCGACGACACCCGCAAGCCCGAGGCTTATGCGCCAGGACCCCGCCGCATCCGCTTCAGCCTGATCGGCGTTCGCGGCTGACGCGGGATTGAATGAGATTGCTCACCGCCACCAATTTCGTCATGGCCGGCCTCGAGCCGGCCATCCATCCGGCGCGCGTCGGCGCGCCGAAAAGACTCTTGTGCGCCCGCAGACGCGGGCGCGATGGATGGGCGGATCAAGTCCGCCCATGACGGAGTTTGGGATTCCATCCAAACCAAACTCGCTCTGAAGTTCTCGCCCTGCGCAAAACGAAACGGGCGACGATCCGAAGATCGCCGCCCGTCCGCTTTCTTATACCCACCAGCAACAAGTCCCCTACGCCTCGGGGGGAAGGATCGATTCTTCGATTCCTTCGCGTCCGATAGAGCGGCGGAGCTTTCGCCCCGCCGCTCCTTAGGCTTAGCGGAACAGCGACAGAATGGTCTGCGGCGCCTGGTTGGCGATCGACAGAGCCTGCACGCCGAGCTGCTGCTTGACCTGCAGGGCCTGCAGGTTGGCGCTGGCCTTGGCGAGGTCGGCGTCGACCAAATTGCCGATGCCGGCGGTCAGCGTGTCGGACAGCTTCTGGCTGAACGTCGCCTGGATCGAGAACTTCTTCGCGCCGGACGACAGCTTGGCGAGAGCGGAGTTCACGTTCGTGAGCGAGGACTGGATGGTCGCGACCAGGGTCGAGGCCTTCGCAGCGGTCGAGATCGTCGCGGTCGTCTTGACCGTCACGATGGTGCCCGACAGCGACAGCTTCTGGGCCGCGGTCGTGATGCGGCGCGAGCCGTCCGAAGACGCCAGGGCCGTGATCTGCGTCGTCGAACCGTCGACCAGGTTGATGCCGTTGAACACGGCGTTCTTGACGATGGTCGTGATCTGATCGCGCAGGGCGACGAAGTCCTGGTTCAACGCCTGACGGCTGGCGGTGTCGAGCGAAGTGTCCGCAGCGGACAGGGCCTTGGTCTTCAGCTGGATCAGCAGATCCGAAATCGACTGGCCGGCGGAAAGCGCGACGTCGACGGCGGAGGTGCCGCGGTTCAGGCTGTCGGTCACCGCCGCGTAGCCGGCGACTGCGCCGCGCTGGTTCTGGGCGATGGCGTAGGTCGAACCGTCATCGCGGGCCGACGCAACCTTGAGGCCCGAGCTGATCTGGTTTTGCGTGACGTTCAACTGCGACTGCGTCGAGTTGAGGTACTGCAGCGCGACGAGCGCGCCGGAATTGGTATTGACGCTAAAAGACATGATCGTCTCCGTTCTGGTTAGGCTTGAGCGTTTTGCTCGCGGGCGTTTTGCCCACGGACCTCTATTGGCAAGCCTTGTGCCGAAGCGGATTCAGGATTTTCTAACCATCGATTGGCGCGCCCACCCGGAAATCCCTGCCCGGTAAAATTTGGCGCGCATTGTTCCTATTAGGCAGTTTGTGCCCGGAGGGCGGAAATTCTTGCCGGGCTGCCGGCAAGAATTGCCGGGCGCGCCGCGGCGGCGCGGATGGTCAACAATTCCTTAACGCCCGCGTCGTAAGCTGCGCCATGCCTGGAGAAATCGCCATGACCGCCAGCGACGCGCACCGCCCGATGGACGCCTGCCCGCTGTGCGGCGGCCGCGACAGCGTGGAGGCCCAGAGCCAGGCGCTGGCGCTCGCCGGCCTCGGCAAGGCGGTCATCGGCTTCGGCCATTGCCGCCTCTGCGGCCACATCTATCAGGTGCGCCGCGCCTCCGACGCGCTGCTGGCGCAGCACTACGCGGCCTATTCGAACTACACCTGCTTCGATCCCGAGGCGGCGCGGGTGGCGCCGGCCGGCAATCTGACCCGGCGCCTGCTGACGCTGGCCGAGGCGCGCGCGCCCAAAGGCACGGCCTATGAAGTCGGCTGCGCCACCGGCTATCACCTGCAGCATTTCCGCCGCGCCGGCTGGGAGGTCGGCGGCTGCGATCCGTCGGCCCGGGCCGTGGCGCAGGCCAGGGAGATCTTCGGCATCGAGATCGATTGCGGCATGGATGCGCAGGCGCTGCCGCGGCGAAAAGATCTGAGCATCGTGATGTTCTCCCATGTGCTCGAGCACATGACCGATCCGATCGCCGCGCTCAGGCTGGCGCATGCAGCGCTCAGGGACGACGGCGTCGTGCTTCTCGAAGTGCCATGCGCCACCGCGCCGCATCTGGTGGCGCCCGGCTGGTTCACGCTGGAGCACCTGCATTATTTCTCGCAAACCAGCCTGACCGCGCTGTTGGCCGCGGCCGGCTTCGCGCCGACGGAATTGCGCATCGCGCTGAAGGCCGAGCTGTATCCGGTGATCGCCGCCGTCGCGGTCAAGGCCGGAGCACCGGTCGCCGTGGCGCCGGATCCGCTGGCGGTTGCCGCAAGCGAGGATTTCCTCGGCAAGCTGCTCGCCCATGACGACGCGCTGTGGCGCCGCTCCGGCGCGCGGCTCGCGGCGGTTTCGGGTCCGGTCTATGTCTGGGGCGCCGGCGTGCACACCGCGCAATTGTTCGACCGCACGCCGATCTACCGCCAGGTCAAGGGCATCATCGACCGCGACAGCCAGAAATGGGGCAGCGTCCTCGGCGATCACGCCATCATCAGCCCCGACGATTTCTTCGCCCGCAAGGACGATGCGCCGGTGGTGATCTCGTCCTTCGCCGCCGAGGCCCAGATCGCCCGCAGCCTGGCGGACGCCGGCATCGCGGCGCGCAACATCGTGCGCCTGTACGGCTGAGGCAAAAAAAGAGCGGCGCCTGCGCGCCGCTCTCTCCACATTGCCGATTTTCAGGCCTGTTACTTGAACAGCGACAGGATGGTCTGCGGCGCCTGGTTGGCGATCGACAGAGCCTGCACGCCGAGCTGCTGCTTGACCTGCAAGGATTGCAGCAACGCGCTTTCCTTGGCGAGGTCGGCGTCGACCAGCTGGCCGATACCGGCGGTCAGCGTGTCGGACAGCTTCTGGCTGAACGTCGCCTGGATCGAGAACTTCTTCGCGCCGGCGCTGAGCTTGGCGAGAGAGGAGTTCACGTTCGTCAGCGAGGTCTGGATGGTGGCAACCAGAGTCGAAGCCTTGGCCTGCGTCGAGATCGTCGACGTGGTCTTGACGGTCACGATGCTGCCCGAAAGCGTGAGCTTCTGGGCCGAGGTCGTGATGCGGCGCGTGCCGTCCGAGGCTGCCAGGGCCGTGATCTGGGTCGTCGAACCGTCAACCAGATTGATACCATTGAAGACTGCGTTCTTCACGATGGTGGTGATCTGGTCGCGCAGGGCGACGAAGTCCTGATTGAGGGCCTGACGGCTGGCGGTATCCAGCGACGAGTCCGAGGCGGCGAGCGCCTTGGTCTTGAGCTGGATGAGCAAATCCGAGATCGACTGTCCCGCGGAAAGCGCAACATCGATCGCGGACGAGCCGCGGCTAAGGCTGTCGTTGACAGCTCCATACCCTGCAACCGCGCCGCGCTGGTTCTGGGCGATGGCGTAGGTCGCGCCGTCGTCCTTGGCGGATGCCACCTTGAGGCCGCTGTTGATCGCGTCCTGGGTGGTCGTGAGCTGCGATTGCGTGGAATTGAGGTACTGCAGCGCGACAAGTGCGCCGGTGTTCGTGTTGACGCTAAAGGACATTGTTGTCTCCATTCCATTCTGGTGGTTGACGGCGTTCTGCACGTCGAGGGCGCGAACGGCCCCGCCTGCGATTTCGCAAGCGCCGTGCCAGGAACCGCGGTTCCGGAAACCTTTTAAGATGCTGGTTTTATTGGGTTTTTATGTTGCCAGGCGATGCCGGCATTAGGCATTTCTTGCCGCCCGGCAAAAATGAAAAAGGCCGGCGATGCCGGCCCTCTTCGCATGCGCCATCGTGCGGCGGGATCAGGCGGCGCCTTGCAGACCCTGCATGATGGTGCGGTTGATCTCGATCAAGGGATCGAGCGAGGCGCCTTCGCGCGTCACCTGCTTGGAGTATTTCGTCACCCACAGCGACAGCGAGACGATCTTGGCGCGCACGTCGTGCGTCAGCGCGTTGCGGTCGTCCATGCAGTCGGCGGCGAGGGTGCGCCACAGCGTGCGATTCCAGTCGATGGCCTCGGCCAGCGGACCGCCGGCGATGCCGCGCTTCTGGGCATCGATCAGCGCGCCGGTGACCTGGCCGAACAGCCGGTATTCGGTCGAACGCGGATCTTCAGTAACCCGCTGCGTTTCTTGGTAGGCTTTCAGGGTCATAGCTCAGACATTCCTGTTCGAAGTCGAAGAGTTTGCGGCACGAAATCAACGCTTTGTAGTAGCTGCCCGCCATGACGTCGCGGCTGATCTCGATGCAGCTGGCGAGCATCTGGCGGTTCTCGATGGCGCCCATGAACTCGGTCATGCGCAGCGCGAATTCGTTGTAATATTCCTCGCTCGCATCCGGATCGAGATACATCATCATGATCGGGACGTAGATGCGGCGCGCCGGCGTGGTGGCGTCCTGCGGCTGCATGATGTCCTTCTCGCGCAGCACGCAGGCCTTGTTCTGGATCACGAGGCTGGCGCGCTTGTCGCCGTTGGTGAGCACGGCGCCGTTGAGAACGAATTTCTCGCCGGGCTTGAGCGACAATTTCAGCGGCATCGACGGTAACTCCGGCTGCGCCCGACGCGGACGCCTGTTCGAGGTGCGAAGCCTAAGTCCCGCGTGGTTAACAATTACCTTGCAAATTGCGATTTTTCGTTCACGCAAGGTTAAACATAACGAGGCTTGTATAGCGCCGAGACGTTGAGGATTTCCGCTCATGGCGCGACCGCAAGCCCTACCCTCCATGGACAGCCTCGTCGGCATGGACGCCAAGCTGGAGGCGCTCGCCAAGCTCGAGATGCTGCAGGAGGAAGTCGACGCGGCGCTGGCCCGGCGCAAGTCGAACGGCATCCTGCGCCGCGCCATCCGCACCTGGCGCCGCGGCGACATCACGCGCGCCGGCCAGCTGGCGCTGGCCGCGACCGGCGCGGACGAGAGCAATTCCAAGGCCTATCACGTGCTCGGCATGGCGCTGGAGCGCATGGGCCACATCCACAAGGCGCTCGTCACCTATGAGCGCGCCTTCGAGCTCGATCCCGACGATCCGGAGCTCCTGATCAATCTGGGCCTGATCGCGTGGAACCTGAAGCAGAACGACGGCGCGGCGCGGATGTTCAGCCTCTACATCGACGCCTGTCCCGACAGCCCGCTGGGCTACAACAACCTGGGCAGCATCCTGTGCGACATGGGCCAGCCCCAGGATGCCATCGAGACGCTGCGCGCCGCGATCTTCCGCCTGCCGTCCGAGCCGATCCTGTGGAACGCGCTGGCGACGGTGCTGGCCGAGGAAGGCCGCGCCGAGGAGAGCCTCGTATTCTACAATGAATCGGTGCGCCTCGATCCCAAATTCGCGCGGCTGCATCACAATCTCGGCTATGCCTATGCCCATCTGGGCATGCTCGACGAATCGTTCGAGGCCTATGAAACCGCGCTCAAGCACGTCACCGATCCGACCGAGAAGCTGGAGAGCGAGCACAGCCGCGCCATCTGCCTGATCGGCATGGGGCGCCTCGAAGAGGGGTTCCGCGAATTCGAGAAGCGCAACAGCCCGCGCTTCCGCGCCTATGTGAACCATCTCATCAAGGCGCCGATGTGGAAGGGCGAGGATTTGAACGGCAAGCGTCTCGCCGTGGTCGGCGAGCAGGGGCTGGGCGACGAATTCATGTTCGCCACCGTCCTGCCCGACCTGCAACGCATGGTCGGCGACGCCGGCAAGCTGCAGATCGCGGTCGATGCGCGGCTGGTCGGCCTGTTCCAGCGCTCCTTCCCGCTGGCCGAGGTCGGCGCCTATGACGACCGCACGCTGATCGATCCCGACGGCAACAAGCCGCTGCGCTTCGTCAAGTTCATCACCGACAAGCAGGAGCCGGACTACTGGGTGCCGATGGGCTCGGCGCTGCAATATCTGCGCAAGGACATTTCCGACTTCCCGCACCAGGCCTTCATCGTGCCCGACCCCGCGCGGGTCGCGGCGTTTCGTGCGGCCCTGAAGGCCAAAGGGCCCGGACCCTATGTCGGCATCTGCTGGCGTTCGATGATGCTGGCGGCCAAGCGCGCCAAATATTACAGCGCGCTGTCGATGTGGGAGCCGATCCTGAAGACGCCGGGCGTGACCTTCGTCAACCTGCAATATGGCGACGCGGCCGACGAGATCGCGCGCGCCAAGGAGAAGTTCGGCATCGACATCCACGCGCTGGATGTCGATCTGAAGGACGACCTCGAAGGCGCCGCGGCGCTCTCGGCCGCCATGGATCTGGTGATCTCAGCGCCGACGGCGGCGGCGGCCAATGCCGGAGCGGTGGGCACCGAAGTGTGGTTCCTGACCGCCGGACGGACCTGGCCGCAGCTCGGCACCGGCGAATATCCCTGGTACCGCAAGACGCATGTCTACAGCCCCGAGCGCTTCGGCGACTGGAATACGCTGATCCCGCATGTCGCCGAAGAACTGGCGGCGTTCGCGCGGCGCGGCTGATCCCCGCGCCTACTGGCCCTTGCGCAGGTTTTCCTCGACCGAGACGAGGCAGCGGTTATAGCCGTCGGTGCCGGCGGCATAGCCGCGCGCGACGCAGAATTGCGCGGCCTGCGGACAGCCCGTGGCGGTGCAGCCATTCGGCGCGGCGGCGGGCTCCGACGAATCGCCGAACAGGTCCATGTCGAGATCGGTGCAGCCGCCCAGAAGGGCCGCAAAACCCACTGCCAGAAGTCCGGTCCGAATGCGCATGACTCCCCTCCGATTCGCCCCTGCCAAGCTTATACCGGGACGGCTCCGGCCTGCCTACGCGGCCTAGCGGCGCGCGGCGCGCAAATTTTCCGCGACCGAGACGAGGCAGCGGCGATAGCCGTCGCTGCCCGGCTGGTAGCCGCGCGCGGTGCAAAATTGCGGCGCCTGCGCCAGCGCCTGGCTGTCGCAATCCCGCGCCGCGCAGCCGGCCGCGGCGGGCACCGGGCCGTCCGGAAACAGCGCGTCTGTGGCAAAGCCGCTCTTGGGCAGGCCGAGCGACGCCGCCACCCTGGTCACGACGCTGGTGCAGCCCGCCAGGGCGCCGGCCAGCAGCAAAACCGCAATCAGCGCGCGCGTGTTCATCGGACCGCTCAAAAGTTCATCGTGAAATGCAGGCTGGCGCCGCCCGGCTCCGCTTCCAGCCCCACATGATAGCGCTGGCTGTCGCGATAGCGCGTGACGATGGCATAATTGAAGCCGAAGGCCAGGGCACCGCTCGCCAGCGTGTCGTACCAGTGGTTCTTCTTGCCGTCGGTATCGGCGTAGCTGACGATCGAGCGCGCGATGAAGGCCGGCACGCCGTAGCGCCAGCCATAGCGGCTCCACAGATAGTCCGCCGAGGCATCGGAGATGGCGACGTCGGGCGGCGTCATGCTGTTGAAGTCGAAATGGTCGGGGCGCCGCTCGCGGACGATTTTGCGGATCAGGTAGGCCGAGCCCACCGTGAGGCCGGCCGAGACCGCGAATTCGGCGACGCCCTTCCAGTCCTCGTGATGCAGCAGCGAGACGCCGACCGCCGCCACGGGCAGCGCGATGGTGAGCACGTTGGCGGCCTTGCGCAGCGAGGGATCGGCGGTCGCGGCGGCGGACGGCGACTGGGCCGCGAGCAGGGCAGCGGCGCCTGCCAGCCCGGCGCGCCAGAGTGCCCTTTTCAGTCCCATTCCCCACTCCCAATTTTTATCGTTGCGCCCAGTAGGCGCGGCGGCGTCGCAGCGGTCAAGGCGCCGCGACGCGATAGAGCAAAAACGACCGCTATTGCTGCTGTTGCTGCTGCTGGTGGTAGAGATGTTCCGGCATCGAGGGCGTCGGGCGCGGGGCGCTCATCGGCCTGGCGACACGCAGGAAATCCTCGTGCCGCAGCGGCGCCTGCGTCGGCTCGACCGCGACCGCGATGGCGAGCTCGCTCTCCGCGCCGCCCTTGTAGGTGCCGCGGGTCGGCGGCACGTCGGCATAGTCGCGGCCCACCGCGGCGCGGATATGGCGATCGCTGACCACGATGTCGTTGGTCGGATCGATGCCGACCCAGCCGAGGCTCGGCAGATAGGCCTCGACCCAGGCATGCGTCGCGTCCTGGCTGGAGCGGTCTTGCGAGCGCGGCCGGTGATGCAGGTAGCCCGAGACGTAGCGCGACGGGATGCCCCAGCTGCGCGCGATCGCGATCATGATGTGCGCGAAGTCCTGGCAGACGCCGCGCCTTTCCTTCAGCGCCACGTCGATCGGCGAGTGCGCGTCGGTGATGCCGGCGGTGTATTCGAAAGCGCTGTTGATCGTGCTGCTGAGCCGTTTCAGCGCGCTCAGCGGATCGTCGCCAGCTTTCTCCAGACCGTGGCTTGCAATGAACGCGCGCAAGGCCGGCGTGACCAGCGCGAAGGTCGACGGCTCGAGCAGGTCGAACTGGTCGTCGGACAGGTTGTACGAATTGTAGCGGCCCCATTCGAGCATGTCGGCGCGCTCGGGCAGCGCCGGGGCGGCGGCGATCTCGACCACGGCCTGCGCTTCGATGCGCAGCTCCTCGTGATCGCGCAGCACGTTGAAGTGATAGACCGCGTTGCCCAGATGATCGGTGTAGGCGTAGAGCTGCGCCCTGGGGTTGGTCGAGATCTGGAAGCTGCGCAGCGACTGCGGCCCTTCCGAGCGCGGCTGCATGCGCAATTCCACCACGCTCTCGCGGACGGGGGAGGAATAACGAAACCGGGTGACGTGCCTGATCGAATAGAACATTCTTAGTTTCCCCCTCCGCCCTTCGCACCTGACGGTGCTGCGGGCGTCGGCACGCTGGCGCTACCGACCCCCACCAGCGCGCTACGCGCGCGCGGGGGAGGCGGGCCTGTACGTGTCGCGAGAGCCATCACAGCACCGTCTCCGCGCCGTAGGCGATGTAGGACAGGTGCACGCTCTCGTGGATCTGCTCGCATTGCCGCGTGATGTCGGCGAGGAACGGCACGATGGCGCCGCTCATCAGATCCTCGATCTGGCCGAAATCGACCGTGGCCTTGAGCCGGCCGGCCAGGCGCTCGACGCCCGCACGGCGCGCCGGCGGCGCCGCCATGGCGACGCGCGCCAGCGAATCGCAGACCCGGTCGATGGAGAAGCGCACCGAATGGGGAAACTCGCCGTCGAACACCAGGAACTCGGCGATCTTCTCGGGCCTGATCTGCGCCGTGTAGGCTTTGCAATAGGGCTCGAACGCCGTGCAGAATTTGAGCAGCACCAGCCAGTCGAAATATTTCGGCGCCGCGGCGCCGGGCGACGGGCGGAAATGCAGGTCGAGCAGGCGGCTGACGAGCTGCGCCCGCTCGATGTGGCGGCCGAGCTGGATGAAATACCAGCCCTCATTGTGGCTGAGCGTCGAGATGATGACGCCTTCCAGCGTGTGGAAATCCTCCAGCGCCTCGCGGAAGATGCGCGCCGGGTGGTGGCCCCAGACCGCGTCGGTGGTGACGGGCTGCAGCCGCAGATAGAGCTTGTTGAGATGCTCCCACACTTCGGTGGACAGCTGCTCGCGCACCTGGCGCGCGTTGTCGCGGGCAAAGCGCAGCGAGGCGACCAGCGACGAGGGATTGGCGCGGGTGAAGGCCAGCGCCTGGGTGATGGCGTAGGCGTCGTGCGCCTTGGGCGCGTGCTCGTCGCCGGAGAGCGCGCCGACCACCCGGTGCCACGACGCGTCGGCGTCCTCGCGGCTCTGCTCGATCATGGATTCCAGCTTGACCGCGACGAGGCGGGCGGTGTGCTCGCCGCGCTCGATATAGCGCGCCATCCAGTACAGGCTGTCGGCGACGCGGCTCAGCATGCTTCGGGGCTCGCCTTCGGCTCGCACCTCAGCATGACGACGCCGGCACGAGCCCGACGCGCCACGAAGGCCGTCATCCTGAGGTGCGAGCGAAGCGAGCCCCGAAGGATCATTCGCTCAGCACCCAGGTGTCTTTCGAGCCGCCGCCTTGCGAGGAATTCACCACCAGGCTGCCGCGCTTGAGCGCGACGCGGGTCAGCGCGCCGGGCACGATGGTGGTGTGCTCGCCATGCAGGATGAACGGGCGCAGGTCGACGTGCCGCGGCTCGACCCCGCCGTCGACGAAGGTCGGCGCGGTGGAGAGCTGGATGGTCGGCTGGGCGATGTAATTGTCGGGATCGGATTTGATCTTTTGCGCGAAGTCGTCGCGCTCGGCCTGGCTGGCATGCGGTCCGACCAGCATGCCGTAGCCGCCGCTCTCGCCCACCGCCTTGACCACCAGCTTGTCGAGATTGGCGAGCACATGGGAGAGCGATTTTTCCTCGCGGCAGAGAAAGGTCTCGACATTGCCCAGGATCGGCTCTTCGGAGAGATAATAGCGGATCAGCCGCGGCACATAGGCATAGACCGCCTTGTCGTCGGCCACGCCGGTGCCCAGCGCGTTGGCGACGACGACGTTACCCGCCCGATAGGCGTTGAACAGGCCCGGCACGCCGAGCGAGGAATCCTCGCGGAAGATCAGCGGGTCGACGAAATCGTCGTCGATGCGGCGATAGATCACGTCGATGCGCTTCAGCCCCGAGGTGGTGCGCGTGTAGACGACGTTGTCGTTGACCAGCAGATCGCGGCCCTCGACCAGCTCGACGCCCATCTGGCGCGCCAGGAAGGCGTGCTCGAAATAGGCGGAATTGAACACGCCGGGCGTCAGCACCGCGATCGTCACGTCCTCGTGGAACGGCGCCAGGCTGCGCAGCGTCGCGAGCAGCTCGTTGGGATAGTGCTCGATGGCGCGCACGCCCATCGAACGGAACACCGCCGGGAAGGCGCGCCGCACCACATCGCGGTTGGCGAGCATGTAGGAGACGCCCGACGGCACGCGCAGATTGTCCTCCAGCACGACGAAATCGCCGGCCTCGTTGCGCACCAGGTCGCTGCCGCAGACATTCACATAGGCTCCGTGCGGCACGGGAAGCCCGCGCATCTCGCGGCGATAATGCCTGGAGCCGTAGATCATCGAGCGCGGGATGACGCCGTCCTTGAGGACGCGGCCGTCGCCATAGATGTCGCGCAGGAACAGGTTGAGCGCCCGGATGCGCTGCGTCAGGCCGGCCTCGATGCAGGCCCATTCCTTGGCGGTGACGATGCGCGGCAACAGGTCGGTCGGGATGATCCGCTCGGTCGCCTGGTTGTCGTTGTAGACGGTGAAGGTGATGCCCTGGTGCAGGAACGACAGCTCGCAGGCCTGTTGCCGGCGCAGCAACTCGCCGGCCGGCAGTGTGGTCAGGCGGCCGTCGAGCGCGGCATAGTGCGGATGCACCGTGCCGCCGCGCGCGAACATCTCGTCGTAGGGCTTGCCCAGATGGTAGTGCTCGTAAGGCGCGTCGCGGCCGGGAAAGCAGGCGCGGCTGGGCAGGTGCTGGTCCGGCCCCCCGAAGTCTTCCGTATGCGCCAGCGCGTCTTGTTGCATTGCGAAAGGAGACCGGCTGGCGGCGGGCGCGTCAAGGCCTCGCCTGGGGTCAAACGGCGGCGGGCGCGGTCAAATGCACGCAGACGGCTCTGCGCGCTTCAGGGCCTGCCCGCCAGGAACGCCCGCACATCCGTCGCCGAACGGTCGGCGACCTCCTCCATCGGGATGTGGCCGGTCGCGGGGTAGACAATCAGCTTCGAGCCGGGCAGCGCCTTGTTCCAGAGATGCGCGGCGGCGACCGGGATCAGGTGATCCTCCTCGCCCCAAAGGATCAGGACCGGCATCTTCAGCGCCCCGACATGGTCCTTCACATAATTGGCGTCGCCGCCGCCGAACTGGTTGAAGCGCTCGAACGTCGCCTGGCGCGAGCCTTCCAGCAGCGCCATGTCGGTATAGAGATCGATCATCTTTTCGGTCAGCACCGCCTTGTGCACAATGGCGTCGTTCAGGCCTTCGCGCACCAGCGGCCTGGGGTTGAGATGCGCCAGCAACGATTGCGCCCAGGATTGGCGCAGCAGCTTGAAGGCGATCGGGACATGGTCGCCCATCTTCGTCGGCATGCCTCCGGCATCGACCAGGATGAGAGCGCTGACCCGCGCCGGATAGGTTTCGGCAAAGCGCGCCGCGACGCCGCCACCCATCGAATTGCCGGCCAGCGCGAAACTCTTGAGGCCGAGCTTGTCGGCGAAGGCGGCGACGAAGTTCACCATGCCGGCGGCGGTGTAGTCGTGATTGGCGGTCGCGCCGGTCAGGCCGTGGCCCGGCAGGTCCACCGACACGA
This sequence comes from Rhizomicrobium sp., assembly GCA_035570795.1. Lineage (GTDB taxonomy): Bacteria > Pseudomonadota > Alphaproteobacteria > Micropepsales > Micropepsaceae > Rhizomicrobium. The sequence continues at coordinate 23,609 of DATMKZ010000049.1, forward strand.
CGCGGAAATGGTCGGACAGCGTCTTCGACCAGGGCTCCCAGGTGAACAGCGAGGCGTTCGAGCCATGCAGCAGCAGCAGCACCGGCGCATCCACCGGACCGCGGACGCGATAATGCGCCCGTGCCGTGACGTTAGGATCAGTAGCGCGCGTGTCCGAGACGCCCGACGCCGGCGGCAGCGTGCTCGCATAGCTCAGTTCGACGAATTGCGAGGGCGGCGTCGCGTATTTCGCCTCCAGCACGGCGCGCGGAATGTCCGGCGCGCTGAGGAGATAGGCGCCGACGCCGAGCAGCGCCAGGATCGCGACGATAAGAATGAGAATCCAGCGCATGAATGCCCCCGCATGTCATGGCCCGCCGCGGCGGACCGCCCGGCCGGCAATATACGCCGAATTCGGGGCGATTTCTGCACGCCTTTCGGCGGCGGTCTGCGCGAAAGGGGTTAATACTCGATCCCGCCCGGCCCCGGATCGTCCGGCGGGCGCGGCAGCGACACGATGCCCGAACGGTCGTCGGGGATTTTCACCGGGGCGATTTTCCGGGGCTGCGCGCCGCCAGACGCCGGCCGGCCGAGCATCACGATCTGCGACGCGGGCTGGGCGATGCCGCCGGCGACGGACCATGCCAGCGTGTCGAAGCCCGAGCAGGCCGGGCACACCGCGCTCCACGCCGTCTGCGAGGCGCCGCAATGGTGGCAGCGCCATTCGGCATCGCGCGCCGCCCGCGCCGCGCGGGCCAGCCAGGCATGCGCCGCGCTGGCGTCGCCGTTCTCGCCTTCCTCGATCTCCGCCATCAGGGCGCAGACGCGGGCGCTCGCGGCCTCGTGCGTCAGCGGCGCAAGCATGCGCCGCGCCTCGGCCCAGTTCTTCGCCAGCACCGCTTCCTCGGCCTCGAGCACGCGGCTTTCGAAATGCTCGCGGTTGAGATGGGCGAGGCCCAGGAGGCGCTTGACGCGCTGCTCATGGCTCTCGTCCGGCTTGATCGCGGCATAGATCTCGGCGAGGTCCGGATGCGGCGACTGCGTCCAGCACGCTTCCACCACGCCCTGCGCCCGCCAGGCCTTGCCCGAGGCCGCCAGCTTGCGCGCCGCCAGCATCGCGGCTGGCGCCAGGCCGGGCTCCAGCGCCAGCGCATCGCTCGCCAGCGTCAGCGCCGCCTCGCCGTCGCCGCGGCGGTCGGCGTCGTTCGCTTCGGCGGCAAGCAGCACGGCGCGGCGGCGGCGCACCAGGTCGGCGTCCAGCATCTTGTGGCGGGCGCCGTCCTCCAGCACCTTGCGGGCCTCGCCCCATTCGCCGCGCGCCGCCTTGAGATCGAACAGCGCATTGGCCGCCCACGGCACGCGGGGGCGCAGGGTGTGCGCCCGCTCGGCGAAGATCAGCGCCTGGTCAGGCTGATCCTCGCGCGCCGCCAGCATGAAGAGACCGCGCAGGCCGAGGAATTCCGTGGTCTCGTGATGCAGCATGGCGCGATAGGCATGGCGCTGGGTGTTGCCGTCGCCTTCGATGGACGCGGTCTGCGCCTGCAGCAGCAGCGCCAAGGGATGCGCGCCGAGGATGCCGCGCGCCCGGTCGGCATGGCGGCGCGCTTCGTGGATGTCGCCGGCGGCCACGGCGAGCAGGCCATGGCTCAGCGAATCGTTGCCACGCCGCATGCGGCGGGCGTTGAACCAGGCGCCGATGGCGCCGGGACTGGTGATCAGCGTGGTGATGAGGCGCGCGAGGACGACGACGAGCGCCGTGAACAGCACGCCGAGGCCGATGGTCGCCGCCGCGCTCATGTGGATTTCGTAGGCGTCGAGCGTGAACACCAGCTCGCCCTGGCGGTCGGCGATCCAGGCGATGCCGCCCGCAAGCAAGCCGGCGGCGATGAGAATGCCGAGCAGGCGGATCATGGCGCCGCCAGGAGCTGCGCCAAGCGCCGCGCCAGCGCCGCGGTGTCGTGCGCGATGGCAAGACGCGCCTGCGCTTCGCCGAGCCAGGCCTGCGCGGCGCCGCGAGCGCTGCCCCGCAGCGCTTTCATCTCGGCGACCGCGCCAGCGAGATCGCCCCGGTTCAGCCGCGCGCCGGCGCGGGCGAGGATGCTCTCGCTGTCCTGGCCCTGGACCTCGCCGACGCGGCGGATGACGATGACGTTGCCGATATTGGCCCAGAGCCGGCCGAGCCAGCTTGTCGCCTTGCCGGCATTCTCCGCCGCAAGCGCCCGCGCCGCCATGTCGGGAAAACGTTCCGCCAGCGCCGCCTGCGTCGGGGCGCCGCGCGGCGCGATCGGCACCAGCTCACCCGCCTCCGGCGCGTTGGGCAGCAACGTGCGCAAGGTCTGCAGCTCGGCCGCGAACGGATCGGACGTGCCGCTGGCGCGCACCAGATTGGCGAGGGCGAGCTCGGCGGCGGCGCGCTTCATGGTGACGGTGGGATCGATGTTCTCCAGATGCGCGACGCGGGCCTCGAGCGCCGCCTCGGCACTCGCCAGCGCGGCGAGGCGCTGCGGCAGGTCGGAGCCCAGCGCATTGCGCTCCAGCGCCGCGACGCGCAGGTCGAAATCGCTGCGCATGGCGGCAAGCCGGCGGTCGGCATCGTCGAGCCGGGCGGTCGCCTGCGGATCGGGCGCGGTCTCCAGCCTGCCGACGCGCGCCGAGAGCGCGGCGAGATCGCTCTGCGCCTGCGCGAACGAGGATTTGAGGCCCGAGGCATCGCCGGGCCCGCTGCGCTCCAGCACCGCAAGCCGCGCCTCGTCCGACGACAGCCGGTCGCGCAGCGAAGCCACGTCGCCGGTATCGCCGGACGCCAGCGCCGCGGCCGGCTGCGTCTTGTCGAGATTCATCTGCCAGAAGAACAGGAAGGCGATGCCGGCGACGATCACGACCGTGATCATCAGCGCGATGGCACCGAGGCCGGCGAACCGCGATTGCGGCTGGGTCACGTGGATGACATGCGGTTGGGGCGGCGCATGCGGCGCCGCGGAATCGGGACTGGTCATGGCCGAAATTATGGCGCGCCGCGCGCCGCTAACCAAGGCAGTCCAGCAGGGATGCTTGATTTGGCCTGGCGGCGACGCGGATTTGCGCAAAAGCGAGCGGCGCCAGCCCCTTGGCCGCGGCTTCGCTGATGCACATGGCGCTGAGCCGGGCGCAGGCGCCGGCCAGGCCGGCCTGCGCGACACAGCCCGCGAAGATCTGGGCGCTGCGCGGCGAGAACAGCAGGACGGCGTCGAGCGCGCCGGCCTTCAAGGCTTCGCGCGCCACTTGCGGCAGCTCACCGACCGCCTCAACCGCGTAGAGAACCTCCGTGCGAACCGCGTAGCCGGCGCCGGTCAGCGCGCGCGCGAGCCGTCCCTCGCCGTCGGCGCCCGAAGCGTGCAGCAAGGCGCCCCGATCGGGGCGCGCCCAGGCGGGGATTGCGGCGGCCAGCGCAGCGGCATCGCCGTCGGCGCTTTGGACCGCGGCGAACCCTGCGCGCCGCGCTGCGTCCTCGGTCTGCGGTCCGACGGCGAAGACGGGAATGTCCCGGCGCGCGGTGCGGCGCGCCAGGGCGCGCACGCCGTTGGCGCTTGTGGCGAGGATGGCCTGCACGCCGGCGAGGTCGAGCTCGGCGCCGTCGTGGAAACGCAGCGCGAGCAGCGGCGCGACGACGGCCTGGTGGCCCCGCGCCTGCAGGGCCGCAGCGATCTCTGCGGCATCGTCCGATGGCCGCGTCACCAGGACGCGCATTATAGCGTGAGCCACGGCGCGACGCGCGGCCTCAGCGCGGCGCCGGCCCGCGCGCCGGCATTGCGCGCCGCCTCGCGCGGATTGTGGCCGAGTTCGAGCTTGAAATGCGTCACGGCATGCTCGCTGCCGTCCGGCGCCAGCACTTCGCCGTCGAATGACAGGGTATCGCCGTCGAGTGTCGCCAGGCCGGCGATCGGCGTGCGGCAGGAGCCGTCGAGCGCCGCCTGGAAGGCGCGCTCGCAGATCAGCGCGATCTCCGTCGGCGGGTGATTGAGCAGGCCCGTGAGCTCGCGCGCCCGCGTGTCGGTGTCGCGGATTTCGATGCCGACCACGCCCTGCCCCAGCGACGGCAGGCAGTCTTTTGGATCCAGGATCGCGGTGGCGCGATCCTGCAGGCCGAGGCGCTTGAGGCCCGCGAGCGCCAGGAAGATCGCATCCATCGCGCCGGCATCGAGCTTGGCGATGCGGCTGTCGACATTGCCGCGCAGCAGCACGATCTCGAGATCGGGCCGCCGGCGCAGCGCCTGGGCATGACGCCGCACCGAACTGGTGCCGACGCGCGCACCCCTGGGCAGTTCGTCCAGCGACTTCGCCTTGGGCGACAGGAACGCTTCGCGCGGATCCTCACGCTCGAGAAAGGCGCTGAGGTCGAGGCCCGGCGGCAGCGCCGTCGGCACGTCCTTCATCGAATGCACGGCGAGATCGATGTCGTCCCGCAGCAGCGCGTCTTCGAGCTCTTTGACGAACAGGCCCTTGCCGCCGGCATCGGCGAGGCTGCGATCCTGGATGCGGTCGCCGGAGGTCTTGAGGATGACGATCTCGCAGGCCGCGCCCCGCGCCAGGAGGCGGTCGCGCACCATATTGGCCTGCACCAGCGCGAGCTTTGAGCCGCGGGTGCCGAGGCGAAGGATGCGGTTTTGCGACATGGCGGCAAAGGGTTTAGAGCAGCCCCCGCAAACTATCAAAGGCCGCCCTTCTTTGCGCTCCCTGACCGTCCTCGGCATCGAAACCAGCTGCGACGAAACCGCGGCCGCGGTGGTGCGTGGCCGCGGGCCGGGGCCGGGCGAGATTCTCTCCAACATCGTCTTCAGCCAGCTTGACGCGCACCGGCCCTATGGCGGCGTGGTGCCGGAGATCGCGGCACGGGCGCATATCGAGCGGCTGGACGGCATCGTCGAAGAGGCGCTGGCGGCGGCGAAGATCACGCTCGCGGAGCTCGACGCCATCGCGGCGACGGCGGGGCCGGGCCTGATCGGCGGCGTGATGGTGGGGCTGACGACCGCCAAGGCGCTGGCGCTGGCGGCGGGCAAACCGCTGGTCGCGGTCAATCACCTCGAAGCGCATGCGCTGACCGCGCGGCTGACCGAAGGCGTCGATTTCCCCTTCCTGCTGCTGCTGATCTCCGGCGGCCATTGCCAGCTCCTGGGCGTCGAGGGAGTCGGCAGGTTCCGGCTCTACGGCACCACGATCGACGATGCGGTGGGCGAGGCCTTCGACAAGGTCGCCAAGCTGCTCGGCCTCGCCTATCCCGGCGGGCCGCGGATCGAAGCCGTCGCGGCGCAAGGCAATGCCAAACGCTATGCCCTGCCGCGTCCGATGCGCGGACGTGACGGCGCGGATTTTTCCTTTTCGGGGCTCAAGACGGCGGTGCGCCTGCTCGCCGATGCCGGCGGCATCGTGACGGAGGACATGGCAGCCTCGTTCCAGGCGGCCGTGGTCGACATCCTGACCGACCGCACCAGGGCGGCGATGGGGATGTTCCGGGGGGACTTCCCCGAGGCCGACGCGCCGGCGCTGGTCCTGGCCGGCGGTGTGGCGGCGAACGGCGCGATCCGCAAGGCGTTGTCGGAGCTGGCGGCGCGCGAGGGTTTCCAGACAAAAATACCCCCGCCCAGGCTGTGCACGGACAATGCCGCGATGGTCGCCTGGGCGGGGGTGGAACATGGCCAGCTGGGCTGGTTCGACGGCATTGGGGTATCGCCGAAGGCCCGCTGGCCGCTTGCCGCAGCGCCGCTCGGGGGGAGTGAGAGCGCCGCGGCGAAGCTCTAGGTCCGCCTTAGACCGCGGTGAAGGCCGCGAAGGTCAGGACACCGGCCATGATCACCAGGGCGGCAGCGAAGATGTTGCTGACGGCGCTGTTGAAAGCCGAGTGCTGGGCGGGGACGTAGGAATTGATATTGGTCATGACTGCCTCTCCTTTTTCATTCCTGCGATGGAGTGGACGACCGCCTCTCACCACCGCTGAATTTCGTTGCCGGCTCTCGCCGACAAGTGGGATATAGGGGGCGTTTCTTGAGTTTCAATGAACGGATTGGTTATTATTCAACGTTCAATTACCATTTTACATAGTATAACTAATTGAATTTATTCACTATTTGTGCATTGCAGCGTAAAGCTATGCGCTGAGAACATGGAAGGAATACGCCAGACGTGAAGGTCGCCACTTGGAATATCAACTCGGTCCGGCTGCGGATCGGCCTGGTCCAGCGCTTCCTGCGCGAGCACCAGCCGGACGTGCTGGCGCTGCAGGAAATCAAGTGCGAGAGCGGCCAGTTTCCGGGCGAGGCGCTGGCCAGGCTCGGCTATGTCCACCAGGCGGTCGCCGGCCAGAAGGGCTATCACGGTGTCGCCGTGGTCTCGAAGATCCCGTTCCGGAAGACCGGCGTGCAGGCCTTCTGCCGCGAGGGCCATGCCCGCCACATGGGCGTGACCCTGGAGAACGGCGTCGAGCTGCACGATTTCTACGTCCCGGCCGGCGCCGACATCCCCGATCCGGTCAAGAACCCCAAATTCGCGCACAAGCTCGACTTCCTGCGCGCGATGGAAAAGGTCTTCGGCCGGCACAAGGGCAAGCGCGACCATCCGATGATCCTGGTCGGCGATCTCAACGTCGCGCCGCTCGAGCACGACGTCTGGAGCCACAAGCAGCTGCTGGACGTCGTCAGCCACACGCCGGTCGAGACGGATCTGCTCGGCGAAGCCAAGGCCGCCTTCGACTGGCTGGACGTGACGCGCGAATTCGTGCCGCACGACCAGAAGAGCTATTCGTGGTGGAGCTATCGCGCCCAGGATTGGGAGGCGAGCAATCGCGGCCGCCGCCTCGACCACATCTGGATCAGCCAGGCGCTCAAGGGCGGCCTCAAAAGTCAGACCATCGTGAGCAAGATGCGCGGCTGGGAAAAATGCTCAGACCATGTGCCGGTGATCGCGGAGATCGAGGTTTAGACGGCTAATCGAAAGCTAGGCGGGCAGTCGGATATATACACTTGGCCGAGGATAGCGTCGTTCGGCGCGCATGCGCTTCTTTGCGCTCGGACCAGCGTTGCGACTGAAGCCACTTCGTTTCCCAAAAATCACGCCCTGCGGAATGTGATTGACCCCATAGAGCGCCGCATAGATTGGGTCCATTCCCTTCAGGAGATAAAGCCCCAAACTTCGTGGAGTATTAGCCGGGCCAATCTTTATTGCGTTGGACGTAACAGCGCCCGCGCCGACGGATTCGAGCCACTTGGGAAACAGCTTGCCGAACTCGTCAATAAGAGCGTCAGGTAAATGCAGCGCCCAATGAAGGCCGACAGCGTCGTTGGGGCGTTCTAAGACCCAGATATAGGTTGGGGATATCGATCCGACCTTTTTGTTTCTCCTGATCCATGGCGTGAAATGATTTCGCCGGAGTTTTTCGAATGCGGCGCTCTCGTGATCCGACAAACATGCGGTGAGTCTGAAATTGACGGTGACGAAGACATTCAAAGGTCGGTTGGAATACTCAGCGATACGGATTGCGTGGTGGATGTTGCTGGCGGGTTTGCGACCGATATGAACGCTACGGCGTGTAGGCTGGGATGTTTCTAACTCGACCATAGATACTACTAGAGTCCGGCAATCCGGCGGCCGGCCCCCACGGCACGCACTAGATGGTGTCCTTCCTCAGCTCCTGCAGGCGTTAATTTGTCTCCAGATCCTATATATAGATGGAATCCAGAGGAATCCATCGTTATTTTGTGTGTGGAATCCGACTGATAAATCTTGATTTCGCAAGAAGCTTCGGTAGTGTGTCGGGTATGGCTAAGACCGACAAAAACCAGAGGGCACAGGCTATTGCGGCGATTGTCGCGCGGTGCCGTGTGTTCGCGGGGCAGTATCAAGATGCCGAAAAGCGGATCAGGGATGCCGAGGCAATAATTGCTACTGAGCAAGCTTCAAAGAAGAAAACTGTTGCCTTCATAAACGATTGCATTGCTGCTGCCCGTGTTCTGGAATTTGACCTACCTGCAGCGATGAAAAAGGGCGGTGACGCCACCGAGGTAGGTTTGCCACGGCCAGACGACACGAGCGTTGGAGCCAGCCGAATACCAATACGCGAGCTTGTTCTGCAAATTGCTAGAGACGCAGCCCCCATTGCAATTCGCGCATCAGAAGTCAGAAAGCAGATCGAGGCCCAACGTGGGCCAATTCATGAAAAAACCGTTGGCATGACCCTCTACAGATTATCGAAAGATGGCGCAGTCCGCAGAGAGGGACGAGATTGGTATTTTGTTCATCGTCCTACTGATCCGGCCGACGGAAAAAAAGCGGCGACCGACTTGGGGTCAGCCGCCGAATGATCTAGGCGAGTGTGTCGCTGCTTGAGCAACGGGCTGGCGACTCACCGTCGGACTGCCCCCTTCCACAAGGGGCGTGAACAGGAGGCGCGGACCCTTCCATAAGGTCCGCGCCTTTTGTGCTTGAATCTTATCACAGTTGAGTCGGCGGTAAAGAGAACGACTTCGAGCCTTACCGCACCTTCATCGGCTCCGCGCCACTACGTGCGATCAGTCCTTTTTCGCCGGCTCGGGCCGCTTGAGCGGCGAGATCATGATCGTGGCGGTCGCGGTGGCGACGATCTTGCCGTCGGCACGCGCCAGCGTCGCCTCGAGGAAGTTGATCGTGCGACCGCGCTTGATGACCTTGGCCTCGGCGGTGTGGCGCCCGGCGCCGCCCTGATTTAGATAGCTGACCTTCATCTCCAGCGTCGGTGCGATCTCGCCCCATTGCGCGATGAAGCCGGCGGCGACCGCCAGCACGTCGTCCATGACGCAGGCGATGGCGCCGCCATGCAGCGCGCCGAAGCGGTTGAAATGCGGCTCGCCGAGGTCGTAGCCGATCCGGACCCAGCCGCCCTCGACGTCGATCTCCAGCAGCTCCTGGTTCAGCCAGGCCGAGCATGGCGCCGCACGCTTGAAGATCGCCTGGATGTTGGGGGGAAAGTCTTCCGGCTTGGTCTTGTCGATGGCGCGGCGCATGCGAGTCCGTTTTCTGATATCGATGCAGCCATCGTGCACGAAGCCCGAAGGAAGACAAATTGCGCCTCGCCTTTCTCCGCCACGGTCCCACCGACTGGAACGCGCAGGACCGCATCCAGGGCCGCATCGACATGCCGCTGAGCGAGGCCGGCCGCGCCCTGATGGCCGGCCTGCTGCCGCCGGACGGCTTTGAAGCGGCCCGCGCCTTCACCAGTCCGCTGGGCCGGGCGCGCGAGACCGCGGCCTTGCTGGGCTATGCCGGCGCGATCCCCGATGCGCGGCTGAGCGAGCACCATTGGGGCGCCTGGGAAGGGCTGACCCGCGCCGAGATCCTGGCCCGCGACGGCGCCGACGCCTTCGCCCACGCCGGCAGCGGCATCGACTTCACGCCCAAGGACGGCGAGAGCACGCGCGCGCTTCTCGCCCGCGTCGCCGATTTCATCCGCGACGTGGCCGGAGCGCCGGGCGACGCCGTCGCCATCGCCCATCGCGGCATACTGCGCAGCGCCTACACGCTGGCGACCGGCTGGGACATGGCGACGGCGATGCCGGCGAAGCTCGACCTGTCGGCGGCGCTGATCCTGGAGGTGGAAGCGGGCGGCACGCCGCGCATCGCGGCGTTGAACGTGCCGCTCAAACCCAGAACGGCTCCCGCTTGCGGAACGCGCGCCAGGTCTTGAGGGCCTTCTTCGTCAGGCGCTTTTCGCGGGCGCCGTGCCAGCCGGTGATGGTGCCGGCGGCAAAGCGCAGCTCCGGCCCCTGGCCCAGCCGCGCCAGGCTGTCGCCGATGCCGTGCACGTCGTTGGCCTCGCCCAGACGGTCGAGCAGCGTCTTGAGCGCCTTGATGTAGCGCGCCGTCTTGCGGCGCGGATAGAGCGGCGCGAAGAACTCCGCCGCATAGCGCAGCTTCTTGAGCGCGATGCGTAGCTTGTGGGTGCGCCGGTCGTAGGTCCGGCGGACGCGCTTGCCGCGCGTCTTCGCCCGCGCCCAATGCCCCTTCAGCGCCCGCCGGCTGACCTTGCCGATCCTGGCGTCGTCGAGCGGCACCGATTCGGCCGCCGCCGCGACGTCGTTGAGGAAGGCGCCGAAATCGGGATCGAGGATCTCGCCCAGCGCATCGTCCCAGGCCTCGCCGCGGGCATGCCGCAGCGCCAGGCCCAGCGCCACGAACGAGTCGTGATCGGCATATTTGCGCGCCACCGGCGGCAGCAGCGTGTCGGCGAACACGTCGAGGTCGCGCGCCGGCCCGAACGCGTCGGCAAGGACGCGGCCGCGCTTGCCCAGCGCCTTCAGCGCCGGCGTCGCGGCATAGGGCCCGAACGACTGCAGCGCCATCTGCAGCCGGCGCAGCCCGACGCGGATCTGGTGCACCCCCTTGGGATCGCGGGCGCGGATCGCCGGCGCGTTGCCGCCGACCTGGGCAAGGCATTCCAGCACCGTGGCGCGGAACGCTTCCTCCACCGTCATGCGCCGGCGCAGATGGACGCGGCGCGCGGTGACGGCGCGGGCGCCGGGGTTCCCGGCGCTCGGGCGATAGGATCGGACGATGGCGACGCGCGGCTCTTCCATGGGCGCATCATGAGTCAGGAAGGGCGCACCGGCAATCCCGCTTTCGCCATCGCCGCCTTGGCTTCGGCGATGCTGCACTGGCCGAAATGGAAAATGGAGGCGGCCAGTACCGCACTGGCATGGCCGTCGCGCACGCCTGTCACCAAATCTTCAAGCTTGCCGACGCCGCCCGAGGCGATGACGGGAACCGGGACCGCGTCGGCGACGGCACGGGTCAGCGCGATGTCGTAGCCCGCCTTGGTACCGTCGCGGTCCATCGAGGTCAAAAGGATCTCTCCGGCGCCGTATTCGACCAGCCTGACGGCATGGGCGACGGCGTCGATGCCGGTGGCATTGCGCCCGCCATGGGTGAAAACCTCGAACGGCGGATGGTTGTGGGAATGGCTGCCCTGCTTGGCATCGATGGCGGCGACGATGCACTGGCTGCCGAATTTCTCGGCCGCCTCGCGCACGAACTCCGGGCGGCGCACCGCCTCGGTGTTGATCGAGACCTTGTCGGCGCCGGCCAGCAGGAGGGCGCGGATGTCCTCCAGCGTGCGCACGCCGCCGCCGACGGTCAGCGGCATGAAACAGACATCGGCGGTCCGCCGCACGACGTCGAGCAGGATGCCGCGCTTCTCATGGCTCGCGGTGATGTCGAGGAAACACAGCTCGTCGGCGCCGGCGGCGTCATAGATCATCGCCTGCTCGACCGGATCGCCGGCATCGCGCAGGCCCTCGAAATTGATCCCCTTGACGACGCGGCCGTCCTTCACGTCGAGGCAGGGAATAATGCGGACTTTGAGCATCAGCGCCGCCCCATGCGCGCCATCGCGGCGATGTTGAACAGCGCCCGCGCGGTGACGGTTTCGGCCGGCACGGCGGTGGTGCGGCTGAGGGCCTCGGTCTCCAGCAGCAGGTCGAGCACCTCCAGCAGGCGCGCACTGTCCCAGACGCCGGCCTGCGCCTTGAAGGCGGCCTGGCGCATGAAATGGATCGGCGGGCGCAGCTTCTTCATCGCGCCGTCGGCGGTTTCGCCCTTTTCCATCTCCGCCTTGGCGAGCGCCAGACGCTGGAAATGCGACAGCGCCATGCGCAGCACGCCGGCGGGCTGGGTGCCGGCGATCCACAATCTTTCAAGCGCCAGGTCGAGCTTCTTGAGGTCGCCGGCGCCGGCGGCATCGAGCGCCTCCTCGGCGCGGACCTCGGCCTCGTCGCCGAGCACGGCGCGGACGTCGTCGAGCGAAACCTGCTTCTGCCCGCGCGCATACAGCGCCAGCTTCTCCAGCTCGCGCCGCGTCACGCCGCGGTCCGAGCCCAGCCGCGAGGCGGCATCGGCGAGCGCGTCGGGCGCGATCGACAGCCCCTCGGCGCGCAACGCGTCGCGCACGATGTCGGGCAGGTCGCGGGCATTGTCGCCGTAGCAGGCGATGGCGAAGGCGTTGTCGGCGCCTTCGAAAACCTTGCGCAGGCCGGTGCCCTTGGCGAGATCGCCGCCCTCGACCACGACCAGCGCATCGCCGGCCGGATCGTCCAGGAAGCGCTCGAACAGCTTGGCGAGGCTGTTGCCGGCGCCGCGCACCCGCACCACGCGCCGCCCGCCCAGCATGGAGATCGCGGCGGCCTCGTCGGCGAGCCGCGCCGGATCCGAGCTCAGCGCCGAATCGTCGAGGTCGGCGATCAGGAACGGATCTTTCAAATCGGGCACCACGCTCTTGATCAGCTTCTCGGCGCGCTCGCGCACCAGGCCCTGGTCGGGGCCGAAGATCAGCGCCGCCACCATGTCCCTGGCGGGGTGAGACAGCGCCCGTTCGATGCCGGCACCCTTCACTTCGGTCATCGCATCCCAGTCATCGCTTGGAAAAGAAGACGTTGAGGTCGAGGCGGATGCGCTCGGCGATGTCCTCGGCGGAGCGCTTGTCGGCATCCTGCTGCGCCGCCAGCGTGCCGTAATTGGCGGTCGGGCCCGAAGGCAGCACGTTGTAGGCGGAAAGCCCGGTCTCGACGCCCTTGGTCACCACCTTGCCGCCCATGTCGGTGAGCTCGTAGGTCACCTTCAGCGTGTCGTTGTAGCGCGTGATGGTGGCGTCGTTCTGCAGCGCGATACCCTGCGTCGTCTGCGTCAGCGTCAGTTTCAGGCGATAGGCCGCGCCGCGCGCCGAGCCCGGCCCGTCGAGCAGATCGATCATCGTGTTGCGCAGCTCATAGCCGAGCTTGTCGGCCACCGGCTCGACATAGATCGTCGACAGCGTCGCACGCATGCCCGAATTCACGCCGCCATAGAGCGGATGGAAACCGCAGCCGCCGAGGGCCATGGCAAGCAGGAGGGCGCAAGCGCGTTTCATACGACGATGTTCACGATGCGGTTCGGCACCACGATGATCTTCTTCGGCGTCTTGCCGTCCAGCACGCGCTTCACGTCTTCATCGGCGAGCGCGGCCGCGCGCGTGGCCGCTTCGCCGGCGCCCGGGGCCAGGACGATCTCGCCGCGGCGCTTGCCGTTCACCTGCACCGCGAGGGTGACAGTGTCGGACTTCGTCAGCGCCGCGATCGCGGCCGGCCAGGGCGTATCGACCAGCATGGTGGTGTGGCCGAGCGCTTCCCAGCTCGTCTCGGCCAGATGCGGCATCATCGGGCCGACCATCAGCACGATCGCTTCCAGCGCCTCGCGGCGCGCCGCGCCATCGACGCCGGACGCGGCCGTGATCGCGTTGGCGAGCGCGTAGATCTGCGCCACGGCACGGTTGAAGCGCAGATGGGCGAGATCGTCGGTCACCGCGGCGATGGCGCGATGCGTCGCCTGGCGCAGTTCGAGCGCCGCACCGGTCGCCTCCCCGATCTTCGTGCCAGGCGCAGGCAGACCCTCCGCCTCGCTGACGAGGCGCCAGATGCGCTGGACGAATTTCCAGCAGCCTTCTGCGCCGGCCTCCGACCAGTCGACGTCGCGCTCGGGCGGCGAATCCGACAGCATGAACCAGCGGATGGCGTCGGCGCCGAAGACATCGATCATGCCCATCGGGGCAATCGTGTTCTTCTTCGACTTCGACATCTTCTCCGAATGGCCGACGGTGACTTCGGTGCCCGTGCCCCTCAGATAGGCCTTGCCGTCGCGCTTCTCGATTTCGGCGGGCTCGATCCAGTTGCCGGACGCACCCTGATAGGTCTCGTGGCAGACCATGCCCTGGGTGAACAGCGCCGCGAACGGCTCGTCGAGCGTGGTCCAGCCGGTTTCGTGCATGGCGCGGGTGAAGAAGCGCGCATAGAGCAGGTGCAGGATCGCGTGCTCGATGCCGCCGATATACTGGTCGACCGGCAGCCAGTAATTCACCGCTTCGCGGTTGACGGGCTCGGACGCGGTCGGATCGGCGAAGCGCGCGAAATACCACGACGAGTCGACGAAGGTGTCGAGCGTGTCGGTGTCGCGCGTCGCCGGCCCGCCGCAGGACGGGCAGGTGGTGTGCTTGAAGGTCGGATGCGCGTCGAGCGGATTGCCGCGCACGTTGAAGTTCAGATCGTCGGGCAGGCGCACCGGCAGGTCGACTTGCTTCACCGGCACCACGCCGCATTTGGCGCAGTGGATCATCGGGATCGGGCAGCCCCAGGCGCGCTGACGCGACGCCAGCCAGTCGCGCAGGCGGTAATTCACCGTGCGCTTGCCGACGCCGCGCGCTTCGAGGCGCGCCGCGATCTCGGCCTTGGCGGCCTCCACGTCCAGGCCGTCCAGGAAGCGCGAATTGGCGAGCTTGCCGGGGCCGACATAGGGCGCCTGCTGGACGTCAAAGCCCTCGGCGTCCGCGGGCATCACGACGGGCAGGATCGGCAGGCGGTATTTCCTGGCGAAGTCCCAGTCGCGCTGGTCGTGCGCCGGGCAGCCGAAGATCGCGCCGGTGCCGTAGCCCATCAGCACGAAGTTCGCGACCATCACCGGCAGTTTCCAGGCGGGATCGAAAGGATGCGCCGCGGTCAGGCCGGTGTCGTAGCCGAGCTTCTCGGCGGTCTCGATCTCGGCCTCGGCGGTGCCGACCTTGCGGCATTCGGCGATGAAATCGCGCAGTTTCTCGTCGCTCTTCGCCAATTCCTCCGTCAACGGATGATCGGGCGAGAGCGCGACGAAGCTGGCGCCGAACAGCGTGTCGGGCCGCGTCGTGAAGACGTCGAGTTTCGTCAGGTTCGACAACTCGAACGCGAAGCGCAGGCCTTCGGAGCGGCCGATCCAGTTCTTCTGCATCAGCCGGACCTTTTCCGGCCATTTTTCGAGCCCGTCGAGCGCCCGCAGCAGCTCGTCGGAATATTTGGTGATGCGGAAGAACCATTGGCTCAGCTTGCGCCGTTCCACCGCCGCGCCGGAGCGCCAGCCCTTGCCGTCGATCACCTGCTCGTTGGCGAGAACGGTGAGATCGACCGGATCCCAATTGACGTCGGCCTCGGAGCGATAGACCAGCTCGTCCTTGTAGAAGTCCAGGAACAGCCGCTGCTGGTGCTTGTAATACTCCGGATCGCAGGTCGCGAATTCGCGGGTCCAGTCGATGGCGAGGCCGAGCGCCTGCAACTCGCTGCGCATCGCGGCGATGTTGGCGTAGGTCCATTCGCGCGGATTGATGCCGCTGTTCTTGCCGCTGCTGACATTGTCGCGCGCCGCGTTCTCCGCCGGCAGGCCGAAGGCGTCCCAGCCCATCGGGTGCAGCACGTTGAAGCCCTGCGCCCGCTTGAAGCGCGCGATGACGTCGCCCATCGTGTAGTTGCGCACATGCCCCATATGGATGCGCCCCGACGGATAGGGAAACATCTCCAGCACGTAGCATTTGGGCTTTGCGGAATCGGTCGGCGTCAGGAAGGACTGGGCCGCGATCCACGCCGCCTGCCACTTCCGTTCCGATTCCTTGGCGTTGTAACGCGCCATCGTTGCGCAACCTTCTGCCGCCGGATGGTTGGGGCGCTGAGGCCTCCGGCACGGATCAGGCTACAGCGATTTGTAAAAACTAGCTGCCACCGCTCGCAAGTCGAAGCTCGCGGGCGCGCGTCAGGATGGCGTCTTCCAGCCTGGTCGCGGTGTCGGCGGCAACCTGGGCGTCGGACCAGCCGCCGGTGGCGTCCTTGGTCTGGCGGAAGACCGCGATCTTGAGGCCGTCGGCGCGCAGATTGCGGTCCAGGATGTAGACCGTGACCTTCATGCGCTCGTTGGGCACCTGGGGCGCGGTGTACCAGTCGGTGATCACCACGCCGCCGAACGGATCGGCCGAGGCCAGCGGGATGAACGACAGCGTATCGAGGGTCGCATGCCACAGATAGGAATTTACGCCCAATGTGCGGGCGCCGGTGCCGGCGGAAATCGCGGTCGCGCCGCCGGTCTCGGGCATGCTGTTGTCCGAGCTGCAGCCTGCCACGACGAGGGCCAAGACAAGAACGGTCAGGAATCGCATCGGGCCGCTTTCATTTTTTGACGCCTGGACGGCGCCTTTGCGCGTCCCCCCTGGGGGCGGCTTATAAATGGCCGTCCCCGGCGGCGCAACCGCATGAACGCACAAGGTGAATGGGCGGCGGACGCCGCCGGGTTGAATGGCGGCGGACGCCACCCAGAGTTAATTCCCCCGCTCTTGTGCGCACCAGCCTCCCTATGCGCAGAATTGGCCGTCACAAGGGCTCATCACCGATGCGGGTTTCATTTCTGGCCGGAACGGCCCTGGCGTTGCTGTTCGCGGGGCCGGCCGACGCCGCGTGGGACGATTGGAGCCTGGCGCCGCTGACCGGCTTCATCGGCGACGACCTCGCCTATTCCGTCGGCGGCCAGGTCAATGGCAGCGTCTTCGACGCGGACCAGCCCGGCAGCTTCGACAAATTCGGCGGCACCGGCGCCGCCTCGCTCAACGCCAGCCTGCAGCGCGACTACGACAGCGGCCTGTCGCTGGCGCTCAAGACGACGTTCGAGCTCTATCACGACAAGCTTTCGGGCGACAATTACGGCAGCGACCTGGTGCAGAAAGTCTACGGCTCGGCGAATACCGGCCTTGGACGCGTCGATGTCGGCATGACGGACGGCGCGGCCTATGCGCTGTCGGTCACCGGCCCGACGGTCAACGGCGAAGTCACCATCGACAATCCCAACGCGACGTTCTTCCGCGATCCTTCGACTGGCACCGCCTTCATCAACGTCTTCGCGCTCAACAGCGCGGTCGAATCCTCGCTCAACTACGCCAAAGTCTCCTATTACTCGCCGCGCCTGTTCGGGCTGCAGCTCGCCGCCTCGTTCACGCCCTCCGAAGGCAAGGACGTCATCCCGTTCCTGAGCAACGGGCCGAACGTGCCCAACCGCCAGAAGAGCCTGTGGGAAGGCGCCTTCAACTACAACGACAGTTTCGGCCCGCTGACGCTGAGCGCCTATGGCGGCCTGATCGTCGGCCATGGCGACCGCAAGACGCCGGGTCATGCCGGCCTGACCGATTGGGGCGTCGGCAGCGAACTCGACTGGGCGATCGACGACGACACCAAGCTCGCCGTCGGCGGCGCCTTCCGCGAGGCCAACACCTATACGTTCGACATCAACGACGCGTTCGCGGCCGGCGCGACGCGCAGCCTGCATCTCAGCACCGTGCTGACGCGCGGCTCGTGGTCGCTCGGCGGCGAGTTCGGCAACGGCGATGCCGACGGCGCGCTCGGCGCCCCGACGCTCGGCGTCCACGCCTATATGGTCGACGCCGCCTATGCGGTGAACGGCAATCTGCAGCTCAGCGGCGGCTGGCAACAGCTGCACTATGCGCGCAGCGCCGGCGCCTTCTACAACGGCGCGCCGCACATCGCGATGGACGCGGTGTTCCTGCACGCGGTGCTGAATATCTAAACCGCCAGCGCGCCGATCGCGGCGATGCCGACAAAGCCGCGGAGCAGCCGCGCCTTGCGCGCGTCGATGCCGCCCAGCGCATAGACGGCCACGGGCAGCGCCCGCGCGATGATGTTGGCGCGCGTCGCGGACAGTGCCGCGCGGCCGGGATGCGACGCCGTCGCGAACACCGCCGAAAGGAAGACCGCGTCGAGATGCTCCAGGCTCATGGCGCAGGGCGCATGCGCCGCGGCGGTGATGATCCACCTTGGATGCAGCGCCCGCCAATGCGCCGCCTCGCGCGCGCGCCGCTCGGGCAGATGAATCCCGTCGGCGCCGAGCCGCGACGCCAGCGCCGGATCGTCCGCCACCAAGACGCTGAGCCCGCGCGACCGGGCGAGCAGCAGCAGCGCCTGCGCCAGCACGGCCCGCCGCGCCGCGGCGCGCGACCGCACCACGACCAGCGAGCCCCGCGGCAGCGCGCGTGCCGCCGCCAGGGCATCGGCGCCGCGATCGTCGTCGGTCAGCAGCGCCAGCGGCGGCAACAGCCCTGCCAGCGCATGCGCCGCGTTGAGGCGGGCGGCCGCGGCTGCTAGCGTCCGGCGCGACAAATTGCTGGCCACATGAACCCCGCGCAAATCAACGAGAACCTGTCTGCCATTGTTGCGCGCATCGACGCGGCGCGAAAGGCGGCGATAAAGCCCGCGCCCGCCACCACCCTGATCGCGGTCAGCAAAACCCACGGCGCGGACGACATCGTCCCGGCGCTGGTCGCCGGCCAGCGCGTCTTCGGCGAGAACCGCGTCCAGGAGGCGCAAGCCAAGTGGCCGGCCCTGCGCGCCGACTATGCCGACATCGAGCTGCACCTGATCGGGCCGCTGCAGAGCAACAAGGCGCGCGAGGCGGTGGCGCTGTTCGACGCCATCCACACGCTCGACCGGCTGAGGCTCGCCGACGCGCTGCGCGCCGAGATGGATCGCAGCGGGCGCAATCCGTTCCTCTTCGTGCAGGTCAACACCGGCGAGGAGCCGCAGAAGGCCGGCGTGGCGCCGCGCGAGGCGGGCGCCCTGATCGGCCATGCGCGCAAACTGGGCCTGCCGCTCAAGGGCCTGATGTGCATCCCGCCCGCCGAGGATGCGCCGGCGCCGCATTTCGCGCTGCTGCAGAAGCTCGCGCGCGCGCACGACCTGCCGCTGCTCAGCATGGGCATGTCGGGCGATTTCGAGACCGCGATCCGCTTCGGTGCAACCCATGTGCGCGTCGGCAGCGCGATTTTCGGTGAGCGGCTTAAGCCCGGACCGTGAGCGTGTCGCCGGGGCCGAGCCCGGCGAGGAGTTCCGTCAGGTCGCTGCGCGCCAAGGCAATGCAGCCTTCGGTCGGACTGTAATCGGGGCGCGCCACATGCACGAAGATCGCGCTGCCCTTGCCGGCGATCACCGGCGCGTCGTTGAAACCGAGCACCAGGACGAGATCGTAGAGCCCGTCGTCGCGCCACAGCGTTTCATGGCCGGCGGCATAGGGCGTCTTGATCTGTCTGTTGTACAAAGGATCGTCCGGCGCATCGCACCAGCCGTCGTCGGGCGCGATCGGCGCCAGCGGGAGGCCGGTCCGCGGCGCGTCCAGCCGGTCGGCGCGATAGAGCAGGCGCCGGATCGCAAATGTGCCGAGCGGCGTGACGCCGTCGCCTTCGCACAGCTTCTCGGCGATGCCGCCGCGCCCGATGGCGGCGCGACGCGGGCCCCGGCCCCAGTCGACCAGCGCTTCACGCGCGCCATGCGGCGTGACGATCACGGTCATGGCGAAAGCGTAGCCTAGTTGAGCGTGCCGCGCAGCGCCGGCGCGTTCAGCGTCCGGCGATAGGCGTCGGCGGCGCGCAGCGCGATGTCCTGGCCGATACCGTTGCGCGACAGGGCGCTGAGCAATTGCTCCTGGCCGGGAATGACGATGGTGTCGAGCGCGGCCGGCGCCACGGCGGCGGGCGCGGGCAAGGCCGGTGCGTCGGAGGCGACGGAAGTCGCGGTGGTCGTCAGCGGCGCGGCGCTGGCGAGCGCGGTCGGCGCCGCGTCCGACGGCGGCGACGCCGAAAACTCCTTTTCCAGCCAGCCGAGAATGCCGCCGCTGCCGCCGGGCTGCGCCGGCGCGGCGCTGGCCAGCGCGGTCGCGGGCGCCGCATCGGAGGACGGGGAAAATTCCTTCTCGACGAAGGCCAGCACGGTATCGCCGACGCTTTTGCCGGTGAGCTTGGTGAAGATCGTATCGGCCATCGAGGAAGCGAAACCCGTGATACCGCCATACAGCGTATCGCCCGCGATCTTGGGGAAGGTCTTGATCTCGTCGCCGGTGATGGCGCGGTACAGCGTGCTGACCACCGGGATGTGCTGCAGCGGATTGACGATGTCGAGCAGGTCGCCGAACGAGAAGCCGTCATCGCCCGTCTGCGCCGGCGCCGCGGCGACCGGAGCGGCCGCGACGACGGCCGGACCGGCTGTCAGCGAAGAGGCATTGAGCGAATTCATCCCAGAGGCCTCGCAAGGGGCCTGCCAGACGCAAAAGGCGCAAAACGGCGCTCGCGGCCGCCGCAGCGCCCGGCAAAAGCTGCCGCCTCTACAAAAGATGTCCGGCCTTTTCGGCTTTGGTCCTCAGATAGGCGCGGTTGTGCTCGTTGTCCGGGAAGGCGTGGCGCACCCGCGCCGTGACCGCGACGCCGGCGGCCTTCAGCGCCGCGACCTTGTGCGGATTGTTGGTCAGCAGGCGCACCGCCTTGTAGCCGAGCAGCTTCAGCATGCGCGCCGCGATACCGTATTGCCGCTCGTCGGCCGCGAAGCCCAGCCGCTCATTGGCGTCGATGGTGTCGAAGCCCTGGTCCTGCAGGCGATAGGCGCGCAGCTTGTTGATCAACCCGATGCCGCGGCCCTCCTGCGCGAGATAGAGCAGCACGCCGCCGCCGGCCTTCTGGATCGCGGCGATGGCGCCGCGCAGCTGCGTGCCGCAGTCGCATTTGAGCGAGCCGAGCAGGTCGCCGGTGAAGCATTCCGAATGCAGCCGCGTCAGCACCGGCTTGGCCGGCGGCGGCGCGCCCACCACGATCGCGTAGTGCTCCGGCCCGCCATCCGCCGGGCGGAACGAGACCAGTTCGGTCCGTTCGGCGCCCGCCAGCGGCACGCGGGCCCGCGCCACGATCTTCAGGGTACGGACGATCTCGTCGTCATAGGCGAAGACGGCGGCCGCGGCGAGCGCCACGGCGCCTTTCGCCGCCCCGCGCGCCGTCACCGCCAGCGCGGCCGGCAGCAGGCCGGCGAGCTTGGCGAGTTTCACCGCCGCGCCATAAGCCTCCGGCAAGGTGTCGCGAAGTGTCTCGAACGGGCCTTTCAGCGGGAACGCCAGATCGTCGGTCGGATCGGCGATGGCGCGCAGCCGCTCGGGCGTCATGTCCTTCGCCACGGCGAGGGCAACGACGTGTGGCGTGTAGAGCCGAATTTTCAGGGTGCGGGCGCGGGCGTGCGAAAGAACCAGGCGCGGCGCGGTCCGCAGCGTTCCAAGCACGCCGGGCGCCAGTGTCTCCACCGCATAGGCGAGCACCGTTCCGCCGGCGCCCGCGATCGCCACGGGGCGGCCGCGGCGGAACGCATCGACGCCGGCGATGACGGAATCGACGACCCAGGGCGTCTCAGGCTTGCGGGATTTGGGCGCGGGCTTCATCTGCTTTCCACATACACCCGGGGCGGAAAACCGGGTAGAGTCCGCCTCGCCCCCTTCTGACCCGGAATCCGCATCGCCATGCCAAGTGCCAAGCGCGTCCTTCTTGTCGACGACGATTCGATGTTGCGCCACTCGCTCGCCGAGCAGCTCGCCAGCGAGGGCGCCTACACCATCGTCGAGGCGGAGAATTGCGCGCAGGCGCGCCAACGCGCCGGCGAAGGCCTCTACGAGTTCATGATCCTCGACGTCAGCCTGCCCGACGGCGACGGGCGCGCCCTGTGCCGCGGCTTCCGCGACAGCGGCGTCACCGCGCCGATCATCCTGCTGACCGCCGCCGACACCGACGACGACACCATCGAGGGCCTGAAATCGGGCGCCAACGACTACATCACCAAGCCGTTCCGCTTCGCCGTGCTGATGGCGCGCGTGCATGCGCATCTGCGCAGCCACGGCGCCAGCGAGGAAGCGGTCTACCGCATCGGCCCCTACACGTTCCGGCCCAGCGCCAAAGTCCTGCTCGACGCCGCCGACAAGAAGATCCGCCTGACCGAGAAGGAAACCAATATCCTGAAGTTCCTCTACCGCTCGGGCGAAACCGTGCCGCGCGAGACGCTGCTGCACGAGGTCTGGGGCTACAATCCGGCCGTCACCACGCACACGCTGGAGACCCACATTTACCGGCTGCGGCAGAAAATCGAGACCAATCCCGGCCAGGCGCGTATACTGGTGACCGAAAGCGGCGGCTACCGGCTGATGCCCTGAAAACGGGCTTTCCGCGCTAGTTTGTTCCTCTTCTGTCCCGGCATGGAGCCCCCGCGAAAATAACGTTCGTGTCTCACTAATGGGGACACCCTATGTGTCCTGTCGAGACGACAAATGCGCCCCGGAGGCGAATGCGATGCGTGACGGAAACATGATGCGGAACGGCAGAAGTTCCATGCTGGTCGGAGCGGCGGTGGCCGCGCTCCTGGTGTTGCCGGCGGCGGGCGCCGATTCGGGCTGGATCGTCTGGCCGACGAAAAGCTACCCCGCCAACGCGCTGCGCGTCGACGACGTGGTCGGCAATGTCCGCGTCAACGTCGCGGACGGGCCGATGAAGGTCGACGTCTCCGGCACCAAGGAACTGGTCAACGGTCTGACGGTGCGCACCGAGGGCGGCCTGCTGCACATCACCGGCAGCGACGTCGCCAGCTTCAACGTCTGGGACTGGAACAAGTGGTTCGATTTCTCGAACATCCATGACGAGCGCTACGGCAAGCTGTTCATCAAGGTGACCGTGCCCAAGGGCACCGACGTGCGGGTCGAGGACCTAGTCGGCAACGCCACCATCGGCGACACGCTCGGCACGCTGCGGCTGGAAACCACTGCCGGCGATTCCACCGTCGGCCGCGTCAGCGAAGCGCGCATCTCGATGGCGGGCTCGGGCAAGACCGCGGTCGCCGACGTCGCAGGCGAGCTGCGCGTCGACATCGCCGGTTCGGGCCGCGTCACCGTCGGCCACGCCGGCAGCGTCAAGGCCGATATCGCCGGCTCGGGCGACGCCCAGGTCGGCGCCATCAATGGCGGCCTCAGCGTCGACATCGCCGGCTCCGGCGATTTCACCGCCTCCAAGGTCAACGGACCGGTCAATGTCGATATCGCAGGCTCGGGCAATGTGAAGATCGCCGACGGCCTCGCCGATCCGCTGCATGTCGACATCCTGGGTGCCGGCGACCTCTATTTCGGCGGCGTGGCGGTCGACCCGCGCATCTCGGCGATGGGTTCGGGCAATGTCCGGATCAAGGCCTATCGCGGCAACCTGTCGAATGACGGCATGGCGAACGTGCAGATCGGCGATCACGTCGGGGTGCCGCCGATCCCCCCGATCCCACCCATTCCGCCGATCCCGGGCGTGCACATGGCGCATCCGCCGGCGCCGCCCGCCCCGCCGCATCATCCCCACGATGACGACGACGACGACGGCAATTGAGCGGTTCGCGCATGCACGATGAGGGCGACGGTCGCAAGACCGTCGCCTTCGTCGTTTCGGCGCTCAGCTGGAGCCTGGCCTGGGCCTGGACGCTTGTCGCCGGCGGTTCGGGCCTCTGGCTTCTCGTGACGAGGGGTCCTTGGCCGCCGACCAATGGCTGGTTCGCGCTGGCGTCGGGTCTTTGCGCCTGTCCACTGACCGCCTGGCTTGCGAAGCGCTTCGCGGGCGTTGCGCTATCGGGCTATCTGCGCCTTGCCGCGGCGGCGTTCTTCTTCCTTGCCGGCCATCTTGCCCTGCTGGTGTGGCCGCACGCCTGAGGCGGCACAGCTACTCGTGCCGCAACGCCTCGATCGGATCGAGCCGCGCGGCGCGGCGGGCCGGGAAGAAGCCGAACGCGACGCCGACGACGGCGGCGAACAGGACCGCGATCACCACGATCCCGGGCTGGAAGATGAACGGGATCCCCAGCGCATGCGCGATCGCCGCCGAGCCGGCGAGGCCGAGCAGGATGCCGACGATGCCGCCCGAGGCCGACATCACGACCGCTTCGATCAGGAATTGCAGCAGCACGTCGCGCTCGCGCGCGCCGATGGCGAGGCGGATGCCGATCTCGCGGGTGCGCTCGGTGACCGAGACCAGCATGATGTTCATGATGCCGATGCCGCCGACCAGGAGGCTGATGGCGGCGACCGCGGAGAGGAACGCGGTGAGGATGCCGGTGACGCCCTGCACCACCTGCGTGATCTCCTGCATGTCCTGGACGGTGAAATCCTCGACCTCGCCGGGCAGCGTGTGGCGCTTCTCGCGCATCAGCCGCTCGATGGCGTCGCTGGCGTGATGCATCTCGCCAGCGTCGGCCACCGAGACGCGGATGACGTTGACCTCGGTGTTGCCGGCGAGCTTGCGCTGCACCGCTTTCAGCGGCATCAGCACCAGCTCGTCCATGTCCTGGCCGAACGACGAGGTGCCCTTGGGCTCGAGCAGGCCGATGACCTCGCAGGTCACTTTGTTGATGCGGATGCGCGCGCCGATCGGGACCTGGTCGCCGAACAGGTCGTGGCGCACGGTCTCGCCCAAGAGGCACACCGACTTGCCGGCGAGGATCTCGGCGGCCGAGAAATCGCGGCCATAGGTCACCGCCCAGTTGCGGCTGCGCAGATAGGCGTTGGTGGTGCCGTCGATCTGGGTGGCGTGATTGTGGTTGCCGCTCACCGCAACGCCCGAGACCGCCAGTTCCGGCACCACTTCGGCGAGGCCCGGCACTTCGCGCTGGATGGCATCGACGATCGACATGTCGAACGGCGTCACCGCGGTCGGCGGACCGTTGCGCTGGCCCGGGAAGATGACCAGCAGGTTGTTGCCCATCGTGGCGATGTCGGCGGTGACGCGCTTGTTGGCGCCCGCCCCCAGCGTCACCATCAGGATGACGGCGCCGACGCCGATGACGATGCCCAGCGTGGTCAGCCCGGCGCGCAGCAGGTTGTTGCGGATCTCGCGCAACGCCAGCAGGAAGGCGTTCAGCATCATCGCGGCGCCCCTCCCGTGTCCGAGGCGATCAGCCCGTCCTTGAAGCGGACCTGGCGGCTGGCATAGGCCGCGACGTCCTCTTCATGCGTCACCAGCACGATGGTGAGGCCGTGTTCGGCGTTGAGCGATTTGAGCAGCGCCATGATCTCGTGGCTCTTGGCGCTGTCGAGATTGCCGGTCGGCTCGTCGGCGAACACCACCGACGGCGTCGCGACCAGCGCGCGGGCGATGGCGACACGCTGCTGCTGGCCGCCGGAGAGCTCGGCGGCGGTATGATGCTCGCGCCCCGTCAGGCCGACCTGGGCCAGCGTCGCCAGCGCCAGCTTCTGGCGCTCGGCCCTGGCGACCCCGCGATAGATCAGCGGCAGCTCGAGATTCTCCAGCGCCGTGGTGCGCTTGAGCAGGTTGAAGCCCTGGAACACGAAGCCGAGATAGTGCCGCCGCAGCAGCGCACGCTGGTCGCGCGTCAGCGAGCTGACATCGGTGCCGCGGAACAGGTAATGCCCCGAAGTCGGCGCATCGAGGCAGCCCAGGATGTTCATGCAGGTCGACTTGCCCGAGCCAGACGGCCCCATCACGGCGACGAATTCGCGGTCGCGGATGACGAGGTCGATGCCGGCCAGCGCCCGCACCTCGGCCTCGCCGGTGCCGTAGACCTTGGCGACGCGCCGCAGTTCGATCAGGGGAGCCCCGGCCGCATCCATCGCGCGTCTACAGCGACGGCTTGGCGGCGGGCTTGGGCCCGGCGGTGTCGGTGACCGCGAGATCGCCGTCCTTGAGGTCGCCGGCCGTCACCTGCGTCAGGCGCCCGTCGCTCGGCCCGAGCTTGAGATCGCGCGGCACCAGCGTGCCCGCTTGCAGGATCCAGACGCGGCCCGCCACGGTGCCGTTCTGCGCCAGGGTCTGCGGCGGCGCCTTGGCCTTGATGTCCTCGGGCGGCACGAAGCGCAGCGCCGCGTTGGAGACCAGCAGCGCATGGTGCAGGTCCGCCGCCGCGATCTGGGCCGTCGCCGTCATGCCGGGCTTGAGCAGCCCGCCGGGATTGGCGACCAGCAGCACGCCGCGATAGGTGACGACGCCCTGCACGGTCTGCGGTGCGTTGTGGATCGAGATCAGCTTCGCCGCGAAGCGCCGCGCCGGATACGCGTCGACCGTGAAGAAGGCGGCGGCGCCGGCATGCAGCACGCCGACATCGGCCTCGTCGATATCGACGTCGAGCTCCATCTGCGACAGGTCGCTCGCCAGCGTGAACAGCACCGGCGTCGTCATCGCCGCGACCACGGTCTGGCCGGCGGAGACCTTGCGGTCCAGCACCACGCCGTCGATCGGCGCGTAGATCGTCGCCTTGGACAGCGTCGTCGCGTTGGAGTTGACCTGGGCGTAGGCCAGCTGCACGCCGGCGGCGGCGCGGGCGTAATCGGCGTTGGCGGCGTCGAATTCCTGGCGCGAGGCGGCGTTGCCGCGCATCAGGGCGGCAGTGCGGACGCGGGTCTGCGCGGCCTGGACCAGTGTCGCCTGCGCCTGCGCCAGGCTGGCGCGCGACTGGGCGAGCGCGGCCTCGAAGGCCAGGGTATTGATGCGCGCCAGCACCTGGCCCTTCTTCACATGGTCGTTGAAATCGACCAGCAGGGCATCGATGCGGCCCGAGACCTCGGCCCCGACATCGACCTGGTTGCGCGGCTCCAGCGTGCCGGTGGCACTGACCGTGATGGCGAGATCGCCGTGGGCGACGGCCTGCGAGACATAGCCGGGCGGCGCGGCCTTGCCGAACAGCATGACGAGACCGACCAGGGCCGCGACGACCCCGCCGGCGATCCACAGCCATTGCGCCCGCGTGAATTTCGGCCTGGCGAGCGCGCCCAGCCCCAGCCTGCTGGCCAGGTCGCGATCCGACCCTGTGTCGTGAAGTCCGTCCGCCACGATGTGAAACCCCAAAGCCGGGAGACAGGTAGTTATCCTTAAGCCCCAGCGCAATGCGCAAAAGCGCCCAAAATTGAGCCCGGAGGGCTGAAATCGCCCGCCGCCGGCCACGCCGCCGATCATGTTTAACGCCCGTTAACCCTCAGGCCCTAGAACCGATCTTTCGAGATCGGATCCATGGCAAAAAAACCGCAGAACGAACGCCGCGAGCCGGGCGATGGGCCCCGCGCCAGCGCGCCCCCGCCGGCCGCCAAGCCGCGCCGGCGCCGGGTCTGGCCCTATGCCGTGATGCTGCTCCTCGCCTGGGGCGCGATTTTCGGCGCCGTGTTCTGGTCGCACTTCCTCTCGGACCTGCCCGACACCACCAAGCTGATGGCCGGCGGCGCCTCCCACGACATCACCGTGCTCGACGTCCAGGGCCGGCTGATCGCGCGCCGCGGCCTGACCCAGGGCGAACGCATCGATGTCGGCCGCCTGCCGCCCTATGTGCCGAACGCCTTCATCGCCATCGAGGACCGCCGCTTCCGCTCGCATTTCGGCATCGATCCCATCGGCCTGGTGCGCGCCGCCCTCGAGAACATGAGCGCGGGCCATGTCCGCCAAGGCGGCTCGACGCTGACCCAGCAGCTCGCCAAGAACCTGTTCCTCACCACCAACCGCACCTTCGAGCGCAAGATGCAGGAGGCGATGCTCGCCCTCTATCTGGAGTCGCGCTACAGCAAGGACCAGATCCTCACGCTCTATCTCAACCGCGTCTATTTCGGCGCCGGCGTCTATGGCATCGAGGCGGCGGCGCAGCGCTTCTTCGGCAAGCATGCAGAGAACCTCACCCTGCCCGAAGCCGCCATGCTGGCCGGCAGCGTCAAGGCGCCGGCGAAGTACAATCCGCTGGCCGATGCCGACGCCTCGATGGCCCGCAGTGCGATCGTCCTGCGCGCCATGGAGGACACCGGCTTCATCGACGACAAGACCCGCGCCGACGCCGAGGCGACGCGGCCGCGCATCGTGCGCGGCACCGGCACGCCGGGCTCGGGCTATTTCGCCGACTGGGTGATCAGCCGGCTGTCGGGCTATGTCGGCGACGCCGACGATTCGCTGATCGTCGAGACCACTTTCGACCTCGACGCGCAGGCCGAGGCCGAGCGCGCCGTGGCGCAGGGCCTCGCCGCGCAAGGCGATGCGATGCATGCCAGCCAGGCCGTGCTCGTCGCCATGACGCCGGACGGCGCGGTGCGCGCCATGGTCGGCGGCCGCTCCTACGAAGCGAGCTCCTACAACCGCGCCACCGACGCGGTGCGCCAGCCGGGTTCGGCCTTCAAGCCATTCGTCTATCTCGCCGCCTTCGAGCACGGCCACACGCCCGACGACGTGATGAACGACGGGCCGATCGACATCCACGGCTGGAAGCCCAGCGACTACGAGGGCAAGTTCGAGGGCGCGATGTCGCTGACCCACGCCTTCGCCAAATCCTCCAACGTCATCGCGGCCCAGCTCACCGCCGAGGTCGGCGCCGCCGTCGTCGCCAGGACCGCGCACCGGCTCGGCATCTCCTCGCCGCTGCAGGAGGTCTCGTCGCTGGCGCTCGGCACGTCGGGCGTCACGCCCCTGGAGTTGACCAGCGCCTATGTGCCGTTCGCCAATGGCGGGCACGGCGTCAATCCCTTCGCCATCATCCGTATACGGACAAGAAGCGGCACCGTGCTCTACACCCGCCAGGGCTCCGGCCTTGGCGACGTGATGTCGGCCCTCAACGCCGGCCAGATGACGCGGCTGATGGTCGAGACCGTGACCACCGGCACCGGCAAGGCGGCGCGTCTCGACGGCCGACCCACCGCCGGCAAGACCGGCACGACGCAGGATTTCCACGACGCCTGGTTCGTCGGCTTCACCGCCGACCTCGTCTGCGGCGTGTGGATCGGCAACGACGACAACGCGCCGATGATCAAGGCGACCGGCGGCACCCTGCCGGCGAAGATCTTCCATGCCTTCATGACGACGGCCGAGGACGGCCTGCCGGTGCGGCCGCTGGCGGGTTCGCTCGCCATCGCCGCGGCGGAGCCGGCACCCGCGGCAACGCCCGACGGCAGCGAACCCGCAGCCCCGCCGCCGGACGACAAGAAGGGCGACGCCATCGGCAATCTGATCGACAAGCTGTTCGGCTCGGGCGGCGGGACGTAGGTCTTATCGTCCCCGCAAAACGGCGGGATATCTACGCCCCGTAGCGATGCAGCGCGGTGCCGTTCTTCTTCAGCCACAGCTGCGGCGATTCGATGTCGTCGACCAGCGTGCGCACCAGGCGCCAGAAGCGCGGCCCGTGATTCATCTCGCGCAGATGCGCCACCTCGTGCGCCACGACATAATCGGTGACGAATTCCGGCGCCAGGATCAGGCGCCAGCAATAGGAGATGCTCTTGTTCGCCGAGCACGAGCCCCAGCGGCTGGCGGTGTCGCGCACCGTGACGCGGCGGACCTTGGCGTCGATGCGCGCCGCGAAGGCGTGGCTGCGCGCCTCCAGCACGCGGCGGGCCTCGCGCTTGAGAAAATCGGTCAGACGGCGCGGCGCATGCTCGTCGCGGCCGCCGACCCGGATGACGCACGCCTCCGCGTCGTGCGCCGTCGGCCCGCTGCCGCTCTTCACGATCAGGTGCTCGCGGCCGAGAAAGGGTATGCGCTGCCCCGGCGCCAGCACAATCCGCGTCGGCACCCGCGCCAGCTGGCGCGCGATCCACGGCGCCTCGCCCTGGGCGAAGTCGAGCGCCCGGTCCAGCGCCCGCTGCGACGGCGCGATCACGGAGATTTCACCGGTCGAGGGATGCACCTTGACGATCAGCCGCCGCGCCCTGGGATTGAGGCGCATCGTCACCTCGACGGCGCGGCCGTCGATGCGCAGCAATTCCCGCCGCGAACGGCGCGCGGACGATGGCCGGGTTGCCAGAGGCCTGCTCATGCGCTTCCCTATGCTCCGAACGTATCGATCAACGAGATCCGTCATGACCTCTCGCCCGCGCTTCCATCTGGCGTTTCCGGTTCGCGACCTCGGCGAAGCGCGCGCCTTCTATGGCAGCCTGCTCGAATGTCCCGAGGGACGTTCGAGCGCCGAATGGGTGGACTTCGATTTCTTCGGCCACCAAATCGTTGCGCATTTAAGCTTAGGCGCGGCAAACGACAAAGCACATAATTCGGTGGATGGTGAACAGGTCCCGGTGCGTCACTTCGGCGTCATCCTTTCGATGGCGCAGTGGCGCAAGCTTGCGGACCGGCTCCGCCAAGAGAAAGTTCCGTTCGTGATCGCGCCCGATATCCGCTTTGCAGGACTGCCCGGCGAACAGGCCACCTTCTTTATCCGCGATCCCAGCGGCAACGCGCTCGAGTTCAAGGCCTTCGAAGACGAATCGCGGATTTTCGCGGCATGAACGCGACACGCATTGCGACATTCGAAGGCGCCGTCGCGCTGGCGCTGCTGCTGGGCGCGCTGTTTTTCCAGTACGCGCTCAACTATCCGCCCTGCGAGATGTGCCACTGGCAGCGCTGGCCGCATATCGCCGCCGCGGTCGTCGGCCTCGGCGGCGCGCTCCTGCTCGGCAGCGGCATGCTCAGCGCGCGCTTCGCGCCGATCGTCGCGGCGCTGGCGATCCTCGGCGTCGCGGTCTCGGGCGGGCTCGGCGTCTTCCATGCCGGCGTCGAGTGGCACTGGTGGCCGGGCCCGACGGCCTGCACCACCGGCTTTCACTTCAATGGCGGTCCGCTGGACCTCAACGCGCCGGTGCCGCATTGCGACATCCCGGCCTGGACGCTGTTCGGCCTGTCGCTGGCCGGCTACAACGCCATCGTCTCGCTCGCCGCCGCCGCGCTCGGCGCCGTCCTGCTGGCGCGCCGCCCGTGAGCCGCAAACCCCGCCCCGCGTCGCCCGGTACCTCCGACGAGATCGCGGCGATGATCCGCGTCGATCACGCCGGCGAATATGGCGCCGTGCGCATCTATGAAGGCCAGCTCGCCGTGCTCGGCACGCGCAACTCGCCCGCCGCGGACGCCATCCGCCACATGGCCGAGCAGGAACAGCGCCACCTCAAGGCGTTCGACGCGCTGGTCAACGCGCGCCGCGTGCGGCCGACGGCGCTGGAACCGGTGTGGCGCGTCGCGGGCTTCGCGCTCGGCGCGGCAACGGCGTTGCTCGGCGAGAAGGCCGCGATGGCCTGCACCGCCGCAGTCGAGGAGGTCATCGATGCGCATTATGCCGCGCAGGTGGAGAAGCTCGGCACCAGCGACCCCGCGTTGAAAGCCACGGTCGAGGATTTCCGCGCCGAGGAGATCGCCCATCGCGATGCCGCACTGGCGCATGGCGCCGAAGAGGCGCCCGGCTACCGTTTCCTCAGCGAGACCATCAAGGCCGGCTGCCGCATCGCCATCCGCCTCTCCGAGAAGATATGAGCGAGGACCGCCACGCGCTGCTGGCCGCGGCCGGCCGCCCGCGCCGCGCCACGACCGACGATGCCGGCACCCTGTCGCGGCTGCTGTCGGCCGCGTTCCTGGCCGATCCGGTGATGAACTGGATCGCCCGGCCGGGCGCGCGCCGGGCGCAGGCGCTGGAGCAGTTCTTCTTCTGGCTGCTCAAGGTGCGCGCCCTGCCGTTCGGCGAGGTGTGGATGAGCCAGGACGCCGGCGCCTGCGCGGTGTGGCTGCCGCCCGGCACGCCCGCCAGTCCCGGCGGCTTCTTCGAGCAGATGCGCCTCATGCCGATGTTCGTGCGGCTGTGCGGCTTTCCGCGCCTCGCGCGCGGCTCGGCCATGGGCGATGCGATGGAGAAGAACCATCCGCACGAGCCGCATTTCTATCTCGCTTTCATCGCCGTGGCGCCGCGGCTGCAGGGCCTCGGCCTCGGCGGCGCCCTGCTGGACGCCACCGTCCGCCGTGCCGACGAAGCCGGCGTGCCGGCCTATCTGGAAAACTCGAACCCGAAGAACACCAGGCTCTACGAACGCGCCGGCTTCGTCAGCGGCAAGAACATCGCCCCCAAAGACGCCCCGCCCCTGATCGCGATGTGGCGGGCGAAGCGGTAATGGTTTCTTCCCCGTTGTTGCGGGGAGGTGCGGAGCGAGCTCCTGCCATGGCGGCGGGTGTTTCTGATAGGCTGTGGATGCTGACTGAGCTTGTGGAGCAGACGAGCAAATGAAATGGCGGATTGTTGTGGCGCTCTTGATCGTGTCGGTGAGGATGACCGACGCCCACCCATACGTCAGGCACCTCCAAATTCTGCCGAACGGTCATGTACGGTTCGACAATGGTCCGGAACTGGATTTGATCCACCTCCGCCTGGAGATTCGGAAGATGTCGAATGAGCGTCCGCAGCCCAACGTCAGTCTGCTTCCAGATCGGCGGACGAATTACGCTAATGTCGCAGCGGTGTTGGTCGAATTTCAACGAGCCGGATATAACCACCTCGGATTCACCGGGATCGAAACTTCAAATTAGGACACTACCCACCCCTTGAACCGAGTCGATCCAGACCACGCTTTCGCCATATCCCGAGAGCTGCGTCCCAGGCGCAACGCACGGTTTTCCGGCGCGATCGAAAAACCGCGATTCGATCCGAACCCGGAGTCCGTTCGAAACGTCGCGGAAAAACCTACGGCTCGAGCTCGCTGTCCCAGTACAGGTAGTCCGCCCAGCTTTCGTGCAGGTAGTTCGGCGGAAAGCTGCGGCCGTTGGCGCGCAGTTCGTTGATCGTCGGACGGTGCGGGCGATGCTTGGGATGCATGCCGATCTGCTGCGGCAGGCGCCCGCCCTTGGCGAGATTGCACGGCGCGCAGGCGGTCACGACGTTGTCCCAGGTGGTGCGGCCGCCGCGGCTGCGCGGGATGACGTGATCGAAGGTCAGGTCTTCCGCGTCGCCGCAATACTGGCACTCGAAGCGGTCGCGCAGGAACAGGTTGAAGCGCGTGAAGGCGGGATTGCGCGCCGGCTTGATGTAGGTTTTGAGCGAGACGACCGAAGGGATCTTCATCTCGAAGTTCGGCGAGCGCACGACGCGGTCGTATTCCTCCAGGATGTTCACGCGCTCGAGGAACACCGCCTTGATGGCGTCCTGCCAGGACCATAGCGACAGCGGAAAATAACTGAGCGGCCGATAGTCGGCGTTCAGCACCAAGGCCGGGCAATTGTCGGGAAGCCGCGCGGCTAACACAGGATCGTTCCTTTGGTCGTCACTCCTCTAAGCGCAGGCGGGCGAACGACGTCGGTTCGCCCGCACATTGCGCGCCAGCCAAAGACTGCGCGCCGGAACCTTAAGGGCAAAGCGCGCGCCCTGCCAAGTTGGCCGCCACACTATGCGATTCGGCGTGACAGAAAGGTAACGCCTAGCGCAGCGGGCAGCAGATCGCGGGCTCGCGCCGGCGCAGCAGGCCGCGGAACGCCTGCGCCAGGAACGTGCCTCCCATTTCGAGGCCGACCGGATCGATGCCGTGGCCGATGCCCGGCGCGATATGCCACTGCACCGCGGCGCCGGCCTGGCCCAGCATCATGGCGGAGGCGAGCATCGCCTCGACCGGGATCATCTGGTCGGCGTCGCCATGCAGCATCAGGATGGGCGGTGTGTCGGGCGGCAGGGGTTCGAGTTCGGCGCCCCGCGCCAGCATGCCGGAATAGCCGACGATGGCGGCGGGCTTGACGGCGCGCTTCAGGCCGACGGTCAGCGACATCATGGTGCCCTGGCTGAAGCCGACCAGCGCCAGCCGCTCGGGCGGCAGTTCCAGTCGCACCAGCTCGGCATCGAGGAAGGCGTTGAGCAGGCCGGACGCGGCTTCCACGCCGCGCTGCATCTCGCCCGGATCGAGCCGCGAGATCGGGAACCATTGATAGCCCGACGGCGCGCCGGCGCAGGGCTCGGGCGCATTGGGCGCGACGAACGCCGCGGTCGGCAGGCCGCGCTGCCAATGCGGCGCCAGGCCGATCAGGTCGTTGCCGTCCGCGCCATAGCCGTGACACAGCACGATGAGATGCGTCGCGGCGCCGCGCTGGGGCGGCAGGCGCGGACCGGAGAGCGGGCGACCAAGAGCCATGCTCGCTTCTAGCGTTTCGCGGCGGCCACGGGAAGCGGGCGGAAGCCGTAAGCGATTTCCCAGATCGTGGCGCCGCCGATGTCGAAGCTGCGGCGCGAGGCGGCGATGACGGCGCCGCCGACGCTGTCATAGAAGCGCCGCCCACGGGCATTGGCTTCCATCACCCAGAGGATCATGTCGCCATGGCCGAGGCGCGCGAGGCCGCGCGCGACTTCGGCCACCATCGCCGTGCCGTAACCCTTGCCCATCGCCTCGGGCAGATAGTAGGTGGCGTAGAGTTCGCCGCCATAGCCGAAATCGGGCGGGCGCGCGGCGCCGTAAGCAGCGAAGCCGACAATGGCGCCGTCGATGTCGCAGACCAGGAGCCCGGCGTCGGCGACTTCGCCGGCCGCGACGGCGCGCCAGCCGTCCTGGCTTTCTTCCGGCGTCATCGCATCCAGATAAGAGTCGGGCACCACGCCGCGATAGGTGGCGCGCCAGGAGGTGACGCGCACCGCCGCGATGGCGCGGGCGTCGGCTGGCGTGGCGGGGCGAATGATCATCGCGCAACTGTCGTGTAGGCTCGCGCCATGATTGTCACGCGCTTCGCGCCGAGTCCAACCGGCCTTTTGCACCTCGGCCATGCCTTCGCCGCGCTCGTCGCGCGCGCCGCCGGAACGCGCTTTTTGCTGCGCATCGAGGACATCGACACGGCGCGTTGTCGCGAGGCGTTCGTTGCGGCGATCGCCGAGGACCTGCACTGGCTCGGCCTTCGCTGGGAAGAACCGGTGCTGCGCCAGTCGGAGCGCGGCGAGGCCTATCGCGCCGCGCTGGGCGAACTGGACCGCGAGGGCCTCGTCTATCCGTGCTTCTGCACCCGCCAGGCGATCGCCGAGGAGATCGCGCGCGCCAGTGAAGCGCCACATGGACCGGACGGGGCCATCTATCCCGGCACCTGCCGCCGCCTGGCGCCGGACGAACGCAAAGCACGCATCGCATCGGGCATGCCCCATGCGCTGCGGCTCGATGCGGCCAAGGCCGCCGCGCGGACCGGACCTTTGACCTTCGCAGAACACGGCGCCGGACCTGCCGGCGAGCAGGGGATAATCGCGGTGCAGCCGGCGCTGTTCGGCGACGTCGTCCTGGCGCGCAAGCAGATGCCGGCGGCGTATCACCTGGCGGTGGTGGTCGACGACGCGCAGCAGGGCGTGACGCGGGTGACGCGCGGCAACGACCTGTTCGCGGCGGCCCACGTGCAGCGCCTGCTGCAGGCGCTGCTCGGCCTGCCGGCGCCGGACTATGCGCATCATCGGCTGATATTGGACGCGCAGGGGCGCAAATTCTCCAAGCGCGACCGCGCCGTGACCTTGCGCAGCCTGCGCCAGGACGGCGTCATGCCGGACGCGATCCGGGCGCGGCTGGGGCTTTAGCTTCGAGCCGGCCCCAGCGTCCGGTGGCGGCGGCGATGATGAGCCAGGGCTCGAGCAACAGATTGATGGCGGCATGCGCGACGATGCAGGGCAGCACGGCGCGGCCGCCGACGACATAGATCGCGGCCAGCGCCAGGCCGAGGACGCCCGTCGCCAGCATGGCGCCGGCGGCGGCGCGCAAGCTGCCGCCGAACAGACCCCAGACGGCATGCGCCGCGCCGAAGGCCAAGGCCGATACCGCGACCTGCACGGCGATCGCGGCGCCATGCTGCATTGCGAGGTCCATCAGCATCTTGCGGAAGAACGCCTCTTCGAAGAAGCCGCTGACCAGCGCCGCAAGGACGGCAACGAGCCGAAGGCCGATGAACGGCCGCCAGTTCGAGGGCCGCAGCATGTGCGCGCCGATGAACGCACTCGCCCGCGCCGCGTAGCCGGCGTACAGCACCGTCACGGCGGCAGCCAGAACCCAGGCCGGCAGCGTGCCCGGCATCGTCAGCAGGTAGCGGGCAAGCCTTTGCATCGCGTGCGGGCCGCCGAAGGAGGCAACCAGGGCCCAGCCCTCGAGCAGGATGACGCCGAGGAGGGAACCCCAGACGATGCGCGCGGCGCGGCGGTCGAGCATGGCGTGTCCTATGGCGCTAGGAACGCGTCCAGCGCGGCCGCGAACGACGCCTTCTGGTCGAGCATGATGAAATGCAGCGAATCGTCGATGCGAACCAGCGTCTTGTGCGGCACCGGCGCATAGGCGCCTTGGTAGAGCGTGTCCGTCTGCCCCTTCGGGGCACCGGCCGGGGCATAGTCGGGATAGAGCAATGTGATCGGCACGGAAATCGCCGCCAAGCCGGGGCGCAGATCCAGCGTCAGATCGTCGGCCAGGGCGCGATTGACCGTGCCGGGATCGCTGGCCCTGCTCCAGCCCGCGATCGTGGCGCGATCGGCCGGCGCCGTGACCATGCCGGCGATCATTCGGTCCAGATTGGGCGCCGGCGTCGTGCTGGCGCGAATCCGCTCGGCCATCGGCTTCATGCCGTCGGCCGTCGCGGCCGGTCCGCCCATCAGGACGGCGTAGAACGGCAGCGCATCGACAAGCAGGACTTTCTTCAGGTGCGCGGGATGATGTTCGGCGAGATAGAGCGCCATCGTGCCGCCGAGCGAATGGCCGATCACGACGGCCGGCGCCAGGTGCTGCTCCACGAGATAGGCGTCGACGGCCTCGGCAGTCGGCACCAGCACGTCGCCCGCCGCGTTGCCGCGTGGTGCCTCGCCGGCGAAACCGGCGACCTGGATCAGGTGCAGGCGATAGCGGTTCCGCAGCCGCTCCGCTGTCGGCTGCCAGGTGGCGCGCGACGATGCGAGACCCGGAATGAAGACGAGGTCCGGCCCGCTGCCGACGACTTCGTCGCTGAAACGCTCGCGGCTGACGATGCTCGAGTCCGAAAACAGCCGCGTGGCGCTGTCGTCGGCGCGTGCCGCGGCCAGCGAAATGGTGAGCGCCACGACGGCGCCGACGACGATGTCCATGAGACGGATCATGTTTTGCTCCCTGCTTGGCAAGCGAACGCCGCGTTCAGACGCTCTCGCTGCCGATGATGTCGCGCAGATAGGCGACGTAAGCTTCGAAGGCGCGGCGCCCGGCATGGGTCAGCATGACGCGTGTGCGGGGCCGCTTGGCGACGAAATCCTTCTCGACCGCGGCATAGCCCGCCTCTTCCAGGGTCGTGATGTGGGCGCCGAGATTGCCTTCGGTGGCGTTGGCGATCGCTTTCAGGCGCACGAATTCGATCGCTTCGCCGGGCGGCAAGACCTTGAGCGCCGCCATGAGCTTGAGGCGCACCGGCTGATGGATGATGGCGTCGGGCTGTTCCATGCTCAGGCCCGCCGTAGCCAGAAGCCGGTGACGATCAGCGTCGTGCCGCCCACCGCTGCCATCCACAATTCGAAATGGCCGTGCAGGAAGAAGAAGCCGCCCAGCGTCAGCACGCCGATGGCGAGGCCCGCGATGACAAAGCGCACGCCCATCCAGACGCCGAGGACGGTGTAGGCGGCGGCGACCAGCAGCGGCACGAAGGCGCTCTCCTGCGCCGACGTCGCGGGCCGCATGACGATCGTGACGGCAGCGATATAGGCGAAGACCGCGATCCAGGTCGCCAGCATGCGCAGGCCGATGCGCCGGTTGCGGTCGCGCGCCGCGGGACTGTCGTCGCCGCGGCCGCTGCGGCGGCCGAAGACGGCGCTGGCGATGAAGGCGAGGAGCAACAGCGCCGGCCAGATGCGGCCGCCATAGGCCGGCACGAGGTCATTTGCGGAATATCCGATCCACCAGACGACGCCCCAGATGAAGAAGAACGGCGCGGCGGACTTGTAGCCATAGGCGGTGAAGCTACGGCTTTGCGCCTGTTGGATATTCCTGAGCGTTTCGGCCGCTTCGTCGCGCGAAATCGACATGGCTGTCTCCTCGTATCCAGATTACTCTATCCAATAGAGTAATCTGAGTCAAGCGAGGTTCAAGCGGAGGCACCGAACCGTGCCGCTACCAGTCGTTGAGGCCGATGAATTTGGCGAAGCCCGCCGCCGCCGCCCAGCGCGTCCATTCCGCGCGCAGGCGGGTGGTGACGATCGGGCTTCTGGTGCCCTGTCCGATGCCGAGAATCTCCATCTCGGTGCAGCCGCGGAACGGCTTGCCGTCGGGCGGCGGCAGATGCGCGCCGTCGCGCTGCAGCCGGACATAGTCGGAATCCTCGATGCCGTCGGAGGCGAGGACGACCGTGGTCGGCATGCCGCCGCAGCCGATGCTCTGGCTGACATTGTCGAGGAAGGCGAGGATGTTGGTGTTGTCCTGGCTTCGCCACTTGCCGCTGCGCACCAGGAGCGGCGTGCCGGCGATCAGCTTCTGGATCTCGGCGGCGACGCTCTCGGGCCGGTTCCTGACCGAGATCAGCGCGTCATAGTAGAAATTGTTCGACGAGGCGTCGTAGCTGCCGAACGTCCGCACATGCACTTCCGAGGCCATGCCGAGGCCGCGCACCAGGTTGGCGACGCGCGCCGCGACCTTGGCGGCGAAGGCGCTGTCGTCGACCAGGGGATTGCTCTTGGAGATATCGATGCCGATGACCAGACGCCGGGGCGCGACCGCCGCCTCGTCGTCGAGCGAGGCTTCGAGGCGGGCCGTGTCGCGCGCTTCATGCACCGCCATGGCGCCGCCGCCGAGCAGCCCCGTGGCGGTGATCAACGCGAGCATGAGCTTCATCGCAGCGGAACTTCAGGAGCGCTTGTCGGCCAGTTGCAGCAGGTGCAGCTGCGCGAACTGGCGCTGGCGATGCTTGTAGTCGCGCGCGATGTGCAGGTTGCGGACGTTGTTCTCCACCGTCAGCATGTAGAGCGCGGCCACGGTCGTCACGATGAAGAAGATGACGCTGGCGAAGGCGAGCCAGAACCACGAATCCGCATTGGCCAGCGAGGTCGTGGAGAGCTTGGGCAGGCCGAGCGAAACGCCGTCCGTCACGCTGTTGGCCGGCGTCGCCAGGGTCGGCGTCGCGGCAGGCCGCGTCGGCGCGAACAGCGCGTCGATCGAATTGCCGCCGGCACCGCTGGCGCCGTCGTCGCGCGGCTGTTCCAGCGTCGCCGACGTCGCGCCCGCCATGTTGTTGTAGGCGACGAGGTAGCCGAGGCCGCCGATCATCACCAGCGCCATGACGAAGGCCGCGGTGATCATCACGTTGCGGCCATAGGCGCCGGTGATCTTGAGGAAGAAATGCACAATCAGGACGGCGAAGATCACCTGCAGGCTCTTGAAGACGACCGAGCTTTGCAGGGCGGCCGGCACGACCATGAATTCGTTGGCCAGCGCCCGCGTCCAGACCTCGCGGATGATGTGGTAGTCCACGAACATCGCGATGCCCATGATGACGACCGCGAGCAGCGCGGCGGCGATGTAGAGCGGGCGGTAATGGGCGACCTGGCGGCTCTTCTCCATGTTGCGCATGATGCTCGCGGCATCGTCGCGCTGCACCGCATTCAGGGGATCGGGCGGCAGATCCTCGTCGGCATCTTCGTCCGCACGGCCGAACCAGCCGGCGACGCGGCCCTGGCGGCGGCGCTGCTGGGCGGCAACCCGTTCGCCGCGCTTGACCCAGTCGGGCCCCCAGCTCGGCGTGTCGACCGGCGTCTTCAGGCGCTCCACCAGTTGCGCCTCGAGGCGGGCGCGGACTTGCGGCGTCATCGCCTCGGCATCGGCCAGCGACTTGGCCTCGACGGTGAATTCCTCGGGCGACAGGCCGTGAAACAGGTCGTGGCTGAGCGCGGTGCGCCGCGCCGGCACCTGATCGGGATCGTTTTTCTTGGAAATATAATCGACCATGAGACCTGCTCCCCCGGACTTCGCGGCAAAGGCACCCGCTTCAACACGGTAAAGAAATAGTTAAGCGAGATCGGGGCCGGAATGCGGCAAGCTCGCCACAATTGAAGGATGCCCGGCCGTGCACAGGGTTTTGCGCCGGCGCCCCAAACCGCTGCGAATTTCAAGCAGGATACTCGGTTCCGTCGATGGAACCCGCTTTTCCGCGGCAGAGCCCGATCAGCCCGCCACGAGTTCGACCAGTCCATGCATGATCTGGTTGAGGTCGTAATCCTTGGGGCTGAACACCGCGTCGATGCCGGCGGCACGCAGCGTGACCTCGTCCTGCGGCGGGATGATGCCGCCGGCGACGACTTTGACGTCCGACAGGCCGGCCGCTTTCAGCTTGGCGACGACATCCTTGGCCAGCGAGACATGGCTGCCCGACAATATCGAAAGACCGATGAGATGCGGCTTGTTGGCCTTGGCTTCGGCGACGATGTCGTCCGGCGAAAAGCGGATACCGCTGTAGATCACGGTCATCCCGGCATCGCGGGCGCGTATCGCGATCTGCTCGGCGCCATTGGAATGGCCGTCGAGGCCGGGCTTGGCGACCAGGAAGGTCAGGCGGCGGCCGAGCTTCTTGGAAGCGGCATCGACCGCATCGCGCAGGCGCCCGATGCGTTCGTCGTTGCGCGACGACGCCGAGGCCGCGACGCCGGTGGGCGCGCGGTATTCGCCGAACACCTTGCGCAAAGCCCTGGCCCATTCGCCGGTGGTGACGCCCGCCTTGGCGCAGGCGATGGAGGCCGGCATGAGATTGCTGTCGTCCTCGCGGGCGGCGCGTTCGAGTTCGGCGAGGGCGGCGGCAACCTTCTTGTCGTCGCGGCCGGCCCGCCAGTCCTTCAGCCGCGCGATCTGTTCGGCTTCCGCCGATTCGTCGACCGTCATGAACGAGCCATTGCCGGCGGTGAGCGGCGAGACTTCGGTTTCCCTGTAGGCGTTGACGCCGACGCGGATTTCGTCGCCGCGCTCGATCGCCTCGACGCGCGCCGCGTTGGAGGCGACCAGGCGCTCTTTCATGTATTCGAGCGCTTCCTGGGTCGCGGTGCCGCCAAGTCTGGCGATGCGGTCCATTTCTTCGCGGATCTGGAGCTTGAGCTGGCCGACCTTCGCCTCGATGACCCTGGAGCCGTCGAAAATGTCCTCGTATTCCAGCATGTCGGTCTCGAAGGCGCCGATCTGCATCAGGCGCAGCGACCATTGCTGATCCCAGGGCCGCGGCAGGCCGAGGGCTTCGTTCCAGGCCGGCAGCTGCACGGCGCGCGCCCGCGCAGCCTTGCTCAGCGTCACGCCGAGCATGCCGAACAGCACGCGGTAGACGTTGTTCTCCGGCTGCTGTTCGGTCAGGCCGAGCGAATTGACCTGCACGCCGTAGCGGAACAGGCGCAGCTTGGGATCGGTGACGCCGTAGCGGTCGCGGCAAATCTCGTCCCACAGCGCGCCCATCGCGCGCAGCTTGCAGATCTCGGTGATGAACTTGACGCCGGAATTGACGAAGAAGCTCATGCGGCCGACGGCCATGGGAAACTGCTCCGGCGGGATCGCGCCCCGCGCCTTGCAGGCGTCGAGCGTCGAGACCGCGGTGGCGAGCGCGAAGGCGGCTTCCTCCACCGCGTCTGCGCCGGCCTCCTGCAGATGGTAGGAGCACAAATTGATCGGATTCCATTTCGGCAGCTCGGCCGTGGTGAAGGCGATGGTGTCCGTCGTCAGGCGCAGCGCCGGCCCGGGCGGAAAGATGTAGGTGCCCCGCGCCAGATATTCCTTGATGATGTCGTTCTGCGTCGTGCCGGTCAGGCTGCTGCGCGGCGCGCCCTGTTCGTCGGCGACGGCGACATAGAGCGCCAGCAGCCAGGCCGCCGGCGCGTTGATCGTCATCGAGGTGTTCATCTTGTCCAGCGGGATGCCGTCGAACAACGCCCGCATGTCGCCGATATGGGAGATCGGCACGCCGACCTTGCCGACCTCGCCTTTGGCGAGCACGTCGTCGCTGTCGTATCCGGTCTGGGTCGGCAGATCGAAGGCGACCGAAAGACCCGTCTGGCCCTTCGCCAGATTGCCGCGATAGAGTGCGTTCGACGCGGCGGCGCTCGAATGGCCGGCATAGGTGCGGAAAATCCAGGGCTTGTCGCGCGTCATGGCGTGGAGCGGTTCGGCGTCACTTAATTGCGGGTGGCGCAGCCTATAAGAAATTTGTTGCACCGCAAAATCGGTGACGAAGGAGATGGAAATGCGTGTTCGCCTGGCTGCCGCGCTTGTCGGCGCAACCTTGATGCTGGCGGCGGCCCCGCCGCAGACGCCCGAACAGGCCTGGCGCGCCGGCATCCTCGACGCCAACAAGGACTGGGCCAAGATCCCCCATGCGATCCTGAAGATCCAGGACGCGGCTTATCTCGGCGAGGGCCAGAGCGCGAGCCTGACCGGCAGCAAGGGCAAGCCCGCGAGCTACAGATGGGTGCCCGGCAAGGTGCAGGACGGCGTCCTGACCGTGACCTTCCATGCCGGCCACATGAGCGGCGCGATGCACGGCAAGCCGCTGGACGACGCGACGCTGCAGAAGAGCGTCCCCATCGATACCGACATCGACATCCAGGGCTTTCCCACCCAGGTCAGTGCCGGCGTGATCGGCGTGCGCGTCATGCTCTACAACCAGTTGCGGGCCGACGCGCTGAACTTCAAGGGTGTCGATTATTTCCCGTACGATCCGGCCTATCGCATCACCGCGACCTTCAAGCCGGATCCGAAGCTGCCGCCGCGCGTCTTCCGCACCTCGCGCGGCACCGACAAGCAGTTTTTCCATGCCGGCGACGCGACATTCCGGCTGCAGGGCAAGACCTTCACCCTGCCTTTTTATGCCAGCGACAACGATCCCAAAAAGATCGCCGACATGAGCGCATTCTTCATGGACGACCTCACGGGCACGGTGACTTATGGCTCCGGCCGCTATGTCGACATCGACAGTTTCGGCGCCTTCCCGCCCGAGACCGCGACCATCGATTTCAACGACGCCTACAATCCCAATTGCGCGCGCTCGGCGTTCTACACCTGCCCCGTCGCGACCGACACGATCGCCCTGGCGATCGAGGCGGGCGAAAAGGACCCGCATCACGCACATTGATCGGGGCGGGCGAAAGGCGCACGCTGGTGTCATACCGGATACAAAGTCGGGTGGGGAAACATGCAGAAACATAGCCTTGCCGCCGTCGCGGCGGCGTTCGCGTTTGTCGTGTCGGCCGGCGCG
Source organism: Rhizomicrobium sp. (assembly GCA_035570795.1). Taxonomy (GTDB): domain Bacteria; phylum Pseudomonadota; class Alphaproteobacteria; order Micropepsales; family Micropepsaceae; genus Rhizomicrobium. The sequence continues at coordinate 66,171 of DATMKZ010000049.1, forward strand.
GGCCATGCGGCCTCATCGCCGCAGTTTGCCCTGGTGCCGCCGGAACAGGTCGGTTTCGACAGCGCCAAGCTGAAGCTGCTGGACGATGCGATGGATCATGCGGTGGACAATGGCGAGGTCGCCGGCGTCCAGATCATGGCGGTGCGGCACGGCAAGATCGCCGACCTGCACATGCATGGCGTGACGAGCCTGGTCACCAAGGCGCCGGTCGCACGCGATACGATCTTCCGCATGTATTCGCAGACCAAGCCCCTGGTCGGCGTCGCGATGATGATCCTGTATGAAAAGGGCCTGTGGTCGCTCGACGATCCCATTACCAAATTCATTCCCGAATTCGCCGGCCTGAAGGTCATGAAAAGCGTCGGCGCCGACGGCAAGCCGGTGCTGGAGGACATGACGCGCCCGCCCAACATGCGCGAGCTGATGACCCACACCGCCGGCTTCGGCTATGGCCTGCGCACCGGCGATCCGGTCGACGACATGTTCCGCGACAAGAAGGTGCTGCAGTCCAACGGCCTGAAGGAGATGATCGACAAGATCGCGACGATACCGCTGCTCTATCAGCCGGGCACGCACTGGTCGTATTCGGCCGCGGTCGACATCCAGGGCTACATCATCGAGAAACTGTCCGGCCAGCGGCTCGGCGATTTCATGGCTGAGCACATCTTCAAGCCGCTCCGGATGACGGACACCGGCTTCTTCGTGCCGCCGGCCAATAGTGCGCGCCTGTCGGGCGTGTTTGTGCTCAACCCGCAGACCAGCAAGCTCCTGGAGCTGACACCGGACCTGTTTCCGGCGCTGCAGGACTTCACCAAGCCGCCGCCGATGGATTCGGGCGGCGGCGGTTCAGTCTCGACCGCCGACGACTATGCGCGCTTCTGCCAGATGATCCTGAACCACGGCGAACTCGAGGGCGCACGCATCCTGAAGCCCGAAACGGTCGCTTTGATGCAGCAAAATCATATCGAACCGACGGTGGTGCCCGACGCGCCCAGTCCCGGGGCGCCGTCGATCGGCGGCGATGCGCTCGGCTTCGGCCTCGATTTCGCCGTCGTGCTCGATCCCGCCAAGCTCGGCGTGCTGCAGGGCAAGGGTTCGATCTGGTGGGGCGGCGCGGCGGGCACCTGGTTCTGGATCGATCCCAAGAACGACCTGTTCTTCCTGGGCATGATCCAGCGTTTCGGCGGCGGCAATGCCGGCAGCGCGCGGTTGAGCCTGGATTCGCAGAAATTTCTCTATCCGGCGCTGACGCATCCCGAGAAATAAGGGTCTTCGATGAACAAATGGCTCAGGCGCTTCCTGATCGCGCTGGCGATCCTCGCCGTGCTCGGCGGCGGCGCCTATTACTGGCTGTTCCTCGAGAGCGGCGCGCCGGCCTCGAGCTACACGATCGACATGGCGCAGGTGCGCCGACTCGCCGAGTCGATGCCGGGCGACAAGGTGCGCGAGATCCGGGTCGAGCGCATCGAAAGCAGCGCGTTTCCGGCGATCGCCGTGGTGGCCGGCGACGGCTGGTCGCCGACGCCGATGACGATGTTCTCCTACGAGCTGGTCTTCCCGGCCAGCCTCACCGTGGTCGACACCGGAATGCCCGAAGGGTCGGCAAAACAGGGCGGCATGACGTTCGACGCCGCCGCCTTCGCGCGCATGAGCAAGACTCTGAGCGCGGCGTCGCTGATCGTCGTCACGCATGAGCACGACGACCACGTCGGCGGCCTGCTGGCGCAGCCGAACTTGAAGACCTTGCTGCATGCGACGCGGTTGAACGCCGAGCAGGTGGCCAATCTGGGCCGCTATGTCCCCGGCTATGACAGAGCCGCGTTCGCCGGCTACCAGCCGATCGTCTATGACAAATATCTCGCGATCGCGCCGGGCGTGGTGCTGATCCGCGCCGCGGGCCACACGCCGGGCAGCCAGATGGTCTATGTGAAGACGGCGGCGGGCGCCGAATTCCTGTTCACCGGCGACGTCGCCTGGCACATGCGCAACATCGATCTGGTGCGCGAGCGGGCAAGGCTCGTGACGGCGTTCATGCTGCGCGAGGATCGCGGCGCGGTGCTGGCGGAGCTGGCGGCGCTCAACGCCCTGAAAAAGGCCGAGCCGAATTTGCACATGGTGACCGGGCACGATCCCGCGCCGGTCGACGCGTTGGAGAGGGACGGCTTGCTGCAGGCCGGCTTCCGCTAACGATTCTGCGAGCCGTCGCCATAGCCGCCGCCGATTCGCGTGCCGGGCTCGAGCAGACCGCGACCAGGGACGTGATTGATCTCGAGCCTGGTGCCGTCGGGATCCTCGAACAGCACCGAGTAGTAGCCCGGTGCGAAATTGTCCTGCTGCGGCGCGTGCACGACGCGCGCACCGATTTTGGTCAGGAAGGCATGCGCCTCGTCGACCTCCGCGGTCGAGCGGACGCGCCAGCAGTGATGATGCAGGCCCACCGCGCCCTGCCGGAAGCGCTGGCCGGCGAACTCGGCCGTCGGCGCGTGAATGCCGAAGCCGGTGCGGCCGCCGACGCAATAGAACGTGTTGGCGGTATCGGCGACGACCGTCAGGCCGAGAAACGGCAGAAGCTGCGCGTAGAAGGCACGGCTGGCCGCGAAATCTCCGGCGGTGATGAAGGTATGGGCGACGCCGTTGATTTCCATGGCAGTTCCCTCCGGCCTTTTGTTTAGTCCAGACTGGACGGGCCGTGGGATCAAGGGCGGGTCTTGAAGTCGAAACTGCCGTCACGCGAGGCGAGGAATGCGCGGGCCAAGCGCGCGGCCTTGCGCGCGCTCAAGAAAGCGCGGGCCGCGGTCGAGGCCAGCGGCGTCAAACTTTCCGACTGGGAGGGCGAATTCCTGGGCTCGGTCGAGGGCCGCGTCGAGAAATACGGACGGGCCTTTCGCGACTTTGAAAAAGGCGGGCCGGACAGCTCACTCTCCGTCCTGCAAGCCGTGAAATTGAAGGAAATCGCGGGCAAAGCGGCCGGCAAACCGGACAAAAGACCGTTCGGGCAACGAAAGCGGTCCAGCTTCGTTAAGTAACTTAATTGCGCGAAGTGTCATGTTTGCACAGCAAAAGCGTCGATTTCCTGTTGCAATGCAGCACGGGTGAGGGCCTACTTCGCGCCAATTGAGCAGCTGCAGCAAGGCTGCCGCAGGGGAAAAGGGACCACACATGGCGCAGCAGACCGCGGAGGCGAAGCCTCAGCTCGAGGTCTACAAGGACCTCTACGATATCGGCGAAATCCCGCCGCTCGGCCATGTGCCGGCGAAGATGCATGCCTGGGCGATCCGCAAGGAACGCCATGGCGAGCCGGAAAAATCCTTCCAGCTCGAGGTCGTGCCGACCTGGACGCTCGACAGCCACGACGTGCTGATCCTCGTGATGGCGGCGGGGGTGAACTACAACGGCGTCTGGGCAGGTCTTGGTACGCCGATCTCTCCGATCGACGGCCACAAAAACCCCTATCACGTCGCCGGCTCCGACGCCTCGGGCATCGTCTGGGCCGTCGGTTCGAAGGTGACGCGCTGGAAGGTCGGCGACGAGGTCGTCGTGCACTGCAACCAGGACGACGGCGACGACGAGGAGTGCAATGGCGGCGACCCGATGTTCTCGCCCAGCCAGCGCATCTGGGGCTATGAGACGCCGGACGGCTCCTTCGCGCAGTTCGCGCGGGTGCAGGACCGCCAGCTCATGGAACGCCCGCGGCACCTGACGTGGGAGGAGTCGGCTTGCTACACGCTGACGCTCGCCACCACCTATCGCATGTTCTTCGGCCACCGGCCGCACATCCTGCGCCCCGGCCACAATGTGCTGGTGTGGGGCGCCTCGGGCGGCCTCGGCTCCTTCGCGGTGCAGCTTTGCGCCGTGTCGGGCGCCAACGCCATCGGCGTCATCAGCGACGAGAGCAAGCGCGAATTCGTCTTGTCGCTCGGCGCCAAGGGCGTGATCAACCGCAAGGACTTCAACTGCTGGGGCGCCATGCCGCAAGTCGGCACGCCGGAATACGACGCCTGGACGAAAGAAGCCCGCAAGTTCGGCAAGGCGATCTGGGACATCACCGGCAAGGGCAACGACGTCGACATGGTGTTCGAGCATCCGGGCGAATCGACCTTCCCGGTGTCGTGCCTGGTGGTGAAGCGCGGCGGCATGGTGGTCTTCTGCGCCGGCACCACCGGCTACAACATCACGTTCGACGCGCGCTATGTGTGGATGCGCCAGAAGCGCATCCAGGGCAGCCACTTCGCCAACCTGATGCAGGCAAGCCAGGCCAACCGCCTGGTGGTCGAGCGCCGGATCGACCCGTGCATGTCGGAGGTGTTCTCGTGGGCCGACATCCCGCGCGCCCACACCAAGATGTGGAAGAACGAGCATCTGCCCGGCAACATGGCGGTGCTGGTGAACGCCCAGCGCACCGGCCTGCGTACCTTCGAGGATGTGCTCGACGCGCAGAAAGACAGCTAGAGGCGGCTCAGCGCCAGCCAGAGGAGCGCGGCGGCCGTCGGATAAAAGGTCAGGCCGAGGCCGAACGCGCGCCCCCAGGGCGCGATGCGATAGCCGATCCAGAAGGTCGCGCGGCCGGTGGCAAATAAGATCGCCATCAGCGGGATGAGCCCCAGCCGTTCGTGCGCCAGCGTCAGCGCCAGGCCGCTCCATGCAACGGCGGCCAGCACGGTCTGCTCCAGCGTGTTCTGGTTGTAGCGCAGATTGATCAGAAGGCCGGGCGATTGCGGGGTGGGCGAGCCATCGATGGCGTCGGCCGCGAAGAAGCGGCGGTTCGCCGTCGCGCCGATGCCGGTGAGCAGGCACAGCGCCGGCACAAGCAGCCATTGCGCCGCAAAGGCGAGCCGCGCCGCCGCGTCGTCGCCCGCAGGCAGCGCAAAGCGCAGTGCAATGCCCGAGCGATAGAGAAGCAGCAGCACCAGAACGGCCGCCGCCATGCCGGCCGCGACGAGAATCTGCTTACGGACCATGCGCGCCTCCCGCGGCAGGATAGGACCGGCCGGGCGGCTCGGCCAAAGACTATCTCTGAACCGCGACCTGCGAATCCCATCGGCGGCCGGTGCGGCGGCTAGGCGGGCTGCGCCGTCATCAGATAAATCAGCGCGATGAACGACAGCGCGCTCAGTGCCGACGCAATCGGGCCGACCGGCGATTTGAGCACCGCGCCGAGCGCGGGCGTGATCGTGCCGTCGGGTGAAGCCGCCGAGGCGGCGAGAACCTTCGCCTGCCAAGGTGCGTGCAGGATGATGCCCGCCACGATCAGCACCACGAAGGCGGCATAGGAGTAGAGCATCCAGGGGGCGCCGAACGGAATTCCCGCTTCCGCCGCGATGATCGCACCGAGCGCGGCTGCGACGAACCAGCCGGCGGCCCCGGCCCATTGCAGCGGACGTGCGGCGGCAAACACGCCGTGGATGAGCCGCGCATCGCCCGAGCGCGCGATCCGCGCCGACAGGATGCCGATCCCGGCCGTGAAGGCGAAGGAAAACGCGACCACCAGGATGTGTAGCGCGATCAAGACATTGAGCATGGCGTGAGACCCCTATGACGGTGCAACGCTAGTCCAGCCCGGCGCGGCGGCCTAAGAAAATCTCTGAACCTATCTCTGAACCGCAACGTGCGAACCGGCCCGGTCGGCGTACGTCCGACGGCCTGCGCGCCGTCATTTTCCGCTGAAGAAGTGCAGGCCTTTCAGCACCGCCATGTTGGCCTTGCAGAAGTCGATCTGGGGCTGGCTGACCATGTCGCCCATGGTCTGCAGGACCTGCGGATACTGCACGCCGCTGCACGCATCCATCAGGATCAGCGGCAGCAGCGCCGCCTCCATCTTGCTCAGGCCCTGCTTCTGGAAGAACGCGTAGACGCGCGGGTGGTGGTCCATCTTGGCGATGGTGTCCGCGATGGTCGGATCGTGCTCGCGCGACGCGGCCTCGATCTCCGCCTGCAGGCTTTTGTCCGTCTTGGCCGCCGTGGTCAGCGCCAGATAGGCCGTGTCATAGGCCTTCGCCTTGGGCAGGCTCAGCGCATAATCGTGCATCAGGTGGGCGCCCGGATCGGGCGCCTGTTTCGCGGCCATCGCAGGCGTGGCGAGCAGAACGGCGGCAGCCAGCAGGTATGCGAGCTTCATCGAGGCATCCCCAAAACACGATCAGGCGATTGAATCGTGCGGGACGCGATGCCGCAAGGGGGGCCGTCCGGGTGCGCCGCCGGACCGCGTCGGCTAAGGTCCTGGATCGAAATTTGCGAAGTGCGCGTCCATGCTCTCCATCACCGTTCCCCACCTGCTCGCCAAATGCGAAGAGGCCATGCTGTCGGCCGAAGGCTTTCTCGCGGCCGCCAAGGATTCGGTGGCACAGATGGTCACCGTCGACGGCAAGATCGACGCCAAGGCGCTCGACCGCGAGCAGCGTGCGACGCACGGCCTCGCCTGGTACGCGACCTATGTCGAGGCACTGCGCCAGATGGCGCGGTGGGGCCGCCACCTCGAGCATGAGAAGAAGTTCGGCGAGATCGAGCAGCTTCTGCTGCTGGCCGCCTTCGCGGAGTACCTGCCGCAGATGGCCGGCGGCATCGCGATGAGCCAGAGCGAGATCGCGCGGCCCTATAACCTGGATGTCGACGATGAGATGGTGGGCGCCTTCTGGACGCCGACGATCGCCGAACTGGTGCAGACGGGCCAGCGCCCGGAAGTGCGCGCCGCCATCGCGCAATACATGGCCAAGCACCAGGGCGCGATGTTCATCGGCGAGCCCGGCCTCGACGACACGATGGGCCTGATCCGCGAGCAGTTTTTCCGCTTCGCACAGGAGAAGGTCGCGCCCTTCGCGCACCAGTGGCACCTGAAGGACGAGCTGATCCCGATCGCGGTGGTGCAGGAGTTGTCCGACCTCGGCGTGTTCGGCCTCACCATCCCGGAGGAATTCGGCGGCGCGGGTCTCTCCAAGACCGCGATGTGCGTGGTGTCGGAAGAGCTGTCGCGCGGCTATATCGGCGTCGGCTCGCTCGCCACGCGGTCGGAGATCGCGGCCGAGCTGATCCTGACCGGCGGCACCAAAGACCAGCGCGAGCATTGGCTCCCGCTCATCGCGAGCGGCGCCAGGCTCCCCACCGCCGTGTTCACCGAACCGGCCGGCGGCTCCGACGTCGCGGCGCTCAAGACCCGCGGTGTCAAGGACGGCGACGTCTACAAGATCACCGGCAACAAGACCTGGATCACCCATGCGGCGCGCGCCGACATGATGACGCTGCTGGTGCGCACCAATGCAGCGCCCGGCTATCGCGGCCTCTCGATGTTCCTGGCGGAAAAGCCGCGCGGCACGGAGAAGGAGATATTCCCCGCCGCCGGCATGAGCGGCGGCGAGATCGGCGTTCTCGGCTATCGCGGCATGAAGGAGTACGAGATCGGCTTCGACGGCTTCGAGGTGCCGGCCGCCAACCTGCTCGGACGCGAGGAAGGGCAGGGCTTCAAGCAGCTGATGCAGACGTTCGAATCGGCGCGCATCCAGACCGCGGCGCGCGCGGTCGGCGTCGCGCTCTGCGCGATGGACCTGGGCGTGCGCTACGCGGTCGAGCGGACGCAGTTCGGCCGGCCGCTGATCGAATTCCCGCGCGTGCGCGACAAGCTCGCGATGATGGCGGTCGAGATCACGATCACCCGCCAGCTCTCCTACTACGCGGCGCGCGAGAAGGACGAGGGCCGCCGCTGCGACCTGGAAGCGGGCATGGCCAAGCTGCTGGGTGCCCGCGTCGCCTGGGCTTGCGCCGACAACGCGCTGCAGATCCACGACGGCAACGGCTTCGCGCTCGAATACCCGATCAGCCGCGTCTTGTGCGACGCGCGCATCCTCAACATCTTCGAAGGCGCCGCCGAGATCCAGGCGAACGTGATCGCGCGCCGCCTGCTGGAAGACCGTGCCAACTGAAGGGCGCGAGCCCAAGCCCGCCTGGGCCGACGTCCCCGCGGGCCTGCGCGAGCGCATCGCGGCGCTGATCGGCGAACCCATCGCGGGCGGCGAGATCGCCTGGGGCGGCTACGGCCCGACCGCATCCTTCGTGCTGACCACCGTCTCGGGCGCACGCCACTTCTGCAAGGGCACGCATCCGGGCAACACCAAGGAAGGCCATGCCGCGGTCCTTCAGGAGTGCGCGAACCTCGTGCGGTTCGCCGAATTGGCGCGCTTCGGCGCGGGCTATCGCGGCATGGTCGAGGCTGGCGGCTGGCACCTCGCCGTGCTGGAGTTCGTGCCGCGCGGCGCAGGCGTGCCGCCCTGGACGGCGCACGCCGTCGACCAGGTCTTCGCGCGCATCGCCGAATTTCATGCCGCGACGCCGGTTGGCGCGCGCGCGACGCTGGGCGACCGGAGCGCGTCGGACCTGCTCGCGAAAACCCAGAACTGGCACTCGCTGCGCGATCCGGCGGTGCGCGGCCGTTTCATCGCGCTGTTCGAGGACGCGGGCGCCGCCGCGCAGTGGCTCGACCCGCACCTGGATCGGTTGATCGCGCGCACGCACGATGGCGCAGCGCTCGGCGGGCCGCAGGGCTGGGTCCACATGGACATCCGCTCCGACAACATGATCTTCGCCGCGGATGGGCGCCTGCTGCTGGTCGACTGGCCCGTGCTCTCCTATGGGCCGCAACTGCTCGACGTCGCCTTCTTCCTGGCGAGCCTTGAGGCGGAGGGCGGTCCCGCCTGCGCCGAAGGCCTGCGCCGCTACGAGGCGGCCGCCGGCGTGACGTTCGCGGACGACGACATCGGGGCCGCGGCAACCATCGTCGCCGGGTTCTTCGCCGCGCGCGCCGGCGAGCCCGAAGTCGCGGCACTGCCCCGCCTGCGCGGCCTGCAGAAGCGTCTGCTGTTTCCCGCGCTGCGCTGGATGTGCGCGAGCCTCGCGCTCCCGCCGCTGCCCCGATCGGCGCAGGCGTGATAGAGATGCGCCGCCGCGCAGGGACACAGAAGATGGCAGAGCAACACGCAATCGACAGGCTGTTCGCCACAATCGCCGCGCGCAAGGGCGGCGATCCCGCGGCGTCATACACGGCGCTCCTCCTGCACGAAGGCCCCGCGAAGTGCGCCAAGAAGTTCGGCGAGGAGGCGGTCGAGGTCGTACTCGCCGCCGTCGCCAAAGACAAAAAGGCCCTCGCCGCGGAATCCGCCGACGTGCTCTATCACCTGCTCGTCGTGTGGGCGGCGTGCGGCATCGCGCCGGCCGACGTCTATCGCACGCTGAAGGCGCGCGAAGGACAATCGGGGCTGGCGGAGAAAGCTTCCCGCAAGCGGAAGGCCAGAGCGCAATAGCGTGAAGCGTACTTCAGCTTCACCCGTAAATTGCGCGCCAAACGAAGAATCTAGAGCATGATCCGAATCAATGCGAAGCGATCATGCTCTAGTCGTGCGCGTCGTCGGCCATCTGCTTGACGAGGTCGAGCACGCGCTTGCGCAGCTTCGCGTCCTTGATCTTCATGAAGGCGAGGCTGAGCTGAAGCCCTTCGCCGCTGGAGACGAACTCCATGACGGGCGGCGAGGCCTCGTTCTCCGCAAAGCCGCCGCCGGGTTGCGGCGCGACGCCTTCATAGAAGTAATCGATCGGGACGCCGAGAATGCGCGCGACCTCGAACAGCCGGCCGGCGCCGATACGGTTGACACCCTTCTCGTACTTCTGGACCTGCTGAAACGTCAGGCCGAGCAACTCGCCGAGCCGCTCCTGACTCATGCCGATCAGCATGCGTCGGAGGCGGACGCGATTGCCCACCTGCGCATCGATCGGGTTGGCTTGCTTTTTGGGCACGGTGTTACACAACGCTCCGTTTGACTTCGACCATGGGCGGGACACGACGTTGGAGGAAAATGACCGGCAGTTTGGGCATTGAATACGAGACTTTAGCGGCGTGCGATCAACCAAGACAATGCCGCAGCCGCGAACAGCATCACAGCGAAAATGACGTCCCCGAATTGTGCATAGGGTGTCGGTGCCAAAGCAAGTGGCAGGGCCGAATCGACCACGCCGGCCCGGCCGAGTCCGAGCATCGCCACGACGCGCCCATTGGGGTCGATGACCGCCGAGATGCCGGTGTTGGCAGCCCGCGCCACCGGCAGGCCTTCCTCGATGGCGCGTACGCGGGCGGTCAGCAGATGTTGGCGCGGTCCCGCCCAGGGGCCGAACCACGAATCGTCCGTGACGTTCACCAGCCAGCCGGGCCTGTGCTCGGCCGTCACCGCGCCGGGAAACAATATCTCGTAACAGATCAGCGGACCGGCATCCGGCGCGCCCGGAACTTGCACCGTATGCGGACCATCGCCGGCCGAGAAACTGCCTGGAAATCCAACCAGTTTGGAGATTCCCAGCGATTCCAGCAGCGATTCCAGCGGCAGGTATTCTCCGAACGGGACAAGATGAAATTTGTCGTAAGTTGCGCGCAGCTCGCCGCCATGGCCGAAGACATAGAGGCTGTTGAAGAAGCGGCGCTTGCCCGACGGATCGATCGCGAGGCGCTGGTTGCCGGTGATCAGCACCTTGTCGCGATTGGTGAGGATCGCGATCTGGTCCAGCGCATCGGGCGCCCGCTGCAGCAGAACCGGCGGCGCAGCCTCCGGCCAAATAATCACCGTGGGTTGAGTTGCGGCAGGTTGCACACTCAACTCAACCAACGTGCTCCAGTTGCGTGGCACGAGGTCGCGGACATACTTCTGGTCCTGCGGAATGTTGGGCTGCACCAACCGCAGGTGGACATTGCCGGCGAAAACCGTTGGTGATTCGGCAAGCCGGATTGCTCCACCGAGCCAGATCGCGCCGAACAGGGCGATCGCTGTCACCGGTAGCAGCCAACGCGCGGGGCGACTGAAAATCTCTGCCAGACAAAAGCCGCACAGCACCGTCAGCAGCGACAGGCCATAGGCACCGAACAATGCCGCGCTCTGCAGCACCGCGAGCGACGCGCCCCAGCCATAGGCCGGAAGATTCCACGGCAGCCCCGTGAGCGCATGTCCGCGCAACCACTCCGCCGCGCCATAGCACACGGTGAGCATCAGAATGCGCGACGCACCCGGACGCCAGAACATCGCCGCCGCCGCGCACGCGCCGGCCATGAACAGTGCGAGGCCACCGGGGAAGACGATCAGCACGATTGGGATCTGCCACGCATGCTCCACCGGATCGACCAGGAACGGATAGAATATCCAATGCATGCCGGCGGCGAACTGGCCGAAGCCGAAACCCCATCCGGCGATCGCCGCACCGCGCACGGCGTGCGCGCGTCCCGCGGCGCCGTCCAGCAGCGGCACCAGCACCGCGAGACCGAGCAGCAGCGCGGGAAACAAATCGAACGGCGCGAAACCGAGGGCGCAGATCGCGCCGGCCAGCATTGCCGTCAGCAGCGCGCGCCAGCCCTTAAGGCCCCGCAACGCATCGCCGATGCGCGCCGGGACAGCGATCACGCCGGCTTCTCGTCCGCGGCGCCGCTCCCGGGCGGCTGGAGCAATTGCCGGATGCGCAGCCGCTTCACGCGCCGCGCGTCGGCCTCCAGCACCTCGAACTCATAGCCGGACGGATGCGTGACGATCTCGCCCCGCTGCGGCACGCGGCCCAGCAGCGAGACCACGAGCCCGCCCAGCGTATCGACCGAATCCGATTCGTCCGGCGCCAGTGCGATGCCGGTCTGGCTCAGGAAGTCCTCCAGGTCGAGGCGCGCGTCTGCGGTGTAGGCGCCGTCGTCCGATTTCTTGACCTGCGCCACGTCCTCGTCGTGCTCGTCGGCGATGTCGCCGACGATCTCCTCGATCACGTCCTCGATGGAGACCAGCCCGTCGGTGCCGCCATATTCGTCGATCACCAGCGCCAGATGGGTGTGCGCCGTCTGCATCTTGAGCAGCAGGTCGACCACCGGCATCGACGGCGGCACGAACAGCAGTACCCGCTTGAACTGCGAGACCGGGCCCTCCTTCCAGCGGAAGCTGCCGTCCGGCGCGCTCTCGATGTGCGTCAGCACGTCCTTGATGTGCACCAGGCCCGTGGGGTCGTCGAGCGTCTCGCGATAGATCGGCAGGCGCGAATGCTGCACGTCGCGGATCAGCGCGAAGAAGTCCGGCAGCGTCATGTCCTCGTCGACCGCCACGATGTCGGCGCGCGGGATCATCACGTCGCTGACCCGAAGCTCGCCGAACTTGAGCAGGTTGGACAGCATCGTCCGCTCCGGCGCGGACAGGTCGGCGCCGCCGCGGTCGCTCTCCTCGATCGCTTCCTCGATCGTTTCGCGGATCTGCGCGTTCGAATCGCTGCCGCGCATGAAAGCGGCGATGCGGCTGAACA